>SCRO01000074.1 GCA_004298505.1 Rhodanobacter sp.
CTGTGCGGTCCATATTTCCGCCGATTCTTGGCCCATGGAACCACCATGGGCCGGCGAACCGTCGAAAATCTGTCCTCGCACAGCCGAATTCTCGCCTCGACCACCAAAGTCCGACAGACTTCTAGGGGAATCGCTTAAGTTCGGAGCATTGGAGCCGGTGGGGAACTCCCACGTTGGTCTAGCGCATACTCGGCTCCCATACTTGCCCAATCCCCGCCCTTCCGATGCCGACACGATGGGCATGTAGCAACGAAGCAGCGTCCCGCACCAGAGAAGCTCTGATTTTGATCATCATCACGAAATCCCAAAGCGATATCCAGGATCCGGCGTCTTTGTGAATCAGCAAGTTCGATGAACGTCACTGGATAGATTCGCCGCATCCTGCGACTCATCCTTCGAACGCCTTCGCGGGAAAGATGAAACCGGGGTTGATCTAGAGGCTAAACGCGAGCAGCAGCTCGGTATACAGGTTGCTACGGGCGCTACCCAGCTGGCTGCCACCATTGGCGACCGAGACGCTAGGCTTGTAAAGCCCGACGAGTGGAATAACCGTCAGATGATCATTGACCGTCCAAGCAGCATAAAGGTCGGTCTCGCGTGCATCCAAGTTGCCGAGTTGCTTGTTCAAGGTGTTGAACTTGAACGACATCAAACTCACAAATATGTTCTTCGACGGTGCGGCGTCAATCTCCAGCATCTGGATCCGCGCGTTGCTATTAAATGGGCCGGCATAGTTTCCAGCTACCTCACCTTGGAACCACGTGCCAAACTTTGGTTCAGGGAGGCCGTAAAACAGTGAATCGAAGTTGGCTGAGAACCGACTGAAACGATATTTTGCCTGCGGGGACCAAGGCAGGCTGGAAAATGTCCAGCCTACTGTGGCATACCCAGCACGTTCATTCCCATGGCGTTGATCTTGCGAGGCATATTCACCCGCGAGCAGCAGGTCGGGTATGCCGGCGTTCCCCCGGAAGCGCACGGTGGTAGTTTTCATGCCATTACGTTGGGGATGAAGAAAGGCCCAGTTTTGATTAACGTTCGTCACCTTGATGTAGGTGAGGCCGAGGGTGCCCCAGTCCGCAACGTGCTCCAGGTTGCCGACGGCCATCGTCGCGTCAGACTGCAC
Source organism: Rhodanobacter sp. (assembly GCA_004298505.1). Taxonomy (GTDB): domain Bacteria; phylum Pseudomonadota; class Gammaproteobacteria; order Xanthomonadales; family Rhodanobacteraceae; genus Rhodanobacter. Next base: position 1,127 of record SCRO01000074.1, read on the forward strand.
CCTTGTCTTCGACTTCAGCCACATCACGTCTCCACGCCAACCCTTCTCGCCACCGACGCTCACCTTGGCGCTTTCCGCGAAAGACCTCCGTGCCGCGAGGTAGTAAGCGCCACCACGGTTGAGCTCACCATCGAGAATGCCACGTCCAAGGTTCAAAGCATCACCACTAATCAGAAAGCCATTGCCGACTGTAATTGTCTGGCGACCAACGGAAATATCCAGACCATTTTTGCCGAGCGCGGGGAACAGATCGCCAGAGCGCCAACCAACATAGGCATCCTCAGGCGCCGTGGTGCGTTCACTCCCATTGCTGAATCCGGCTGCGTCCCCTTCCCCCCAGGTTCCGCTGGTCAACAGGTTGAACGCACCATACATCTGGCCACCGCCCACGTTGGCGAACCCATTGAATCCGTATGTGATGTAGCCTTCCTGCCACGTGGAGCCTCCCGCAGACTTGGTACCGGACTGGAGGTAGTTGTGTTGGCTGTGAAAGTCCCCTGCCACACCAGAGAAGTCGAAGTTCAGCTGGTAATCGTCTGTTTTGGCAACGGTCTGATCAGCGTGGGCCGGCGCGGCCACGCCGGCAAGCGTGGCGGCGAAGCATAGGCCGAGCGCACAGGTGGATATTCTCGAACGGGTATTCGTCATAAGGCTCTCCCCTCTCTAAAAGTGGATCCATCTCCCACGACAGATTTCGTGCTGGTTTAAGCTGTATCCACTTCTTCAATCGCAGCGGAACGGCGCTGCCCCGTGATTGCAAGTGTTGGCTGCTCACGCTCGTTGAAGTAATCCGGAATACTGGCACCGCCACCGGTCCCAGCCGCATACATTCCTCCGGCGTCCGGTTGCCCAGCGCCGGATGCGGTCTCTCACCGTTGTAGAAGTACGAAGTACCCCGTCACGCCCAACGTCAGCTCGGTGAGCATGAGGAAACCCCGTTTATTCTTTCCAAACTTTACTTAAGGACCGGTAATCGGGTCCTAAGTGGACGTCACTCGGGTCGTCCTGGCGGCAGCACGACCGCGTAGCCATTCCAATACGAGTAACAGGGACGTTGAAAAGAGAATCAGGATCGTGGCCACGGCCGCGATCACTGGGCTGATGTTCTCGCGGATCCCGGTGAACATCTGGCGCGGCAGCGTGACCTGTTCGGGGCCGGCCAGGAACAGCGTGATCACAATTTCATCGAAGGCAGTCGCAAAAGCGAACAGGGCGCCCGCGATGACCCCGGGGGCAATGATGGGCAGCGTCACCCCGAAGAAGGTGCGGATAGGTCCCGCCCCCAGACTATAGCTGGCACGCAGCAGATTTGGATCTAAGCCCTGCAGGGTGGCTGACACGGTCGTCACCACATAGGGGGCGCCAATGGCAGCCAGGGCCAGGATCAATCCAGAGTAGCTGTTGACCAGACCGTAAGGGGCGAAGAACAGGTAGATACCCAAGCCGGTCACGACCAGCGGCACGATCATGGGTGAAATGAGCACGGCAACCAGGAAACCCTTGCCCGGAAATTGCGCGCGGTGCAGACCGGCAGCCGCCAAGGTTCCCAGAACCGTGGCAATCACGGTGGCCGATGGCGCGACGATAAAGCTGTTGGTCGCCGCCCGTATCCAGTCACTCGAGTGAAAGAGCGTGTCATACCAGCGCAGGGAAAACGACTGGATGGGGTAGAGCAGCAGAGAGCTCTGGCTGAAGGAGAGCGGAATAATGACCAGAATGGGCAGTACCAGAAAAAGCAGGATCAGGGCACACAGGATACGTAGCGTGTAGTACCAGATGCGCTCGGTCGTGGAGACGTAGTGTGGAAGGACAGTCTTGAGCATGGTCGTCTCTATCCTAGAGTCAGTTCCTTGCCTGAAATCTTGCGATACAGGCTATAGAGCAGTAGGGTGCCCACGAGTAGGATCAGGCCGAGGGCGCTTGCCATCCCCCAGTTGGTCGTCTGATTCGTGAAGTAAGCCACGTAGTAGCTGATCATCTGGTCACCGGCCCCGCCCAGCAGTGCTGGCGTAATGTAGTAACCCACGGCGATGATGAAAACCAGTAACGATCCGGCGCCTATGCCCGGATAGGTCTGCGGCACGTAGACGCGCCAGAAAGCCGCAAAAGGGTGGCTCCCCAACGAAATGGCAGCGCGCTGGTAGGTGGGGGGCACCGACTGCATGACGCTATATAGCGGGAGCACCATGAAAGGGAGCAGGATGTGCACCATTGCGATGTAGACCCCCAGGCGATTGAAGAGCAGTGGTAGCGGTTCGGAGATCAAACCCAGATGCATCAAGGCGGAATTGACCAGGCCTTCACGCTGCAGCAAGACCACCCAGGCAGCAATGCGTACCAGGATCGACGTCCAGAACGGGATCAGAATGCAGATGAGGACCAGATTGGCCCGACGCTTGCTCAGGCGCGTGATCCAGTAGGACAGTGGGTAGCCCAGAAGCAACGTGACCAGCGTCACCACCAGGCTGATGACGAAAGTACGTGAAAAAATGGCTCGGAATGCCGAGGTGTCGGGCGGCACGGACGTGACGTCGCCCTTGCTGTTGAGCTTCAGATCCAGCGAGGCGAGAAGGTAATACGGGGACCAGGATTTATCGTTGTTGGCAATTGCGGCCCAATAGGGCAGCTCGCTCCATCGCTTGTCGATTGCAAGGAGTGCGTCGCGTGCTGCGGGGCCATCTGTGGCTTGAATGGGTGTGCGTCGTAAGGTTTTGAAGAGCAGCGAGCGGTAACCCGGGATCTCATAGTTCAAGCGTCGCGCCAGCTCTCCGGCCGACGGGCTATTTTTGGCCTTTGTCAGATCCTGGCTCAGGGCCAGATAGGCCGTGTCGGGCGGTGTCGATTTTCGGTCCCAATGCTGCAGAGCCTTCAGGGTGGTCGGCAGCGTCTGGATGACTTCGGGGTTGTCGATCGCCCGCGTCAGTAGCGACCCAATGGGAATGACGAATATGATCAGCAGGAACAGCGCCAGCGGACCAACCAATATCATCGCACGCCAAGCCCTGCGGTGCTGTGCGACCCGCATCGTGCGTTTGATGGCTGTGAGGTCGTCGAGAGTCGTGTTCATACCGAGATCTTGTGAAAGTGGGGTACGGGGCCGGCCATGCAGGCCAGCCCCGATGCAAGGTCAGCGGGCAGCCCACGCGGCGAAGCGCTGTTCCAGCTCCTCACCGTGGTCGGTCCAGAAGTCCAAGTCGTTGAACAGCGCGTTGCGCGCGTTGGCTGGAGAGTTGGGCAACTTGGCCAGAACGTCGGGGCTCAGCATGCCAATAGCTTTTTTGCTGATGGGGCCGTAGGCGATGTGCTGAGAATAGGCGGCCTGAGCCTTGGGCGAGCTCGCATATTTCACGAACGCAATGGCCTGGTCCTTGTTGGTAGAACCCGTCGGGATGACCCAGTAGTCGAAGTCGTAGACGCCACCGTTCCAGACGACCTTGAGGTTTCGACCTTCGCGTTGCGCTGCGTCAATCCGACCGTTATACGCGGCAGACATCACGACGTCGCCCGCCGACAGCATTTGCACCGGCTGTGCACCCGCTTCCCACCATTGGATGTACGGCTTGAGCTCATCGAGCTTCTTGAATGCGCGATCCACACCTTCGGGAGTGGCCAGGACCTTGTAGACATCGCTGGGTGCAACGCCGTCAGCCATGAGGGCGAATTCCAGGTTGTAGTGTGCGCCCTTGCGCAGGCCGCGCTTGCCCGGGAATTTCTTCACGTTCCAGAAGTCCGCCCAGCCGGTAGGTGCCGTTTTTAGCGCATCGGCATTGTAGGCGAGCACCGTGGACCAGACGAAGGTTCCCACACCGCAGTATTTGAGTGCGCCTTGGACTATGTCGCTCTTGTCGAGGATTTTGCTCCAGTCTATGTTTTCGTAGGTGCCTTCCTCGCAGCCGCGACCCAGGTCGCCGGTTTCTACCTCGACCGCGTCCCAGACCACGTCGTGGGACTGGACCATGGCCTTGACCTTGGCTTGTTCGCCGTTGTAGGCCACGGAGATGACAGGTTTCCCGGATTCCTTTTCGAAGGGTTTGATGAAGGCGGCAGTCTGGGCGTCACCATTGGCGCCGCCGAAGTTTACGACGGTCAGGTCGCGAGCCTGTGCAGAGGTTTGTCCGAGCATTGCGAAGGGCACAGAGAGTGCGAGTGCGAGCAACAGAGGACGAGGTTTCATGGACGTCTCCTAGTTATTGTGGGGCGGGTGAAAAATCAGGGCTGAAAAACACGGACGTGTTCATGAGCGACGATCAGGTTGACGTGTCCCCCTTGGCCTCGTGTTCCGGAGTCCGCAGCCAGGGGCATTTTGACAAAAAAAGTTTCCGAATCGGCGATGCGGCAACGTAGTCGGACGTGGTCTCCGAAGTAGACCTCGTCGACCCGATTGGCCTGGAATTGATTGCTGCCGTTGCTGTCCGTGCAGGGTACAATCCGCTCCGGACGTATGGCGACGATGCAGGGACTACCGATTACGAGAGCTTGGGTGTTGATGCCCCACAGCAGGTGTTCGCCCGCGATTTCGACCTGGCAGGAATCGCCATCGACCGCTCGTACCGTACCTGCGAACTGGTTGCTGTCCCCCACGAAGCCGGCTACGAAGCGGTTGCAGGGTGATTCGTACAGCGTGTCGGCTCTGGAGACCTGCTGGATGATTCCCTGGTTGAAGACCGCGATCCGGTTGCTCATAGTGAGCGCTTCGCTCTGGTCGTGCGTGACGTAGACGAAGGTTATGCCGAGCTGACGGTGCAGCGCCTTCAGCTCCAGTTGCATGTGTTCTCGAAGCTGCTTGTCCAGGGCACCTAGCGGCTCGTCCATCAGCACGATCTTCGGCTGAAACACCAAGGCTCGTGCCAGCGCGATGCGCTGTTGCTGTCCGCCAGATAGTTGCGCTGGATAGCGTTTGGCGAAATCCTGCATCTGGACCATGGCCAGCGCATCCATGATGCGTTTGGTGCGTTCCTTGGGTGCAATTTTGCGCACCTTCAGGGGGTATTCCAGGTTGCGTTCCACCGTCATGTGGGGAAACAGTGCGTAGTTCTGAAACACCATGCCGAGATTGCGACGGTGCGGGGGAACGTCATTGAGCCGCCGACCTTCCAGGAAGATATCCCCCCCGGTGGGCGACTCGAAGCCGGCCAGCATCATCAGGCAGGTCGTCTTGCCGGAGCCTGACGGGCCCAGCAGCGACAGGAACTCGCCCGGGTAGATATCGAGGTTGAGATCTCGAACGACTAAGTGAGACCCATCGTAGGATTTTTGAACCCCTTGGAATCGGACCAGGGGCTCGGCAGTAGGGACAGCAGACATCAAGGGGTACCTCCGGGTGCGAGCAGGCGAATCGACACTCGCTTCAAGACACCATTCTTCCCGAAGAATAGCCAGACCTTCTTCCAGGACGCTATCAGGGATTGTCAGGGGGACGAGGAAGCGGATGACGTTTCCGTAGGAGCCGCAGGTCGGCAGAATTAGTCCCTGTTCCATGGCCCGGCGCTGAATCCGTGCGGCCGTTTCTGGGTCTGGTTTTCCCGTCGCGGGATCGCGGAATTCAGCAGCGATCATGGCTCCCAGCCCGCGCACTTCGGCCACATGCGGGTGCTTGTTGGCCGCGAGCGCCGCACGCAGCCGCTCGCCCAGGACTTCGGCGCGAGCGACCAGCCCTTCGGATTGGATGATGTCCAGCACTGCGAGCCCCGAGGCGAGGGCCAGCGGGTTGCCGCCATACATACCACCCAGCGATCCGCGCGGAGCGGTGTCCATGATATGCGCGCGGCCGCAGACGCCCGATAGCGACATGCCGTCCGCCAGGCTCTTGGCCATGGTGATGAGGTCGGGTACGACCCCCGAGTGTTCGACGGCAAACATGCGTCCGGTGCGGGCAAATCCGGTTTGCACTTCGTCTACGATCAGCAGGATCCCGTGCTCATCGCATCGCTCACGCAGCGCCTGCAGGAAATCTGTCGGGGCCACGTTGAAACCGCCTTCGCCCTGAACCGGTTCGATGATGATGGCCGCCACACGCTTGGGGCTGATGTCGGCCTTGAAGAGCATGTCCAGGGCCTTGAGAGAGTCCTGGGTAGTAATGCCGTCTAGCGGCGTGGGGAAGGGGATGTGGTAGAGCTCGCCAGGCAAGGGGCCGAAATCTTGCTTGTGCGGGGCGACTTTCCCGGTCAGGGCCATGCCCATGAAGGTACGGCCGTGGAAGGCACCCGCAAACGCGATGACGGCGGTACGGCCGGTGGCCGCACGGGCGATCTTGATCGCGTTTTCCACCGCTTCCGCACCGGTGGTGAAAAATGCGGTCTTTTTCGCGTGGGTGCCAGGCGTGAGGTGATTCACCTTTTCCGCTAGCTCGATATACGAGGTATAGGGCGCGACCTGGAAGGCCGTGTGGGTGAGTGTGAATGCCCTGAGCTGTGCCGCAATGGCTTCGACGATGCGTGGGCGGCAACGCCCAGTGTTGGCAACCGCGGTGCCCGCCGCGAAGTCGATGTAGCGCTTGCCTTCAGCATCCCAGAGTTCTGCGTTCCAGGCGCGCTTGGCAAAGAAATTGCTAGCGACCCCAATGGGGATAGTGCCGTACTTGCGATCCTGCCGCTGCTGGTTCAGACCCGTCATGCTTATCTCTGATCCTGGCACGTTGTTCCCCTGCCGTGTTTTTTTACTATACTGAGGCTACGGTCTATCGAATAGACCCATTTCGATAAATTTAATAGAGCCAATTGTGGAATCCTTCGTTCTCTCTGAATGGTTGCAGCAGCACGTCTTCATCCGGGATGATGGCCCTGCGTATCTACGTTTATACGACTTGATTCGTAGAACCATTCTGGATGGTCATCTGACTGCGGGCGCACGTCTGCCGTCTTCGCGGAGTCTGGCGGCCGAACTGAATATTGCCCGCAACACGGTGATGCGGGTCTACGATCAGTTAACCGAAGAAGGCTATGTGCACGCCGGCGTGGGCCGAGGCACCTATGTCGAAGACATCAGCCAGGATCTGGTGGAGCCGACAGTTCATGAGCAGACGGCCCAGAATCACGCCGACGACAGAACGGTTCCCAGCCGCAATTTGTCGCGCCGTGGGCGGGTGGTGCTGTCGCATCTGGGCTTCTCTAATGTGCAGGCCGGCGCCTTCATGCCGGGGGTTCCCGAGGTGCGCGAGTTCCCGCTCAAGGTCTGGTCGCGCATTCAGAATCGGCTTTGGCGCAAGGATCCCTGGGATTTGATGCGCTATGCGCCGGCCGGGGGCTACGGGCCCTTGCGCCAAGCTATTTCCGATTATTTGGGCAGCGTCCGCTCTGTGCGTAGCTCAGCCCAGCAGGTCGTCATGACCACAGGCATTCACCAGACCATTGACGTGGCGACCCGGCTGCTCTGCGATCCTGGGGATACCGTCTGGATCGAGGAGCCTACTTATTGGGGGGTGCGTAATCTGGTGCTGTCCTCTGGCTTGCAACCGATACCCATCCGGGTTGACGACGAGGGCATCCGGCCCAGTGAACAGGACTTGGCGCGTCCGCCGCGGATGATCGTGGTTGCTCCTTCGCATCAGTATCCGCTGGGTATGGTGATGAGTCTGGCTAGGCGGCGTATGTTGCTGGATTACGCACGCCGGGTCTCCTGCTGGATCCTGGAAGATGATTACGACAGCGAATTTCGCTACGGCAGCCGTCCTCTGTCCTCCCTGCAGGGCATGGACGAGGATGGGCGGGTGCTGTATGCGGGCAGCTTCAGCAAAACCTTGTGCCCGGGACTTCGGGTGGGATTTTTGGTGGCCCCTGAAGCCGTGGCGGAGGCCTTTGCCAACGCGGTGGCGGAGCTCTATCGCGAAGGCAACATGGTGCATCATGCTGTCCTGAACGAGTTCATTCGGGGCGGCCATCTGGGTTCTCATATTCGACGGGTGCGCCGGCGTTACGCCGAGCGGCGTACCTGTCTCATCGAGGAAATCCGGCGGCATTTCGGCGACGCGCTCGATATCGTGGGCGACGATGCTGGTCTGCACCTGATCTTGGCGTTGCCCGATGCAGTGGACGATGTCGTCGTGGTTCGAGACGCACTGCAGCAGGGCGTCGTGACGCGTCCTTTGAGTACCTATTATTTGGATCGGGCGGGTGCCCGGTCCGGACTATTGCTGGGTTATGCGGGGGTGACCCCCGACGAGATCCGGCCGGCCTTTGATACGCTGGCGCGTGTGATTGGCTGCTATCTGCAAACCATGGAGCCGAGGGGATCCGCTCTAAGAAGCAAAACGCACTGGCACACAGTGACATCAGCTATCACCTGATTCCGTGACCCTTCCCAGGCGTGACGCGCCTACCACACATGTACAGCCGATTCGCACCAAACCCGACGATGTGCGCAGCACGTTTAGCCGTCGGGTTGCTGCGCGAGCACGACGCCGTGTCGGGATTTAAGGTGACGATGATCATTTCCGCCGCATTTTCTGCCTGTCGCGCAGCCGCCCGCCGCGCCGGGGGCGACGATGAGATGGTGTGGGCGGCTCGGTCAGCGTCGGCGGCGGTCAGCGGCGGGGCGGCGAAGGGTTCGTGCATCGGATCGGGGGCAGTCCACGCAACGTGGAGCTCATGCCATACGTGAAACACGGGACAATGCCGGCCAAAATTTGAGGACCACATGGCCCGCGTGGGCAGTGAACTTGGCGGCCACGCACATCCGGGTTGCCTGTGCTCGCCGTTTTGGCCCGCATCCAATCGATCTTTGCCGAGCATTGTTGGCCTCGGTGGGTATTGGACATGGACTTTCTTGAAACGTTGTTCCGCGAAGAAGCTAAAAAATGCCGAGTTCCTGTGAGGAACCGGGACATGGGGCCACTCATCGGTCGTAGTGGAACCTGCATTGCGCGATCTGGATCACGCTGATCTTTTCAGGCTTGATCTGCTCCTTTGATGGCCTGCCCATGTCGAAGAGTCGATAGACAAGGCGATGCTCCAAGGTGATCCTGCGAGACCACCAGCCTGTCCAGTTGGACTTCAGAGACTCGGGCTTGCCTATTCCTCCTGGGTGGCCATTCACGCCTTCCTTTTCGCCGAGGCGTTCGCGCAGGCCGTCGCTGGGCCTTTGGCAGGCTTGGTAGCCACTTGCTCCTTCAATAGGAGCTTTTGTTTCCGCGTGAGGGCTTTTATGCCTCTGCTGCGCGCCGCGGCGGTGCCGGTCGCACTCGCAACCTCGCGGTCTTTCGGCACCAGGATCCGCGCGCCGGCGGGTAGAGAATCGTCGGCTTCAGCCATGGCGGCGTGCAGGCGTTCCGCGTTCGCTTGGGTGCCGAACAGATAGAGGGTTTCCTGGATGGAGTTGTAATCGCTCATGGACATGATCACTGCGTCTTCGGAATCGCGGCGGGTGATGATTGTGATGGTGTGATCGGCAGCGACCGTATCGAGCACGTTCTTGAGATTGCTCCGGACGTCAGTGAAATTTACAGTGCGCATGGGCTGGGCCTCCTTAATCCAGCTGTGCCCGCCAGTCTGCGACGCTGCGGGTGGTTCGATTCAACAGACGTACGTCAATCCGCGTCTCCAGTCCCCGCAGGATGTGGCTCGGCGCCGATTGGAAAACGCTCAACTTCGCTGCGACCTTGGTGGAGCTGCGCTTTCGCGCAACCGCGACGAAGGTGAGAACATTATTGACGTCGCTACGCGACATTCATGAAGCAAGCGCATGCGGACAAGCGCTCTATGCCACTTGATCGCGCACCGATTCGGTGCTGGCGTGCGCGTGCAGACCAACGGAGAACCATCATGGATCAAGGCATACAAGGCAAAGTCATCGTCATCACCGGCGCCAGCAGCGGGCTCGGCGAGGCAGCCGCCAGGCTGTTGAGCGCAAAAGGTGCCAAGCTCGTACTTGGCGCAAGGCGTTTGGCGCGCCTGCAGGCGCTGGCCAGGGAGCTCTCGCTTGACGACGCGGCGGTTATGCGGGCCGACGTGACCGATTGCGCCCAGGTCAAGGCGCTGGTCGACCATGCGCTCGCCACCCATGGAAGGGTCGATGTAATGCTCAACAACGCCGGTCTGATGCCCAACTCGTTGTTGCAGAAGCTGCACGTTGAAGAGTGGGATCAAATGATCGACGTCAACATCAAGGGCGTCCTCTACGGCATTGCCGCCGCGCTGCCGCACATGATCGCTCAGAAGCATGGCCACATCATCAATGTATCGTCGGTGGCCGGTCACAAGGTTGGCGCAGGCGGCGCGGTCTACTCGGGCACCAAATGGGCAGTCCGGGCCATCAGCGAAGGTCTGCGCCAGGAGGTGAAACCGTACAACCTGCGCACTACGATCATCTCGCCTGGCGCGGTCGACACGGAGTTGACCCACACGATCACCGATCCCGACATCGCCGCCGGAATGGCCAAGACCTACGCCCACGCCATCTCGGCAGACTCCTTTGCCCGCGCCGTCGCGTTTGCAATTGGCCAGCCTGAAGACGTAGACATCAACGAGATTCTTTTCCGCCCTACGGCACAGATGTACTGATTGCAGTACGGCGCCGACCCGGCGCGCACCTTTCACACGCAGCGGCGATGGTAGGGCGGGCATTGCCCGCCGGCTCTTCTGCATCAATGCAAGATGTGATCAAGAGCCAGGGCAGAACCGAAGGGACTCCCACGCTGGTCTGGCGGTCAGCTCACGAAGCGAAAAAATCGTCCGGCGTCCACGCGTGCCGGCCATCGCTTTAGTCCGGCACAGCTACGTGGGTGCGCTCGGCGCGGTCTCCGATTGTGGTGCGCGGCGCTACGGCTGTGCCGGCGATGTATGGTTAAAACATGAGGTGACCGTTGATGGCGCAATTGCTCTCCTTGAACGTAGGCCTGCCGCAAGATGTCCGCTGGCATGACAAGACCGTGCACACCGCCGTGTGGAAGCATTCGGTTGCCGGCAAAGGCCGGGTGCGCCATCTCAATATCGATGGCGACAAGCAGGGGGACCTGATCGGACACGGTGGCGGCGGCGGACGCCTTGCTTTAACCTGCCTGGCCGTAAGCTGGCCCAGATTGAACGAGCACTGCGCATCGAAGTATTCTCGCGCGGAGATGGGCACGCACCGTTGTCGCGCAGTTATTCACTCACCGTGACGTCCAACCCCGCGCATTACTGCATCAGCGTCAAACAGGAACCCCACGGCGCCGCCGGGCGCTACCTGCGCGAGCGCGTGCAGGTGGGCGACACCCTGGACACGGCCGCTCCGCGCGGCGAATTTGTCCTGCGTCAAGGCCCCCAGCCAGTCGTCTTACTGAGCGCCGGGATCGGCGTTACCCCGGTGCCGGCGATGCTCCGTGCACTCGCGGAGTCTGCCTCGACTCGTTCACAAGCGGCGGGACCTGTCCATGCACCTCCTGGAGATCCCGGCACCGGTCCGCTGGTATCGTTTGCGCGCAGTGGGCTCACTGTCAACTGGAATGACCGTTACGCGAGCCTGATCGAACTCGCCGAAGCCTGCAATGTCAGAACCCGTTTTGCCTACCGTACAGGTGTGTGCCACACCTGTATTACTCGACTGGTGGACGGTACCGTGGCCTACCGTCCAGAGCCGCTGGAGCGTCCAGGCAAGGATAATGTGCTGATCTGTTGCTCCCAGCCTACGGTCGACGTCGTGATCGATATCTGATGCGGTAGTGTCTGTCTGTGCACACGGCGTAATTCGCATGTGATGCAAAGCACCGGTCGCACCTCGCATCGCAGTCGCTCGCCCGAGTGCAGGGCCAAGAAGACTGGGGCGATGCCTTTCCGGTCCGCCTCACCACGGGATGTCAGGTGCGTGATCCTGATGCATGTAATCCGGACTTAGCCGGTCTCGAACTTGTGCCACGCTCGGCTGGCCACCGCCGGCAGAGCCGGGGGAAACTCTCCCCTTGATATAGAAGCGGTCGGTCGAGGGTGTAGGCCGGGACGGCCCGCCGCGCTACCGGGACCCCGGTGCGGCGGCTAGTTCTACTGTGTTATTAAATACGCATGACTCTCCGATGCGCTTTTCCGCAGCAAGGGCATCGTGACAGGTGTCGAGCGATGACGCGGGCGAGACGGAAGCGCAAGGTCGCGATCGAG
>SCRO01000075.1 GCA_004298505.1 Rhodanobacter sp.
CTCCGGCAACCAGTCCTGCACGGACGGTGGCAACAAGTAGTCGGTCTCGCGATCGATCAGTCGAAATCTGCGCATGCCATCGGTCGTGGTCGGGGATGGGCAATTTTAACCCAGTAGAGCAGGTAAGTCCGACAGGCTGCTAGCGGCTTGAAATAGGTCTTGTTCATGGAGTATGCCTCCCGTGTGAATTTGCTCGCAGGCAGTTTGATGGATTGATCGGTCACGGCTCGGCGGACGCCCCCGCCACCGCGCCTTTGCCGGTTCACGCTAGGCCAAACGCTATGGGTCAGACAGTGTCAAAGGTCAGGGCCGGTCAGGTCGACCGAGAGCCGGACATGTCGTCGACAGCCAGACACAACGAATGTTTCGCGGGCATGAAAGCGTGGCGCCGCAGATGAGGGCGCCGCCAGCAGAAGCGCCGCGCATTCCCTTGGGCGGCTCGGGTTTTCAAGCGGTGAAATACGGCAGCCTTACCAGATCTTCACCTGCTTGGCGGCCGGGCGCACCATGGCATCGCCGGCCTTGCACTGGAACGCGCTGGCGAAGGCCGCCATGTTTGAAGGCGCGCCCATCGCGCGTAGTGCCATCGGTGCATGCGGGTCGACGTTGAGCCGCAGCATCGCGGTTTTCTCGCGCATGCTGCCGCGCCAGACGCGGGCCCAGTTGAGGAAGAAACGCTGGTCCTGCGTGTAGCCGTCGATCTTCTTGTCCGCTTCGGCAGGGTCTTTCTTCAGCGCGGTCTGCAGCGCGTCGTAGGCCACGTTCAGGCCGCCCAGGTCGGCGATGTTCTCACCCAGGGTGAGCTTTCCGTTGACGTGGAGGTCCGGCTTGTCCTTGATCGGCGCATAGGCGTCGAACTGATCCACCAACTTGCCGGTACGCGCCTTGAACTGCGTCTCATCCTGCTTGGTCCACCAGTTGCTCTTGTTGCCGTAGCCGTCGAACTGGCTGCCCTGGTCGTCGAAACCGTGGCTGGACTCGTGGCCAATCACCGCGCCGATGCCACCGTAGTTGATCGCGTCATCCGCTTTCGCGTCAAAGAACGGCGGCTGCAGGATCGCGGCCGGGAAGTTGATCGTGTTGGTGCTCGGGTCGTAGTAGGCGTTGACCGTCTGCGGGGTCATGCCCCACTCCTTGCGGTCGGTCGTCTTGCCGATATGCGACAGGTCGTAGTCGTAGTTGTACTTCTGTGCGGCCTGCAGATTCGCATACCAGCTGTCCGGGCTGATCTTCAGGCCGGACCAGTCGCGCCACTCGTCCTTGTCCGGATAGCCGATCTTGGGCAGGAACAGGTTCCACTTGTCGACGGCCTTGGCCTTGGTGGCGTCACTCATCCAGTCCAGGTGCTCGATGCGTTCCTTCAGCGCGTCGCGCACGTTGCTCACCAACTCCTCGGCGCGCTGCTTGGCGTCGGGGGTGAATACCTTGGCGACGTACAGCTCGCCGAGGCCCATGCCCATGGCGCCGTTGACGCCACCGAGCACCTGCTTCCAGCGATCCTTCTGCTGCGGCTGGCCGGCAAGGGTGGTGCCGTAGAAGGCGAACTTGTTGTCACGGAAGGTCTTGGACAGCGCACTGGAGGCGCCGTCGATGGCGTGGAAGCGCAGATAGGCCTGCCACTCGCTGACCGGTGCACTGGCCAGCAGCTTGTCCATCTCGGCGAAGAACTTCGGTTGCGACAGCGAGAAGCCCTGGTCGATGGTTACGCCCTGGGCTGCGAAGAACTTCTGCCAGCTGAAGTGCGGGGTGACCTTGTCGGCCTGCTTGATGCTGACGAAGTGGTACTGGTTGTCCAGGTCGCGCATCTCGGTCGGCGTCAGCGACGCCTTGGCCAACGCGGACTCCAGTTTCATCGCCTGGTCGGCCTGCTTTTTCGCGGCGTCGGCGGACACACCCGTCAGCTCCAGCGTCTTGGCGATATAGGCGACATAGGCATCGCGGATCGCCTTCTTGTCGGCGTCGACGTAGTACTGGTTGGTCGGCAGGCCCAGGCCGCCCTGGAAGGCGTAGCCGATCTGCCTCTTGGCGTCGTGGAAGTCGGCGCCCGAGCCGAACGCGAACAACGGGTTGTGGCCGGTGGCGGATTGCGCGTCGATGTAGTCGATGATGCCGGTAGTATTCTTCAGCCGGTCAATCGCGCTGAGCTGGGGCTTGATCGGATCGAAGCCAGCCTTGTCGATTGCCGCATCGTCCATGCCTGACTGATACAGGTAACCGATCTTCTGCTCGATGGAACCGGGCTTGGCGCTGGCAGCATTCTTGGCGGCGGCCTCGACGATCTCGTGTTGGGTGTTGAGACTGTCCTCGGCCAGCTTGTTGAAGGCGCCCCAGCTGGTGTGGTCGGATGGAATCGGATTGGCCTCGACCCACTTGGCGTTGACGAACTGGTTGAAGTCCGTGCATGCCTCGGTGGGGGCGCCCAGCTCGCTGACGTCGAAGATGCTCTTGTCCGTCGTCGCCGCCGCCGTAGTGCTGGCGGCGACCGGCGCGCTGCTGGCGGTAGGGGCTGGTGCGCTGGCCGGAGCCGATTCCTGCTTGCCGCAGGCAGTCAGGGTCAAGGCCACGCTGACCGCCAGGGCCAGGGGTTTCAGGTACTGCTTGGTCATGGATATCCCTCGGTAGGTGATGTTGCCCGTCAGGCAGGTTGGGAGGCCGGAATAAGCCGCGTGCCGTGCTCTCCAGTACGCGGACACAGCGGTTCAAGCTAGGAGCCTGTCGGACTTTACTCGGTCGGTCTGCGAATCCATCTGGGCGGTCCATATTTCCGCCGTTTTTTGACCCATAGAACCACTATGGGCCTGCAAATCGTCGAAAATCTGTCCTCGCACAGCTGAATTCTCGCCTCAACCGGCAAAGTTCGACAGGCTGCTAGGTCAATCGTCACGGGTCAGACAGTGTCAAAGGTCAGGGGTGGACAGCGGAATCCACGCGCGCGTGCTCATCCATCGGCTTCGGGGTTGTCGCGGCGCAAGGTGGCGGTGGGTGCGGCGGGCAGCGTATCGGGCGCCACCGCCCCGCCGGAAATGATGAAGGCCATCGCCTGGTCCATGGTCCAGTCGGTCGGGGTCAGCTCATCCACCGGGACCAGTTCCAGATAACCGCCGGTGGGGTTGGGCGTGGTGGGGATGTAGACCGCCGCCATCTGGCGGCCCGTGCCTTCCTCGACCATGACCCGCGTGACGAAGCCGACCACCTTCATGCCGCGGCGGGGAAAGTCGATCAGTACCACCCGCTGCAAGCCACTGGGTTTGTTCTGCAGCACCGCCATCAGCTTCTTGGTGCCGCCGTAGATCGTCTGCACCAGCGGTATGCGGGCCAGCAGCGCATCGAAGCCGTTGAGAAAGCGTTGGCCGATCACCCGGTTCGCCACGAAGCCCAGCAGGTAGAGCGAGACGAGCGTGAGCAACAAGGCGACGACGAAGGTCAGCCATTCCATCTTCAACGAGTCGGCGGTGCGCGGCGCCACCAGTGCCAGCCCGTTCAGCAGCGCGGCGACCAGCGGCGCGCCGATACTGGCCAGTACGCCCAGCACGAACTTGAACACCAGCCAGGTCACCCACAGCGGGATGAAGGTGAGCAGGCCGGTGAGCAGGTAGCGTTTGACGCGTAGGCGTGGCATCGAGCCGTCCGGTATTGCGGAGTCGCCATTGTACGTGGTGGCAGCGACCGCTTTGCTACGGCCTGTGTTATCGCAAATGCGTGATCAGCACTTCACCCGGCCGCCGGCCAGTTGCGTGCACAGCTGGTACACCGGTGCCCTCGGTGGAGCCCGCCGGCTGTCGGGGTCGCGGTCGTGGTGGTGCGACCGGCGCCAGTACGGTGCTGGCGCCACGCCCCAATAGGCGGGGGCGTACGCCGGCACCGGGCGGGCCAGTTCATCGCGATATTGGTCGTTCTGCTGGCGCAAGGCATCGTTTTCCGCTTCCAGCCGGTTGCGCTCGGCGATCTGGTTTTGCCGTGCCTGTTGCCGCGCCGCTTCGTCGCGCTGTTGCGCGACGAGTGCTTGTTCGTGCTGACGCCGGGCCTTTTCTTCCTGCGCTTGTTGATAGGCCGCCAGGCGCTCCTTGTAGAGCGCGCCGAGGTGGCGTGCGTCAGCGTATTGTCTGGCCAGCTGGTCCTGGCCCAGGCGCAGGTAGCGATCGATCACCTCGCTGTCGTCCGCCTTGTGCAGCAATTCACCGTTGCCCGCGCGGCAAGGGTGATCCGTGTAGGCAACGCCTCCGCCCGGCTGCGGGCATTTGTAGATGTTCTGCGCGGCGGCCGGCGCGAGCAGCCCCAGTGCGATGGCAACCCCCGGCAGAAACGATCTGTAAGTCAAAACGTTCATGACGACAGCTCCTGATGGGTGGTGGCCGACCATGCTGCTGATTCTGATGCCCGCCGGCAAGTGTGCTGTCCCGCCGGGGTTCAGCCGGTCGCAGGCGTATCGGCGGCCTGTCGCCAGGCGCGCAAGCCGATCACCGCCAGCACGACGAAGCCTGCATACAGCACCGAGGTGATCAGCAGGTGCTTGTAGATGTACTCGCCGACGTAGATCACGTCGACCGCGATCCACAGCCACCACGCGGCGATGTGCCGGCGGCCCTGCCACCATTGGGCGACCAGGCTGAAGGCGGTGAGCATCGCGTCGAGCCAGGGCAGCGCGGCATCGGTCCAGCGGTGCATGGAGTAGCCGAGCACAAGCGCCGCCAATACCCCAGTCGCGACGTGGCCGCTGGCCTGCGCGCGTGGCAGCGGCGCCACCTGCACGCGACCGTCGTCGCCGAGGTTCTGCAGCCAGCGGCGCCAGCCATAGACGATCAGGCCGGCGAAGGCCAGTTGCAGCAGCGCGTCCGAATAAAGTTTTGCATCCACGAAAATCCAGCTGTAGATGAGCACCGACAGCAGACCGATCGGCCAGCACCACGGCCGCCGCCTGGCGGTGAGCCAGACCGCCCAGGCGCTGATCAAGGCGCCGGCGAGTTCGATCCAGGCCATCAGAATGCGTAGTTGACCGAGAGCCGTGCCAGTCGCGGCGCGCCGGGGAACAGGTAGCTGTCGCCGCCAGAGGTGCCGGTATCGCGCCAGTAAAAATGATTGAACACATTGTCGACCGACAAGCGCCAGGTCAGCGCGTGACCGTTCCACGGCGTGGTGTAGCGCAGGCCGGCATCGAACACGTGGTAGGCGGGCACGCGCACCGTGCCATCCGGCCTGGCGACGTTGGATGATGCGTAGCGCCAGCCACCGAGCAGGCTCAGTTGTGGCGCAAATGGCAGTCGGTAGTCGACGTACAGCGCACTGCGGAAACGTGGCACGTTGACCACCTGGTGGCCTTCATACGAGGGCGTGCCGGTGTTGTCGGCGCGTGCCTGGATGAAACTGGCGCTGGCGACCACGCTGAGGTTGTCGCCGAGTTTGCCGTGTGCGCCCAGCTCCAGGCCGGTGTGTACCTCTTCACCGTGCTGCACGAAGGTGAAGCCCTGCGCGGTGCCGTCCGGCTGCGCGAACTGGTAGGGCTGGTGGATGCGGTAGAGCGCGCCGGTGAGGTTCAGCGCAGCGCTGGCCTGGACCTTGATGCCCGCCTCGACCTGTCGCGACAGCCGCGGGCCGAGCACGGTACTACCGTTGCTGACCCAGTACGGCGCCTCGATGCCGAGCGAAAGCCCTTCGCTGTAGGTCAGGTAGACCGTAGTCGGCAGGTTTGGCTGCCACAGCACGGCGGCCTGCGGCAGCGCTTTGCTCAGGCGCGTGTCACGCTCCAGCGCGCCGGTGTCGTCGTAACTGCGCTCGTGCAGACGTACGAAGCGTTCGCCGGCAATGACCTGCCAGTGCTGGCCGAGATGGATGCGATCGAGCGCGAACAGCGCATGCTGCCAGCTGGTCAGCCGGCGCAGCAAGGGGCCGGGCTGGTTCGGCGAGGGCGGGAAGTACGGCGGATCGACCTGGTCGATGTTGGCGGTGCCGACGTAGTCGTAGACGTATGCGCGGCGGTCGATGGTGCGCCGGAATGTGCTGCTGCCGAGGCTGAAATCATGGCTCAGCGCGCCGGTGTCGAGATGGCCCTCCAGCACGGCGCGTGCCTCGTCGCTGACCCGGGTGTCGTTGGGGCTGCGGAAGTCATAGACGTCGTAGTCGCCATTGGGCGCGAAGAACCACCCCGGGGTCGCGCCACTGGCGCAAGCGGGCGAATAGAAGCAGCCGTAGGCAAACGCCACGTTGTCGTCGATCGCGCTGCGGCTGTGGCCACCGGCCAGGCGCAGGCGCCAGTGGTCGCTCAGCGTGTAGTCGAAGCGCACGCTGCTGTTGGAGGAGTCGATACCGACCGGTTGCTGCCACGGCTCGAAGCCGAGCATGCGCGAGCTGCTCGGGTGTTTCGGAATCGCGGTGCCGCCGAGCAACTGGTAGCCGGACACCGAGCGCTGGCCGCTGGTCTGGTAATCGCTGTCCAGCTCCAGCGTGGCCCGTGTGCTGATCTTCCAGTCGGCCGCCAGCGCCAGCATGCTGCGCCGGCCATTGGCGTGCCGCACATACGAGTGGATCGCCTCGTGCGCCGCGTTGATACGCAGGCCAAAGGTCGGCGTGAGCCAGCCGCCGATGTCGACGGCCGCGTAACGCGAGCCATGCGAATCGGTACCCAGGGTCACGTTGCGCACAGGGGCCGGCCGCTTGCTCACGTAATTGACCACGCCGCCCGGTTCCATCACGCCGGCCTCGATCCCGGCCAGGCCCTTGAGGATCTCCACGCGCTGGCGGTCTTCCAGCGGGACCTTCTGCTCGCCGGTGATGGCGAGGTTGTTGCCGCGGAACCCGGTGGCCGGGTCCAGTGCATAGCCGCGGATCGTGATGTCCTGGTAGTAGCCCACTGGCGCATAGTTGTCGCCGAGCGCGGCGTCCTCGCGAGCGAGCTCGCTGAGCGTGCGGATCTGGCGGTCATCGAGCTGTTGGCGTGTGACCACGGTGACCGCGGCCGGGGTGTCGTGCAGCGAGGCATTGCCGTAACTGTCGATCCCGGTGTTGTGCCGATCGCCGGGTGCACGTGCCTGCACATGCACGGTGCTGAGGTTGGTAGCCGGTGGCGTGCCGGCTTTCGAGGCTGGCGGATGGATGCTGGGTTTCGCGTCGGTGGCGTGCAGCGGTTGGGCAGCACCGAGGGTCGCGAGCAGGGCAAGCACGAGGGGGGAGCGGGTCATGGTCGTCGTCTTCCGGTTGCAGGCGAAGCGACGGCGAGTCGGCATGTCCCGAGGGACGCCTCGACTCAGCAAGCTCCCTACGCCGGTATTGACCGGATCAGGTTCCAAGGGACTCTCTCAGCCCGGCGTCGCCGGGCACCCCCGCTTCAAGAATGCGTATTGAACCACGAATGGCGAGGGAAAGGGTCAGGCTCCGTCGCGAATGGCGCGCAGCATGGCTTGTCCCGCGGGCGTACCAAACCACTCGGCGTGACCGCGCAGGAAAGTCTGGTAGGCGACATCGGCGCTGGCGGTCGAATGCGTGATCGCGTGGAAATACTCTACTTCCGACAGCGCGAAATCCACGTGGACCAGCGGCAGCAGGTCGGCCAGCAGGTGAAGGTCGTCATCGGCCAGCGGGCGTACCTGGCGGTAGCCCTCGATCAGCGCCAGCGCGATCTCCGGGTGGACGGCTGCGCTACCGCGGTCAAGCGCCAGCCAGGCGATCGCATTGCGCTCGATCGCGGTAGCCAGGTCGAACAGCGCGCAATTCGCCGCGGCCAGGCCGAAGTCGAGCACCGCGGTGATCCGTGCGTTGTCGCCAGGATCGCTCCAGCACAGGTTTGAGACATGCCAGTCGCCATGCGTCCACAGTCGCGGCTCGCGGACCAGTCGCGGCTGGACGTCGGCGTGCCGGGGAGCGAACAGCGCAGCGAGATCGCCCTGCCAATCATGGCGGCAAAGATAGTCGGCCAGGCCGGGGCGTTGCGGCAATTGCGCCCGCAAGGCGGCGACCGGATCCGGTGCGGCGATCAGCTCGCTGCGCGCCACCAGGATATGGGTGTGACGCTGGGCGGCGGCGTAACCCGTGCTTGCCTGATGCAACTGGGCAAGCATGCGCCCAGCGCTGTGTGCATGCGCCCGGTTCGTCAACGGTTCCCATGAAACGCTCTCGCGATAGAGATCGATACCGGCGGCGCGCTGGTGGATTTCGTAGACCCAGTCGCCGAGGGCCACGGCACGCTCGCCGTCGGCATCAGGGATGACCTGCGCCAGCGGCATGCCGTTGCCGCGCAGGTGCGCCATGAAACGATGCTCTTCGCCCAGCGTGGCGGTCGAGCGCACGCTGTGGTGATGGCGCTTGACGAAGAACTCGCCGCCGTGCGTTTCGACCAGACAGGCGGCCGACAGCGGGCGGGGGCTGTGCCATGCGATGCGATGCGGCGGACCCAGCTGCGGATAGCGCTGTAGCAGCGACTGGAGTTCGGGCGCAGTCAATGCCGGCCAGTCCGGCGCGATTTCATCGCCAGCCAGCCCGTGCACGAGGTGAGGGGGATTGATGGACAAAGGGGAGCGACCTGGTCGACGGGCAGGCTCGGATTATCGCCGATGGGCATCGCTGCCGCTTTCGGCCCGCGCCGGGATCGCGTCTAATGACGCTCTTTTCCGAGTCCTGCCGTGATTCCATGAGTGCATTGTTGTTGCTGTTCGTGTGTCTGATCCTGGGCGTGCTGGTGGCACATTTCGCCAGGCCGCCAGCCGGCATCGTGCCGGGGATCAACTGGTGGGTGCTGAACGTCGCGCTGGCGGCGCTGGTGCTGGAGCTGATTCCGAAGCTGAAGTTCGACGCGCAACTGTGGTTTCCGGTGGCGGCGATGTGGCTCACCTTTGGCGGCGCATGGCTCCTGTTCGGCCTGCTCGGCCCACGCCTGGGCTGGTCGCGGCAGCGGACCGGTGCGCTGATCCTGGTTTGTGGCCTGGGCAATACCGCCTACATGGGTTACCCGCTGATCCAGGCACTGCATGGCAAGGCCGGGCTGGCGGTGGCGGTGGTGGCCGACCAGCTCGGCGCGTTTCCGGTGCTGGCCTCGGTCGGCATCATGGTGGCGTCGATTTATTCCGGGCGCACGCCGCGGCCACACCTGATGCTGCGTCGCATCTTTTCGTTTCCGCCGTTCCTGGCACTGCTGCTGGGCATCGTGGTGGGCCGGTTCGGCGGCTGGCCGGACTGGATGAATGGCGTGCTGGCACCCATTGGAGCCACGCTGACGCCGCTGGCGTTGTTTTCGGTCGGTCTGCAGTTCAAGTTCCACCCAGGCCAGCGGCAACTGGGTGCAGCCAGCTGGGGGCTGGGCTGGAAGCTGCTGGCGGCGCCGTTGCTGTGCTGGCTGATGGGTGCGGCGGCCGGCGTGCGTGGCCTGGTGCTGACCGTGGGAGTCTTGCAGGCGGCGATGGCGCCGATGGTGTCGGCCGCGATCCTGGCCGACGAGTACGATCTGGACCCGGCACTGGCCAACACGGTGCTGGGCGCCGGCATCGTGCTGTCGTTGCTCACGGTGCCCTTGGGCAACCTTTTGCTGGGCGGCGCGGCGTCGTGATAGCGCTTGCTTGCGGAGCGCGCGGCATCGAGACTTGGCCCGGGATTCCAGCGAGCGGGGGCTCGCATCATGGCTGGCTTTGAACTGATCCGGGGGTTCTTCGGCAATGAGCGGTGAAGCCATTGCTGCCATGACGCTGCCAGTTTCCAAACTTGTCGAACTGCGCGTTGACGCATGGCTGTGGGCGGCGCGTTTTTTCAAGACCCGCAGCCTGGCCCGACAGGCCATCGAAGCCGGGCGCGTCGAGGTCAACGATGCCGGTTGCAAGCCGGCCAAGGCCTTGCATGTGGGGGATCGCCTGCGCATTGGCCGCGGTCAGGAGCGGCTTGAGGTGTCTGTGCTGGGCCTTTCGCCACGGCGCGGGCCGGCCAGCGAGGCCCAGCAGCTGTACCGTGAAACCGACGCCAGTCTGGCTGCGCGGGAGGCCTTGCGCGAGCAGCGTCGACTGAGCGGGGCGGCGTTCGATCACCCCGCGGGTCGCCCCGACAAGCAAGCCCGGCGGCAATTGCGGAAGATCAAGGGCTTGCGCTGAGAGCCTCACGTTGAGCCGTGGTTCGCGTAATGGCGCGGCCAGCTGCGCGAGCGTGCGCCGGGCCGGCTGCTGGCGTGAAGCCTCTGCGTGCGCGCAGAGGTTTCGTGGCGGCGAAGCTCCGCCCGGCGGTGAGAAGACTTCCGCCAGGTCTTCGCACGAATGACGCGCACGCCACACGCCGATCTGTCACAGGAGCCCGCTGGCGGGCGATGCTTCGGCTCTGAGGCACGGCGAAGATCAAGGCAAAAGCATCGCCCGCGAGCGGGCAGGCGCGGGGTGCGGCTTTCAGCCAAGGGATTTGAGCCGGTACAGCGCTTCCAGCGCTTCGCGCGGCGTCAGTGCATCGGGCTCGAGCTCTTCCAAGGCGCGTACGGCGGCCGATGGTGGCACCGCAGCGAACAGGCTCAGCTGAGGCGAGGCTTCGGCAGCGGGCGCATGCGTACCGGCCTGCCGGTACATGCCGCGCTCGAGTTCGGCCAGGGTGTGCTTCGCATCGGCAATCACCGACTTGGGCAAGCCGGCCAGTGCGGCCACCTGCAGGCCGAAGCTGCGGTTGGCCGGGCCGTCTTTCACCGCGTGCATGAAGACCAGTTGCTCGCCGTACTCGACCGCATCCAGGTGCACGTTGGCGATCGAAGGAAACTCGCTGGCCAGTTCGGTCAGTTCGAAGTAATGCGTGGCGAACAAGGTGTAGGCACGGCTGCTGCGGGCCAGATGCACGGCGGATGCGCGCGCCAGCGAGAGGCCGTCGTAGGTGCTGGTGCCACGACCGACCTCGTCCATCAACACCAGGCTGTCGGCGGTGGCATTGTGCAGGATGTTGGCGGTCTCGCTCATTTCCACCATGAAGGTGGACTGGCCGCGCGACAGGTCGTCGCCGGCGCCGATGCGGGTGAAGATGCGGTCGATCGGGCCGATCACGGCGTGGCTGGCCGGCACGTAGCTGCCGATGTGGGCAAGCAGCACGATCAGCGCGTTCTGGCGCATGTACGTGCTCTTGCCGCCCATGTTCGGGCCGGTGATCACCAGCATCCGGCGCGTATCGTCGAGCTTGAGGTCATTCGGCTCGAACGGTTCGTCGCGAACTTTCTCCACCACCGGATGGCGGCCGCGCTCGATCATGATGCCGGGCTCGTCGGTGAGCTCGGGTGAACTCCAGTCCAGCGCCTCGGCGCGTTCGGCCAGGGTGGCGAGCACGTCGAGCGCGGCGATCGCGCTGGCCGCTGCCTTCAGCGGCTCGAGCTTCTCGCTGAGCGTGTCGAGCAGCACCTCGTACAGCGCGCGCTCGCGCATCAGTGAGCGCTCCTTCGCCGACAGCACCTTGTCCTCGAAAGTCTTCAGCTCCTCGGTGAGGTAACGCTCGGTATTCTTGGTGGTCTGCCGGCGCGTGTAATGCGTGGGCGCCTTGTCCGCTTGCGCCTTGCTGATCTCGATGTAGTAGCCGTGCACGCGGTTGTAGCCGACCTTCAGGGTGCTGATGCCGCTGGCGGCCTTCTCGCGTTCCTCCAGTTCCACCAGGTACTGGTCGGCGTGGGTGGACAGGCGGCGCAGTTCGTCCAGTTCGGCGTCGTAGCTGTCGGCGATCACGCCGCCGTCGCGTTGCAACACAGGTGGTTGTTCGACTACGGCGCGGGCGAGCAACGCCGCCGTCTCGACGTGATCACCGATGCTTTCGACCAGAGTGTGCAGCAGTGGGCTGTCCAGCGTGGCGATCTTCTCGCGCAGCATCGGCGCGGCCGCAAGCCCGTCGCGCAGGGTCGAGAGATCGCGCGGACGCGCCGTACGCAATGCCACGCGGGCGAGGATACGTTCCAGGTCTCCGATGCCGCGCAACTGTTCGCGCAGCCCCTCGTAGCTGCGATTGTCGATCAACATGCCGATCGCCTGATGCCGTCGGCGCAGCACCGGGCGCGAGCGCAGCGGCCGGGTCAGCCAGCGGCGAAGTGCCCGTGCACCCATCGGCGTCACCGTCTCATCCAGCACGCCGAGCAGGGTGTGTTCGGTACGGCCACTGGGATGGGTGTCCAGCTCCAGGTTGCGGCGGGTGGCAGCGTCCAGCGCGATGGTCTCGCTGGCACTCTCCACCGCCATGCCGGTGAGATGCGGCAGCGCGCTCTTCTGGGTCTCCTCGACGTAGCCGAGCAAACAGCCGGCAGCGGCAACGGCCAACGGCATGCCGTCGACGCCGAAGCCACCGAGGTCGCGGGTGCCGAAGAAGCGGTTCAGTTCGCGCTGTGCGGTATCCACATCAAAGTGCCATGGCGGCCGCTTGCGCAAGCCGGGCAGGGCGCTGACCAGCTTTGGCCACGCCACGTCCTCGCCGACCAGGGTTTCGGCAGGCTGCAGTCGCGCCAGCTCGGCCGCCAGGGCTTCGGCACTGGGCACTTCGCTGAGCAGGAAGCGACCACTGGACAAGTCCACCCATGCCAGGCCGTAGCTCGCACTCGGGCCCGCGGCAGCCGCAATGGACAGCAACAGGTTGTCGCGCCGATCTTCGAGCAGTGCCGCATCGGTCACTGTGCCGGGCGTGATGATGCGCACGACCTTGCGCTCGACGATACCCTTGGCCAGCGCCGGGTCGCCCATCTGCTCGCAGATCGCCACCGACTCACCGAGTCGCACCAGTCGCGCCAGATAATTCTCGGCGGCGTGATACGGCACGCCGGCCATCGGAATCGGCGCGCCGGCCGATTGCCCGCGCTGGGTCAGGGTGATGTCGAGCAGTCGCGCCGCCTTGCGCGCGTCGTCGTAGAACAGATCATAGAAATCGCCCATGCGAAAGAACAGCAGCACGTCAGGGTGCTCAGCCTTGGCCGCGAGATACTGGCGCATAAAAGGGGTATGCGTTTTAGAGTCATCCAACTGCTTGTTATTATTCATATATTTGAAAATGGACCGATGGTGCATGGGGCTCATTTGGTCGGTTATGGGGTGGTTTGACGTCCAAGTTCCGTCCAAGTTGTGTTCCGGAACCCTCCTAGACGTCCAAGTTGTGGTTTACTCATTTCCCACTTGGACGGATCGGTTGGGAGGGGCTATGGCGGGTTATCGTCTCACAGAGGCTCAGTTGCGGGCGCTCACGGTGGACCAGCGACCGGCGTTGGATGCGAAGGGCCGGACCACGTTGGTGGCCAACCAGGACCGCGCGCCGTACCGGTTCACCGATCATTCGCCGGGTGCGCCCCTGGGCATGTCGATCTACGTGGGTGGTCGCGGCGCCCGGTATGAGGTGCGCGTTCCCCTCAATGGGAAGGAGCTGCGCTACCAGATCGGGCCGGTTGCGGAGTGGTCGCTCGAGGACGCGCACCTTCAAGCGGCCACCCTGCGGAAGTCCACCCAGGCCCTGCGTCAGGATGCACGCGTGGTGGTCCAGGCCGAGGACGATACCCAGGCGGCCCGGAAGACCACGGTGGGGGATGCGATGCGGTCCTACATCGATTTTCTGACGCTCAAGATCCACCAGGAAAAGGGCAAAGAGTCCGGAGTGATCGGGGCCCGCAATGCACTCGCGCGGCTGGCGCGCCCCGAGGTCGGTCTGGCGGATGTGCCGATTGCGGATTTGACGGATCAGCGCGTCCGGAAGGCCTGGGTGGATTTGCGGGTGTCCGCCATGAGCCGGTCCAATCGGCTGGGCGACGAGCTGCGGGAGAAGCTCCTCGCCTACAAAGACAAGAAGGGCCGCGGGTGGTGGGAGCTCACCCGCGAGGAGCTGCACAAGCTTTTGGGGCTCGAAGGCAAGCAGGTCGCCTTGGCGTTCGCTGCTGGGTTGGCGTCGGCCGAGCACACCATGGGCGATGCTGCCCGAGCCGTGGAGCGGGTCCTGCACACCGAACGCGGGGCGGCGTCCAACGCCGGCCGGCCGGTGGCGCTCACCTACAACCCGTTCTCGGTCTTGCGCGCCGATGGCTATTACCGATCCACCCGCATGCTGCGCCGTCATTATGAGGCGGCTCGGATCCGCAACCCCCTGGGCGTGGACGACGACGAGAAGGGGACGAAGTCCCTGCCGACGGTGTTGAAGGCGATCGTGGGCCGTCGCGACCAGCAGGGCGGCCACAACGCGGCCGGTGTCGACTACCTGCTGCTGATGCTGCTCTGGGGCACGCGTAAGGCCGAAATCACCAAGCTGATGTGGTACGAGGCCGTCTCGAAGGACGATCGCGAGGCCACTCCGCCGCGGGTGTCCTGGGTGTGGCTCGCGCCTAAGCCGACGGCGCGCAATCCCACCACGGGCTATGCAGGCTCCCAGGTCTTCATCCACGACACGAAGAACGGTGATTCGCTCCTGTTCCCGGTGGCCTACTTTGCGTCGCGCGTCATGGCGTGGCGGGCCGCCACCCGGGAGGGCACCCGGGCGCGTTTGCAGAAGGTGTTGGCCGAGGCGGAGGAGCAGTACATGGGGGCCAAGGTCGGCTCAATGGTGCGCACGGAGGCCTTCAAAGCCAAGGAGCGCGCCGAGTGGCGCTTGGCCCAGGTGGATCGCTGGGTGTTTCCGGCACGCAATCCCAAAGCGGCCGAGGGGCACTACACCGACTCGAAGTCGATCATCGACAACGTGCGGTTCGATTCGGGGATCGAGGTGGGGCTGACTCCGCACGATTTCCGCCGGACCATGGGCCGCATGGCGGCGAAGCTTCTGCCCGGCCACATCGTTTCCCAGTTGCTGCACCACACGCGCGACGATGATCCCGAGGCGATGGCGAAGGTGTCCGAGCGTTATTCGGTGGCGGAGTGGTCGACCATGCAGGAGGCGATGGAGAAAATCGACGAGTCCATCATCGCCACCAGCCCCCGCGTCTGGAATATCCTCAAGAACTCCGACCGGCCCCGTCTTGATGAGGCGAACGATCCGGAGGTTGTGATCCCTACTTGGCGCGCGAACCATGGACGCAAAACGAAGCCCGAAGGAAGCGACGACGACGCTCCAGCAACGCCGAGCGGCCAACGCCGCGCTGGCTCGAAAAAATCGGGACACGATTGATCGAGCCATTTCCATGCGTCAGCATCGGGCGATCCTGCACGCGCTCGAGCAGATCATGATCCGCGGTCGGGAGTTCGTCCTGGACTCCTGGGCCGCCCTGCAGGTGCCGCAGGTGTGGGCCCAGGACGCCTCCGGCGGTGTGGTGGGGCATATCCTCACCATCTCAGACGCCGCCCTGCACGATGCTGCGGATTGGCTGGTGGCGCCTCTCGCGGTGGCCCTTGATGAGCCGTGGTCCAACCCCGACGAGCGGGGTGCCTGGACCGCTGCATACGTGGAGGCCCTGCGGTCGGTGGCCGACAAGGCCGAAGCCGTCGAGCGGGCGTTCCAAGATCGAGCCGTGCTGCGGGAGGTGTCCGGGCTTGATCCCGACGAGGACGAACCGGTCCCGCGGCGCACGGTGTAGACCCAACAAAACACCGCCATCGGGCGGTGTTTTGCATTCTTGCAGGTGGGTGATCAGACCACCTGGCCGCCTGGGTTTACCAGGCCACGGTCACCGTTGCGGTGTCCGAGTAGCTGCCGACCTTCACGGGGTTGTTGAACGGCGCACTCGAGTTGTCGGATCCCAGGATGGAGAAGTACATCGGGACGGTGGAGGTGCCCACGGTGGCCGTCATGGCCAAGGCGGCGTTGTCGGTAACGTCACCCCACGGAATCGTTCCCGCAGAATCTTGTGTGACGCGGTACTTGAGCAAGGAAGTCGAGTCGGTGCTATTCACCATGCCGTAAATTCCGTTTGTGCCAGCTGTGAAACCAACGTTGTAGTGGCTTACCCCAGCCACCGACACCGTGATCGGCACCGTGTCGGTGCAGTTCAGGGAGAGGGTCGAGGTGACCTGCAGATTGTCGGCGCCGGGAACGCCGTTGGCAGCGTCAGCCAGGATGCCGATGGAGCCGAAGTCCACGGGCGTGCCGGCCACTTCACAGGCCTGGTTGATGGTGACACCGGCGTTGAACGTGGTCGAGGTGGTGCCGGCGGTGGCGGTGCCGGCCAGGCCGATCAGCAGGGCGCCGGCCAGGAGGGAGGGGATGAGTTTGCTCTTCATGGGTGATGGCCTCAGAACGACACGGTGGCGGTGATCGGGGCGGAGTAGACCCCGGCCACGACGTTGGGTTGGGCGGGGATCTGACCGTAGACGGTCAGCGGGTTCGCCCCGTAGGCGGAGACCAGGGTCATCGCGGTGCTGTCGGCGGCGGTGCCCCACGGCAGCGAGAGGGCGGCGTCCTGGAACAGGTTGTAGGAGATCGCCGTGACCCCGTCGGTGCTGTTGAGCATCGGCTGCTTGGCGAGCTCGACGGTCGCACTCAGGCTCGTGTCGTTGCACGTCAGGGCGAGCACGGCCTGGGTGGTTTCGCCAGTGAAGCCGGACTCGGGGGAGATGTTGCCGACCGCCGCGAACTGCATGTTGGCGGCGGTGATCGCGCAGGCGGGAATGACCGTGGCGGTCACCGGGATGGTGGACGAGGCCGTGCCGGCGACGGCCGATCCGGTCAAGCCGACCAGCAGGGCGCCGGCCAGGAGGGAGGGGACGAGTTTCATAGGTTGGGGTCTCATGTTGTGGATGGAGGGTGGAGACTTCATCAAACCAGGTTCGCGCGGATTGGCAATCGTTCCCCGTGTGGTAGTGATCACATTTCAGAACGCGACATCCACGCGGACCGGCGCTTGATAGACGCCGGAGGGGACCGTGGGCTGCGGCGGGATGAGTCCGTACACCGGGATCTGCAGGAAGCGGTTCAGGGTCGCGACCGGGCGCGCTTGGCTGGATACGCCCCAGGGCAGCGTGTGCGCCGCGTCCTGGAAGAAGTCGTAGGTGATGGCCGGGCTGGGGGCGCCCGCGCGCACCATCGGGCCCTTGGTGAGCTCCATCGTGGCGTCGCGGTAGTCGTTGCAGGTGAGGGTGATCCACGACTGCGCCGCCGCGCCGGTGAACCCGGACTCAGGGGACAAATCCCCGCTGTTGGGAAACTGCATGTCCTGCGCTTCCACGGTGCACGCCGGGGTGATCGTGGCGGTCACCTGCATGGTGGTGGTGCTCTGCGGGACGCCGCCGGCCATTACCTGGATCTGAACGGTGTCGATGTAGGTGCCGGCTCGGATGCTGTTGCCGGAGCAGCTGTTGTCCGCGCACTGGATGTTCGCGAAGAACGCGCCGTGGTACGTGCCGGATGGGACGGTCATACCGACCGATCCCGAACCCCAGGGCTGGGTGCGGGCGGCATCCTGGTAGATATGCGCGAAGAATCCCGCGTTCGTGGTGGGATCAGTTAGTTGCAGGGTGCCACTGTTTTGGAGCAGGCCGCCAGAGTCGGTGATGTTGACGGTGATGGGTCCCGGCACGTCGCACGTGACGTCGAGCGAGCCCTGGGCGGTCACACCGGCTTGCCCCAGAAAATCGAACGACCCGAAGTTGATGCCGGGCGTCGACACCGTGCAGGCGGCCCAGGAGGAGATGGGAGCCAGCAGCAGGAGGAGGGCGAGCAGGCGCTTCACATCCGCCTCCGGGCGCGGGGTTGGTCCGCGTTGAGGTTGGTGGGGAGGCCCACCACCTGCCGCAGCGTGGTGCGGTCTTGGGCGGCTTCGAGCATGTACAGGATCTGGGGGTTTCGCGTATTGATGTTCGTTTGATTGACGCGAGACGGATCTGCTCCAGCCTCAAGCAACATGGCGACAATGCTCGCCCTCGCCATTACTGGGTTGACAGCCCACATCAGCGGCGTGATGTCGTGGCGATCAGGTTGGTTGACCTGGGTGACGCGGTCCTGCGCGGGGATGCGCGAGAGGATGTCGCGCAGGTGCCCTTCATCGCGTTGCCGGATGGCTTCAATAATCGCGGGCGTGAAGGATTCGTCGCTCAAGGTCACGGTCGGTCTCGATGTGGTGTGTCCTCCACACACTACGAAAGCCGCACGACTTGTCCGGACTCAATACTCGGGATTGCGGCGTTCCTCACATCTTCCCGTTTCGACGGGTTGCGCTTTGGCCCCGGTGTGATTGGATAAATGGGTCCCAACCACCATCCCCAGTCGAGGATTGCGTCATGAACGAAACACTTTTCAAAGCCATCAAGCGCCGCCGTGTCTCCGAGGTCCGGGCGGCCCTGGCCGTCGCCCGCGCCCAGCTGGACGACATGGATTTCCTACAAGCGAAGGTGTGGTTCCCCGCCGCGCTGGAGGACATGAACGCCTATTGTCTGGCGTG
Source organism: Rhodanobacter sp. (assembly GCA_004298505.1). Taxonomy (GTDB): domain Bacteria; phylum Pseudomonadota; class Gammaproteobacteria; order Xanthomonadales; family Rhodanobacteraceae; genus Rhodanobacter. The sequence continues at coordinate 18,248 of SCRO01000075.1, forward strand.
GCCCAAACGGCCGGCGCACATGAACGATCATGGGATCAAGCTGCGATTTCTTGCTCGTCGCGCTCCTGAACGCGCTCCAGAGCTTGCGTCTGCAGCTGGGTGATCCCCAGGGCCTGGCAGATGCGTTCGGCCTGGGCCGCCGCTTGCGATAGCGCCCGGTTGTCGGTCTTGAGCACGTCGATCCAGTGCTGCATGTAGGCCGCGTGGTTCGTAGGATCGTGGCCAACACCTAAGCGCACGCCCATGAAGTAGGACGCGGTCTCGGCGATCAGTTCCTCCTTGGCGTACTCGGGTGTGCCCCACAGCGCTTTCATGTCGCGGTCCAGCCGCTTGGGGTGGCCGGTCGCGTGCGCGATCTCATGCAGCACCGTGGCGTAGTAGTGGTCCGGGCTCAGGAAGGACTCCGGCTTGGGGCAGTGGATGGTGTCCGTCGACGGTTGGTAGAAGGGCTGTTCCCGGTCGTGCTTGATGGTGATGCCCAGCGCGTTCTGCGCCTTGTCGATCAGCTCTTCACAGGCCTTGTGCCGCTCGAAGACGTCCAGGACCTTTGGGTTGGTCGGGGCGGTCAGATTCTCCGGCAGGCCGGCGATCATCGAGACCGGGAAGACGTGCGCGTACTTGATCATGGGCCCCGCGTAGTCGCCCGGTTGGAGCTTGGCGAGATCCTGATCGGTCATCGGGATGTACGTCTTGATGCGCACGGAGCGCGACCCCTTCTCCACCTGGCCGCCCACGGCCGCCGCCTGCTTGTAGGTCATCCATGACGCTTGGTCGAGGCCCAGGTCCCACTGCGCGATCATGAGGTTGATCGCGTTCTCACCGGAATACTGCTTGCCGGTCGTGGGGTTCCACGGGCCCGTGGGCGCGTGCCCGGGCTCCCATCCTTTGAGCCAGGGCGGCAGATCGCCGGCTTCGAGGATGTCCACCATCCGCTGGGTGAGATCGGTCAGATGCTGGTCGTGGAAACTCATGGCAGGTCCAGGTGAATGGTGGAGCCCTGCACCAGGGCGAGCTCCAGGGTCTCGAGGACGACGTGGATCGGCGAGCCGGTCCCGCTGCGCAGCGTGTAGCCGGTGTCGGTGCGCAGCACGCGCACCTCCTCGGTGTCGCTGGCCTCGATGGCGTGTTCGTCAAAGACGAGGGTGGGGTCGTGTTCGGATTTCATGGCGGCAACATCGCTCGGGTGGGGGTGAAGTCAAATCCGCCGCGGAGGCGGGCTGGTGTGTGTTGGGTCGCCGCCTTGCAGCCGCTTGCGGTCGGCACGTGCCTGACGCTTCTGGTAGCGCTCGATCCAGGCGGCGTCGATGGGCACCCCGTGGAGGCTGAGCAGATCCAGCACCTCAATCGATGGTCGGCGCTGCTCGTGTACGCGCCGTCGGATGTCCTCGGCGATCTCGGGCGTGCGCGCGAGAAGGCCGTGCAGGATGGGGACCGATTGACGTTGCACCGCGGCGTCCAACGCCGATCGGTTGAGTGCGTCACGCGCCCCCTCGATCCCGTGATCCAGGCGCGCGAAGAACGCATCGGGGCGCTTGGGCCACACCCAGGTGGCTGGGCCGTCCTCGGTGCAGCGGCGCAGTTCCCGCCAATCGGGGTTGGTCTGGACCAGGAAGCGCCGCACGGATGCGATGGAGATCCGGTTCTGCTTGGCCGCTTCCTGGGTGGACGCGCCGGCGAGGACGCGGCCGGCCGCGTTGTTGAGCTTGCGGGCCATCCACGCCGGGTTCTTTGATTCGCCCCAGCGCGCCAGGTCGTTGGTGATGGCCTGGGGACTGACATGGTGCTTGGCGGCGAACTCCTGGACCGAGAATGTCTGGTTGCGATCGACCAGGGCGCGCAGTTCCTGACGGCGGGTGCGGACCTGCTCCCGATCGACCATCACGTAGGTCGATAGGCCCATGGTCCGCCGGTCCTTCTCGACGATCTTGCGGGTGCGCAGGTGGATGCGCTCGGCGGTTTCCTTGGGTGAGGTCGGGATGAAGGCTTTGAGGTGCGGGATGATCTGCGCGACGGTGAGGCCGTCGAGGGAGAGCTGTCGGATGAGTTCGCGGCGCTGCGCGATCTGCTCGGGTGGGAGGCGGTGGGTTTTCATGCTGCAATCTCCTCGTCTGAGGTCGGGGTCGCTGAGATCGGGATCGCCTGGTTGCCCCACGCGTCCCAGCCGTTGCCGGAGTCGCGGCAGAACAGTTCCACCCGCCGCGTTTGCGGGCCGTAGGCTTGGGTGAGCCAGTCGCGAATCCAGGTGGGCTTGGCTGAGTGCGCACCGCGCACGCCGTCGAATACGGAGTCGAGTTGCGGCACGTTCGGTCGTTGGCGCAGGCCTGCACCGCGGTGGGCGATGAGCAGGTCCTCGGAGCACGGCCGGATCGCACCGTTGCTGACGCATCCGGCGGAGACCCCCGACTCGTGGCGCTTGCGCCAGGTGGTTTTCGCGGCGTACCTGCATCCGGCCAGGCCAATCAGATCCAGCGCCAGCGGGAGCTGGGAGTTGGGCACCCACATCGCCAGGATGGCGTTGGCGGCCATCGCCTTGCGGACGCCTTCCTGGAAGAAGCGCCGCATGTCGCGGTCGGGGATCAGCGGGTAATGGCGAGCCGGGGAGGCCGCCCAGGCCTTGCCGCGCTCGATGTTGTCGCCGTACGCCCACGGCGGGTCGCAGTAGATGATCTGCGCGCGCTGGACGTGGGTGATCAGGTGTCCGATGGATTCGTCGATCGGGGCGGCTTGGTGGTAGAGGCCGTCCTGGACGGTGGCGCCGTCGATCGGCGCGAGGTCATCATCGGTGGGGAGATTGCGGAGGCGGCGGGTGTCGGCGCGGGCCATGGAGAAGTAATCCTTGCGAAAATCCCTCGGTCCGCGAGGGGGACTTCGGCTGGGCACATCTCCAGCTCGGACTCTTCATGGGCGCCGCACCTGCGATTCGGGTGGGACGTCAGTAAAACAAAATCACGCCACCTATCAAGTGCAGAGTGAGGAGTTGCCAAACGGCTCCGGTGTGGTTTACTGAGTGGGCTCCCAGTTTCACGCGACGCTGGGGGCGCAACTGATGGGTACCTTGGTCGGTGGCCCGTTGTGGTGAGACCCCTGAGTCGAAAACTCAGGGGTCTCTTTTTTATCGCTCCTGTTCTTGCGTCTGCTCCGCGCCGATCAGCAGATCCACCAGATCGGCCCGCCCATCCAGCCGCGCGATCTGCAATGGGGTAATACCGGCCCGATTGGGCTGGTCGATGGTTGCGCGGCCCAGCGGATGCGCCAGGAGCGCCTCCACCACCTTCGGGCGGTTGCGCATCACTGCAACGGCCAGCGGGGTGCGGCCCTGCTGGTCCGCAAGGCTGGGCTCGGCGCCCGAGCGGAGCAGCAGCGCGGTGTGCTCCTCCAGGCCGTCGTACGCCGCGTTCATCAGCGCCGTGTGTTGCCGCGCATCGCGGTGGTTCAACTGGGCGCCGGCGTCGATGAGGGCTTTCATGATCGCGATGGGCGCGCCCTGGGCCGCGAAGTGGATGGGGCGGTTGGATGTGCCGATCTGCTGGATGTTCGGGTCGGCGCCTCGGGCGATCAGCGCCAGGGCGGGCTTGGGATCGTAGAGGCGCACTGCATCGACCAGGGAGGTGGGAAGCATCGGCGCGCCGGCTGCAATCAGGTCCAGGGCGATGTCGATCCGGGCCTGATGGATGGCTTCGTCCAGCGGGAAACGGTTCTCCACGCCGGTGATCGCGGTGTTGGCACCGGCCGCAAGGAGCGCCTGCACGGCGTCGCGATTGTCCTGGTAGACCGCCACGTACAGCGGGGTCATGTGGTGGGCGTTTTGCTGGTCGATGTCGAGCCCTGTGCGGATCAGGGGCCGAATATCGCCCTCCCAGCGGATGGCCTCGTGGAGTGGGTTGTCGCCGGTTGTCATGCGGGTCTCCTGTGCTTGACGGGACACTACCGCGGCCGGCGGGACAAGCCTATGTCGGAATGTGAGGGAGTCGTCACGACTCCTGACATACATGGATTGACGATCGCTCCCGGTGTGGTTGGGTGGTAGGACCACCACTCACCGGATCCGACCATGCGCCTTGCATCGCTCATCACCGCTCTCTTCCTGGCTGTCCCCGCGTTGGGGATGGCCCAGACCACCTTGGGGACGGGGGCCACGGCGGTGCCGACGGCCACAGCCATCGGGGAAAACGCCCAAGCCACGGCGCCCGAGGCCACCGCGGTCGGCGATGCTTCGGTGGCGTCGGGTCAATCGGCTTCGGCGTTCGGAACAAATGCGCAGGCGCTCGGCGGTTATTCGATGGCCCTGGGCTGGGGCACGCAGGCCAAATACACCAACGACGTAGCCATTGGAGCGTCCGCTTCAGCCGCTGGTGGCAACTCGCTGGCGATTGGGGTGGGGGCTTCCACCACAGGCCTGGGCGCGTTTGCCTTGGGTAGCAACGCCAACGCATCCGGACGAGATTCCTTCGCTCTGGGCTCGAGTGCGCTGTCATCCGGCACGCAGTCCTTCGCCTTGGGATCTCAGGCCAATGCCTCCAGTGATGGCGCCTTCGCTCTGGGCAACAACGTCCTGGCATCGGGCCAGAATGCGTTCGCACTCGGCTCCGGATCGGTGGCGTCGGGACAGGCGTCCACAGCTTTGTCGGGTGGGCAGGCGTTGGGCGACAACTCCATCGCGATCGGCGCAACAGCCGTCGCCAACTCAGCCAACAGTTTGGCGATCGGTGGCTCGGTACTCACCGGCGCAGGCGGTTTGCCCGGTGTGGCTGTGGGCGTTGGCTCCAGCGCAACCCAGGGCGGAACGGCCTTGGGGTTTGGTGCCTCCACGGTGGTCGGGTTCGGCGTTGAGGCCGGATACGGCACGGCCTTGGGCACCCAGGCGCATGCCACGGCTCAGTGCTCGGCGGTGGGGTACATGGCTTCGTGTTCGGAGGCGAACACGGCCACGTTCGGATGGCTCGGCAACAACGTGCGCATCACCAACGTCGCCAACGGTCTTGACCCATTCGATGCCGTCAACATGGCCCAGGCATCGTCGCTGGGCGCTGTGTTCGGTGCCGGTGCGGGCTTCGTCAACGGTGTGTTCCAGTCGCCTGCGTACCTGGTCCAGGGCTCGGTCTACACCGACGTGGGCTCGGCCTTCGCGGCGGTGGATGGAAAACTGACGCAGCTGTCCAACAACAGCGGCGGGACTCAAGGCCCGGCCGGTCCTGCAGGTCCGCAAGGCCCGAAAGGCGACAAGGGCGACACCGGTGCAGCGGGCCCCGCGGGAGCGGATGGGGTTGCTGGTGCGGGCAACGGGCACGATGACAAGGCGGTCCATTACGGCGCGAACCCGGATGGCTCGGTGAATGTCGCGGTGGTGCCCCTGCAGGGGATGAGCGGCACCACGGTGTCGAACGTCGCCGACGGTGAGGTCTCCGCGCAGTCGATGGATGCAGTCAACGGCCGCCAGTTGTTCCAGGCGCAGGTGGATGCGCGCACGTACACCGACAAGGGCGTCCAGCAGGCCAAGGATTGGGCCAAGGACTACACCGATATGCGCATGCGTGAGCTCAACGCGCGGTTCTCCACCACTCAGGCGATGGGCGCGGCGCAAGCCTCCCTGGCCTCGCAGCTGGGCGCTCTGTCGGGGCAGAACCGCATCGGCGCCGCCGTGGGCTTCGCCGGTGGGCACAACGGCCTGGCGGTCGGCTACCAGCATGTGAGCTCGGATGGACATGTGGCCTTCGGGATCCATGGCTCCGTCGCCGGGCGTGATCGCTCTGTCGGCGTCGGCGTGGGCTATTCCTGGTGAGCGGGTTCGTGCCCATTCCGTTCCATGTGCCGTTCGCCGATAAGGCGGCGGCCAAGGCGATGGGCGCGCGGTGGAACCCGACTCTCAAGGTCTGGGTCGCACCGGACCCGGAGGTGGCCGCCGCGATGCGGTTGCAGTGGCGTGTCGTTCAAGAGGTGGAGCCCATTACCGATCTGCCCGGAGAAGATCGCGCGTTCGGATCGGGGTTGTTCGTGGATCTGATTCCGCGCTCGTGCTGGTTCACGAATGTGCGCTATTGCGTCGCCCCGGAGGATTGGACTCGACTCTCGGTGGGCATCCGGCAGCGCGCCGGAAACCGGTGCGAGATCTGCGGCGATGGAGGCGTCCTGGAAGCGCACGAACGCTGGGATTATCGGCCGGACGGCACGCAGATCTTGAAGCGCCTGGTCAGCGTGTGCAGGCCGTGCCACCAGGTCACCCACTTCGGGTTGTCGCAACTGCGGGGGTTGGAAGACGAATGCGCCAAGCACTGGGCGCGCGTCAACCCAGGGGTCGACTTCGACGCGCACGTGGAGCAGGCCTTCGCCATCTGGGACTCCCGCAACCGCCGGGACTGGGTGCTGGATCTGTCGATCATCGGCAACGCCGGCCTGCACATCGTCAAGCCGGTCGCTGCATCGGAGCGTCGGGCGGTGGCCGAGCGGACTCTTCGGGACTCCGGCTGATGGCCGGGCAGCGCTCGGAGTGGACGCGCACCAACACCCGCGCGGATCGGTCGCTGTACATCCTGCATTTCAGTCGGCGCCGCGTGTACGTGGGGCAGACCAAAGACCCCAAGCGGCGGTGGGGCGAACACCGCCGAGGCGGGTGGGCTGAGCGGCCCGCATCGATGAGCCTGGTCCTGGTGGCTCCGAACGCCACCGAGGTGGAGGCGGAGGACTACGAGTACGCCATCCGCCTGGCCGCGCACTGGCTCGGCTACGCGGTGTTCGCGCAGCCGCCTGGCTACGTCATCCGCCGGATGCAGAACATCACCTGGCGGCGGCGCTGGATGGCCTGGAAGCTTTTGGGCAAGGTGCGGCGGGTGCTTCGGGGAGCGGCTACGCGTCGGGACTGAATTCCGTAGTCAGCAAGATGCCACGCCGCTCAGCGCCAGCCGGTAGAGACGGCTTTCCTCCGGTGCGCTGGACGCCAGGAAGGGCGTGGCGCTGTACTTAGATCATCACCCGATCCACATGCTGCGCTCGATCGACTACGATCAGCAGAAGCGCTTCCGGCAGAGGACGCAGGCGCCCCAAGTCATCGACTATTTACCTTAGAAATTCCACAAGCAATAACGGCGAACGGAAACACGCCCACCTGCAGCTGGGCGAGGGTGGCCGATTAACACCGCCAAGGGAAGCCGCTCACAGCGTCTTTCTGTGTAGAGGGGCTGCATGGCAAACATCGTTTCGGAGTACCACCGCTTCCTGGCGCACTTGGCGCAGCAACACGTGCATGACGACGTGCGCCGGCTTGCGCACCTGATGCTCGATCACCTGCAGCCACTGGCCGAGGTTGGTGCTGTGCGCCGCGGGCGATCCACGCGCTTGGCGCCGCTGGCCATCGCGCATCTGGCGCAGATGCCCATTGCCTACGACGAAGACGCCCGCATTCCCGAGGCCGGGCCGGCGCTCGGGAGACTGCACCAGCTCGAAGTTGGGCCGTTTCGCGGATTCATGCGGCAGGAAACCTTCGACCTCAGCCATGACATCACCCTGGTCTACGGCGCCAACGGCACCGGCAAGAGCAGCTTCTGCGAGGCTTTGGAAGTGGCGATGCTCGGTTCGATCAGCGAAGCGCAGGCCAAGCGGGTGGATCAGCGAATCTACTGCAACAACGTCCGTCTGCGCCGCCATATAGCGCCGGTCCTGTCATCCCAGGCGGCAGGCGAAGCGCAGGCCTTCCAGCCTGACGAAGCCGCATACCGCTTCTGCTTCATCGAGAAGAACCGCCTCGACGACTTCGCACGCATCGCCGCACGTACCCCGGGCGATCAGCGTCAGCTCATCGCAACCCTGTTCGGCGTGGACCAGTTCAGCGAGTTCGTGCGCGGCTTCAACCCCTCGCTCGATCAGGACCTGATGCTCGCCGGCGTCCAGGCGGCGCAGCTGGCACAGCGTCGCCTGCAGTTGGCGAACTCCGAGCAGACGATCGCTGCCTACCCGCAAAAGATCGCGGCGGTCGAGGGCCAGGAGCGAGCCTTGGCGCAGCGTATGTCGCCCGGCGCTACATACCAGGCCTGTGTGGACTGGCTGCTAGGGACACCGCAGCAGCAGGGGCGACTGCCGTATGTCCAGGCACAGTTGGACGCCAACCCGCCTGCCATTTACGAGGTGACCCGAGCCCGCCTGCAGACTTTGCTGGCAGAAGCCTACCGCGTCCAGGGACTGTGGAAGGCGTCTTCTGCGCAACTCGCGGCCCGCTCCGGCGAAGTGTCGTACGCGAAGCTCTACGAGGCCGTGCTGGCTCTGGCCGACGGCGCGATCGCTTGTCCTGCATGTGGAACCGGACTGGCCGTCGTGGCGCAGGATCCATTCGCCAGGGCGCGAACAGGTTTGGAGCAGCTCGCGCAACTGGCCGCTCTCCAGCAGCAGGAGACTGGGCTTCAGACCCAGTTGAGCGAGGCGGTCCGAGCGGTGTGGGACGAGATGCGCCGCGTGTTGGTGGCGGCTGCAGTCGCCTGTCCTGCCGAATCACAGGCCGCGGGCCTGCCGCTGTTGCCTCCCACGGCTGCGGGCAACTGGCTCGGTGCGTGGGTCGATGGAGACCAGCGCGCCTGGCAAGCCCTGCTGCGGATCGCTAAAATTATCGAAGGCTTCGACGCGCAGGCTCGTGACGTGCATGCCCAGCGTGCCGCGCTGGCCGAGGAGCGTGACCGCCTGCAGCAGCATCAGCTGGAGATCGAACGGCTGCGGACCATGCGCACAACGGCCGATCAGGACATGGCTGCCGCTCGCCAGACCGTGGTTCAGTTCGACGAGGTGAACCGCGACCTGATTCAGGCCGTCGCGGCCGAAGTGCCGGTGGTGGCGCACCATCAGCGGGTCAAGGCCGCCTACGACGGTTTCCTGCCCGAGATCCAGGCCTACCTGACCTCGCTGCCGGGTGTGCTGCTGCAGGGGCTGGGAGAACAGGCCCGCCATCTGTACAACGCATTCAACCGGGCCGATCCGCCTGGCGATCTGCTACACGCGCTGTGGTTACCTGTGGCGGAGAACGGCAAGATCGAGTTGGAGTTTGCCGGCGAGCCTGGCGTGCGCTACGACGCCCTGATCGTCTTCAGCGAAGGGCACATCAAATGCCTGGGCTTGGCTATCCTGCTGGCCAAGAACATCGCGCAGGGTTGCCCCGTCGTCATCTTCGATGATGTCGTCAACGCAATCGACGACGACCACCGCGACGGCATCTGGCGCACCTTCTTCGAGGACGGTTTGCTCGGCGGCAAGCAGGTCATCCTCACCTCGCACGCCGAGGAATTCCTGCACCGCATACAGCAGGAGTTGGGCGCCCGGCGTGCCGCGGCTATCAAACGCTACAAGTTTCTCCCGCATCAGGGCGAGCACGAACTGCGCGTGGATAGCGATCCACCGACCAAGAACTACGTGCTACTGGCCCAGCAGGCATTAGCGGCTGACGAGAAGCGCGAGGCACTGCGCCAGGCTCGGCCGGCACTGGAGAGCCTGACGGACCGCCTATGGACATGGCTGGGCCGGCGGGCAGACGGCCGGATCGACATCAAGCTGGGTGGGCCGCGCTCGCCCTGGGAATTGAACAACAAGTGCAGCAAGTTGCGATCGGCGGTCGATCGCATCGCGGCGCAGCACGCCGGGGCGCCGCAGGCGGTCGCCGCGCTCGCCGCCCTGCTCAATGTCAGCGGCGTCAGCATCGAGTGGCGTTACCTAAATAGCGGCGTGCACGACGCTCAGCGTGACCATGAATTTGACCGCGCCACTGTGCGCACAATAGTCGAAGCAATCACCGCACTGGACGGAGCACTAGAAATGCTGCAGAACCGCTGAGTGATGCCTCAAAAGGCGCGAAGCTCGCTAGCAAAAAATGACCGCTTTGGGTCGAAACCGGAACTTGGGTGCTGACCGGAGCGGGGCCGTACCAGGCTGCTTAACAGTCCGTCGCTTACTTCAGTATCTTTCTATTTCCTACTGGCAGTAGGCATGGTGCTCTAAACGCGCGTTCGACGCATCGCCAGTTCCAGGACGGACTCTTCGGTGAGGCCATGACCTCCTACGACGGAGAACGTGTGTTCGATCGGGTCGCTGTAGAGCGCGTGCCAGCACGGCGGATCGCGATCGTTCATCGTGCCAAATACAGCCTTGGGCGTTTCGTAAATGCGTTGCGTATCCTTTACGGTATTGTTCAGTTCGTACAAGAGGCCGATGCCTCGCTGCACGATGGATTCGAGTTCGGGAAAGCGAATCAAGCGCGAACGGTCGTGGCGACCGCGCACATAGACGCCTTCGCTGGGTGAGACCACGTAGTCCGAGTGGGCAATGCCGTTGCGCAAATCGTTGTCGAACGCATCGCGGAAGACTTCTGCCAGGTCCGTAAGCCCAAGGTCCGCTGCCGCGCCTTCCAAGGCACTCATGACCTTGTTCGCGTTGGGGCCCACGCTCTGGCCCGTGGCCTTATCTTTGCGCACCCAACGGTTGAACGGTTCGATGTTGTAGTGGCCACCGGCGAGCACGCCCATGACCGCCATGGGGATGCACCACAACCCTGCCGACTCGGCGGTGTAAAGGTAATAACTGAAGGCCACGCGCAGTCGAATAGGGCGGCCGAGATACTGATCGAGCGCCATGAACTCATCGAAGTCCCGGAACGCGTGCTGGGATTCCATGGCCGAGGTGTAGGTGTACGCCTTGAACTCCCCCGACAGGGAAAGCGCAAAGTTCAACTCGTCCTTGGCTCGTGTGCGCTCAAACAAGTTGTCGAGCGCCGCCCGCGCTTTACCTAGGAACACCGCTTCCAAAGTCGATGTTTCTTCATCCACGGCTTCCGCTCCTTCAAGTCATTCCGTCGCTCTGTTCGTAAGGTCCGCTTTGGGTCGGTTTCTGCCGATCGACGTGGCTCTGCAGCTGATCATACTGGCTGGCTGGCTGATCATCGTCGATCGGTCGTGTGATGCGTATGATCCGGTGCGCGCAAGAGCACCCACAAATAAAGGTCACCGCAACGGTGGCCTTTGCTTTGCAGCGTGAGGGTTGACTTGGTCCAGGGATCCACATAATGGAGAGCGGGGACGTCGGGAAAGCGTTCCGCTGTGAGGATGTCGTTTACTAGCCAGGTTCACCTGGGCGACTCCACGGATGGTTGAAGAGCGGAAACGACGAGTGAACTGACTCGTTTCCGCCGGCATCGAAGGGTTTTCACGGTTGGCTCGTCGATGCCGCCAACCTCCGCACACCAAAGGCCACCGTCCCCTCCTAGCGGTGGCCTTTGCCTTGCAGCCGACATAACTGCTCCGCTCATCCACCGCACCACCAAAGGCCACCGCTCGGGTGGCCTTTGCTTTGTCCGCTTGTCGGTCCCCGCTTACCGCCGCCGCGATTGAACGGCCGGCCGGTGTTCGACCTCGGGCGCCCGCTCCTGGATCGGCGGTTGGACCTGCACCACCGGTGCCACCGTCTGCACCTGGATCGTCGGTTGGTGGACCTTCTTCGGCGCCTTGGTGGCGTTCTCCTTGAGGCGGTCGAGCCCCAGGCGATCGCCCAGGACTTCCATCGTCGCGGAGTCGGCGTACATCGTGTACTTTCCGCTGGTCAGCCGCGTGTAGGCCACCAGGGCCGACTGGTTGTCGAGCATGCCGGGGTGGGCGAGGTGGTAGACCTCGGCGGCGCCCTGACCCTGCACGCCGTGGATGGTCCGCGCGTACGAGGGCGCGATGGCGTTGTAGTCATCACTGGTGTTGAAGCGGACCAGGCGCTTGTCCTCCAAGCGCACCGCCAGGTCGAACGTGCCGTTGCGCTGGGGATCGATGGTCTCGATGCGCCCGCGGGTGTTGTTGACCACGCCCAAGCTGTTGTCCTTGGCGAGGAACTTCACGTACTCGCCTTCGGCGAAGCTGCGCTCGACGAAGCCGCGCTTGGTCTTCGTTTTGAAGGTGTGGTCCTCCACGCCCAGGTGGCCCTGGGCTTTCAAGATCCTGCGGGCGCCGTCGTTGAGGGTCTCCACGTCCTGGTTGGTGTGGCCTTCAATGATCCGCTCATTGATGGATGCGGTGGATTTGCCCCAGGCGCTGAGCAAGGCCTGCATGGCCTGGGGGCGGTCCAGGCGCTCTTCGAGCATGCCTTGCCGGCCCAGCGCTTGCGCCAGGGCCTCACCCTTCTGGGTCTGCTGCGCGCGCGACAGCGGGCCGTCCTGGTCGGCATGCTGGTAGAACCCATCGGCCAGGGCGCGGCGGTCGGCCTGGACCTGCGCGTCGCTGTGCTTCTGGCGGCGGATCTCGGTCAACACGGAGTCGCCGGTTTGCTCGGCCACCAGGGTCATGCCCGATCCGGCCGCCACCGGCTGGATCTGCCGTTGGTCGCCCTGCAAGATGATCTTGGTCGACCGGTCGAATTGGTCCAGGTGATTGAAGAGCCGTTCGGTGTCGGCGGTGCCCACCATGCCGGCCTCATCCATGATGATCAGGGTGCGCTTCGATTTGTCCCAGCGGCCCTGGTCCATCTCGTAGAGGAGGGAGGCGACGGCGTAGGACTTGATGCCGGCCTCGGCCTCGAGCTTTTTGGCCGCATCCCACGCCGGCGAGCACCCAACGACCTCCCAGCCGGCTTCCTTGTAGGCGCGCACGAACACTTCGGAGACGGTGGTCTTGCCGGTGCCGGCGCGTCCGGAGAGGACATCCACGCCGCCGCTGGTGCACATGTGGACCACGGCATCGTGTTGTTCCTGGGAGAGGGTGAACCCCTTCTCCTGCTGGTATTTGGAGATCGTCCGCTCGATCTGCTGGATGGGCAGCTGCGACTCGGTGTCCAGGGCGCGGGCGGCTGCGCGCTCCGAGATCGCCTTCTCGCGCTCCAACATGAAGGGCGCCGCATAGCGCGGGGCGGTGTGTCGGCGGGCCAGGGTGCGGCCTTGATCGTCGATGTGGATGGCTTCGGGGGCCACGGGGACCAGGGTGGATTGGAGTTGCAGCGCTTCGCTCTCCAGGGACACGGGATCGATGCGGCCCATCCGCTCGGTGGCCACGGCTTCCAGGAGCTGGTGGTCCTTCAATACGGCCTCGTGCTCGTGCAGGCGCACCAGAAGCGCGTTGTCGTCGCGCTGCTGGAGGATCGTGTCCTGCTGGGCCTTCAGGTGGTCGGTTGAGAGCTCGATGCCACGGGAGGCGGTGTAGGCTTTGATGTCATCGCGCCACTGCTGGGAGAGCTCATCGTATTCGGGCTCGCTCTTCTCGCGCCGGGTGTTGGCCCAAGCCGTCTCGTGGTCGGCGCCGGTCTTTTCCATGTAGTCGAGGATTTCGGTCTGGCGCTTGGAGTAGCGGTCCAGGGTCTTGTCGTCAAACCCGGCCAGGCGGGTCGTCTTCGCCCCCATCTCGTCTTCGCGCTGCTCGAGGTGGTACCCCAGTTGGCGCATGCCGTGATACAGGTGGTTCTTGTAGATGGCGTCGGAGGCGCGGCGCAGTTCGAACAATTCGTGGCTCTCAAACGTGCCGACCTTGTTGTCGGCGCCCTCGCAGATCCCGTAGACCAGGTTGTGAGTGTGCAGGGCGGCATCGCATTGACCGTTCGCGTCGGGGCGGCCGGACAGGTGGATGTGGGAGGACCAGATCAGGCCGTTGACGTCGATCACGTCCTTCCCGCCGGCCCCGCGCCAGGTTTCCACCCGCGCTTCGAGGTACTTCATCGCCTGGAGGTTGGCGTCTTTCTGCACCTGCAGGATCTTGGCGCGCTCCGCCTCATCGCCGACCGCAAAGGCCAGGGAGAAATCCTTGGGCGCGGAGAAGGTGACATCGTATCCAATGCGGTGACCGCCGCGCTCGATCATCACCGGTTGGCCGTTCTCGTCGACCTTCGGGATCAAGGTGCCGTCGGGGCCCCGTGTGGTCGCTTGCTTCTGCTGGGCCTTGGCGCCGGCGTTCCTGCACAGCGCCTCGCCGGTGGTGGGGTGAAAGCCCATCGCCAGCTTGTCCATGGCGAGCTTGGTCACGCGCTGGTTGTCGAGCCCGAGCTTGGTGCGGAATTTGCCGCCCCATTCCATCAGGTCCTGCCGGTCGCCGTTGCGGTCTAGGTAATACTCGGTCGCCCACAGATATTCGATGGCTGCAGCAGCGGATCCGCCTTTCTGCTTGAGGGCTGTCGTGTTGTTCATCGGCGTTGGCTCCGGGCGCCCAGGATTTCCGCGAAGGCGCCGAAGATGCCGCGCAGGATGCCCAAGATCAGGCCCTCGTCGCCGGAGGCAGCGCGACCATTGCCGCCACCGCCACCTGGTTTGGGTCCTGGTGCATTGGGACCGCGGTTGTTGGGAAGACGGTTGGATGTGGTCTCGGAACTTGCCCCGCCGCCGTGGCTCTCGCGGTACTCGATGGGGTTTTGTCCAACCCGGTTGACCAGGATCGGCGTGGCGCCCGAGGCGAGCACGTCCTTCAAGAGCTCCACGTCCTGGGTGGTGTGCAGCACGGTGTTGCCTGCATGGTCCCGACCGTTCGGATCGAGCCGGTGGGTGTGCACCAGCTCCTCGACCACACCGCATCCGCCGGGTACCGTGAAGAGCGGGGACGCGCCAGTGGGATCGGTCGCGCCGGGATCGGCGCCGGCCTCCACCAGGAAGGTCACTTCCTCCGGCGTTTGCGCGTAAAAAATCGGCGTGCGGCCCAGCTCGTCGCGCTCGTTGGGGTCGGCTTCGGCCAACCGATTCAGCGACCACAGCATCTTGTGGTGGGCGCCGAAGTAGGAGGCTTTCGGTCCGTGCACGAGGTAGCGCCCGACCTCGGGTCCGGTGTGGTATTGCGCCGGTGCGCCGGTGTGATCGCGGTGCTCGGGATCGACACCGACGAGAACCAGGAAACGGGCTTCCAGGACGGACTGCGCGCGGAAAAGCGGGGTGCGGCCGTTCGCATCGACTTCGTCCACCGGAGCATCGCTTTGATACTGCCGGATGAGATCCGGCAGATCGTGAGCACCGAAGTACGAGCCGCGGGCCGCCGCGTTCATCTCATGGTCCGAGAGCGGGGCTTCTCCGCGTCAGGCTCATGAGCCTGCACCTGGACTTGAGTCTGCGTCTGGGACTGAGGGGGAGAGGCCTGGGCCTGGGCGGCTTTTTCGGCCTTCTGGGCGCGCCACTCCTTGATGTCGGACGGGGGCTGGATCTTGTTCAGATTGTCCAGCTCGGGGTTGAGCTGCGCGGACTTGGGCACTTCCTTCTGAGGTTCGTCCTTCTTCGCCTCATCGTTCTTCTGAGGCGCGACAGCATTGGGATTGAGCACGGGCGCCTGCACGACCGCCTGCTGGGCGTCATCGTCTTTCTGAGGCGCTGCGGCGCTGGGCTTGAAGGAGGGCGCCTGAGCGGCCGGTTGCTGGGTCGCCGGCTCCTGATCGCCCTTGTTGGCTTTCTGCGCCATGTCCAGGGTCATGCCGCCCCCGCTGGAGCGCCCGCCCTCGGATTCACCTTCGGACTTCCCTTCGTTCTCGGAGCTATGGCGGGACTTGTCGCCGAAGATGGCAGCATGGCGCTCATGGATGGAGCGGGCGCGTTCGTCGGTGGGGTTCTGGGTCGTGGACATGGATGGTTCCTCGTGTGGTTGGTTCAGTCTGTCAGAGGGTGAGGATGGGGCAACCCTCGCCCATGCGAGCGACCTCACGGTTCAGATCCTTCAGGAGACGCTGGCGATCTGCAGGGCCTGCAGCCCGGGCCTGTGTCCGGATCTGATCGACCAGGTCTGCAACCAACCGGTCCTGGGCGGCGCAGGCTTCCTGCCAGGCACGGTAGGACTCCTTCTGCGCGGGATCGGCTTCCAAATTGCCGGTGCGGATGGCTTGGTTGGCAGCGTCGACAAATTGTGCGATGAGCGACATGGGGGTGATCCTTACGATTGGGTGGGTTTGTGGGAGGCGAGGGCCTTGAGGACATCCTCAGGGGTCATCGGGGTGAGCTTGACGAAGTCGACGCGCGGGGCGCCGCCGCGGGTGGCGATCCAGATGGCTGAGCCGTCGCCCTTGGTGATCAGGCCGCCCTGGATCGTCTTGGCGTCAACAGAGCGCACCAGATCCTCGAATACGGGGTTGCCCTTCTCGTCGAGCAGGGTGCCGCTGCTGATCGCCGAGATTTCTCGGTACGGCCTGTTCCAGTGCCGAAAATTGAATCCGCCCTGATTGGCGAGCTTCTTCGTTTCCTCGGTCACGATGGAGAAGCGTCCGAACCCGTCGGCCCGTTCCATCCGCTGGTAGTGGCTGTGCTGCTCCAGCGCGCGGTTTTCCAGCGGGCTGTCAGCCAGTTTGGAGACGGCGCCCTCGACGTCGATGTGACCGGTGCCGATGCTCGTGTAGCCCGTGGTTCCGGTGACCCAGACGATCGGGGCGCGCTGCTCCAGGTACTCCACCGTGTCCGCATCGGTCTTCAACGCACACAGTGAGGCGAACTGGTTGAGCATCGCGTACGCCTCATGCTTGGCGAAGCCCGCGGTGGACAGCAGTTGTCCGATGCCCTGGGTCAAGAAGAAGAACGTGCCGCCCTTGGATCGGATCGTGGTCACCAGGTCACTTTCGGCCTTACCGATCACCATGTGGCACTCATCGATCAGGATCAGCACATTCTTCTGGCTGGGATCCTTGGCCCAATCGTCCGGCCGACGACGCAACCCGGAGTAGATGTAGGCACGTGAGAGCTGGTTGACGATCAGGGCTGCGGCGCCGTACGTGTCGGTGTTCAAGTACACCCCCGCGCGCTTGCCCTTGAAGACGTCGGCCAGTGTTTCGCCTTGCTCGATCTCCATCCACGGCACGCCGTCGGCGTTCGCGAACACGGTGCCGGTGGACATGAGCGGGGAGAACATCATCGCGATGTTGGACCAGTAGCTGGTGCGGGTGTCTTCCGCCAGCTCGACGTAGGAGGTCTTGATGTAGTTCAGAGCCTCCATCAGGGTCGAGCCAACCTGCTGCGTTTCCGGATGGATGCGTTCGGGCTGGTGCATTTTCCGGCGGCGGAACTCCTCATCGGTGAGCGTGGTTTGCCCGGTGGTTTCCACCGGCCCCGCGACCCCCAGGAAGCCCTTGATGGCGCCGAGTTCCTTCCCCTCCACCCGCCTGTTGTTGGGTTGCGGGATCACCGCCTCGCAGGCCTGCAACGTCCGCCAGATCGCACCGTAGGTCCATGGGTACACACGCACCTGGCCGAGAGTCTCGCGGCATTCAACCAAGGTCAGTTGAGCCTTCTCCCGCTCATCCGACAGGTCGTGGCCGTCCATTTCCTGGATGTCGAGCATCAAAAGCTTGGCGGTCATCTTCGCGGCCTTGATGCGGTCCGCGCGTCGGATCTTGAGCTCGTGGCGGTGGCACTGGTAATGGATGTATACCGCGTGGCCGACCACGATGTTCGCGCCATCGTTCCAGTGCCCGTGCGCGCCGCCCTCGTCGGAGTCCTTGACCGCCTTACCCGAGGGCTTGAAGGACTTCAGAGCGGCGCCGAGCTGGACGCCGTCCATGCCCTGGATGGGGGCCCAGTTGAAACCGGGCATCAGCTTGATGTCGATCAGGGGATCGACGTCGAACGGAAGCTGGCCCTTGCCGCATTGGACCAACGCACCGCCGCAATGCTTGATGACCCACTGGTACAACATCGGGCGCGCCAGGCTGGTGGTCTTGCCCGAACCCGTCTCCCCAAATGCCATGAAGTGCATGGAGAGGTCGAGAACGGACAGCGCGACAGCACGTCGGATCGACATGAAGAACGGTGTGCGGCGCTTGCGCCCCAGCGAGCCGGTGGACGTGCCAAAGACCATCAGCGGAGTAGTGTCGCGGGCGGCCCGCACGATCTGTTCGCGGAAGGCGCCTTGCACCGGACCATCCGGATCGAAGGAGTGCACGTAGCGATCAGCCTTGGCGCTGGCCTCCTGCTGCAGCAGTTCCTCAGCCCGCCACCGCCAGAATTCGTCCGCGTGGCGCAGGGGCATCAGGCAACCGGGCACGAACCACACCAGGCCGTGGAGCATGCCGGGCAAATGCTGGATCGCAAAATCCAGGCCGCCGAAAATGACCAGCCACCAGAAGGCGTGCTTGAGGCCATCCAGTCCCTTGTTCCAGACGCCCGCCTGGCCTTGGGTCAAGGAGTTGGAGCGGCCAGCGCCCTGGACGATCGCCAGGAGCACCACCAGGATCACAAACCCGCCCACGGCGGCGACCGGATGCTGGGACAGCAGCGGCATGAAACGGCCCAGCTGGAACCCCGTCGGGAACAGGGTCAGCATGACGAGCGGAAGCGCGACGCCGATGATTCCTGATTTGACCATCTTGCCGACCGTGTACATCTGCTCCAAGGAGTAGAGGGCGGCGGCAATCCCGCAGACGGGGAGGATGCTCAGCAGCGCGCCGAGCGTGCCGCTGATGTGCTGGCCGACGTGCATGGCAAAGAGCAGAAGGACGGTGCACACCGGCAAGGACACCAGCAGCAGCGGGACGGCGGTGGGCTCACCCCCTTTCCCGAACTCCTCGACCAGCACCTCGTCGGTGACCGGGTTGCCGTCGGGCATCAAGCGCGTCGGGGATGTCATCCCGACCAGATCGTCCGGCGTGCGGACCCACAGGCGTTTGAGCTTCTTCATCTGCGCGTGCGGCAGGTTGGTCGGGACCACCCACCCATCCTGGTCGCGCTTGGCCTGATAATCCCGCTCCAGCGCCTCGGTGACGGCCTTGTCCTCAGGCACCTGCCCGAGCCGGCCGCGGGTGTGCGCGGGTGAAACGCGCAGCGGATCGGCGTTGCCGGAGGTGATCCAGTCGTAGCGCTCCATCGACTCAGCGATGAGCTTGGGGTTGTCCAGGTAGCCGGTCAGACGGCGGAACAGCGTGGTGAAGAGCTTCATGATCAGTCCTGGTCGGTCGGGAGGTGGGAGCCATGGGCCAAGCACTCAGCCGCGTCATGCGCTTGGTTCAAATCGATGGGGGAGGGGTTGCTCAGGACGCTCGCGAGCGTGGCGTCGCACTTGGAGAAGTTATTGAGGGACGTCGGCTGACCAGGCAACGTCGTGGCCTGCAGCAGCCGAACCCATTTGCCCTTTTCATCCGAGGCGGTGAACCGGTCCTGGAAGGGCTTCAGGGCCTGAACCATGTCCGCGCGGTAGGCGTACCCCGCCTTCCTGCACACGTCCATCTTGTCGCCGACGATCAGCATGGACCCGGCGTCGTCGATGTGGTTCTGGGCCGCCTCGGGCATGTCGGCGAGGAACTCCGAACAGCTCCCCGTGTCCGCGATGTAGTCAAGCTTGGACTGAGCCAGCTCGGGCTTGGCGACGCGGGCCGCCGCGATGGCTTTCTTCACACTGTCCGGCAGGAGACTGTCGGTGGTGTCCGCGACCTTGGTGGGGCCACTGATCGCGTACGCCGCGCGGTGAGCGACAGAGGCCACGGTGTCCTTGATGAGCCACAGGCCGCCGTCTAGGATCGAGATGGCGCCGACAAACAGAATCCCCACGGCGAATGCACGCCAGGACAAATCCTTGTAGGACTTATTGCGGTACACCGAGAGCAGGATCGATCCGTTCAGATGGTCCGCTCCCGCCCGAACGGAGCGGTCGGTCTTCCAATACTGGAACTCGTCGCGCATGTAGTCGGGGAGCGGGCCAATCCCCAGGTTGTCGGCGTGGTTCTTGGCGGCCTTGAGTTCCGCCTCGGTGAAGATCGGGGTTCGCAGGAAGATCCGGCCCAGCAGGGACATATAGCGCGAAGCGAACAGGATGCCGCTGCGTCTGTACATCGGGATCACTCGGCCACGAATGTGGTCGAGGATGGCAAAGTAGATGATCTTGATGCGGTCGAACATGGGGTCGGTTCCCGGTGTGCTGGTGGTGTGTCCATCAAACCAAAGGCGCGCGCGTTGGCAACCCACGCGCCCTCGGAGATGTGGTGGGCGCCTCAGTTTTTCTTGAGGCTGTTCAAGTACGCGTCCATGTCGCTGTTGGCTTTGTCCTGCCAGCCCTTCTTTGGCGGGGTTGGCTTGGGCTTGGCGGCGGACCTGGGCTTTGGTTTTGCGACCGGAGCCGGTGCAGCCTTCGGCGCCGGAGCGGCCTGGGCGGGTGCAGTCTTTGCATGTACCTGGGGCTCGGGAGCTGGTGGCGCGGGTTTCACCGCCACCGCCGGCTCCGGCGCTTTCACCGGCGTGGGCGCTGGCTCGGGCTTCGCTTCGGGCGTCGACTCGGCTTTCACCGGTTCCTGGGCTGGGGCGGGCGCGGTCGCTGCAATCGGCGTTGTGGGAGCTGCAGGCGCTGGGGACGATGTCGCCACCGCGGGTTCGGCCTTTTCAGGCGTCGCTTGCGCCGGCACAGACTTCGCTACCGGGGCAGATACGGGAGCAGGGCGGTTCATTGCCCAATGCGCTACGCCACCTGCGATCGCAAGACCCAGGACCACCGAGCCGCCAATCACCAACGCCTTGCGCGGGATGCTGGGTACGCTGATCTTGGGAAGGGTGATTTTCGGGATCGATACCTTGGGCAGGGTGATCGGTGCCTTCGCGATCGGTGCGGGCTTTACTGGTGCCGGAGTGGGCTTGACCACCGGTGCGGCCTTCACGGCCGGGGCAGGCTCGGCCTTCGCTACTGGGGCTGGTGCAGCATCCACCGGTTCCTGGGAGGCGGTGTCATACCCATTCGTCGGGGCTGGTTCGACGACCTCGGCGATCCAGGCCTGATCGGCTGGGGGAGCGGTCGGCTCCTCCGGCAGCATCGCCTCGAGATCACGCTCATGTTCCACCACCTGGACCGGTACCGGTGCGGTGGGCTCAGGTGTCAATGGGGCCCCGTGTGATGGTGCGTTCAGTTCGTCGAGTAGGTCGTCAAGATCGGTGTGCATATATAAGGAGTCCGGGTTAGGGGGTGGGCCAGGAGGGGAGGGTCGTCCAGTACGAGGGGACGGTGCAGTTGCAGATGGGCGCTTTCATGCCGGGGCCATCCACCCAGACCGTGGCGCCGGTCAGGGGGCCGAGCTTCTTCTCGAGCGCCGGAAGAACCGGGGCTTTCACCGCTAGGCAGCCGGCCGACCACAGGATGGCGTGGTTGACCGGATGCAGACGGATGTCACGGCGCTCGGCGTTGGTGTTACGACCTGGGGTCAAGCCGTCGAGGTAGTAGCTCCGGCCGTGCTTGCCCATGTACGGACTGCCGACGGTATAGAGCCCCAGGGAGGTCATACCGCTGGCGGGGGTGTTGGAGAACTTGGTGGCGGTGCCGGTGCGCCTGGGGTCGGAGCCGTATCCGTGCTCGACTTGGGTCTTCTTGATCAGAACCGGGTTATTCGGGTCGGTGGTGTCAAAGACCCACATCCGGTCGGCGGTCATGGGCTGGGCCATGTCGACTGCAATCAGGATGGGGGAGGGCTGACAAGCCAATGCGGCCAGCGCGTGGGTCAAGACTTGAGCCGGGATCATGGCAAGTCCACCCCGCGGAACAGTTCCCCCTGGGTGGCCTGGCCGGCGTGGTAGTCGGCGACCACGGTGGCGGCGGCGTCCTTGGTGTCGCCAAGGATGCCGGGACCCACGCCTTGGATGTAGTCGGCGACGGGGGCGAGGAGCGAGCCGATCACGACGGCGAAGATCATCTGGCGGATCAGCTTGGCGGGGTTGAAGGTGGTCGGTGGGCTGGTGACGTACATGGTCGGTTCCTGGTGTGGTGGGATGTGCTCGGTGCGGCCTAGTCGATCAGGCCCGCGGTCCAGTTGATGATTTGGCGGATGCAGTCGGAGGTGGAGACCTGGTGGGTCTTGCACCGATCGCGCAGGAGGTCGTTCTGGCGTTTCAGCATCGTGAAGCACCCGAAGCGCACCGGCAGGGCCGCCCCTGTTCCGGACCACGGTCGGAAATCCTCCTGGTGGGACTCGAGGTAGGCGTCGATCATGACTCCCAGGGTTTTGCTGGCGTTGAGCCCGTGGACGCGGGCCAGCTCCATCCAGAGCCGATGGTCGCCTTCGGAAATGCGGAACCCTTTGACGGCGACGGTGGGCTCGGCGGGGTGAAGGCCAATCTGGGCGCCGAGCTTCTTGAGGGCGGCTTCGCGGGCGGGCGGGATGTGCGACATGGGGTGATATCTCTGCTGGTTGTTGTATCCAGCCTATGCAGAGATTCGTGTTTGTCTCTTCTCCGACTGACACCGTCAGTCGAGTTGCACGACGCATCACACTTTCATAGTTTTGGGGTTGCCCTACGGCTCCGGTGTGGTTGGATGGTGGGACCGACCACCAGGAGACACCCCATGAACCTGTTCCGCTGGATTGCACGAGACGCCCGAGCCGTCAGCGTCGATGGCCTGCTCAATGGCCTGTACATCGGGATCGCGGCGGTGGGCTTGATTGCTGTCGCGAATGGACTACACCGGATGCATGACCTCGGCATCTGGAATTTTTGAAGCGTGGGGCCCGCCCGGCCCCGCCATCCCGCCTTCCATGTTGGTCCGCCGATGGGACAGCGGACTGGTGGCGTTCGTGTTGGCGGCCGGTGTGATCGGTGCTCTGTGTGCTTGGCCCTTCGTCGGGCACGGGATCGGATTGGCTTTGTCGGATGTTTGTTGGGCGCTGCTCGGAGACGAGTCAGCGAGAGAGCGGCTTTCGGGTGAGTGGCCCATGGCCCTGGCGGTGCTCGGGCCCGCCCTCGTCGCCGGCATCGGATCGGCGCTGGTGGCGCTCAAGCCGAGACGGAACCGCTGGCACGTCGGTGGGGTTCAGCTCTTGGAGGGGAAGGCGGCCACCCTGGTGGCGCGGTCTCGGTCGTGTAAAGCCGACGAGCCGTTTGCGATGACCCTGCACCCGGACCTGCGGTTGGACAAGCGCGTGTGGAGCCAGCACGTCTTCGTGTTCGGCGGCGTGGGCGCGGGCAAGTCGGTGATCATGGGCTCGTGGCTGGACCAGGTGATCCAGAACAAATGGAAGTGTTTGATCTACGACGTCAAGGGCGATCTGACCGCTCGGTACCGCGAGCCGATCATCTTGAGTCCGTACGATCGGAGAAGCTGGGTGTGGGACATTGCACGCGATGTGCGGTCCGCCGGCGACGCGGACATCCTCGCCGAGCACCTGGCTCCGGCCAAGTCCGGAGAGAGCAACCCGTTCTTCACCCAGGGCACGCAGATGATCCTGGGCGCGCTCATTCGGATGCTGCAGGCGGAAAAGGGAACCACCTGGACGTGGGGGGATCTGCGCGATGCGTGCTTGCTCCCCCTCGACGTGAAGAAGGGAATCATCACGGCGCACCACCCGATGGCGGCGCTGGTCTTGAACGATCCCAAGTCCAAGTCCGCCTCGGACCTGCAGGCGACCTTGGGCACGGTGGCGCGGTTGGTGAGCGATCTGGCGCTGGCCTGGCCGGAGTCGCTGGCCGAGTACAAGGGTCGATCGCGCCGCTTCTCCGTGCGCGACTGGGCCCAGGACAGCTATACCGGCCGACCGCAGGTGATCGTCCAGGGCGGTGGTCCGGCGCAGCTCACCTCGATGTACATCGGGGCCCTGATCAACATCGCCAGCTCCATCATCTGCGCCGGAACCTTGCCCGATAACGAGGGCGGCCGGTTCCTCGGGTTCTTCCTGGACGAGCTGGCCGACATGACACGCGGTGGGCCAATCGATACCAGGCTGTGGAGTCTGGGCCGGGCCAAGGGGGTGGTGGTGTGTGCGGCGACGCAGGCGCCTGAGCAACTGGAAAGCAACCTCGGCAAGGAAAACGCCGAGGCGTTGTTGACCCTCTCGCGGACCACCATCTACGCGCGCATGGGCTCCGGTGCATCACGCGATCGTCTCGCCGATCGGGCCGGACACCACCGAGTGGCCTCCATTACCGACGGGCGGGTGGCGGAGGATTTTGTTCGGGTTCTGACTCCGACGGATCTCACGTCGGGGCTGGGGGTGGATATGCGCACCCGGACGGTCGGCGCGATCGTGGACCAGGGCGGGGATCTGCTGCATCTGCGCTGGCCGCTGATGGACTACCCCAAGGTGCGGCCGGGCGTGGTCCCCGGTGTGTTGTTGAAGCCTGAACGGGTTCGTCGGAAGACGCCTCCGAGTGCTGAGGTGTCGATCGACGAAGTGCGCGGACGACTCGGGTCCGGGAAACGCTGACAGCAAGAAGGACGCCGATGGGCGTCCTTCTTGGGTTCGGGTGTGGTGGGATTACCGCACCGGGTTCGGCGAGATCGCGATGGCGTACTCGGGGTTCACCCCGCAGCGGTCCACCACGTTCACGTTGTCCAACGCCTGACGCTGGGCCAACTGCTCCATGGCGATCGAGCAGGTGTGGGCGGACTGGCCGGAGAACTCCACGGTCTGCTTGGTGCTCTCGGACGCCTTCTTGATCAGCGTGGAGAGCTTGTCCAAGGTGCCGCGGGTCTTGGCGTTCACCTTGACCATGTCCTGCGGGTCGTAGGAGATCGTCAAGCGATCCACCGCCTGGGTGGCCTGCTTCTGCTCGTCCTGGACGGTCTTGGTTTTCAGCTCGGCGGCCAGGCCGGCTGCACGCGCTTCAGCTGCAAGGGCCTGGTACTGGGCCAGCTGCTTCTTGTAGTGCTCGTTGCCGATCAGGCCACCGCCCACGCCGCCGACCGCGCATCCGGCCAGTGCATTCTTGTTCAAGAGCTTGGCGAGCAGGGCACCCCCGACGCAGCCGATGCCGGCGCCGACGGCGACGTCCTTCTTCTGGTTGGGCTGGGCGTTGGTTTGCGACTGCCCCAGGTTCGGGAGGGAGGCGCATCCAACCAGGGAGGCCAGGGCGATGGAGGTGATGATGGTGCGGGTGGTCTTCATAGCAATAACTCCGGGGAGGGTGGGGTGGTCGGATGGGGGAGCACAGGGACGGTCGACCGCTTCGTCCGTGTGGATTACTTGGGATACGAGATCCCGGTCATGGGGTGGAGGAGGGCGAAGAGGTCGTCCAGTTGCGGGATGACGGAGTCGGTTTGTCCGAGGGCGCGGATCAATGCGGACTCCTTCTCCTTGACGCGCTTCACGTTGTTCTGGGCTGCGTCGTATTCGGTGCGGCAGCGAGCGATGTGCTTGACGGCTTGTTCCGTCAGGGCGGCATCCACCTGCGTGCGGCCCGCGACCTTGGCGGCGATCTTGTGCAGCAACGCCACCAGCTCGCCCCATTCGGCGGTGGGCTCGGGGGCAGCGACCGGCTCCGGCTTGGGCATCGCTTGGTGCATCGCGTCGACCACGTAGTCGGTCAACCGGGCCGCTTCCAGGCGGATCACCTCCAACGTCTGCGCGGTGGTCTGCGCCGATCGGGCCCGGGTCTCGGTGTCCAGGCGCTCGATCAGATGTTCCACGCGCTTGGTGTCGTCGGTCTGATCGATGCGATCGCGGACCACCTGGGTGATCCAGGCGCGCTTGCTCAGGCCGGCCCGATCGGCCGCTGCCTTGATCGCCCGATCTTCGGCGGGCGATACGAACAGGTCGGCGCTGATGCGGGTGGGCATGAAACGACTCTCGTGTGGTTGTGGGGTCCACAGTACGAAAGCCGGACCACTCGGCAAGAGGCGTTTGTCGGAAGTTGCGGCGAGTCCCTCACTTTTGGGCCCCGGTGCCCGTTGGGCCTTGCGGGGCGGGGCTTTGCGGGGGTTTTGGTGGGTTGGGGCGCCGGGGCGTTTCCCGGTGCAGGTTTGGCTTTATGCGGCGGGGCTTTGCGGGGTGTTGGGGACAGGATGCACCGCTTTTTGCCGGGTCAACTTCAGTGCGTCCTGTCCATCCTCCTCCTTCGACACTCCCCGACACGCCGTTTTTCGTCCCTTGCCCGCACTTGGCGAAAACGACGGCCCAGCTTTTGGAATGTATATCAGGGGAAACGTCGAAGGAGACACCACCGCCTTACCCCCTGCGGCTCGAATCGCGTGATGCCCCACTCGGTATCAAAAGCGCCCCACTTGCCTCCGCTCATGGTCCCCCTATGGTGTTGGTATGCCCATCGCACCGACTCCGCTCTCGTACCTCAATGCCGGCCGTATTGATTCGATCCTGCAGGCCGACTCGTACGCTCCAGTGAAACGCCCACCTGCCTGGTTGGTTCGTTCCCTGACCACCGACCAAGCCGGCCTCTGCCCCTTGTGCAATGCAACGCTGAAACTCGGTTCCGTGGATTTCATCATGCCGGTCGAACTGGGCGGCTCCCCAACCGATCGGGACAATCGGGTTGTGCTTTGTTCCCGGTGTGCTCGTGCGCGGCGTCATCGGGACCTGCTCCAACTGCAAACCGATGTGCCTGCCGCTCTCCTGGATCAGCGCCGCGCCCTCTGGTCGGACCTGCCGCACCACCCCCTGCCGATCGGACGGGGCCGCTCCTCGGATGTGATCCGCGATGCGCTGCTCGCCCGGGCGGCCTTCCCTCGGGTTCGCTATCTATGCGACGCGACGTTGGACCGGGTGTGGATCGGCGGACGCGCCGGCCGTGGATTGGGTATCAGAATCCACTTGGACGTGCTGGCCCGCTATGCCGGTGTGGTCCGTGAGGAGCTCGGCGGTGTGCGCGTGTTCGGTATTCCGCGGGCCGTGGCGGCGGATGCCCTGGCGGCCCTGATCGAGGTCGGGGCCTACCTGGTTCCTCTATCGTCGGATGCAGAACCCTGGACCGTCCGATGGGTGGGGGAAGCCGCCCACCGGCGTCGGGCCCAGCTGCGTGGAGCCCAACCGTTGCCGTCTCCGGCGCGAGTGCTCTCCACGAATCCCCGGGCTGTGGCCGATCGCGCATCCACGCGCCGGCGGCGCATTCGGGAGCTGATCGCCGAGCGCGGCGAGTGGACCAACCGCATGACCCGGGTCCGGGGCGAGCCTGCCCTGTTAGCGGAACTGCTCACAGAACGCGACAAGGTCGATCAGATGCTGGCGGCGCTCCGTTGCGAAGCCGGGAACGCGAGTTAGGACGACACCTCCCCAATCGGAGTTCTCGTCATGCGCCGCACCTCTTCTGGCTACACCCTGATCGAATTGCTGATCGTCCTGGCGGTGATGGCCGCCCTGATCATCGGCGCGTTCTACCTCTACCCGAAGGTCCAGTCCTCCCGCGCGGCGAACGCCCAGGCGGTGATCCTCCAATCCTTCCAGGCCAACATGAAGTCCCTCTTCACCACCGGGGATTACCAGAAGGTCTCGAACCTGGTGACGGCCCAGGCCGGCATGTGGAACGACCAGATGATCGGCCCGACTCCGTCCGCCGCCATCACCACCGAGTGGGGCACGGCGGTCACCGTGAAGCCCGCCACCGCCTCGGGTGGAGTGCCTGCCGCTGGCAAGCCCGCACAGTATTTCGTGGTGACCTATGCAGGTGTGCCGTCCGACGTCTGCCAGAAGCTGGTGCCCACCCTGGTCGGCTCCTGGGAGAAGGTCACCGTCGGCGCGACGGTGGTGCAGGATCAGAACGCCGCCGCGGCGGTTCAGTACGACCCCTCCCTGCTGGCCGCATCGTGCGGCGGGTCGTCCGGGTCAACGGCGGTGGACCTCACGCTCGTCTCGCGCTGATCGCCACGCTCCTCGGGCCAGCAGGCCCGCCAAGCCGAACCGCAGGACGCGGGAGCCGGTGTGGACCCAGACGGACTTATCGGTGGTGCGTTGAACCACGCCGCGAAGCACGTGATGGCCCACTGGCTGGGCTCGGTTGAACCCGTCGATACTCCATTGGACCGTCCATGCACTGATCCGGTCGCCGGGTTTCAAGTCGGTGGCGCGGATGCATTTCTCGGCGGTCCGGAGCGCGGGCATCATGCGAGGACTTCTTCGATGACGAACCAGGCGAGGGCGTAGAGGACGGCGGCGGTGAGGATGATGGCCATGATGTTCTCCTTACCCCAGGTACGCGGCGGCGACGGCGACGATCGGCGTCAGGATGAAGGTGGCCAGCATCAGGCGGAAGAGGAACTCGGTGCGGGTGATCATGGTCGGTGCTCGGTGTGGTTTGGTGTATTCATTGTATGCACCATGGCGCGCTTGTCTCTTCTTCGACAGACACTGTCAGTCAATCTGCACGACACCTCACACTATTTTGTTTGGGGCCCTTGCTTGGAGGGATGGAAGGGATTGACGGGGCGTTTTCGGTGAAGCCGAAAGCGGGTGGAGTGGCGGAGCGATGCGCTCGGCGGGGAGGAGCTGCATCGACACCTGGGGCCCGGAGGGCGCTGGTCCCCGCTTCTCCATGTGATCGTGCGGGCGAAATCAGGACGGCGGGTTAGCTTGGCCGATAGGCGTTGGCGCGGGAGTGTCCTGCACCTCAACAAACAGGGCGGGCCTGATCGGCCCGCCTTGCACTCTTTCATTGACCCGACGCTGGGTCGTGGTGTTCATGGGGTGGTCGCCACCACCACGCCGGCCAGAGACCGAACAGCTTCCGCCACCGTCGTACAAGCGCACGACGCATCACGTTCGGCTTCTTGGGCCACCGGCCCGGCGACCGCTCTGGTGGTTGCACCTTCTCCTTCCCGGCGAACCCGCTTGGAGAATGGTTGGCCAACCCAGGGGAGTGGGGCGTCTGCATCAACCCTTGGTGCCCGGAGGGATCCGCCCTGGCTCCCTATCAACCGCTTGTGATCTTGCTGGTGTCTCGGCGAAACCAGGACGGAGGGCTGGACCCGCTTCCCCCGCAACCGATCAAATCCCCAGCGTGTTCGTTCGGCGCTGCGCGGCGACAGCGCGCAGCCGGACGATCGCCTGCTCATCCCCCTGGGCCTCGGCCAGGTCCAGCGCCGATTTCCCCGACAGGTCGGTGGTGCCCACGCAGCATGTGCGGTGCAAGATCTCCTCCATGATGCGGTAGCGATCGGGGGAGGGCGGCGCCAGGACCGTCACGTGCAGCGGCATCCATCCTTCCTCGATGCTGGGACTAAAACCAACGAAGGGAGTCAGCCGTCCCTGGACCTCGGCGAGGTCGCCGCGGAGGATGGCCTGATGGAGCGGTGGGAGGCTCATGCCTGACCGGCCTGGATAGCACGCCGGTCGCATTGAATAACGTGGATCGACACGCCGTATGCGTCCGCCATCTCCCGGGTGGTCCGGCCCGCCAGCATGTCGAGTGCGACGTGGGAGCGGCGGATCTGGGCGGTTGCGGATCGGCGGAGCGCCGCCTGCCCGAGCTGGCGACGGATGCGGCTGACATAGACCTGG
The DNA here is from genome assembly GCA_004298505.1 of Rhodanobacter sp. Lineage (GTDB taxonomy): Bacteria > Pseudomonadota > Gammaproteobacteria > Xanthomonadales > Rhodanobacteraceae > Rhodanobacter. Next base: position 47,312 of record SCRO01000075.1, read on the forward strand.
GGCAGGCCCAGGCGCTCGGCCAGGGCTCGGGTTGTGAGGTGCGGCTCGGCCGACAGGGCGGATTGAATGTCGTGCCGCCGCTTCGCGGCTTGGGCCCGGTCTGCAGGGAGGTTCAGTGTCTTGCCGGACTGGTGGAGCAGGATGCGCACCCGTCCGACAGATCGATCGATGCGCTCGGCGATCTCGGGAGCGGTGAGGCCTTGGCGGTGGTACTCGCTGATGAGCTCAGTCATGAGCGGTCCACCGGGTGAGCGTGCGCACGGAAATGCCCAGGGCGGCGGCGCAGGGCGCGCGGCGCAAACTCATGGCGCGCAGGGCGCGTGCAACCGTGCGCCGGTCGGGCTGGCCGTTCGCTGCATCCAACTTGGGGGAGCGGTGGCGGTCCAGCCCGACGAGGGTGGGGCTGATGCCCATCCGATCGGCGATGGCTTGAATGGAGAGGCCCTGGGCGGTCAGCTCCATGACGCGCTGGCGGCGGTCCTGGACGGTGGTGGGGTCGGTGCTGGTGGTCATGGAGCGTTCTGCGTGTGGTGGTGGTGATGACTCCATCGTACGAAAGCAGAGCGAGCTGTCTACTGCACCGGATCAGGGGGATCCTCCTGATTTCGACCCAAATTCAGAGGATACCCTCCCGATTCAGAGGATCATTCAGAGGATCGTATCGCTGGAAACCCGCGCCGTTGCGCGGATCAGGAGGATCAAGGGGATAAAACGGCGTTTGCATTTCCCTATGCAAATTGCACTGACTCGGGACATTTTTTACATCGGGGCTTGTAAAAAATGTCCCGTTTTGATTTTTGATTCTTTCTCTGGAAATGCACTTTATCCTCCTTATCCTCCTTATTCTTATAAGAGAGGGAGGTAAGGGTATAAAGATAGAAGGAAATCAAGGGAAATAGAGGGAGTTCAAGGGAGATAAATATATAGATAATCAGGAGGATGCCGAATTTTTATCCTCATGGCATCCTCCTGATTTGGATTTTATCCTCCTGATTTTACAGATTGTGGCCCATTTTTCGCCGTAAAATGTGGCCCGGTCGGGTCAACAGGCGGGACATTTTTTACAGATTTTGCCGTGTGTTTTGTAAAATGTGTCCCGAGCAAAAGGGCCCAAAAAGGGCCGAAACGGCCATTTTTTACAAGAAAACGGGACATTTTTTACAAGAGCCCGAAACGCGCCCGATCGGGCATTACCTGCGCCGAGTTTCGGGTTTTCATGTGTTTGCTGCAGCGCTGCGGTCGTCACGCCCCGCGGGCGGCGCGCAGGACTTTATAGATAGCGTTCGGGTGCATGTTCATCTTGTCGGCGATCCAAAGAGAGGAACGCCCCTTGGCGTGGTAAGCCCGGATCTGCGCGTGGCGCTCGGCGACGCGCTCCGGTGATCGGTGGGTTTTGAAGCCGCGCAGGTCGTTGGTGATCACCTGGGGGGGGACTTCGTACGCCTCGGCCAGCGAGGTGACCGCCTCGCCTTGGAGGCGGCGCTTGCGGACGTCGGCCCGGCGTTCGGCGGTTCTAGCGGCAATCGTCTCCCGGGGCGTGACGGCGCCCAGGACCGCCAGGTGGTAGCCCACCAACCGCTTGGAGAGGCCCAGGGCCTCCTGGATCTCGATCGCCTTCTTCTTCCGGGCGACCAGCTTCGCGATGGCCTTGCGGGTTGCTGCAGCGTCCCGGATGCGGCTCCGGAGCGTATAGCCTTCGCGCTGCGCGACCCGGTCGACGTACGCCCGGGAGCACCCCGCCTCGCGGGCGATGCGTTCGGCGTCGTCCATCCCTTTCGCCAAGCGGTTCAGGATCTTTGCGGTTGCTGTCGTGCGCGCCATGGTTGTCTCCCGTGTCCGATGTGTCGGTGGGGAGATGATGCCGGGGGCGCGCGGAAAAAACTACCGACTGTGTTCCAGGTCCTGCTCTGCAGCCCGGAAGCCCACCCAGCGCCCCTGCTGGGAGAGGCCGCGGTTGGCGAGCTCTTCGCGGGCCATGGCCTGCGGGTCGATGCGGCCTTCGGCGATGGCCTGGACGATTTCCGTGGGCACGAGGCTGTAGAAAAGGGCGGCGTCTTCGGTGAGGCCGAGCCGGTGGGCCTCGGCCTTGGCGTGTTCGAATGCGGTGGGCATGAAGCGTTCCTCGTGGGGTGGGAAAATCACACTACCGAGGAGGTGGGGACAAGCCTAGCGGGTGGGGCGGTGCAGTTGGGTCGCGTCGGGGCGCCGCCTGCGGCGGCGCCAGGAGCTGGGAACGGCCCCGGGTGGGCGTTGCGTGCCCGGTGTGGTGGGTTGTCCTGGGGTTGGGCCGGAACCGCCCGGAAAGCGGTGGATGGGATCAGGGCGGGCCGCTGGACGCGGCGTCGGCTGGCGACGGCCTCCGGCCCATGCGCGGAGCAGGCCGCCCAGGCCGTCGCTCTGGTCTCCAATCAACCGCTTGTGATCTGGCTCTTGCCCCGTTCCCAGCTCACATCTTCCGGCTGCGCTGCACCGGCCCCTGGTCGTCGCCTGCCGGCAAGCCAACCGCCTTTCGGAGGAGGCCTCGTTCGATGTCCGAGCGATGGACGACCAGGACGTTCTTGGCGTCCCCCTGGGCCACGTCCTGGGCCGTCTCGCCCCGATGGTTGACGATGGTGGTGTCGGCGCCGTGATCGAGCAGGGCTTGAACCGTGGCGCCGTCATCGACGAGTGCCGCCCAATGCAATGCGGTGTTGCCGTTGCCGTTAGCGGTCACGGCGTTGACGTCTCCCCCCCCCCTGTCTGCGCGATTTTGGAAAGCCACTGATACCGCTCGATCAGAAGTTCGGCGTCGTCCCTGGCACTCATCACGCCCACCCCAGCCGACCGGACAAGGCCCGCTGTCCTTCCAGGTACTCCTGCTGCTTGAACTTCTTCTCTTCGCGGGCCAGCGCCTTCAGGTCGACGATGGGCGGGTAGGGGTGCCGGTGCAGATCTGCAACCGTCCTGGGCGCCGGCAGCGCGAACGGGGTGGTCTTCAGGTCCTCGGTGGCCACCCCGACGCGGCCCCACCAGGTGATCGGCTGACGGGTGCGCTTGCACTCCTCATCGGCGTCGAAGAACGCCAACCCTTCGTCCAGAGAGGCCCAGTTCCAGGGGCCTAGGTCGTCCACGCTGCCGTCGTCGTTCTTGGTGTAGAAGTGATAAAGAGCCATCTCACTTCCTCCCGCCGACCGGGCAGCTACCGCCTGTGGCCGCTTGCATCATGGCGATGAGGCGTTCGGCCTGCGGCTTGGGAATGGACGACCAGCCCCGCGCCACCTCGTCCTGAAGCTTTTCGATGGTGGTGTGACCGTCTCGATAAATCAGACATGGATCCGCTCCGTGCCGAAGCAAGTTGGCGACGATGCGCTCCTGCTTGGCGGGGTCAGCGCCCTCACGTAGCTTGTTGTTGCCCGATAACCCGATGGATTGGAGTGCATATTGCAACGGGGTGGTGTCTAGGAAGTCGCGCCCGTTGATATCAATGATGCCGGTGTCGGTCAGTGCGATAGCAACCTTGGTCATCCGCTCGCTGGGGCCGTCTTTGTATTGAACTGCTTTACCGATCGAGGTCGAGAAGCTCATCCCCCAGTTGAGGAAAAACCAATAAAGTAAACAAGCGCAAATGAGTGCGAACGAATACAGGACGCGCTTGAGGTTGATTCGGATGCTTGGGTTCATGGTCGGTTCCCGGTGTGGTGGTGTCTCCATCGTATGCACCGCACCACCGCTGTCCTGCCGAACGGCGGTTCCGGTTGTTCAGAATGTGAGAGCCACCACGCTGCTGGGACCACGGCTCTTGCCGAGGCGATGGGGCGGTTCAGGATGGATGCCACCACCCCAGGAGAAGACCATGACGCCCGCCCAGATCGACCTGCTGCTGCGCGGTCCCACCAAGGCCTCAGCCGTTCGGTGCAGCCGAGACCGAACGGTGCAGCAAACTGCACGGGCAACTAGGGTGAGGCCGTACACGGTATTGCGGATGCTTCAGCGGCGGGCGGGTCGGATGCGTCAGCTGCATAAGCCCTGGGACGCGCCGGAGTGAGGTGATTTCGTGTCTTCGCCCACGAGGGACTCATCCCGTACCTACATCCTGATCAGCCCCGGCCCGAATGACCGCTCTGTTTAGAGGAGAGTCGGCCCCCGTCGAACTCGCTGCTATATGCCCATTTGTGCCCGGTGTGGTGTGAGTCGTCCGGGGCATTTGCCGGTCTAGTCCTTGGCCACCACGGTGTCGTAAAGCCCGTAGTGGGTGAGGCCTTCGTGACTATCGATCCCGGTGTACTGGAGCGATGCGTCCTCGTAACGGCGAAAGGCGAACACCGCTTGGTTCATCTGCTCGGTGTTGAACACTTTCAGACGCACCAATAGGTGAAAGTCCTGCACGGTTAGACCAGTCACCACGCGGAATAATTCCGGCTCAATCTTGGTGATGACGTCTTTGAGGGTGTTCTCGCGGAAATCGGTCAAATACATGAACGCCGGAATGCGCGTGGCGAACTTGATCAGCTTCTCTTGGATCATCTTGCGCTTGGATTTGTATTCGCGCTCCTCGTCCGTGAGCTGCTTCTGCTCTTTTGCGGTCAGATCCTTGTCCTTGGCCTTGTTCTTGAGCTCTTTGATCTTGTCGCTTTTGTTGATGATGGTCTCGAGGATGTTGTCGCCCAACGATCGCCAGCCCTCGATGCGTTCGACGGCCGCCATCGCTTCGGGGTTATCGAGAATGCGGCGTAGGGTGTCGTTGTCCACGTTCACCAGAAGAGCGCTTTCCCACTTGCGCGCCAGTAGTGTGGCGGACGTGCCCGCCATCGCGATGTCCAGAATTCCGCCAGCGTCGATCTGCGTCATGTTCGCGCCGTCGTAGGCAAGCACCGGCAGAAACGACACCAGATCCTTAACTGCATTCTCCGGGTTCGATTCGTTGGGCGAGAGACCGATGCCGTACTCGGACAACTGACGCAATGCACGGGTGGGCGCGAAGTCGAAGACGAAGCACGCGGGCTTGAGGATCTCCTCCTCGTTCGGGTCATCCCCGTTGGGATTTTTGATAGACCACGGCGACTGCACACGGAACGCAGCCTGAAAATAGGTTTCCGGGGATTTCAGGTTGCGCAGCATCAGGATGGAGGACCACTGAGCAACGGTCACACCGGTGGTGAGCTTGCCGCAGGACAGGGTGATGCTCTTGGTCTCGAACCCACTGCCGATGGCATTGCGAACTGGGGGTAAGGCTTCCAGGCCGATCCCAGCGGATGCTCCAGCCGCGGCCACCACGGTGTAGTCGTGCCAGAAGGTGTTGTGTTTTTCGGCCAACAGGTTCGCCATGGCGTGGCAGGCGGCCACGTTGGGCAGGAACCAGAAAGAGTGCTGCATATACGGCAGGAGCCGCACATCCGAGTAGGGGAAGGGCGGCCGGGTGCCTGCTTTTAGGTACTCCACGGACTTGGGCGCATAGGAACCACGGATGATGTCCAACCACTTCTGCACATCGCTTTTGTGCGCGAACTTCGCGGCTTTCCCGGTCCCGGTGGCATCGAAGAACTCGTTGAGATCGAACTCATCAAACTCCCCGGTGTTGGCGATGGCGACCAGCTCATCGGGCATTTGATACGTCAGCAGCCGCATCTGGGGCAGGGCGCCGTACGGGTTCCACTTGGTGGGGTATTTGGTCGCGAATGCCTCTTTGGCCCGCTGTTCGTCTGTGTAGGTCCAGTTGAAGATTTGCTCTTCGATGAACTCGCCGGTGGCCAATGCCTTGAACGGTGTTCCGGATAGGTAGAGGTAAGCCTTGGTGGTGATCGGGAGGAAATCGGTCTCCTTCTCCGAGAGCACCCCGATGTCTTCGTTCACCTGTTCCAGGTCGGTGGCGTATTCGAGCTTGGTTTCCTTTTTGGCGACCGCGTGGTCTTCACCCTCGAACAGCTCCTTAGCGGTGTCACGCCAGGCGCCGAAGTGGTATTCGTCGAAAACGACCAGATCCCAGTTCACAGCGTGCAGCCATTCGTTACGAGGTTTGATATTTCCGGCCGGATCTCGGCCGAGCAGATCCTGGAACGAGCCGAAGTACACCACCGGCTTGTTCTTGTTGATCTGGGTCGGGTCACCACCGGTGGATTTCGACAGGTACTGCCAACCATCGAAGTCGGTGTGGTCCTCCAGGTCGCTTTGCCAAGCATCCTCCACGGCCGGCTTGAAGGTCAGCACCAACACGCGCTTGGCGCCGAGCACCTTGGCCAGCTGGTAGCTGGTGAAGGTCTTGCCGAAACGCATCTTGGCGTTCCAGAGGAACCGAGGCACGGCTTTCTTGTCGTCCGCCCATCGCGAGAGGTAATACTCGCGCGTGACCTTCACCGCCTCGGCCTGCTCCTTGCGCATGGGGAAGTTCTGGTCTCGAGTACCGCTGACCTTCTGGCCTGTGTGCAGCTCGTTCAGCACGGTTTTCACGTCGGCCACCGTGCAGCGCATCCACTCGAGCGTGGTGTTTTTGAACCCCTTCTTGACCAGGGCCGCGCGGACGTCGTGGTCCCGGAAAATGGAGCCGTCATCCCTCTCGGCTGGCTCGTCCAGCTCGATCTTGAAATTCTTGATCGCAGCTGTCTTCAGCTGTTCCGCGATGCGCTTCTTGACGTTGCGCGCTGTCTGCCCAACCTTCAACTGCCCCTGGTGCGCCGAGTCCGCTATCGAATAGGCGTAGATGCGTGGACGGGCTTCAGGTTTGGGGGCGAGGATTTCGTCGATGGACTTACTCATCGCTTTCGCTCATGGACCGAATCATGCTGTGGATGTACGCAATTTCCTCATCTGTTAGGCCATATTTTTCATTGAGTTGGGTATCAGTCCAACTCCTGTTCCACGATTGCTGAGGAACCCAGGAATAGGTCGAGCGGAGCGCATGTTGGGTAATTTTTCGAAGTGATACAAGAAAGCGGAAGAATCTGGTTTTCGTGTAACTCTGAAGGCTGTTTGCTCCCTTTTCACTATTGATAGGCCCTGCAACAAGGTAAGTTTGCGTGCAGACCGACTCAGGTGGCGCGACGATTGAAGGACCAAGGACCAATGCAGGGATGGCACCCCTCTCACCGTATGCTTCCGGAAGGAGTACCTTCCAAGCATCTATGAGATGCGTGTTTTTCTGTATATCGGAACGGGAGGTGTGGGCAACGGTGCGCTTTCCCTTATCGGTGAGGTAGAGGGCAACCGAACCGCGGAATGGTTTAGGTTTGTGGTCAGAAAAGTTCGTTGCCAAGCCGAATGGCGTATCCGAGCTAACGAGATCATCCATCGTCGGCTCACCATGACGTTGCACCTTTTCGAGGATTTTAAGTGATCGATAATCACGGATGAAGATGTCATGCGCCGCAAGGTTTCTCGTGATAGTCGGCTGATGCTCTTCCCCTTGAAACAACGTGTACTCTGCGTCACCTTGGTATTCACGACTCCATAGGAAGTAGCCGACTCCACCTTCAAAATCAACGCCAGGGAATGCTGTAGCCATTTTCGTGTAATCAATAAGATGGCTTATGTGGCGATCCGTGAGCATTGTCTTTCGAAAATCGTTCATGCCACGACCTCCCGCCATCCAGCGAGATGGTATGACCATGCTGAGGTACCGGGGCTCAAGCCGCATTGCCTGCTCTACGAATAGGTGGTAAATCGAAGAGTCATTACTCCCACCGCCACCGCCTTTCATCTGATAAGGCGGGTTTCCAATAATCACATCGAATTGCATTTTGCCTCCAAATATCTCTCGCAATCGCGCCTTGATGTCATCCGTGTGAATGAAGGCATAGGCATGCGTTTCGCGATCTTCGCTTCGATCAAAAATAGCTTTCGGAGCACCGCAATACACACATTTCGATTCATTCCATGTGTGTTGCACTCGCTCAAACCATACGTTTCCTGCGTCACTTTTGAGGCCTTTGGCAATTGAATGCGCTCCATTAGCGTGCTTGCTGCAATACAAACTGCGTCGCGCCAGAAGGCTGGTGGGCTGGGTGATTCCGATCCCAAACACCTGCTTGGATAGGATGTGGTCGACACGCTTACCGAGGTCTGGAATCTTCTTGGCCAGACCAGTGGAGAGGCGGCTGGTGATCTCGCGAAGGAACACGCCGGACTTGGTGAATGGGTCAAGAAACTGCACTTCCGGGTTTGCCCAAATGCTGGCCCCCTTGTGATCTTTGGCCCACGCTTCGGCCAAGGTGTCAAGCATCCGGTTGGCGAATTCTGGTGGGGTAAACACCTCGTCATTGGATAGATTGGCGATGCATGTCAACACATCCGGGTTGCGCCCTCGCAAGGTGAAACTCACCAATTTCTCGCTCACGCCGCCTCCTGGGTTGCTTCAGCCTGGGCCGCCAGTTCCTTGGTGCCCATCGCGGGCCAGGTCTTGATCGGCTGGAATATCTCGTGCTTGCCCAGATGAGCGAACAGCGAATCCTCGGCGCTGAAGGCCGACGAGTGGGTGAGCACATCGAAGCGGAAATCTCGGCGCTGGTACTTGCCTTTGCCCAAGTAGCCCCACTCGGCAAACGTGATGGGCTGCTTGTCGCTGTCCAGCATCGTCAGGGCGTCGCCATGCACGATGTTCTGGGAAAGCACATAGGCCGCTGCCCGGTACAGGTCATCCGATGGCTTCAGTCGCAGATATTCCACAAAGATGGCCAGCAGGTTGGCACGGCACTCGATGATGTTGTCCGGCAGGAGCTCGATGCCGTAGCTACACATCAAACCGACCAAGGCGTAGTGGCGCTTGTCGAAATCGGACGTGCCGTATTTCACTTCGACGGCGGCGAGCTTACGCTTCAAAATCTGCACGAGGAAGTTGCCGCTACCGCAGGCGGGCTCCAGGAAGCGCGAGTCGATTCGCTCGGTCTCGCCCTTGACCAGGTCGAGCATGGACTCGACCATCCAGGCGGGGGTGAACACCTCTCCATGGTCGGCGACGCGTTGCTTGGATTTTACGAGACTCATGGGATAAGTGGTGCCTTGATCTGCTTGTTCTGATTCTCCCACAAGCGCCCATCGCTGGCAGGCTGGATTTCGGGACTTCAATGGCTCAGCAGGCGCCTACAGGCTTTCCATCCCGTCGCTGATGACCTGGATGTGCCGCAGATGGCATTCTGTTGGTGCCCGGTGAGTCTGGACCGATCCGACTGCCTGTCAGGCGCCAGCCGACACGCCATGCAGTCCTGGTGGAACCGACGAGCGGGGCATATCTTCCGCAGGAGATCGTGGCCCAACGGCCCGGACAAACGCTTTGGCTTGTTGATCGCCTCGTCCCGCCGAACCCGCTGGTGTTCTCCCGTCGTGCCCGGTGTGGTCGATGCGTCCCGGGATGTCGATCGGTGGTTCGTCGCAGCGAATGGGGTTTAGACCGAGCTCAAAAAGGGATGTCGTCGTCTACGAACGAGACGGGAGTAGGGCTTTCAACCATTGGCGTTGCCGTCTTTGGTTCGACTACATCCTTGCGGCGCAGGTGTTGTTTCGAGATAAAGGCATTGATGCTTGCTGCTAGGCTTACCGCGAGCTCCGCATATTCAATTGGCACCTCAAGGACATCTGCGCCATGGCCATGACGTCCCAGTTCGTTTCCAAGCATGGCAGTGGGCATGAGGGATTTCTGGATGGCTTGAGCTTTGCTTTTGACAAGCCCCTCCATCATGTTTGCGTTGACGTAGGCCTGTACGAGCTCGACTCCGACTTTCGATGAACCACCCAAGGCCGCTTTGTAGGTGCTCTCAACGCTTGCGGCGGCGTAGACAATGGCGTCCCTTGTATTGCCATCCACCAACGCATTCCGAGCCTGCTTGAATTCGTTTTTTGCCCCATCGAATTCTGCGAGGGCAAGCAGGGGACTTGCCTCAGCTAGGACTTCGTCTTCCATGAAGGCGTTGTCCACCATGAAAATTTGCCCATCGGCCAGGCGCCAGGGAAATTCGAAGTCACGAAAGGTGTCATTCAAGGCACGCTGCACACCCAAGAGCCGGCTGTCATCAATCCAGGCACAAAAGCACTCGATGACATCGAACGCTGACCAGGCCGATTCATGCAAGACGACATGCTCAAGCAAGGATGTTTGCAGCCTTTGCGTGTCGGCGAGATCGATTCCAAGGACCCTCGTGTAGAGTGCTTCCGCTTCCCTGAGGTCAGAAGTGTTGTGCTGATACCCGGTGTCATCGTCAAAGACGAAGTATTCATTGAAGAGGGAGAGCGAGGACCAGATCCTGTTGCGCGTGGTTGGCGGGAATTCTGGCAACCACCCTTCTTGGACGAGCTTTTTGTGGCGAACCGTAAAGGGCTTGATGCGGAGAGTGAGGTGTCTGTCCATAGTTCGATAGCGTATCTAAATCGTGACCTGACTGCAGGGTGTTTGCACCCCAACCCCACTCAACAAAAAATGACACCCTTTCGGGAGCCTTTGTTTGCCACAGCTTCTGTGGTCAGGCCTTCTTGGCGGTCATTTTCGCTTTCTTGGCTGGTGCAGCTTTCACCGCTCCACCGATCAGCAAACTCTCAGCCGTGACGCCGCGCTTTTTGAGGGCCTGGGCAAACCACACCGGCGCCCGACCACGCCCGGACCAGGTATCCGGACCATTGGGGTTGCGGTACTTCGGGGCCACCACGCCTTTCTTGCCCGCCGCCTTCTTGCCGCCGCGGGTCGGGTAGACCTCGCCGATGGTCAGGCCGGCCGACTTGAGCACAGCATCGATCTTCGCGCGGACGGTGCGCACATGGTTCGCATGCGCCTCAACCATCTGGGCGTTGGCGTTATCGATGAGGGCTTGCAGTTCTTTCGGCGAGAGGGCTTTGAGATCGATGGCCATGGAGTGGTTCTCTTGGTAGTGGGACGACGTGTATACGCTACATGATTAGAGATCGGTGGACGGCGCCTGGTTCGCGCCGCTCAAGCGATCGCGGTCCGCTGGGGTGCTGAAATACAGGCTGGAGTTCTCGACGTCGCCGGCGTATTGGCTCAGAAGAAGCTGCGCACCGTGGGCGCCCGTCCAGAAGCTTTCTTCCTGGCGGAACGTCGCACCAAACCCGTTTTGCAGCATGGGGTGTGAAACGGATTTGGGTTTACCGAATTTGGCCACCAGAGCCTGGTGCACGTCGTCGTACCCGATGTCGGGAAGGGTGAGGTGGATCCGCTGGATTGTCCCGTCGGAGCCGATCACCAGGTTCACCGTGGCATGCGTGCCGGCGATGGTGGTGGTGCCGTTGCAGATCTGAACGCCGGGGAGGCCCTCACCGCATTTCACCCGGCGCATCTCCTGGAGCTTCTTGTCCAGGTCGTCGCACTTGGCCGGGCCCGGCCCAAAACTGAAACCGCATGGGATCGCCAGGGCGTCTTCCACCTGCTGGGGCGTGGCGGGCGCGCCCAGGACCAGGCCCTTGAAGTCCAGGGGCTGCGTGGGGTGGTTTTTCGGTGCGGCAAACGCCGCGGTGCTGATCCATGCAAGGGCCATCGCCCCAACGAGTGCCGTCCGGTTGACCATGATGTTCTCCCCTGTGTCTTGGGAAGAATAGCATTTGAGCTCGTGGGCCCATGGCCCGGACAACCGCTCTGGCGGTGGCACCTTCTTGTCCCCGGAGACCCGCTTGTTCCCGGTGTGGTGGGGTGGGGAACGGGCGGCCGAAGGGGCGCTCGATCTATTACCCGCCATCCAATAGCTATGCCTGCTGTCGCTGGCGCGGTTTGTAGCGGCAATAGGGGAAGTTCGAGCAGGACTGAAAGTCGCCGTAGGGGCCTGTGCGCTGGACCATCACGCCCTGCTTGCAGACGGGGCAGTGCTCTTCTTCGATCGCCACTCCATCCACGTCCGTGACCACAACGGCTCCGTCGGCTTCGAGTTCGGTCAAAAAGTGGGAACGCAGCCCCCGTGCGGTGAACATGGCCACACCCCGGCGGGCCCGGGTGAGGGCGACGTAGAAAAGGCGACGCTCCTCGCCGAGGGGATAATCGTCACCATCGGGCATCGCCAGGGCCAGCACCGGGTCGTCGGCTCGGGTGCTGGGAAAGCTGCGGCGACGGAACTCCGTGAGCATCTCGGGCAGGATGACGTAATCCGCTTCACTGCCTTTGGAGCGGTGAATGGTCAGGAAGGAGATATCCACCTCCCGGCTGAAGCGATACGAGTCGCCAGGGACATGTTGCCGGTCGGCGTTGTAGCGGCCGAGCACGTAGACCGACACCTTGCCGTTACGTCCTGGGGAAATAGTTCCTGCGCGCACGCCCTCGGCCAGCTGCATGACGTACCGATCGATGGCGTTACCGATCTTGTCGCGGTTGTCGACTTGAAATGCTTCAAGGACGGGACCTGCAGCCGCGGCCACGGACCGAACCTTCTTGGTGATCTGGGTGGGATTCTTCGAGATGAAAGCGCTGGAGACGTCGCACAGCGCCTGGGGGCACCGGAAGGTTTGTTCGAGTTTGAGCACCTCGCCCGAGCCGAACCACTTCTGAAAGCCGGTCATCACCGACACGTCGGCGCCCGCGAACCGGTTGATGGATTGCCAGTCGTCGCCCACCGCGAAGAAGTAGCGCCCCGGCTTGGCCACTAGGGCGCGGCACAGGCGAGCCCGGGCCCGGGATGCGTCCTGGAACTCGTCGGCCATGACCAGTTCGTACGGGGTGTCGTAGCGCCCGCTTTCGACGTGATCGGCCGCCATGTTGAGCATGTCCTCGAAGTCGATCCCGTCTTCTGCGGCCAGCGCTGCATCCCAGGCCGTCATGATGGGCTCGGCCAGGTCCAGGAACATCTTGTGGCGGGTCTTGAAGGTCTTGTCCGATTCGGCCTCGAGACGCTGACGGAGTGCCTGCGAACTGAGGTTGTTGCTTTTGGCGTGGCTCATGAAGACACGGATCACCGCCATAAGCTCCGTCGATTCCATCGGGCGCAACCCATCTCGCGGAACGGGCCGATCCGGGTTGGGGTCAAGCACCAGGCCTCGTGCAGTCAGTTCGGCCCCCAGTCGCTCCAGATCGTCGCGGTTGCGGATACCGTGGGACGTGGTCTCGAACAGCTCGGTATTCATCTCCTGATGCAAGGCGCGCTTCCACGTCACGCCGTCCAGGTAGCCGTGGAAATCGTCAGGTGGTTGCCCATGGGCATCGAGCGCAAAGTGCTCGTGGTAGAGCTTGATGGCCGGATAGTAAAAATCCGGTTTGTACTGGCGATGGGTTTCCGAGGCCGTTCGGACCTCGTAGGGGGGCTCGTATTGGTAATCGACGCCGTTCAAGAACAACCAGTTCGCGATCATGGTCTCTTCAATGCTCTTGACGCGTTCGCCGCGTGTCGTGAGCAACTCACCGCGGCCCTGGGAGTCCCATACATCGGGCGGCTCGGCGGAGCCGAACTCGGGGAGGTCCCGTTTGAACACGAAGCGGAACAGGTCCCACTTGGATCGAAACGCCGGGTCCCGATCCTTGAGGTCATCGACCAGCTCAGTCATCTTGCGCATGCCGGCGGCGGGATCGGTCGCCCATTCCGGGATGTCCGGCTTTTCACCCGTGGCTTGCCCAATGATGCCAAGACCCAGGGCGTGAAATGTGGACGCCTCGATCTGTACTCCGTCCATGCCTAGTCGCTCAAAGGCCTGGGCCGCGCGTTCCTTCAGCTCGACGGCGGCCTTCTTGTTGAATGCGAGGAGGACGATCCGCTCCGGCGCGACCAGGCCGCGATGGATGGCGTAAGCCGCTTTGGCGACCATGGTGGAGGTCTTGCCCGATCCGGCCGAGGCGACGACCTGGACTCGGTTATCGAAGCAGATGACGGCCTTGGACTGTTCTTCCGTCAGTGGTTGGCGTTCCACCCGGTCGAACAGCTCCTTGCAGGCCACAAGCTCGCGTTTGGTGTGGTCTCCGTTGTGGCGGACGTAGGCGAAGAGGGAGACGATATCTCGTCGCGCATTCGCTTTTTTTAGACTGTCCACCTCTGCACCGAGAAACGCCTGGACTTCGGCTTTTTTCAAGCGTTGAAGCATGCCCATGATGAGATCCTTCGGCTTTTGCGCGTCCACCGCTTGTTGCATCTCATGGGTGAACCAGCGGTTGTTGGCCGTGGCCGTATCGAGCTGGTTCCGTTGCTCGCAAGACCATTGCTCTGCAGCCAGATGAGCTTTCCGGATGTATGCCACGTCATCCCGGACGCGCTTGTCGGTCAGGGCGGTATCGATGGCCCGACGCAGTTCGGCGCCCTGGTCGTTGGGTAGACCGTCGACTCGGATCTCGTGCGCGGTGCGGGGGTAGATCGTGAAGTCGGACCAGAAGGTGCCAGCCTGGAGGCGGTAGGCGGTCTCGTCTTCCACATTGATGGTGTAGGTGCGCCGATCCTTGATCATGATCAGCGTCATGATCAAACCGTCGATGCGCAAGCGCCATGGTGGCGACCGCGTCAACGCTCCCCCGACGAGGGATGGCGTCCATTCCTGTGACATGCCTTGTCCTGCCCCTGTGATGCATCCACAAGTGTACGACGCGGGGGCGGGATATCGAAGAGGCCTGGTTGCCGCGGACTCTGAGACGAGTGGGGTTAGTTGGGCGCCTCGCCGCGCTGGTTTCGTTCGTTCACATCCGTCTCCGGTTCGTGTTCATCCCGTTCTCCCCGAACCACCCGGATATCGTTCTGGATGGTCCGCGCGCTCACGCCCAGGATGCTCGCCAGTGCAGCTGCAGGGATAAACGGTTCGCGCTTGAGGGCGCCCGCCACACGCCCCTGACGGAGCTGGATGGCATCCCGCACCTGCGCCCGATACGCCCCGCGCGGGAGCGATCGGCGGCCTTGCCCTGGTAGGCGGCGCACCGGGTGCGGGGTGAGGCCCTGACGTTGGAGCAAGGTGCCGGCCCACTGTCGGGAGACGTGGAGCGTTGCAGCGATCTGCGGGATGGTGAGGCCCTGCGCGTGGAGTGCGGGAATGCGCTCGTCGTGGGGCGAACTCGGACCCCGGCAGACCGGGAGGGCTCGGTGCGGGGTGAGGCCTTGGCGCTTGAGCAAAGTGCGCGTCCAGCCGATATCGGAGCCGAGCGCTTCCGCGATCTGCGGCGTGGTGAGGCCCTGGGCGTGGAGCTGGTGGAGGCGTGCGGGGGTTGGGGTGCTCATAGCCGATCCTCAGGAACCTCGGATCGGTACGCCCAGTGGTAGTCGTCTGCGTTCTGCGAGACCCCGGTGGCGATTTTTATCTGGTCCCATTCCGCGGCGGTGAAGTCGTGATCCCTCCCCCAAGGGGTGACCGGTGCAGGTGCCAGCGCCTGGGCGCGTTCGGCTGGTGTGAGTGTTGCAAATATCGCCAGAGCTTTCGCCTCGGCCCAACTTCCGGCCTCGCCGCGGGCTTGGGCCTCCTGCTCGTAGAACTCCTTGGGGGCGTTCACGAGAATATTGCGGACGATTTGGGCGGCGGTGTTGTTGTTCATGGTCGGTACTCGATGCGGATAAATGCTGGCTTGGATGCAGTTTGGGAGTTTCGTTTACATAGCCCTGCGGTGCTGTATCGCTGTCTCGTCAGTCGTTGTAAGGCCGGCGGACTGACGCAGAGCCACGCGCTCAGCAAGCACAAGAAGCCCCGCGTCCTGCAGGTCTTGCTCGTCGCCGATCGCCACGCCGATCGCCAAAGCTTCGCTTTTCATTGCCGCCAGCGTTCGCCCGTATTTCGAGCGCGGTCCCTGGCTCGTCGCGTCAACCTCCCACCGCTCCACGACATTCCATTTGTCCGTTTTTCTCAGCCAGCTGTCGGCAGCAACAAAGTCACGCAAGCTCTCTGCCGGCACATCGATCGCTGACAGATTCACGGGTCGACCCCATTTCCCACCAGATGCCCCGGTCTCGGTGATGACGCGGATAGTCTCGCTATTTACTAGTGTCGAAAAGATAATGTGCTTCATGGTCGGTGCTCGGTGTGGTGGTGTGACGTGATCCAGCTTATGGAAAAGGCTGCGATGCGCAACTGTCGGAGCGTGTTGACTCCCACACTTCCAGCTTGTGGGCCCAGAGGCCCGGACAACCGCTGTGGCTCGTGCATCTCTTCCCGCCGAACCCGCTGTGCATCGGGGCGCCGTCCCCGTCCGCTTTTGCCCCAAGTCACCGCTCTTGTTCTGGCTCTTGCTCGGAGACGTTCCGATCGAGCAGCAGCTCCACCGCTTGCGCCGACAACCCCAAGCCCTGACCCAGGACGGCGGACCGCCAGGTGATGGCCTCCTCAAACTCGGCCTGGGTGCGTGCACCCAGCAGCACGCCCGTGCGGCTGCTCCCCCAGTTCTCCATCAACATTTCGGCGGCGTAGGGATGCTCCGGCGATGCGTCGAGCAAATACGCCGAGGCCTTGCGCGTTCCGATGGACCGGGCGTACGCGATGATGCGCTCCACTGCGTCGGGGACGTTTACCTGCCAGGCCAAGGTGTAGTGTGGGGCGAGCTCGGCGTTGAGCGCTTCATGGCTCCGGTCCGAGACGAAGTACATATCGAACATGTTGGTCACCGCTCCTGCTCGTGATCCAGCTCCTGCCGCCGCTCGGCCAACAACCGTTTGGCCTCGTGCTTATCGAACTGGGTGGCCACGTCCTCGGCGGTGGATCCGCTCCAGTCGCGTTGCTCGATGTCCGCCCCGGCTCCGATCAACATCGTCATGATTTCCGTGCGCCCCCGCCGGGCTGCGTTCATCAGCGCGCTTTCACCGGATTGGTCCTGGATGTTCACCGATGCGCCCTGGTTGATCAGCAGCCCGACCACCTCGGTCTGGCCCTGCCACGCTGCACGCATCAGCGCCGTGCATCCCTGGCCGTCCTGCGCGTTGAGCGGTGCCCCGGCCCCGACGAGGAGATCCACCACGTCCTTGTGGCCGTTGTACGCGGCGACCATCAGCGCCGTGGTCCCGTCATCGATCAGTTCATGGGCGCCCGATCCTTCGTGCAGCCGATCCCGAACCAAGGCTGCATCGCCATGACGCGCGGCTTCGAACAGGGTGGGGCGGTTGCGTCGGTCCTGGTGTTGGCCCTCGCGTCGCCCCGCTTCAAACGTCGCGGTGAGGGCATCCAGCAAGCTGGCGACGCCCACGTCGTGGAAGTCCAGCCGGTCGCTGTTCCGGGTCTCCAAGGTCTCGATCCCGAGGTACTTCTGCGCGATTGCGGTGAGCTGCTGGTGGAGGGTGGTCATGGCTGATCCTGGTGGGGTGGTGGGATCAGCATGCGCAACCCGGGGACAATATCCAGCTACATCGTGCGATGGCGCTGCACGGGTTCCTGGTCGTCGGTCAGGCCAGCCGCTTCCCGGAGGAGGGGCCGCTCCCGGTGGGCGGCAAGGAGGCTTCGGGTTTCGCCTGAGGTCGACTCTTCGGCGGTGCGGCCTCCGATGTCCACCAGGGTTGCATCCGCTCCGGCCTGGAGGAGGTCGCGCACTGCGTCCGTGGACCCGGTCATGGCGGCGATATGCAGGACGGTTTGCCCCACGGCGCTCTGCGCGTCGAGGACGGCGCCGGCCGCCAACAGGACACCCATCAGCTCCGACGAGTATCCGTCCCCACTCCATTCAACGGCGGCCATCATGAGCGGAACCCATTGGTCGTGATCCCGGGCATTCACGTCGGCGCCTCGAGCAATCAGGAGCTTCCCGGTCCGCACATCCTTACAACTGCACGCATTCATCAACGGCGTACGCCCGTTGCTGTCCGGCGCATCGAATTCTGCCCCGGCGTCCAGCAGGACAACCGCAGTTTCGTGGGCACCCTCCTGGGTCGCGAAGAACAGGGCGGTCTGGTACACCGAATCCATCGCATTGACGTCGGCGCCCCGATCAATCAGGAACCGCGCCATGTCCGCCTGGTTGTTCATGGCTGCGTGGCTCAAGGCCGCGTGGCCTTCCTCGTCCGGGGCATCCACCGGAATGCCTGACTCCAGGGCGTCGCGAACGGCGTCCAGGTCCCCGCGTTGCGCGGCTTCCATCATGTCGTTGATGGCTTCGAAATCGTCGTCGTCATCGTCGTATGGGTCGGTCATGGTCGGTTCCTCGTGCTGGTGGGACCAGTGTAGGAACGAATCACCCGCTGGATAGGGGTCGTCGTTTTCGCCCTATATCACCGCTCCTGTTCCTGGGGAACTTCCTGCTCCGCCACCAACCCGTCGTAGTTGAGCAGGTACTGGTCCGCGCCCGCTGCAGTCAGGAAATCCACTGAATCGCGACTGCCGCAGCGTGAGGCAATGTGCAAGGCCGTATCGCCGTGCTGGTTTTGCAAATCGATCTGGGCGTGCGCCGCTAGAAGGAGGTCCATGGAGTCGACGCGGTCCATCTCGGCCGCCCACATCAATGCCGAGTCTCCGAACGCCGCACGAGCGTTGACGTGGGCCCCTCGTTCGATGAGCGTTCTCACCACCTCCACCGGGCTGTGCATCGCCGCATGCATGAGCGCTGTCATGCCCTCATGGTCCTGCGCGTCGACCAGGGCGCCGGCATCCAGCAAGGCCTGGGCGGCCGGGAGGTTGCGTGCGTACATCAACGGTGTCTGGCCGTCCTGGTCGGCCTGGTCCAGGAGGCCGCCGGCATCGATCAGCGCTTGGATGATGGGCACCCGCTCGGTTTGTGCGGCCCACATCAAGGGGGTCGTGCCGTAGTCGTCTCGATGGTTGACGTCGGCTCCAGCCGCAATCAGCTCGTTGACTTGGGCGAGTGCGCCGCCGCGGGCGGCCCAGTGCAGGGGGCTTCGGCCGTGATCGGTGGGGGAGGTCATGAGCTTGCCTTCTGGGGTGGTGGGATCAACATGCGCCAAGCGGGGGAGATATCCAGCGCGGCGTGGGGTGGTTGGGCGCGACGGCGGCCTGCTACGCGGTTGGTACCAGGGCCGAAGGGAGCTGGCTCGTGATCCATCACCGCTCCTGCTCCTCGTCCAGGGTCTGATCGCAGCATTCGGCGACCAGCCGCTCCGTGCGGCGCTTGACCGCCCCATCGATGTCGCGCTCGCGCACGAGCATCCGCTCGACGACGTATTGGCCCAGGGGCTCGGCCACCTCGTAGACGAACACGCCGCCCAGTTCGAACTGCTTTTCGGTCGCCAGCTCATCGGCGTACCCGGCGTACCGGATCACGTCCGCGATCAGTTCCAGCTCGCCGCCCTGGTAGCGGCTGACCAGCTCCGGGTGCTTGTCGAGGGCCTTCTGGGCGCCCATGGCCATGTAGGCGATGGTGAGGGGGTCGGGTGAGCTCATGGCGTTCTCGGTGGCCGGGACCTTCGGAATACCGGAGATACGGGAAAGGTCCAACCCGGAGTTGTGAGAGCGATCACGGGACGAGGGATCGTGGGGTTGTCCTTTGTTCCTGATGTGATGGGATGGTCCCATGGTCCGATGGATGTCGTCCGCTCTCATCGCAATCGCCCTGGCGATCTGCCCGGCCGCCGCCGAGCAGATCGGGGCCAGCTTTCAGGTCCGCCTGGTCATCGTGCCGACGTGCACGGTCGTTTCGTCGGAGACAGGGCACGTGGACAGCGCGTGCCGCCATCAAGGCACCGCTCCGATAGTTCGGCCGCCCCGCGCGCCCACCCCGATCGAGCGGGAGGTCGAGGGCCTGACCGATCGCGTTCGCGTGATCGAAGTTCTGTTCTGAGGAGCTGGCGGATGGGGTGGGCCCGACCGTAGGGGTGTTTCGAGGTGTTGATCGCAGGGCCCATAGGGCGAAAACGACGACCCCTATGTTCGGAAATGTGGGTAATCAAATGACGGCTCCCTCAACAAGTGGAGCCGTCCATGCATACGTCATCTTCCCCTGCGATTCGCGCACCGAACTGTGCCCCCTCTCGTTCGCGCCCAGGCGCCCGGCCTCAGCGGGCCGTGCTCTACCAGGGCAACTGCCTCGATCAATTGCCGTCGCTGGCATCCGGCTCGGTGGATCTGGTTGTGACGGATTTGCCCTACGGCACGACCGCGTGTCCTTGGGACAGCGTCATTCCGCTCGCGCAAATGTGGCAAGAGCTGAAGCGCGTGGGTGCGCCGAACTGCATGTTCGTGTTTACGGCGCAGCAGCCGTTTACCGGGGCGTTGTGGGCCTCAAATCAGAAGGACTTTTGCTACGAACTGATCTGGGAAAAGCCCAACGGCACCAATCCGTTCCAGGCCAAGGTGATGCCGATGAAGCGGCACGAGAACATCCTGGTGTTCGGGCGCGGGCGTGGTGTCTACCACCCGCAGATGGTTGAGGGGAAGCCGTATCGGTGGAACTCGCGACGCAGCGGCGGGGAAGCTGGTGGCATCGACCAGCAAGGCGCCACGCCGATCGACAACAAGGGGACGCGCTATCCCTCGTCGGTGCTTCGTTTCGCCCAGGAGCGGGGACTGCATCCGACCCAGAAGCCGGTGGCGTTGATGGAGTGGCTGATCCGCACCTACTCCGATCCGGATGCGTGTGTCCTCGACATCACGATGGGGAGTGGCACCACGGGCGTGGCCGCGATGAATGCACAGCGTCGCTTCGTCGGCATGGAGTTGGATCCGCGCTACTTCGCCCTGGCCGAGGAACGCATTCGTGCAGCCGAACGGTTGGCTGGGGTCGGCGCGGGCAAGGTGGTGCGTCGGGGCTGAAGCGGAGGACGACGCCGGAGTGAGGGAGCCATCACGGCTCCCGAACTTGGGGGATTGCCCTTCGTTCCCGGTTTGTTTGGATGGATGGGATAGGGCAAAAACGACGACCCCTTAGTTGAGGACGCGGCTTTTTAGCCTGTCGTCTCCAACCAAGCGGGATCACGTCCATGTTGTCTGCACAGAAAAAGCATCGGGGGCAGTTCTATACGACCACCAATCCGTTTTCCGGCCCCCTATTCGGAAGCTGGCTGGCGTCTATTCCGGCGGACGCTCGGGCCGGCCCCTGGCTGGAGCCGTTTGCTGGATCCAACAACCTCGTGAAGATGCTGGCCGACACCGGTCGGAGCGTGCAGTGGGATTGTTTCGATATTGCACCGGGCATCAACGCCGCTCCGGCGTTTGCGATCCAGGAGCGCGACACCCTGGCGTCGTTCCCATCCGGATACACCGTCGCCATCACCAATCCGCCGTACCTGGCTCGAAATTCGGCCACGCGTTCGGGCTTGTCGTTCCCCGATTGCGGGTTCGATGACCTATACAAGTTCGCACTGGCGACCATGCTGGCGCACGTGGGGTATGTGTGCGCCATCGTGCCGGAAAGCTTTATCACCTCCGGCTTGTTTCACGATCGGCTGTATGGCGTGGCGTCGCTGACCAGTCGGCTGTTCGACGACACCGAATGCCCGGTGTGCCTGGCGATGTTCGTACCCGCGTCCTGCAAGGCCGATCCCCAGGATTTCCTGGTCGACTCGGGGCGATCCTTCGTCCAGCTCACCCAGGAGCGCGATCGCATCCTGCGCTCGTTCGCGCAGGAGCCCTGGCAGTTCAACGATCCCAAGGGGGTCATCGGCCTCCATGCGGTGGATGGTCAAACGGTCCGTTCCATCCGGTTCGTGTCGGGCTCTTCCATCCCGGGCGCGTCCGTCAAGAGCACCAGCCGATCGATCACCCGAATAGATGGTTTGCCGCGTGGCGTGTCGGTCGACGAAGTGGTTGATACGGCCAACGAGATCCTGGCGGACCTGCGCGACACCACCGCGGACGTGTTCCTGACGGCGTTCAAGGGCCTGCGGTCGGATGGCGACTACCGCCGCCGGCTGGACTATGCCTTGGCCCGTCGGCTGCTGGATGCCAGCGTGGATCAAGTGCGTGCACGCGCGGCCTTCCGCCAGTTGGTGCGGCGCATCGAGATCCCGTTCCCCCGGACAGTGCGGCAGGGTGCGATGGATCTGCGGTCGGCTCTGGGGTTGCCCGCGTAGTGAGGGAGCCATCACGACTCCCGCCGTTGGGGGATTGCCGTTCGTTCCCGGTGTGGTGGGATGGTGAGACCACACCACCAACCGACCTTCCCATGAAAGCCTTGCTCGCTCTGGTCTTGTTCGCGATCTCACCCCTGGCCGTCGCCGGCACCGCCCAATCCTCGTTCGGGGTGTCGCTCCGCGTGGTCCATCGCTGCAGCGTTCAATCGACCCCCGATGGCGCCCACACGACGTGCGCGTCGAAGTACGCCCCACCGCACGTCGCAAAGGCGCCCCAGGTCGTGGCCGGTCCGGCGGCCAAGCGGTACGAGATGGTGGATGGGGAACGCCTGGCTGTCGTGGTGTTTTGAGGAGGGCTGATGAATACGACAGATCACACATCCCTCAAACTCGGCGCCGCCGTGATTGCTGCGACGATGATCGCGGCCCTGGGCGTGTTGTACGCCTTCCACCTTCATGTGGACCAGGCCCAGTGGGGCGTGGTGCTCGGCGCCGTGGTCGCCGCGTGCGAGCTCATCACCGCGCGATCCGTGCGCAGGGGCTGGGCGTTGGTGGTGCTCTCCGCGGTGCTCATGGCGTTGTGGGCCTCCTATATGGTCGTGGTCCCGCTCCATGGATCATTCCTGGTCGTCATGGCGTGGTTCGTCCCCTATGTGGTGGTCAGTGAGCTGCTGGGGCGCGGCATCAAGAAGTGGGTGCTGGTGCGGGACGAGACGTGAAAGCGGCCACCAGGGCCCATCCCTTCATACCGTTCTCGTCCGCGTCGATCTCGCCCCATCGCCCAGGATCATCTTGTCGATCCGAGCAAGCAGCTTGCGGTCGCGCTGGGCCGCCAGATCGCGCACGGTGAACCCGTCGGCGTCCTTCAGGTCAGTGCGGGCTCCCGCGCGGATCAGCAGTTCGATGCATCGCAGGGCGCGTGCACGTACGGCGCCGTGGAGCGGCGTGCACTTCTCCTGATCGCGGGCGTCGAGGTGGGACCCGGATTCGATCAAGAGCCGCACACACGCCGATCGGTTGTGCTCAGCGGCCCCATGGAGCGGGGTGCGGCCGTCGCCGTCCCGGGCGTTGACCAGCTTCCGGATGTGCGAGCGGGGGCCCACCAGCAGGTCTTGGAGCTCGATGCTGTTGGTGATGGCGGCACGGTGGACGGGAGTCATGAGTCCATCGTCGCTGGTGGAATGGGGCGGTGCAAGTCGGTGAATGGTTGTTGGGGATAAGGATGCGGCCGACGGTGCGGCCGGCTACGCGCACGGTGCCCAGGCCCGAAGGGTGGTCCCGCTCCGTCCATGAGCCGCTCTTGATCCATCTCCAGATCCCGGCCGAGTTTTGAGGGATTGCACGCATCTTGGGCCGTTGGTGGGTTGCCAAGCGGTCCCGATGTGGTGGGATGGATAAACCACCACCAACCGACCAGCCGCTATGCCTCTTGAAGACGTCTTCCGCCAACTGCTCCAACACCTGGACCCCACCCCCAGCCGGGAAGGGTTGGCCGAAACGCCGGCGCGCATGGCGAAGGCTTGGTCGGAGTGGACGTCGGGCTATCAGAAGAACGCCGGGGAAATCCTGAAATGCTTTGAGGACGGATCCGACGGCTGCGATCAAATGGTTGTGGTCCGGGACATTCCAATTCACTCGGTTTGTGAGCACCACGGAGCTGCGATCTTTGGCACCGCCACGATCGGGTACCTGCCCAACGGGAAGATCGTGGGCCTGTCCAAGCTCTCCCGCCTGGCCGACATGTTCGCCCGGCGCCTGCAGGTCCAGGAGCGCATGACCAACCAGATCGCGGACGCGCTTTCCGAGCATCTGGAACCGCTGGGCTGCGGGGTGGTCATCACCGCTCGGCATATGTGCATGGAGAGCCGCGGGGTGTGCCAGCAAGGCACCTCGACAGTGACCTCCGCCCTGCGCGGTTCGTTCCGGGACGACCCGCAGACCCGAGCCGAGTTTCTGACCTGGACGCGGCCGTGAACGAGCGCCCGGTTGCACTCATCACCGGGTCCGGCCGGCGCATCGGGTCGGTGATCGCGCAGTCGCTCCACGCCGCTGGATACGATGTCGCCCTGCATTACCGGCATTCGGTGGGGGAGGCCTCCGCCCTGGCGTCGGTGCTCAACAAACGCCGCGAGGACAGCGCCGGCGTGTTCCACGCGGACCTGGCCGATGATGGGGCGCCTGAGCGCCTGATTGCACAGATCTTGGCCCGCACCGGCCGCCTGGATGTGGTCGTCAACAACGCATCGACCTTCTTCCCGACCCCTGTTGGGTCGGCAACCACGGACATGTGGGACGACCTGTTTGCCTCGAACGCCAAGGGGCCGTTCTTCCTAGCCCAGGCAGCGGCGCCGGCCTTGCGCGACACACAAGGGTCCATCGTCAACCTGGTCGATATCTACGCCGCCCGGCCGCTGGCCGACCACCCGATTTACAGCATGGCCAAGGCCGCGTTGGCGGCCATGACGCGCGCGCTGGCGGTGGACCTGGCCCCTATGGTGCGGGTCAACGGCGTGGCGCCGGGCGCCGTGCTGTGGCCGTCCGAGGCCAACCCGTACGAGGACCAGGCGGACGTGATGGCGCGCACGCCGCTGCGCCGGGCGGGCGACCCGCAGGACGTGGCCGATGCAGTGCTGTTCCTGGCGCGTTCCCCGTTCATCACGGGGCAGATTCTCACGGTGGACGGAGGGCGGACGTTGTCCGTGTGATTAATCATGAAGACCATTCTCTGGGCCCTGTACTGGAACCGCTTCGCCTACGGCCTCATGGCCCTGGCTGCGCTTGCGACATCGGCCGCCTTGCTGGTCTTCGCACCCAATGTTTCGGAAACCACCCTCGCCATCGGCGTGCTTCTGGGCGTGCTTGAATGCGCCTTCGATGTCTATGCCGCCAAACGAATCGCCCCCATCTACTGGTTGCCGATCATCACAATGGCGCAAATTGCGAGTTGGACGATCATCGTTCAGGCCCGAGAAATTTATGGCCTGTCCTGGACATTTGTCGTACCGGCCTTGATAGCATTTGGAGTGAGCGTGCTGCTGTCGCGGGAGCTGCGGAAGCTCATTGTCTGGTGGAGTAAATCGGACAAGGATTGGATGCCATGACCACCCGCACCGCATCCCCCGGATGGGTCGTCATCCTCCTTACGATGACCGCTCTGCTCCTCATCGAACCGCGGATCCCCGGTTTCTCACACACCGCTATCTGGGGTGGACTGGCGTCGGCGTTTGTCCTGACGTTGTACGGAGGCATGATGCGTGGGGACGCGGGCGCAGTACAAGGTGGGTTGGGGTAAGGGCGGCCGACGGGGCGGCCCATCCACCGCTACATCTTCCGGTGGCGTTGGGCAGGTTCCTGCTCATCGGTGAGGCCGACGGATTGCCGCAGTACCTGTTGTTCGCGGTGGGCGGTTAGGACACCCAAAGTGTCGCCCTTCGTGAGTTGTTCGGGCCGCTTCGGCACCCCGCCGCCGTGAATGCCATAACAATCTGGCCGCCGCGCAATATTCTCAGGAGTCTGACTCTCGCGGTTGACGATGGTGTGATCCGCGCCTGCAGCCAAAAGAATCCTGGTGATGTTGCTGTTGTCCGTGTTGGCCGCGTGATGGAGCGCGGTATTCCCCCATTCATCCTTCGCGTTGAGATCCACTCCTGCGTCGACCAGGACTTGCGCGACTCCGATGGATCCTCGATCAACAGCATGCATCAACAAAGTCTTGCCGGCGGCGTCTGCATGATCCGTGGCGGCACCCGCGCCCAGCAAAAGCTCCATGGCCTCGGTCTGACCCGCTTTTGAGACCAACGATAATGCGGTATCTCCCTTGCTGTCCTTCCTTTCGATATCCGCTCCGTGCTCCAAGAGCACGTTCATGATGTCGAGCCGCCCGTCCTCCGCGGCATCCATCAAGGGCGTGCGTTTGCCGGTGGGGTCCGGAAAGGATCCAGTGATGAGCACCTTGTCGGGATCGCCGCCTTCGGACAGAAGACGGCGGACCCGTTCAATATCCATGAGAGGCCGGCGGACATTGATGGAGTTCGTGTCGCTCGTGGAAGTCATTCCCTGTTCCCGGTGTGGTGGTGTCGTCCATTCTAGGAACGGCGGGGCGTTGCGCAACCGATCGATGGTGTCGACTCACTCATTTCCGAGGGCCGAGGCTGTCGGGCCGCGCTTGGCCCATCAACCGCGTTGGCTTTACATGCTCCGACGTCGCGCGATCGGCGCGGTGAAGTCCCCCAGCAGGAGCGCCCGTTCGCGAACGACGCGCTCGGCGACCAGAACCTCCCGAGCCGCGCCCTGGGCCAGGTTCTCCGCGAAGGCGCCGGCCTTGTTGACCAGCTCCGGGTTGGCGCCGCGCGCCAGCAGCAGCCGAACCAGGTCCTCTTGACCGGTCGGACTGCACTGCATCACCGCGTGATGGAGCGCCGTGTTCCCGTCGGGGTCCCGGGTATTCACATCCGCCTGTCGGTCGAGCAACATCGCGACCGCTCCGATGTGTTGATTGCGGGCGGCGTTCATCAAGACGGTACTCCCGAACGCGGTTCGCGCATCCACCTGGGCGCCGTGCGCCAACAGGACCTCCATCATGGGGACGCATCCCCAGTACGCTGCCCCCATCAGCGGGGTCTGCTTATTCAGTGCGTTCGGCGCATCCACTTCAGCGCCGTACTCCAGCAGCAACAGGGTGGCCTCTCGAGAGTTGACGGCCGCATAGCTCAACGGGGTGTCCCCGACGTCGTCGGGTTGCTCCACGTCGGCGCCGTGCTCGAGGAGCAGCGTCATGATGTCGACGCGGCCCTGTCCCGCCATGTGCGACAACACGGTGCGCCCATGCTGGTCCGCTTTGTCTGGCGATCCGCCGTCCGCGAGGTGCTGCCGAACGGAGTCGAGGTCGATACGCATCACATCACCCGCCGAGCGGTGTGCCGGGGCTCCTCGGTCCGTCCCAGGATGTGCTGGTCGATCCGCGACAACTCTTCGGGGGTGCCGTCCTTCTCAAGCGGACGGAGGCCCGCCAGGTTGACGATCAGCGGGTCGGCGCCGTGCGCCAGCAACGTGTCGATAGCGTCCAGGGCGCGTTGGTCGCGGTCGAAACCAACGAGAGCGTCCATGAAGACGAAAGCACTCCAATCGGGGTCGTCGCCCTTGAGTCTGTTGACCAGGTGGAAGGACGTGTTGCCGTCGGCGTCGGTCGAGTCGATGTCTGCACCCCGCGCGACCAACGCGTCGATGATCGGCGGCGGGTTGTCCGTGACCGCGGTGGCGTAGTGGATGGCTTGGTAGCCGATGCTCGATCGGGCGTTCACGTCGGCGCCGGCGTCCAGGAGAGCATTCACGGAGTCGGGTTGCCCGCACACAACAGCCCAATGCAGGGCATTCACGTCGCCGAGTGCGATGTCGCTGACATCCAACTCATGCAACTCGTGGATATCGGCCCCGCGGCTCGCCAGGAAGGCGATAGCTTGGGGATGGCCTGCCTCGATGGCGATGTGCAGAGGTTGGCGCCCACCGAGGTCCGCATCGCGCAGGTCCGCCCGGTGGTCCAGTAAGGCCTCCATGGTGGGGATCTGCTCCGCGCGGGCGGCCTGGTGCAACGCCGTTTCGCCGTCCTTGTTCCGTGTGCCAACGTCGACCCCTTTCCGAAGCAACTCCTCGAGCAGCGTGACGTTGCCGGTGCGGGCGGCGTGGAACAGCTTCTCGTTCTTGGTTCTCACGGGTTCGGCCACCAGGGCTTGCCATGGACCCACTCAAACAGACCCTCGCGCACGAACTCGCGCTGGGTGGGCGTGCGGATCAGGGAGGTTTCCGGCTCCAGCCCAGCCCATCGGCGCAGGCCGGCCCGCACGTGGGTGCGCTGTGCAACGGCGATCGTGTTGTTGGTGTTGTCGTTCTCGTTCATGGCGTTCTCGGCAGGTGGCAGGACATGGGGGAGAGGAGGATTTGAGGAGCCAGCTCGGGGCAGGGGCAACCGGCATCTTTCAGGATCTGCAGGCTCTCGGCGCGCCCGTATTGAGCCGCGACATGCGCGGCGGTGTGCCCCTGGTGGTCGACGATTGTCGGATCAGCGCCGGCAGCCAGGAGGGCGTTCACTGCATCGGGCCAGACGTGGATAGCTGCATGGTGGAGCGGGGAGGCGCCCCGCCGATCGCACCCGTTGACGTCCTCACCGCACTGGATCAGCTCGTCGAGCTCCTCAACGGTGCCGGTGCGTACGGCCCGGATGATAGGTGGGATAGGGCGGAACCAGTCGGCGAGTTTCATGATCAGCGCACCAGGGAGGCCGGGACCAGCTCGGCGAGGGTGCTCATGCCGACGCAGCCTTGCCCAGCCCGCTTCGTCTCGGAGGGCGTCGCGAAGCTCGGGGCGCCACTCGCCTGGATGTGCCACTTGGCGCGGACGTTGGTGGTCGCTGGATGCTTGCGGTCGACGGTGAGGTCCTGGGTGACCAGGCGTAGGAACAGGGCTTCGGCGTAGTTGGTGGTCATTGGTCGGTGCTCGGTGTGGTGGTGGGTTCAGTGTACGAAGGGTCCAGGGACCGTCCAGGTGTTTGTCTCTTCTTTGACTGACAGTGTCGGTCGAGTTGCACGACAGATCACACTATTGGTCTTTGGCCCAATCTTGGGGCCATCGGCCCGGATGACCGCTGGGGCCTGCGGGAGTTTCTTCCCGGCAAACCCGCTTGGAGTGGATACGTCGTGCTCGGTGTGGTGGGCGTCTGATGCGATGGGTTGTTGGGGGCCGACGGTGCGGCCCGCTACGCGCCTGGGGCCCTGACCCGAAGGGACGGCCGCTCTTGATCCATCAACCGCTTGTGATCGTGCCTTGACCCGCCCGCACCCAGCTTCCTCACATCTTCCGCTTCAGCGTCTGCGCCGCAGCCTTCGTGGTTGGTCATGGCGTGACTCCCTTATTCGATACAGACTGCCTGTTGGACACACCCGCTCTGCTGGTGACGCTGCAGACCAGGCTGAGGGTGATCCCGAACTCCGTCGCCAGATCCTTGAGCGGGACTCCTTTCTGATAGCGCGTCACAATCCGCTGGTTGCGTGCAGCGACCTCCGGGTCCCTTGGCTTACCCCGGGTTTTGGTCAAGCCGGCGGCACGGATCACAGTGGTGACCAGGCCGATGGAGACGCCGAATTCCGTCGCCAGCTCCTTGATCCGGGTGCCGTCCTGATAGCGCGCCACAATCCGCTGGTTGCGTGCAGCGACCTCCAGGTCCGCTTGCCTACGCCGGGTTTTGGTCACGCCGGCGGCGCTGTTCACAGTGGTAACCAAGCTGCGGGAGATGCCGAATTCCGTCGCCAGCTCCTTGACAGGGACGCCTTCTTGGTAGCGGGCCACAATCCGCTTGTTGCGCTCAGCAACCTTCGGGTCCCTTGGCTTACCCCGGGTTTTGGTCAAGCCGGCGGCACGGATCACGATGGTGACCAGGCTGATGGAGACTCCGAATTCCGTCGCGAGATCCTTGATCGGCGTGCCGTCCTGGTAGCGCGCCACAATCCGCTGGTTGCGTGCAGCGACCTTCGGGTCCCGGCGCAAATTCTGGCCCTGGGATTCGCCGGCGGAACTGACCCCGGTGTTGTTGGTGGAGCGTGGTTTGTCGCGGTTCATGGCCGGTGCTCGGTGTGTTGGTGTGTTCAGTGTACGAAGGTCCCTGGGCCCGTCCAGGCGCTTGTCTCTTCTCTGACTGACACTGTCGGTCGAGTTGCACGACACATCACACAACTCGTTTGGGGCCTGCGGCCCGGCGACCGCGGTGGCTGGTAGGAGTTTCTTCCCGGCGAACCCGCTTGGGATTGCGCTTTGTGCCCGGTGTGGTGGGCGTCGTTGGGTGGGTGGTGGTTGGGGATGAGGGTGCGGCTGACAGGGCGGCCTGCTACGCGCCTGGGCCACGGCCCGAAGGGGCGACCGCTTGTACCCCCTCAACCGCTTTCACATCTTCCGGCTGCGCTGCACGGGTTCCTGTTCGTCGGTGACGCCAGCAACTTGACTGAGCATCGCCCGCTCGCGGTGAGCGACCAGAACGGTTTTGGCCTCACCCTCGGCAATGTCTTCGGGGGTTCCGCCGCGTCGGTTGACGATCGTTGTGTCGGCGCCGTGCGCGAGTAGGGTTCGAACGACGTCTGCGGCGTGGCCGCGCGCCCCAAAATGCAGAGCGGTGTCGCCACCCATGTCTTGAGCGTCTACAGGCTCTCCCTGGCTAACCAGTAAAGCCACGGCCGGGGCTGATCCGCTCTCTGCAGCCATCATGAGCGCGGTTTGCCCGACCGAATCCGAGCCCCCTACCTGGGCGCCCTTGTCGATGAGCATCTTCAAGGATTCAACCCCACCAACACCGGCGGCCACCATGAGCGCTGTTTGGCTAGTGCCATCTTCCGCGTTCACATCAGCGCCCCGATCGAGCAGGATTTGCACCACCATGGGGTGATTGGCGGCGGCCACTATAAGCGGGGTGCCTCCAAGCCCGTTGGCCTCATCGATGTCCGCGCCTGCGTCCAGGAGAATGTTTACAGCCGAACCATCACCATCATTGGCCGCCCACCACAAAGCGGTTTCCCCGTCTTCGTTCGCCAGGCTCACATCGGCGCCCCGTTCCACAAGCACCTTCACGGCGTCGTTTCCATTTCCGGTAAAGGACCTCATCAAGGCCGTATTGCCATTGTTGTCTTGCGCATCAATCTGGGCGCCGCGGTCCAGGAGGAGACGGACCGAGTCGATCTGTCCTTGGTCGGCCGCGTACATCAATGCGGTGGTTCCGTAGGTGCCGCCCAGCTCGGCGGATATCTCGGTATCGGCACCATGATCCAACAAGAGATTCATCGCGTCGTTGCGCCCCAGGTAGGCGGCGTGGATCAGTGCCGTGGTTCCGTCCTCATTGCGTTCATTCACATCCCGGCCCGCGTCCAACAACCGCTTGAGTCCATCGTCATCGTTGGTATTGACGCTCGCGATCAGGTCGGTGTGCATGTTGTACGTTCCCGGTGTGGTGGTGGTTATCAGTGTAGGAACAGCAGGACGCCGCGCAACCGGCCGATGGTGTCGATTCACTCATTTCGAGAGACGGTTGATGAGAGAGGAAGGCGGCTGGTGGATGCCTCGCTACGCGCCTGGACCCGAAAGGAGCCCGCTCTTGATCCATTCACCCGCGCTCACATCATGCGGCGCCGCGGCGCCTGCACCTCGACTGCCGGCTCCCGCTGCGCGGCGTGGTCCAGGAAGGCCTTCTCGATCTCGGATCGACGCGCTCCTTCGTGGTTGGTGATGTAGTCCTGGGCCGAGGCACCCCGCCGGTTGACCAGGGAGGTGTCGGCACCGCGATCGAGGAGAGCCTTCACCGCCTCGGGCGCGCCGGCGTGCACGGCTTCCATGAGCGGCGTAACGCCCGAGCGATCCTGATGATTCACGTTGGCCCCAGCATCCACCAGCACGCGAACCGCCTCGGGTTGGTTCTGGGAGGCCGCGGTGGACAGCGGGGTGAAGCCTTTCCGGGTTTCTGCGTGAACATCCCCACCGTGCGCAATCAGATCCTTCAAGATGGTGGCGTCGGCCCGGCCGGCCGCATGGTGGACCAGGGTGGTGCCGTAATCGCTGGTCGTCTGGTTCGGCGGCGCGCCGCTTTCGAGGAGCGCGTGCGCTGCATCGGGCGCTTGCTGTTGGACCGCTTGGGCGAGCGGGGTGGGGCCGTCGGTGCGGCGAGCGCTGTCGTTGGTGGTCATGGGGTGGCTCCCGTGTGGTGGTGGTGCTCCCGCCGGTTGACCACCCCAGCGCGACTGATCACGGAGTAGACCAGGCGGATGGAGACGCCGAATTCAGCCGCCAGACACTTGTACGAGACGCCCTCTTGGTAGCGCGCGACAATCCGCGAATCTCTTAGCTCACGCCGGCCCCGGGCGCCGCGCGCCTTGCTGATCACGTTGCTGACCAGGCTGATGGTGATGCCAAACTCCGTCGCCAAATCCTTGTACGGGACGCCTTCCAGGTAGCGTGCAACAATCCGCTGGTTGCGTGCAGTGAGTCTCATTTGGCGGCCCTGGGCGATACCCGCCTTGTTGACCACGGCGCCGACGATGGCTCGGGTGACCGCGAGCTCGTGCATGATTTGGGCAATGGGGGCGTCGTCCTGATACATCCGAATTATGGTGTCGTCGCGTTCGACCAGGACGGGATTGCGCCGGTAGCGATCGATCGTTGCCGGCATCACGCGGGCGGCGGGGAGGCCCATGTCCTGCCGGATTTGCCGGACGCGCTGTGGGCTCAACCCATGCCGCCGGGCGATCGACGAGTTGGAATAACCTTTGAGGATGGCTCGGGCGATGTGCTTGTCGCGGTGCATGGTCGGTGCTCGGTGTGGTGGTGTATTCACCTTACGGATGTGTGCACTTTGTCAAGCGAGCTGGAGCGCGAAAGCAGGGCGTCAGGACGTGGCTTCTGCGCGTCGAGCCCAGGCTTGCTTGCTGCGCTCCCACCCTTGGTCTCGGTTTGCTCGGGGTGGGTTGGCTGGAATGCGGTACACCTGATCCTTCTCGTCATGTTCCTCGCCGGCCAGCTCACGTTCTATGTCGGAATAAGCAACGCCCGCCCGAAGCCCCGCCCGGAAGGTCGCATTGAGCCATTCATTGCGGGACGTCATGACGAACTCCCTTGGGATATCGGCCGATGCCGCCGAGCCCGCCGGACCTGCTGCTGGACAACACTTAGGGAGACATCCAGGTCCCGCGCTATTTGCTCTTGGGGGACTCCTTCCCGGTAGCGCTGCTCGATGATCTTGTTGCGACCGTCCGCTTCCGGAAACGATCCGCCGGCCCTGCAAACAGCCAACACCACCGCTCCGTGCGATGTACCGAACTCCTGCGCGACGGCACGCACGGAGGCTCCCTCCTGGATTCGTTGGACGATCAGCTGGTCGCGGAACGTCATGCGCTCACCCCATGCGCAGTCAGCACCTGGATGCACGCCGTCTGGCGAAACATGCGCGCGCGCCGCCAGGCGGTCCGCAAGGACGTCAGGGCGGCGTCGAGCTGGTCGTTGTCGAGACCGCGGAAGGACCAATCGTGGTTCAACTCGTCCAGCTCCACCTGCAAGGCGTCTTGCTCGGGCGTCAGCCAAATATCCTTGCCTCGAGCTTTGTGGTGCGCCAGAAAGTTGTAGTCGCACCACTGACGCGTCGTCCGGGCCCATTCGGGGCTGCGTGCGTTCTTG
Source organism: Rhodanobacter sp. (assembly GCA_004298505.1). GTDB lineage: Bacteria > Pseudomonadota > Gammaproteobacteria > Xanthomonadales > Rhodanobacteraceae > Rhodanobacter. The sequence goes on from SCRO01000075.1 coordinate 80,302, forward strand.
ATCTGCTCTTCGGTCGGCTGCCGGGTCATGAGCGGTCCCCTCGGGAGAAAGGGAGAGAGAGGCCGAACCGCCAGTCCGAGACGAATAACCAACACGTGGCCACCAAAACCACAGGCGCCGGCCAAGACATGTAGATAGTGGTGAAGAAGACGGCCAGGCTGCAAAGAGCCAGAACGAAACGCACCCTCATAAGCCTGATGCGCTCGGTGGTCGCTTCGATGTCTTGGAGAAGCTCGGGGATGGAGCGTTCCAGACTCTCGTAGGCCTGGTTGTTGGCGGTCATGAGCGCACCGCCTTGCTGGTTGGCCGGAAGGATTTCAACGCGGCACGGATCTGCGCGCCGTCCATGCCATGGAGGGGCGCCCAGTTGAGATCGGGCCGCAGTTTGATGTCGATCAGCAGGTCGACGTCATACGGCAGTTGCCCCATGCCGTCCTGGATCAAACATGCGCCTGGAATCAAGTTATGGATGTGGTTGGAAGCGTCGGCGGCCTGCACGTTGTCGATCGGCTCATTCTTCGCAAGCAACCGCCGCAACCAGTTCTTGGTGTTCTCGTTCTTGGCCATGATCAGTACCCCCGGCTCTGAGCGCGCATGCACTCGGTGTAGGCGGTGTTGTACCGACGCTGGATCGTGTACTGATCCGAGCGCGCCCGGTTCAAGCCTTGGTTGGTGCCCGAACGCAGGCCCTGGGCCGCCTGACGGCCGGCGCTGTTGTAGTGCGACGTGCTGCCGATCAACGCGCCCATGCCGGCGGAGAGGATCGCCTGGGACTGGGCCTGCTGGTTCGCCACCTGGGCGGCGCCGCCCACCTGGTTCAGGGCGAAGTTCTTGCACTCGTACTGGGCCTGCTGGAACTGCGGCCAGGTCTGATAGCGGCCGGGCTGCACCGAGACGGTCGGGCCGATGGCCTGGGTCGTGGCGCAGCCGGCGAGGAGCAGAAGGGGGAGGGCAACGATTGCAAGTTTCATGGTCGGGCGTTCGGTGGTGGTGATGACTCCACTGTATGCACGATCCCGCGGTTGTCTCGGCGAAATGCCCGGATTGCGGCAGCGCTCACGCTCTGGGGTTGGGTGCGGTGCCCGGTGTGGTGGGGGGGTTGGACGGCTTGGAGAAGCGGTGGGGTAGGAATGAGGGCGCGGCCGACGGAGCGGCCTGCTCCGCGCTTGGTGCCTGGCCCCGAAGGGTGGTCCCGCTCCTTCCATCAACCGCTTTTCGGGGCGCCTGGTGCAGGCGCCGTACCCATTTGTTTCCTACGTTAGTATCAGTATTTTGATATTAGTGTAGGAAACAAAACCTAGACCGCTTCCAGGATTCGCCGGTCGATTTCCGCCTGCAGCATCGCCTGGGCGGTGGTGATCTCGTCGCCGATGGCCTGCTGCAAGACCGTGCGGAAGTCCCCCAAGAGGGCCGACGGCACGTCGTCCAGAAGCTCGGGGATCATTGTGAGCCACGCGCCGTCATCGCCCCGCTTGTCCACGTACCGGCCCATCGCTTGCTCGGCCTCAAACCAGATCGGTGGAGCGCCCGGCGGCTTGAGTCGGTTGATGGGGCGAACGGTCCAATCGTCGATGGCGGTCACCGCGTCGTCTTCGACGGGCTCGCTCACCATCACCAGACCGCTGCACAGCAGGGAGAGGGCGGCAGCTCGGCCGCCCGCACTGGCCCCCGCTTCCAGGAGCGCGTTGACCGCTCCGGATTTCTGGCAGGCCACCGCGATCCACAGGGCGTGGTCGCGCTCGGGTTCGGTCGCGCACAAAGCCGCGGCCTGGGTGGCGCCTCCCGCGGTGTCGTCGTCCCACAGCAGATCGAAGAGGGTTTGCTCGAGGTCGGTGGTCATGCGCGTTTCCGGTGGGCTCGGGCCATCTTACGACCCGAGACCGCCGCCCGCTTCCGTCGGTCGATTTCCGCCTGCAGCATCGCTTGGGCCTTCTTGATCGCTTTGCTGGTGGCCTGGTTGAGGGCCTTGATGTACCAGTTCAAGAAGTCGGACGGCACGTCGTCCAGGAGAGCCGGGATCAGCTTCACCAGGCCGGTGTCCTCGCCGCCCTTGCTCAGGTAGTCTCCCGTCGCTTGTTCAGCCTCCCCCCAGAATCGATCGGCGGGCGCCGGCATGGCGAGCGGGATGAGCGCCAAGAGGCCGATTGTCTTCTTCATGTTCTTGAACGTGCCGCAGAGCAGGAGTCCACTGCAGACGAGCGAGAGGGCTCCGATGCGGCCGGGGAGGCTGGTGCCCGCACCCCGGAGGACGTTCACCGTGCCGGTGTTCTGGCAGGACACGGCGATCCACAAGGCGTGGTCGCGCCGGCGTTCGGTGGTGCTCAGGGCTGTGGCCTGGGCCGCGGCCTGCGGCGTGTCGTTGCGCCACAGCAGGTCGAAGAGTTGTTGCTGGAGTTTGTTGGCCATGATCAGGTTCCTCGTGTGGTTGGAGCGTCCACGGTAGGCGCACGGGCCTATCGGGTCAGGTCGTCGTTTTTGCCCTATGCGCTTGCAAACGGATCGGACCAATCGACAGGACCGGCAATCTCCGGGATGGGGTCGAGCGGCGGGTCGCCTTCCCGGCGGTCGTCGCCCAAAGCGATCCGGTGCAGCGGGATCATGGTGCGCTTGCCGTTGGCCGTGACTCCCGACTCGTGCCGCGCGGGCTCCTTGGCGCCGGCGCATTCCCCGGCGGCCCAGAAGGCGCGCCAGAACACCGGTTCGGAGAGCGGCTCGTGCTCCGGATGGTTGTGGGCCCATTCCTCGAACGCCTCGATGATCTCGCGGCGGGAGTGGAGCACGCCGGCGCTCCGGCCAATGCGTTCGCTGTCGATCCAGTCGGCCACCGGATTGCTCGCGCCGCGGATCTCCCGCGCCCAGCGCCGCACCGGAGCCGGCCACTGGTTTTCGGGGCGGAACCGGCCCTTGTAATCGCGGACAATCCGCTGCACGCCGGCGAGCAGCCAGTCGAGGACGATGTGCACTTCGTGTGCAAAGATCTCGTCAACCAGCCGGTGGTTGCGTTGATCACTGGGCACCGTGTGGGACCAACGCACCGGCGCGATGCGCCGTTGGACCGCTCCGGTCGGATCGGTGATCCACGGGTCCAGGTTCGAGCAAATGATCCACTTGCCGTCGCTGGTGTAGGAAATGACCGGCCGACCCTTGCGGTCGATCTGCACCTCGTCCCCGCCGGTGAGCTGCTTGAAGATGCCTTCGGCCCACTTGCCGCGCTCGACCTCGGTGCAGACGACCAGTGACGCGCCGATGATCTTCTCGAGCCGGAAGCCGTCGAGGTTCTTGAGATCGAGCGCGACTGCACGGTAATGGAAGCGGCGGATGATGGCGGCCAGCGTGGACTTGCCCGAACCCTTCGCGCCGTACCACCAGGCCGCCATCTGGGGCTGGCCGGGGATCAGGGTCAGCGCCGCTTGCTCCTGAATGAAGTCCCGCAGCTCCGGGTCGGGCTGGGCGTGCGCCAAGAACCGGCCGAACCGGGAGTCCGCGGGCACCGGGGTGGGGATGTACTCCGCTCCCAGGCACACGCCCGGGGCCGAGGCATCGACCAGGTAGCGGATGCCGGCGCTGCGCTCATGCATCTCGGCCATGATGCGGCCGTCGGATCCGACACGCAGGTATGCATTGCGGGTGGGGATCACCACGTCTGCATCGCGGTTGGGGGTGGGCACGGGCGGCGCGGATGCAGCAATCAGCTTGCTGAAGGCCCACGCGTTGCGCGCCCCGCCCGTGGTGGCCTTCTCCACATAGTGGTCGCGCAACCACGCGGCGGCCTGGCGCTCGCCGACCAGGTCGGGCACCGCCTGCCAATGCGTGCCGGCCCAGGAGTACATGACATCCTCGTCCGGATCGAGCGCGTAGCGCTCTGCACCCGGCACCAGGGCGGCCGATGCAAACGAGTCGTCGGGCGTTGCAGCCAGATGGGGCGTGACCACGGGAACCAGGGTTGGATAAGCCAGGATGGTGGCGCTGGGCCCCGGGCCAGCAATAGGGTTCTGGGAGGTGGGCATTTGGTGACTCCTGTTGTGATGGAGGCACCACGATCGCGACCGGCACCGCCTGGGTCAGGTCGCCGTTTTTGCCCTATGCCCGATCGACCCGGATCGAGGATGATCGAGGAGGGGATGGTCGATCCGTTGGCCTCTGGGAAGCCTTGACTCGCTTGGCTTGAGTTTTCCCAACCACCTTGATCGAGGATATCGAGGCTGTTGTGCAGGTATGTATGTGCGCATGCGCGCACCAAGAAAGCCGGATAGAGGATCGATATCCTCGATCAGGCGTTGCGCGGATGGGGTGAGTTCGGTAGATCAAGGGGTTGCAGCACGAATGCGATCGCGGATGGGGCGGTCGATCATCCTGGATCAGGCTCGATCGCAGGGTGGATAGGGAACAACGGAGGCCGCTGGTCGGTCGATACCGCCTTCGGCCTGGGCCCGAATGGGCCCCGGCTCTTGCTCCATCAACCGCTGGTGATCTGGATCGCGCTCTTCGGAAGCCTAATCCGCCCGAACCGCGCGCACGTCGGCCCAGCTCGTGGTGTAGCAGGGCGACAGGTTTTCCCGGTTCATCATCCACCCGGACTGGTCCTTGACGCCGGCTGATCCGACTCCCATCGTGCCGCGGCCCCACTTCGTGTTCGCCCGATCGAGCACGCCCATCAAGGTTTCCCGGCGCAGGTCCTGTTCGGGTGGGGCCGCACCGAACAGCGAACCTTGCTGCACGCTACGAGGCCGCAAGTCGTCGAGCATCACCCCGGCCTTGACGTACCGGTAGCCCTCCCGGAAGACGGATCGCAGCAACGCGATCGCCCAGGTCGTGAGCACGGCGGTGTCGTCGGTGGATTGCGGCAGGGGCAGGGAGCGGGTCGGGTGGTACTGCGGATCCTGGGGCCGGAACCGGTTGGTTTCGAGGAACACCCCGAGCCGGCCGGCTGCACTGCCTTGCTGCCGCAGCTTTTCGGCGGCCCGGGCCATATGGAACCGGATGGGTTCGGCCAGTTGCTCCACGGTGTAGAGCGGTCCGGCGAACGAGCGGGAGGCGATGATCTGCTGCTTGGGCGGGGGCTGGTTTTCCCAGGCCACACAACTGGTGCCGGTGAGCTCCTGGATGGTGCGCTCCATCACCACGCCCCAGCGCTCGCGCGCCCGCTTGGGATCGACCCGGGCCAGGTCGCCGGCGGTATTGATCCCCAGTTCGCGCAGTTGCACGGACAACCGCCCGCCGATGCCCCAGACGTCGCGCACCGGAAATTGGCCCAGTACCTCCCAGCGCTCGCGGTCGGTCAAGGCGGTCAGGTCGCACACGCCACCCCAGGCCGGCTGCTTCTTCGCTGCATTGTTGGCGAACTTGGCCAGCGTCTTGGTCGGGCCGAACCCGACGCACACGGGCAGGCCGGTCCATTGCCGGACCTGATCGCGGATCATCCGGCCGGTGTCGGTCAGGTCCAACTGCGGCTGGTGGGTGAAGTCCAGGAAGGACTCATCGATGCTGTAGACCTCCTGCTCGTCGGGCGGCACGAACCGACCGAGCACCGCCATGAACCGCCGGCTGATGTCGCCGTACAACGTGTAGTTCGAGGAGAAGGCCTGGATGCGGTGTTGGCGCGCCAGGTCCTTCATTTGGAACCAGGGCGTGCCCATCGCCACGCCGAGGGCTTTGACTTCGCTCGAGCGCGCCACCACGCATCCGTCGTTGTTGGAGAGCACCACCAGGGGAACGCCTTCGAGGTCGGGACGGAAGATCCGTTCGGCGGAACAGTAGAAGCTGTTGGCGTCGACCAGGGCGATGCGGCGGGAGTTTCCGGTCAGGTTGGTCACGTTGCCTCAAATCTGAAAAGCTTTTTGCGAAAACGAAACCACATAGGAATGCGGGTTGCAGAGGTTTTCTGTGTTTTTTGGCGTTTTTCTACAAATAAAAAAGCCGACATCAACAAAAGGATCGGCTTATGACATGAAAAGAAACGCTTGTACTTCTGCACTTCGATTGATTTTCCGCACGCTGGAACTGATTCACCTCGCGGCTTGGCTGTTTGAGTTGGCTCATGGGCTCTACCTCCACGGACCGTTCGTCTTCTAACGGCTCCGGTATCACCGCCCACCGCGGCGGAAGCTGCGCAGGCAGTTGGTCACCACCCCCCAGATCACCAGCTCGTCGCCGTCCTCCATCAGGATCGGCGCGAAGTGCGGGTTCTCCGGGATCAAGGCGATCTGGCCGTCGACCTTGCCCAGGCGCTTGATCGTCAGGTCGTTGTTGAGGATGGCCACCACCACGTCGCCCTGGACCGGATCCAGGGCGCGGTCGACCACGATCCGGTCGCCGTCGAAGATGCCGGCGTTGTGCATGCTCCAGCCTTTGACCCGCAGCACGAAGGTGGAGGCTTCGTGGCCTTGGATGATGAGCTCGGCGTTGAGGTCGATCGCGTCGTCGATGTAATCGGTGGCCGGACTGGGAAAGCCGGCGGGCACCCGGGACGCGAACGCGATCAGGTGGATGGGCGATGGCTGCACCGATACCGGCCTGGGGTCGCCTGCATGCGTGTCCTGCCGGAAGGCGTCCAGGAAGGACACCACCGTGCCCACCTGGCTCCGGGGGATGCGGATCGGGGTGGTGGGCTCACCGTACGCGTTGGAGCCGGGTTTGCGGCCGGCGCCAGGGCGAGCGCCGCCGTGATCGGGGGGTGTCATGGGTCGTGCTTCTTGATTGCTGAACAGAAATCAAGAATAGCACCAGGCCCGTCTCATGCGATGCGTTAGATCGGGTCGGATCCGCGTTCGACCACGCTGCGCAGGGAGCACGCCAGGCACTCGCAGCTGGTGGCGCCCTATGGCTGGCTATTTCAGCGCTTTGTTGATCTTTTCGATGAGCGCCTTGAACTGGGCGAGTTCAACGCTTGAGAGATCGCTTGCCGAATTGTCGCGGGTCCACCGGATGTACGCTTTGGCTAGTTTGTACTTCGAAAAGTCGCTGCTTGCAGCGGAGAACAGATCGACGATCGCTCGATTTGGCTGTGCTGCCGCCTCAGCGCTGACATCTATGCCCAAGGCCTCTTTGGCGATTTTGACGAGCGTCTCGCGAAGTAGATCCTCGATTTCTGGGTTGGCGACTGGCCCGGTGTAAGCATCCTTCGTTCGCAAAATACCCTTGTTGCCTAAGGTGTGGACGAGCGTTTCTTGCTTAGCGGCTTGGTCACCAGCGTTGTCTGAATCGAGCAACGCTGCCACCTTGAATTTCTGGGCGTACAAGATGGTCGCGAAGTAAACCACTTTTCCGGCTGTAGCCGCCGGGACTAGCGCAATTTTCTCGTTGAGGTTGACCAAGTTTGCAGCCCTTAAGAGCGCCGCCGTGGTATCGAGATACCAGTAGTCGGTCAACCCTTCCAAGACCAGATTACGCTCCTGGGTGAACAGGGTCTGCGCGAGGTCGTACCCCAGAGCTTCCTGCAACGGGAGCAGCGCCGCCGGATCGCCAGATGCCACCGTGGTATGAATCTTGGTCCCGAGTTTGCGGTCGGTCATTTCCACGACACGGACCAGATCGAGCTCGTCCGGGCCAACAAGGAACGGTGAGTGTGTGGTGTAGAGAGTCTGGTTGTTCTCAGACAGGCGGGTCAGGGTTGAACGGAACTCGCGCTGTTTGAGCCCATGCAACGAAACACCTGGTTCGTCCAAAAGCAGAATTGCGTTCTTATGCTTCCCACCAACCTCTGCAAAAAACACCACGAAAAATGACACGATCCATTGAAAGCCTTCGGAGCGCTGATCCAATTCGATCTCGACACCTACGTCGTCTTCGACAACAACTTTCAGATACTGGCCGTCGGCGATGATGCGTAATTTGTCGGCGTCCGCACTTCCTTCTCGTGGGCGCCAGACGGACCGGATTTCTTTCGTCAGCTGGACGCTTGCAGCGTTGAGTTCGTAGCTGCGTTTGTTCAGCTGGTCGCGGTGGGCTTGGATGGCATCAGGGTCATTCGCTGCAGGTTGTGCCGCATTGCCGAGGTCTGACAACTCCTGGGCGGTGAATCCGAGCAGCTTGAGCAGACAGACGTTGCCGTAATCGTACTGGGCATCGTCCAACAGGTTGGTACTCAGGCGTTGGGCCAAATGGTTGAGCTGGATCTGAGGCTTGACCCGAAAGTAGTTATTGAACAGCACGAATATCGGAACGCGATTTTGAAGCTCGTGCAGCGCAGCTGCCCTGTCCAAGTGAATCTTGGTGGTCAGCGCCAACGACTCCCAACGCTTCTCTTCGGCATCATTGCTCTCATCAATAAGCGGCAATACCTTATCCAACCAAGCCTTAAGGGCCTGAGCTCGGTCGTCGCTAATGGTGGTGTTGTCGCCCCAGCCAGTGGTTATCGTCGCCAGGTCACGGGTCGGCGAAAATCCTTCCTCTTCCGTCGGCTTCCTCGGATCAGTGTGCGCGCATAAGCGGATTAGATCTTTGGAGATTGAGCTGTAACGAGGCAACTCAGGTGCCTCATGCAGACCATGCACGCCCGTGTTATCGAGTTTGCGATAAAAATAATACCGTGCACTGCGCATCGACTCCGGAATAGCGGCCCGATCCTCGTCGTCGAGCTCAAACTCCACCTGGACTACCGTTACATCCTTCGGGTCGATTGTCTTCTTCGAGATGTCGTTGTATTTGGAGCGCGGATAATCCCTCAAGGGGTCAAATTTTGGGACTTCGGGAGGTGGGTTAATCTGCTGGAGCGCCTGAAGTACGGCGCTTTTTCCGGCCTCGTTCGGCCCAACCATGATGGTCTTCGCATTTTCAATGTCGAACCATCCGGTATCGATGACACTGCGGTAGTTCGTGACCCTCGCCTTACACAGTCGCATCGCACCACTCCCTTTCGCGCAACAGCAGATTGGAACATCTTACAGTGGCGCGGATGCCTAGTGGTCCGGCTGCCTCACCGAGTTGTCGGATATGTCGCCCTCTGTACGCTCGACCATGTCCGGCAGGGTGATCTGCAGGTAGTCGATATCCAGGTTGAAGTCGATGCGTAGGCGTTCGAGAAAGGCGCCGGTGACCTCGTCCAATGCGGGCTCGCCCACCGCGACCAACTGCACCGGTTCCAGGCCGCCTTCTCGGAAACTGTATTCCAGGAGCTGACCCATCGCCTGGCGCACGATCTGGGAGGCGGTGTCGGCGACCTTGATTTCAAAAACGATGCAGCGGCCATCGGCGCGGCTGACGTACGCGTCCGCGAAGCCGCCGGTTCCAGTGGGGTATTCGGTCCAGACGTTGCCGACGCCGTACTCGGCCTCAAGCTGGTGGAAGAGGACGCTTTGGATCCGGTTGTGCCGCAGCGCGATCACGCGCTGGGACGCGGGGAGATCGGCGAAGGCCTCGGTCGGGCGTGGGGTGTGCCCGGCCGATACAGCGGTGGTGGGGCGCCGCAGTTGGTCCAGGACAAACCAGGGGAAGATGTTGCGGACATGGATATCGCCGCCGAACACCCCCAGCCGATCGAGGTGGGTGGTCAAGGCCTCGGCCCGCACCGCCCAGTTGTCCGAGTGGGGAACGTGGTGCCCGGTGTGCTGGGCGAACCAGGTGAGGATGCGGTCCTGGCTGCTTGCATCCACCGTGGTGTGGTACCGGTCGGGGTGGAGGGCGGCGAAGGCCCGCGCGATCAGCAGGCGCGGCACCTTGTTGATCCGACCTTGCTCCTTCCACGCCTCGAAGCGCGCCACCACATGCGCGAACCGAGCGGGGCTTCCGTCGTCATGGATGTCCCGGATCACTTGGAGCAACTCCTGGCGCAGGGCGTCCACTGCATCAAAGCTCAAGAGGCCTTGGCCGGCGCCGGCGATGTTGTTGTCGGCGCGCCGCCAGATGATCTCGAAGGGCTCGTTCAGATCGTCTCGGTCCAGATCCGCTGCGATCGCCTCGGTGGTGGTGCGGTAGCGCGGGAGCCAGTTCGTCCGGTACCAGATGGTGGGGTCGTTGTATCCGTGGAGGTAGTTCCGCGCGGCGGCGTCGCAGGTGGGGGTCGGTTCCTGGTGTGGTGGGGTCTGAGGGACGAACAGCTTTCCCTCCAGGCGGGCCTGGGCCGCTTGCACCGCTTGCTCCGAGAACTCGTCCGGGTACCGGACGATGATCGCTTCAAAGCTCAAATCCTGCAGGCCGGCCTCTTCGAGGACTTCAAACCCTTTCGACGGTTGGCGGGCTAACTGGCACACATAGCGGTGGGTGAAAACGCCCGGAACCCTTACGGGCACTAGCGTTGGGCGCGGTTGCGCTGATACAACGTGAGATATGCGCCGTGAATGCCCCAATGCCGCCTGCGAAAACCACGATAAACCGCCCCGGGGCTGGTACCGCAAACACGGCACGCGAACGACCACCCGGGGCCTGGTGAAGCGGTACCAGTGTGTTGCGTGCGCGGCCACCTGGTCGGCACGTCCCGCCACCACCCGGCAGAAGCGGCCGGAACTCAACCGCCTGGTGGCGACCTTGGCGGTGTCAGGCATGTCGCTGCGGCGGATTGCGGTCGTCGCCGGCTGCTCCCGCACCACCGTCGCCCGCAAGATCAAGATGCTGGCTGAACGCGCCTGGGCGGTCCATGTCGATCGGTGCCCCAAGACCTCCCACGCCATGATGGACGAACTGGAAACCTTCGTCGGAGCCCGGTGGCGGCAGGTCTCGGTGTGCGTGGTCATTCGCGCCAAGACCCAGGAAATCCTGGGCGCGGAGGCGGCCGTGAAGCCCAGCAGCATGAAGAAGGGCCAGGCGATGGGCTGGACGGTCGACGGGCGCCCCGTCATGGTTCAGAGGGTCCTGGAAGCCGTGGCGCCCTATATCCAGGCCGGCGGGGTCCTGACCACCGACGGGAAGACCGATTATCCGGCTGCAGCGACGCTTGCGATGCCCGGTGTGGTCCACCGCCCGGTGCAGAGCCCAAAGGGCCAACCAGGCGCCTACAACCCGTTGTTCCCGATTGACCACCTGTTCGCCAAGATGCGCCAGGATCTACCGCGGCTGTTCCGGTCCACCTGGTCGCAGTCCAAGGACATCATCTGGTTGCGTCGGGTGCTGTGGCTGTATGTGGCCTGGAACAACGGCTACGACTTGAGTCGGTGATGATGGTAATCAGGCCACTCAACTCACCCGGGCGGAAGCCTCAGGACAGATGAATCCGGAGCGACTGGCTCAGGACATAAAACTAAAGCCCGACTTCCGAGAAAGTAGGGTGCCGATCTGGTTATGGATCGCCTGCCGGATCCCAGTGAGCGCATGTTCTAGGCGCTATAACCGTTCGCCTCTAACGAAACACCTTGTTGTGGGTTCCAAGGCGGTGAAGCAGAAGGTGTTCCTTCAAAACACCATTCGCGCCCGGTGCTTTTAGGTAGCGGAATACCAGAAGCAGATCTCCTTCGACATGGCATTCGAAGTAATCCTGCATTTTTCCACTCAGGCGATGGAGTTTGTATGCGGGCTCTGGTTGGATACCGAGCGGTGCGGCTCGAAGTATTTCAACAAGCCTCCACACTTCGGCAATGGTGTCGGGGCGTGTCATGGCCACAAGACTGTGGTCGCTCACGAAACTCGATGTCTTTATGTATGGAAGAAGTGCGGAACCTTGGCACACGCCGGTTGGCTGATCTGCCAACCGAACCATTTGCATTATCATGAAGGCGGCCTCAGCGCATGGCTGCGCGATACTGCGGGTCTTCTTCAAAATTTGAGTAGGCAGGCAGGACGATTTCCTCATCCAGAGGGTCAGTGCTGCCTACCGAATGAGTCGCAACAGGGGCGTCGAGAAAGTAGTCGCACTTGGACTCCTCGATAGCGCTTGCCTGGTCGGCTGCGTTCACGAACGCCATTCCAGGAAAGCGGTGTCCCAGGAGAAAATCGCGCAGGGTAGTTGTGTTCATGGAGTGGTTCTCCGGTGGGGTGGGTGGGGTATACCTTCATCTTACAAAATGGGCTCAAAGCGCCAAGGTCAGATCGAGGATATGGAACCTGGGTGGTCATTCATGGCTGGGCATACCCATGCTTGAATGTCGCGCTTTCAGAATGACAGGTAGCCCGCGCCCAGATAGGTCTCGTAGGGAGTGAAGGCGTCAAACTGCGATGTGTCGTGCAACTTGCACGACAATGCCCTCGCCAGCCCTGATGGTTGTTGGATGTCCCGGGGGCTGATTTCCAGGTTTTCATGCGCGCCACCCACCGCTATGTGTGCCAGTTAGGTTGGCGGGTGAGCACCATGCGCTCGGCCGCACCCAGGGCCCCGCGGTTGGTGAGCATCTGGCGGGTGCGGTTGGCGCGAAAGGTGCGGCCCTTGAGCCGGGTCTGCTCCTCCTCGTACGCGTAGAGCGCCGAAGCAATAGCCAGCTCGGCCGGCGTGGTGTATCCGGCATCCCGACCTTGAAGGGTTCGGGCGTGCTCCAGCGCCTCGGTTTCGAGATCCAGGAAGCCTCGCTCGCGCGCATTCTTGGCGAATGTGCGGGCGTCCTTCGGGTTGGTCAGTCGTGCAATGCGTTCGTCCATGATGCCCCTCTTCAAATCTCGATCGGCTCCACGAGTTGCTCACCCTGGCTCTTCGGGGAGCTTACCGCCTTCGTGACGGGGTGGTACGTGAGCTCGGCCTCCGGCACCTCGGCGAGGAGCGCTGCAGCGTCCTCCGGAGTGCCGGTGAGCCACGACTCCCACATCGATGCGGGCAGGATGACCGGCTGGCGGTCATGCACGTCGCCGGAGACCTTCCCGGGTTCGCCCGTGATGACGGTGAAGGTTTTCACCCACTCAGCCTCGGGGTCGCTCTTGTCCTTCCAGGCCTCCCACAGCCCCGCAAACAGCAGCAGCCGGTGGTCGGGCGGATAGATGAAGAACGGCTGCTTGTGCCCGGGTTCCCCCGTCCACTCGTAGTAGCCAGTTGCAGGCACCAACGCCCGGCGCTTCTTGAAGGCCGTCCGGAACATGGGTTTTTCCTGCACCGTCTCCTGGCGCGCGTTGATCGCATGCGCCCCGATCTTCAGGTCCTTGGCCCAACTGGGCACCAGGCCCCAGCGCAGGCCCTTCATCTCGGCCTGGCTCTCGCCCATGGCGATCACCGGCTGGATCTGGGTCGGGCAGATGTTGTACGCCGGCTCGCGCTGGAGAAGCTCATCGACCAGGAGCGGGTTCAGTCGCTCGAGCGTGGACCGCTGGTCCTCGGCGAACTCAAACTCCAGCTGGCGGGCGTACCGACCGCACACGTCAGATGTCCTGGTACCGGGCGATCGCCGAGGCTTCCTGCTCCGGGGACATCGCCTCCATCCCGAGCAGGCCCGCTTCGTCGCAGAAGATGGTGAACGCCAATCCACACGCCGGGCAGCCGCAGGCGCCGGCGCATCGGGGTGGGCAGGCTTCCGTGCAGGTGCAGGGGTTCTCCCGATCCGGTTGGGTGCCCGGTGTGGTCAGGTCGGGGTGGTAGCCCTGTGTGTGCGGGTAGCGATGCAGGCCTTCGGGGGTCGGATTGATGCTCATGATCGGAGGATACCAGTGGTGTTGGGCCTTCGGCCCGGATGACCGCTTTGGTGGTGGCATCGTCTCCTTCCCGCCGAACCCGCTTGAGGCTCCGGCCCGCATGCAGGGCCAAAAGAATCGAATCAAAATTTTCCCAATTCCCATCGAAATCATTAGGATGGGCGAAAAGAATCGAATCAAATCCTATGACCAACCGCCACCGCAGCAGCCTGACCGAGCACCACGAGAAGGGGTGGTCCCTCGCCCGGCGGACCCTGGCGGCGCTGGCCGATCCGCGGTTGCGCACGCATGAGGATTTTCGCCGGGCGATCGAACGGTTGCCCGACGACACCCACCTGCATGTGACGGTGGCGGACCTGTGGCTCAACTTGTCCAAGTATCAATCGCAACAGCGGCGCCAACAGGAGCCACCGCCCAGCCCCTTCACGAAACAGGGGAAGGAACTGGTGGGGGGGAAGGCGGACATTCGGGACTGGGACAACGCCTGGCTGGAGATCGAGCATCTGCGGCAGGGCGCGAGGATCTACGCCCTCAGCGGGGCGGGAGCGGCCCGCGCCCAGGCGGTGAAGTTTCGCGAACGCCTGGCGGTGCTCACCGGCGGAAACGGTGTCGTGATGGGCTTCGTGGAGGCGATGGCGCCCACCGCGCTGGCGCATGCGTTGACGCAGCCTGCGCAGTTGCGGGTGGTGGATCTTTCCCTGGACCAGGCGTTGGCCCGTCGCTGGTGGAACAAGGACGAGCACCTGCGAGTCCTGGACGCCACCACCCGCGTGCTGGCGGCGCGACGCGCCGAGGTGGTGGCGTTTATCCCACCGGACGCATAGGGCAAAAACGACGACCTGAACCCAGGGGCGTCGTTTGGGATCGTGGCTACTCCAACCACAACAGGAGTACGTCATGGGTCTCGATATGTATGCATTCTCGGTACCGCCGGGTGACGATCTGCCCGATGCCGCGGCGATCGCCCGGTACCGCTTTCCCGCCGATGGGGTGGGGTTGCCCGAAGGGGTGATCGGCGTCCCGTCGTCTCCGCTTCCGCCCAAGTACGTGGACATGGAGGTCCTCCTTCGCTGGTCGGATGACCTCGACGAATACCTCGACACCTCGTTTCTCAAGAGCAAGTACGTCTTGCCAGGGAGCGTACTGATCCATCAGTGGCGCAAGCATCCCGATCTGCACGCGTGGTTGCAACGCTTGTGGCGTGTGCGGCGTCGCCCCAACCCGAATGTCGTTTTCGCCGGCGCCACGCCCATTGGGCTGGAGTCCCGGGATCTGGATGCATTGGAGCACGCTGTTCGCCACCGTCAGTTGCCCAAGGGATCGGGGCCGTACTTCGGTGAAAGCGACGGGTCGGAGCAAGAGGACGATTTGGCGTTCATCGCCGAGGCCCGCGCGGCGATCGCTGCCGGTCGGTTGATCTATTACACGAGCTGGTGGTGATCGCCATGGCCCGTATGAAGAGCTGGATCTGCAACGTCGATAGAGTCGACTGGATCGACATCGAAGCGGAGGATGCTGAGGAGGCACTGCGCCTATGGGTTCGTTATGGAATGGACGAATGGACGAATTATTACAATCCCGAGCTGTACGAGCCCGACCACGCCTGGGAGATGGGTGAGTCGGTCTATTACCGGGCGTATGTCCGCAACGCCACAGGAAAGCGCTACCAGGAAGCGGCCGAGTCCGTGGCCGTCCATCCGATCGAGCCGACCTGCGACGCTATGGAGCATGCCTGGGTGGTCACGGAGAAGACTGAGCACACCACCATGCGGGCGTGCAGCATCTGCGGATGCACCTGGTTGACCGACGACGCGTTCGAGGATCCGCATGACCCGGATGGGGTGGTGTACTTCACGAAGTTCACCGTGCCCGACGATGGGATCGAGGATTTGCGTTGGGGTCCTGCTAAGTGGGTGGCGCCGTCCCCGACTCCGGATACTCGCTTGTCGTGCGAAAGTCTCGTCCCGCCGAACGCGCTGGCGATTGCAGTGAGGGCGTTGGGTAAGCCGAAGCGGGTGTGATCGGACGCACCGGTACAAAGAAACGGCCCTGTGTGGGCCGTTTTCTTTTGTGGAGTGTTGCTCTCTACATGCGCCGGCTGCGCTGCACCGGCTCCTCGGTGTCGTTGAGGCCCACCACCTGGCGGAGGATGCCCCGCTCGCGCTCGACGCGTTCCGTTATCAGGATGTCCTTGGCTTTTCCCTTAGCGACGTATTCCGCCGTCTCCCCGCGCCGATTGACCAGAGTGGGGTCGGCTCCCGCGGCCAGGAGTACCGGGATGGATTCGGTGTCGTCTTTGACTGCGGCACACATCAAGGCGGTGTTACCTTCGCAGCTCTGGGCGTCCACCTGAGCGCCCCCGGCCAGAAGCACCCGGATGGATTTGGTGTCGTCTCGTTCCGCGGCATCCAGAAAATCGTCCGTTGCGAATTCTTCTTTGAGCACTGCATAGTGCAGCGCCGTCAACCCATAATTAGTCTGGGCGTCCACCTGAGCGCCGGCGTCCAATAGCACTTGGATGGATTCGGTGTCGTCTCGTTCCGCGGCCCGATGAAGAGCCGTCATCCCGTCAACCGTGTCCCGGGCGTCCACCAGGGCGCCACCCTCACACAACATCTTTTTGATGGCGGGAACAGTCGTAATCATGAGGGGCGTTATCCCATAGCGATCGCACGCCTCCAGATCGGCACCGCCTTCGATCAGGGCCTTCACCGCATCATCGTGCGCATACAGGGCTGCATCGAGCAGCGAATATTCCATTTTGGCCAGTTCGGGAGCAAGGTCGTCCGAATTGTTGATCGGGCGGGAATAGTCGTCGTCCGTGACGAACCAGAAGGGGGATGCATCGGCCGGAAGATCCTTCTTCGAGTCGCCCTCCTCAACCCAATCGGCCCAACTTTCCTTGGTCATCACCCACACACCATCCCGGATTTCGACAGTTCCGAATGATTCGGCTTCCTTGAGCAGTGCCTCGGCAATGCGTTGGTTGGTGGTGGTGTCCATTGTGGTGTCCGGTGTGGTGGGGATGTTCATATAAGGCCGCTCACATGCGCCGGCTGCGCTGGATGGGTTCGTGCTCGTCGGTGAGGGCAACGTGGTCGCGAAGTGCATGGCGATCGCGCTCGGCGCGGGCCGCGGAAACGAGCTCCTTGATCTCCGGATTCTTCGTGTACTCATCAGCGAATCGGCCTTTGCGATCGACGATGTCCGGATTGGCACCGGCCGCCAGGAGCCGATCGACTACTTTGGCATTTCGGCTACCCCAACCGTCTGCTACTGCAAAATCCGCGCGCCCCGCCGCCACCATCAGCGCGGTTTCGCCATCGCGGTCTTGCAGATTGGGCTCCGCTCCAGCCGCCAGGAGCAGATCCATCATTTCGGTATTTCCGACCTCTGCTGCTACCGAAAGGACTGGCGCGCCACTTTCGCTTTGCAAGTTTGGGTCGGCGCCCGCGGCCAGCAGGAGTTTGATCTTTTCCACGTCCGCTCTACCTACCGCGTCCAACAGGGGAGTCCACTCTTCGTTGAGATTTGGATCGGCGCCCGCGGCCAGCAGGAGTTTTGTCTGGTCCGCGCATGCCATAACCAGCGCCGTGTACCCAGATTGCCCTTGCAGATTTGGATCGGCGCCTGCGTCTAGGAGGTTTTTGAGCTTGTCCGTATCGTTGTCACTTGCGGCCTCTATCAGCGCCGTGGTCCCATATTTGTTTTGCAGGTTGGGATCCGCGCCGGCCGCCAGGAGAACTTTGGCCTGGTCCGCATTCGCCCCGAACAGCGGCGTGATGCCCAACTCGTCGCGCTCGTTGGGGTCCGCTCCGGCCGCCAGGAGTTGCTTGGTTTCTTCGATGTCGGCTGTGAACAGATTGGGCATGATCGGACCCTCGTGTGGTTGGTTAGACACGCCGCCGGCGCGCCGCCTTCTGACTCTCCCGCGCGCCCTCGACCAGGTCGATCTTCTCGACCGCCTGGTCGGCGTTGCGCCGGAGGGTGGGGGATTTCACGTGGTCGCCGTACGCCTGGGCCAGATCCTTGGCGGTTTCGCCCTTGCTGTTGACCAGGGAGGTGTCCGCGCCGGATTTGAGCAGGGCGCCTACTGCACGGTCTTGGCCGCGCTCAGCTGCAAGGTGGAGCGCCGTCTGCCCATTATTGTCCTTCTTGTTCAAGATCTTGTCGTCGGCGCGCTTGGCCAGGGTTTCGACCACGATCGCCTGCTCGGAGCGGCCCTTGTCCGTGCGCGGGTTTTGCGCGGCGGCGGTGTGGAGCGGGGTGTGGCCCTGTTTGTCGGTGATGCCCAGGTCCGCACCGCGGTCCAGCAGTTTGGTGGCGAGGCGCACGTCCTTGCGCTCGGCGGCCAGGTGCAGCGCCGCACGTCCATCGGGGTCCTGGGTGTTCACGTCTCCGCGCAGCGCCTGGGTGATCAGGCCGTGGTCCTCGTCGCGGTCGCGGACGGAGTCGGCGGTGCGGCGCAGTTGGGAAATATCGAGCGGAGTGAGCGGAGGCGCGGTCGCCACCTGCCGGTCCTCGCCCGATCCCAGCTCGTTAGCCGTCATGCGCAGCTCGCGCGCTTGGGTGGTGTTCTTGAACGCCTTGTCCTGGGAGAGCTCTTGCAGGTAGGGCGCGGCCGCCTTCAAGGTGTCCCGGGTTTCGGGGTAGTGCTCGGCCAGGCCGTTCACCGCTGCAATCGCGAGGGGCACGATGATGTCCCGCGCGCCGCGTTCGCCCATCTTGTCGATCGCCCGCGACCAGTCCTGCTGGGAGAGATCCCGGATCGCACCGACCACGCGTTCGGCGTGGGTCTGCGGGGCGATGTTGTCCAGGTGCGTGCCCGGTGTGGTGGTGCCTGATCCGACGGCCACGTGGCGGGCCGCGAGGACCGCGTCGCCGACGCCCTGGGTGATCTGGATGTGCGAGTCGTTCAGCTGCGCGTAGAGCGCCAGGGAGTTGATGCGC
This sequence comes from Rhodanobacter sp., assembly GCA_004298505.1. Lineage (GTDB taxonomy): Bacteria > Pseudomonadota > Gammaproteobacteria > Xanthomonadales > Rhodanobacteraceae > Rhodanobacter. Next base: position 98,728 of record SCRO01000075.1, read on the forward strand.
GCCACGGCCTGCGGGTTGTCGGTGACCTGCAGCGCCTTGGCGCGGGAGTCCGATAGGATCGCGGGGGCGTAGTAGGAGACGGATTTCAGGTGGTCGCCTTCCTCAAAAGGCGGCACACCGACCTCGATGCCGGTCAACACGCCGGAGACGTGCCGGGTCAGCTGGTCGCCTTGCTTGCGGGAGTCTTCGCCCGACGACGCAAAGGCCATGTGCCATGCATGCGGATCGTTGCGATCGCGGATAACCGCATCGATGCGCGACCCGGTTTCGGTCTGGCCTTTGCCGTCCAGGGAGAAGGTCGAGGTGCCGGACTCGAACGCCACCGGGACCACCCGTTGGCTGTCGGTGCAGTCGACTTTCTTGACCGCCATCGGCACGAACAGCTCGCCCCAGCGCTGGTCCAGCGCATTCTTGATGTCGACGGCCTCGGCCTTGTCGCCGGCGCGCATTTGGGAGAAGACCTCGCGGAGGTTCTGGGCAGCGGGACCGCGCTCCTCGCGGGCTGAGCCCAAGTCGGCCTCCGCCCAGCCGGATCGGATGTAGAGGTCCAGGCGCCCCATCGCCTCGGCCTTGACGGTCTTCGAGAGCCCGGAGTCATGGCTGTGGATCCAGTCCAGGAAGGGCGCGTACTCGCCGTCCAGGTCCCCCTTGGGGCCGACGTGGTGCATCAGGTCCGTGCGGGTCTTGGGATCGGCCAGGTATTGGTCATGCACCTCGGACAGGCGCTGCGTGGTCGCCTCGCGCACGGGGACCGCCGCCACCGCCTGGGCGCCTTTCTTCAGGACCTCGTCGCGGTCTTCAAACGTGCGCGCGATCAAATCCGCGCCGGCGACGGGGAGGCCCACGTCGTCGGTCAGCGCCTTGCGGAAGGCCTTGCGGTCCTTGTACTTCCCATGCAGATCATCAAGCTGCCGGGCCGCGGCCCAGGCCAAGGCTTGCGCTTTCTCGTCGTCGATCTCCACGCGTCGGAACTGGCGGGAGGACTCCGCCACAAGGGCGCGGGCTTTGGTGAGATCGGACATGGATGGTTCCCGGTGTGGTGTGCTGTCCACCCTATGCAAGTTTTCCGGTTTGTCCTGGGCCGATGTTGGCTTTTGTGAGGCGCCTCAAATCCTTGTAGACGACCTCGTGGGAGACGCCCTGGCTTTGGGCGATCTCCGCGGTGGTGAAGCCGGCCCGGTGCAGCTCCTGGATGCGCCGTCGGCGTTCGGTCAGCTGCAGGCGCGGGTTGGTCAGTCCTTGAGCCCGCAGACGTCGGGTGATGGTGGACGGGTGGACGCCCAGCCGAGCGGCGATCTCGCTGTTGCGCAGGCCCTGGGCGACCCAATGTTGGAGATTCATGCCCGTTCCTCCTGCAGCCCCAGGAGGAAGGCGTCATGGGCCTCCACCCGGACGGTGGTCGATGGGACCGGGGCGCGTGGGGCCGGCCGGGCGGGGGCAGGGAACACCGCGGGCGCAGCGACCGCCAGGGTGTCGATATCGTCCTTCGGAGCTGCCCACCGGACGGCTTGATGGGGGACCACCTGGGCCCGCCCCGGCATGGACTTCTGGTAGTCCTGGCCGAGGTTGAGTTTCGGACGCAGTCCGCGCCAGAAGACGTTGGGCTCGAGCACCGGGATGTCCTGAGCTTCGCACCACAAGCGGTACGCCGCGTAGACCCGAGTCTTGGGCACCCACTCGGCGCGTTCGGTAATCCGCTCGACCTGGTTGGCGTTGACCCAGGCGCGGATCGAGTCGGCCTCTTCGCGGGCGTACTCCTTGCTGAGCAGCACCTCCTTCGGCCACTGCGCTTCAGGAAGGAACCGGCCGCGTTTGACCAGCCGAACGGCGCCCTCGATCATCCAGTCGAGGATCAGGTTGCCTTCCTCTTTCCACAAGATGGCGTGGAAGTCCTGCTCGCGAATGCCCTCGGGGATGGGATTGGTCCACTCGATGATGCACAGTCGGCGCCAGAGACCATCGCTCTTGTCGCGGAAAAACGGCTTGTCGTTGGAGCTGAACATCCACTTGGCGCGGACTCTTGTGGAAATTCCTTTCTCGTTCTTCCGATCGATCGACAGCGCGTTCTGGCTGATCAGGGTCTTGAGCTTGCCCTCCGCCACCCGCCCGCTGGTGTCGGCCTCGTCGACGTACACGAAGCTCGCGCCGATTAGTTGTTCGTTGGAGAACCGGTCGGAGAGATCCGCCAGACTGGAGGTCTGCGCGTTGCACTGCATCTTCATGCACAGCTCGGCGAGGGTGGATTTGCCCGCGCCGGCCGCACCGTAGTGCCAGGACGCTACCGAATAGTTGTTCTTGAGCAAGGTTGCGCCGCACAGTTCCTGGAGCAGGGCGCGCACCTCGGGGTTGGGCTGGGCGTGTTCGAGGAAGGAGCGAAACCTCGAGCCGGCGGGCAAGGACTTGGGCGTGTACAGGCGCCCTTCGGCCAGGCCGGTGCGGACATCGATCGCGTAGGTCATGCCGTATTTCGGATCGGGCTTGCGCGCGAAAATCGCGCCCAGCTCGGTGATCTCCAGATACGTGTCGGTCAGCGGGATGACGCCGTTGGCGGCTTCGGGCAGTTTGTGGGATGCGCTCATCCGCAGGGTCAGCGCCAGCGCCTTGTGGCACTTCTCGGACAAGCCCGGATCAAAGGCTTCTCGATCGGTTTTGCGGAGATGTTCGAGCGCCAGGCCCGCGCCGCCGTCGGGTCCGACTGCATCGAAAAACACCCCGTTCCAGCGGTAGACCATCGCGCCGGAGGAGAGGGTTTTCTCCACTTCAATCCGCCAGGGCTTCTTACCATCAAGCAGGCAGTGCTCGGCCCACAGCAGCTTGTGGTTGGGCTTCTTCTTGGGTGCCTTCCTGGGCGCGGCTGCCTTCGGCGCTTGCGGCGCCTGCTGGGCGCCGAGCTGAAGGAGCGCCTGGATGGCCTCGAGGGTGATGGCTTGGTCGGTCATGGTCGGTTTCCTGTGGTCCAACCAACCTACGGAGGAGTCCCCTCCTGTCCAGACGTGTTTGGAAAAATCTTGCGCGGACTGTGGCCTGTGCCGCAGGTTCGCAGGGTTATCTGTGTCCTACTTTTGCGCGCTGCAGGTCAGCGTCGCGATCTCGGAAAACGGCGGAAGCGGCTTGGGAATGCCGATCACGCACGGGGCCCCGGTGGGCGGGGTGAGGGTCATGGTGGCACCCGCGATGGCCTTGTCGAGGTAGAGCACGCCGCCGGCGCCCACCATCGTGTCGCCGACCGTCGTCTGGGCGGGGACGTTGTCTCCTGCACTGGTGATCACCCGAAACTCGCGGGCCAGGCCGCCCGAGCTGGGGAAGACCACCCGCGCGCCACCGCGGCGGCTGGGCACGCCGATCATCGTCGGGGTGGATACGTCCACGCCCAGGGGTAGGTCCTCGGTCGCAATGCGGATCTGGTTGGGCACCAGGCTCGTGAGTGGGGTGATCACCAGCGATCCGTTCTTTCCAGTGCGCCCGACCAATCGGTTTTCGAGGTAGACACGCACATTCGGGACGCCCACCTCGACCACGGCGAACCCGTCGTACACCGGCGGGACGGATTGGATGCCGCCGGTGCCCATCCACAGCGCGCCCGAGACGACATTGGAGATGCCCAGGCCGCCGGGTCCGGTCGAGACGGCGGTGTCGTTCCGAAGGGTGGGCGTGCGGATGGACAGGGCGCCCATCGTGCGAGTCGCCCCGTTCTGGTGGCTCGCGGTGGCCGACCAGTTGCCGTTGACCGGGCCATCCCACGAGCCGTTGATGTTGGCGCCGATCGAATCGTCGTCGCGCTGGACGGAGGCCTGCATGGTGCGCCCGAGCGGGATGCTGAGGTACGCCATCACCCCGTTGCCGCGGCCGCTCTGGTGCTCGAAGTTCACGGACCAGTTGAGCGATCGGGCGGATCCGGAGAGGCGCAGATCGGAGCGGGTGCGCGTCACCCCGTCGCGCTCGACCACTCGGGCTGCAGTGGCCGAGAGGCTGAGGTTGGAATTGATGCGGTAGGACGCGAACGCGGTGTCCTGGGTGCGCGGCGTGCGTGCGGATGGGGAGAGGTCCCACCACGAGTCGGAGGCCTGGGTGCGGCCGACCCCGACCGACCAGCGGTCGGTGGTGTAGGCGTAGTCGGCGGACCAATATCGGCCGCCGCCGGTGCTGGCGCCCAGCGTCAATCCGGCGGTGCCCCACAGGCCGCCGACCAGCGCGCCGGCAGCGAGGTTGTGCTCCTTCGATGTCGCCTGCACGCCGCCTTGCAGCGTCCAGGTGTCGCTCAACCCCCGCGCCCAGGAGCCGGCGACGGCGGACTCACCACCCATGCGGGTGCGGCCGATGTTGACGTCCCAGCGGGAGAGGCCCGGCCGCAACAAGGACGGGGCGATGTAGAACTGGTTGCTGATGGTGGTCTGCCGGCCGAAGGCGTCGGTGAGCACCAGGTCCATCGTGTTGGCGCCTGGCCCGACCTGGGGGTTGCCCAGCTCGAAGCCGCCTTGGCCGACCTGGCCGACCTGGCCGATCGGCCGGGCGTTCAAGTACGCATCGATCTTGCTGTCGGCCACCGCCACCCCGCCGATCACCGGGATCGGATAGGTCGGGTCCATCGGATCGAGCGATGGGTCGGAGCCGAACCGCACGCCGCGCATCATCGTTGGGGCGATGGAGGAGATCGCGTTCGGGGTGATGTCGCCGGCCTGAAACACCAGGCGCTTATTCGGCCACTCCTTGGTGAAGGTGGTGAAGCCGCCGCGCCAGCCTTGGCTCGGACTGTACTGGCCGGTGCTCTCCAGCCGGCCCCACGGGGTGAGCACGCGCAGGGTGGGGCTGGTGCTCCACACCGTGCGGCCCTGGGTTGATGCGACCGCCAGGTCGTATCCGAGCAGCAGCCCGGACACCGACGGGGAGAGCGGCGGAGATTTCCGACGCGGAACGCCGGTCTTCTGGATCGGGAAGCGATCGGCGGGGCCGGTGCAGGCGACCGATTGCTTCAGGTCGTCGATGGTGCAGGCAAACCCAAGCTGGGTGGTGGAGAGGGTTCCGTCCTCCCCAGGGCGCAGCAGCACGCCCAGGTCGACCCAGGTGGTGGTGGGCGCGGTGAGTGTCATGCCGTCGCGGTCGAACTCGACCGCCTGGGCCACCTTGTGTCCCTGAAGAGAAACGTCCAGGTACGCCGGGGCCGAGGCGGCCCAAGCAGGGCCGCTGATCAGGAGGGCGAGGCCCAGCCACCGGCGCACGACTTACTCCACCGAGAGCGTGATGCTCGCCTTCGGGCTGACCTTCACGTCGATCGATGCAGGTTGGGTCGCCGGGCCCTTCAAAGGGGTGACCGCGATGGTGGAGCCAGGCAGCACGTGCAGGGCGTGGACTTTCCAGGGCGCGCCGTTCACCGCCGCGCCGAACACATCGGCGGTGGCGGTGCCGTCGTTGCGCAGGACCAGCTTGCCGTCGGACCACACGGCTTTGAGGTCCGACTTGAACGAGGGGCCGCGGTAAAAGATCGGTGCCATGAAGTGGTAGACGATTTGCGCGGAGGGGCCGGCGCCGGGCTTGGTCGGGCACTTGGCGACCTGCAGCACGTCCAGGCGGTACTGCTCTTCCGCCCCGTTGTTCGCGGGCGCAACGCGCGCGATGCGCACGACCTGGTTTTGGCCGTCAGGGATGGTCGCAATGGCGGGGACGGCCCGGACGGCATCGGTGGGGGTATCGACGTCGACACCGTTGATCTGGGTCCACTTCGTCACGGAGAACTGGAAGGGCGCCGCGCAGCCGGTGTGGTTGGCGACCGTCACGGTGGCCACCTTCTGACCGGGCAGCAAGTCGTTGATGACGGGGGAGATGCCCAGGCCGAGGCCGGCGGGCGATCGGGCAGGCGTCTGGTTGGCAGGCGCCTGGTCGGCGAATGCGGAGGTGGAGGCCAAAAGCAGGGCAGCAATCAAGAGGGGGCGCATGGAGGTCGGTTCCGTGGTGTGTGGTCCTACCACTCAACCACATGGGAGCCGTTTGACAACCGCCCCGCGCGTCAAACCGCCGGAGGGATCACAGTCGGGCGATCAGCATCCGCCGCTGCAGCAGATCCGCCCGGGCACCGGGGTCGGCGATGGGAGCGGGGACGGGGGCGATCATCCCGCGCGCTAGCCAGCCGGTGATCTCCACCACGCAGGCGTTGAATTCGCCGGCTGAGAGCCGGAGGATCGTAGCGACCTGATGGTTGGGCACCTGCTTGCGCGCCCAGGCGAGCACATCGTGCGCGGAAGCGCCCTGGGGGTGGAGCTGGGCCCAGGCGTGGGCGAGGCCTTGGAGCACATCGTTTAGGCGGTCGTCGCCGTACACCTCCCCGTCGGGCCACGCAATCAGCCGCCCTACGGTTGCGGGGTGGATGACAGGAACGGCGCGGAGGATGCGGAGGTACGGGTCCATGCATCCAGCGTAGGCACGGATCTGGGTTTGTCCGTGCCCGATGTGCTGGGCTGTGAGGGTGTCCACATATCCAGGGGGAGTCCAGCGGGATGCCTGCAGCAATCCCCAGGTCGCCCGGTGGGTATGTGGGCAAGTGTTTGGACGTCCAAACGAGGTCGAGGTTTGGGCGGCGTCCAACCCCGTTTATGGGGTTGTACCCGGGTCAAAACCCCCGTTTTTGACGTCCAAGTTCCGTCCAAGTGGGTTAGCTGGTGGGACGAATAGCCTTGAAACCGTTGCTGCGCTTAGGCCCGTTCAGCATACGGATATTCTGGCGCATGCCTGGAGAATGGGCAGCCAACCAAACAGCGTGCGCCTCTTTGTCATTTTTGTCAATCATTTCAAGGTTTTGGCTCTTGGTATTTATGCACTGTTTGGGTAGATTTATATGCTAATAGCGTACCAGGGGTCTGAAGGGGTACGAATTGACGTCCAAGTACCGTCCAAGTGCTCGATTTCAAACCTCCTAGACGTCCAAGTTTTTCTGCATGAAAAATCAATGGGATACCTTGAATCAGGCGAGTTTTCGGGTTCGGCGCCCAATCTGGAGACATTGAACCATGGAAAAGTTGGGCAACAAGGGATGATCACGGCACCCTCAGCCCGGCCAACCACGCCCCCGCCCTGGCGTAAACAGCCCTTAGCCCCGTGCGATATCCAAGGTGGGGATAAATCGGCGTAGATTTGAAGCGTGAAGAACCCCCGCCCTCAGCGTCCCAACACGGCCTGCGCGGCCCACCTCCAGCCGCTGCCGAACTCCTATCGGAAGAAAGGCTACCGGCGCCCCAAGCACAACCACCAGAGCGTGCCGCGGTACCAATGTAAAACGTGCGGCACGTACTTCAGCGCCACGCAGTTCAAGCCTATTCGCAATCAGAAACGCCCCGACCTCAATGCGCAGGTGTTTGCCCTGGCGGTGTCGGGCATGACGATGCGGCGCATGGCGCTCCTGCTGACATGCAGCCCGCTCACCATCGAGCGGAAGATTCAGCACCTCGCTCGGCAGGCGCAACTCCATCACCAGAAACACCTCGCAACATTGCGCACGTCGTACGTCATCATGGACGAGCTGGAAACCTTCATCCACGCCCGTTTTCGGCAGGTGAGCGTGGGGATGGCGGTGCGGGGAAAGACCGGTGAAGTGCTCTCCTTCGGCGTGGCCCGGAAGCCATCCAACTACGCCGACACCGATTGGACCCAGGACGATCGCCCGATCGTAATGGTCGGCATGCTTAGGCGCCTGAAGCCGATCCTGACGCCGAATGCCACCCTGGTCTCGGACAAGAAAACGGGGTATGTCCCCTGGGTGAAGAAGGCGCTTCCCAACGTCCAGCACATCGCGCACAAAGCCATCAAAGGGCCCGGGTACAACCCGCTCTTTGCCATTGACCACGCGTTCGCGAAGATGCGCAACGACCTGGCCCGGTTGAGCCGGGAGACCTGGACGACGACCAAGACGATCGAGGCGTTGGAACGCCACATTTGGCTGTGGGTGGCGTGGACGAATGGGTATCGGCTGGGGTGATTACATGCGCAAGCCAGGGGCGACCTTGGTGCGTAGTCCCTGGGCGGGGTACAAGAACTGCCATGTGGAAGGGGATATGGTTGTGCTGTTCCTGTATTCCGTCATCAGTATCAACGATGATATTGGAACTGGCTCGCTTCGGTACGCACAACAAACTCGGAACCTGAATACGGGTTAACCTTTGACAATAGTTTTCCGAACTGTGCTACACCTCACGCTAAGAATGATCCATCGATTTCGCGAATGCTTGCAGATCGATTGCGTATTGACCGCTAGTGACTCCCTCGTAGATTCGTGATTGGCCGTCAGTATTCTTGCTGTGGCCGAAGCATTCAACGAAACGACATCGAGTGATACCACATGGCATACAAAATGATTGCGCCAGCAACGGATTGGTTCTTTGTCCAGAGAGAAAAAAGGGGGGATTCAAATAGTATCGATATACCGCTGGATCACAACGGCGAACCGAACCCCTGCATTCGTCGCGTAGCGGTCTGGGCGCTAACAGAAGATGATCACGTAATAGGTCTTCGCGGAAATTCGGGGGACTACACCACAGGAAAATCGGCTGGACTCGTTCCAGCTCAGTCTTATGGTGAGCTCGGCGACTATGTGCATATAAGTAGTCTTTCCGGGGCCGAAATCGCGAAGGTTGCCAAGTTGGAATCTGTCAGATTGGACGTGTCCAGACAAGCCGAGTTGGAACTGGGCAAACGTGAGCACTAATTCGCAGTCCGACCCCATCTCTCGCTCCGAACTTCAACAAAACGATGACGCGACCGCTCGACTAAACACACGCAGCACATCTCGATCGTGCCAGCGAGTGCTTGATGACTGAGATTCACCCTGTGCCAGTACTTCAGCCAGCGGACGCCCCAGGGACACTTGGTGATCGACCCAAAAGGCAACGGCTAGGACTGAAGCATGGAAATCCCGATTCTCGATTATAGGGCGCACATCGAACACAGGATGGCCGGCGGCCGTTTCGGGCGCTAGGGAGGAGGGGCTTCGGGTGCCGTGTGGTGGGGCAGGTAGGAATGAGACGTCAGGGTTTTTCATGGTCGGCTCTCGATGTGGTGATGTCTCCAGCCTATGGATGAATCCGGCCCTGTCTCCTTGCGCTAGGACGCTATCGATCAGTCTGCGCGACGCATCACATTCTTCGACGCTGGCGTTCCTGGTGTGGTGGGGCGACCTGGCGGTCTTGAGATGTGGACGAGGCCAACGACCCGTCGGTGACCATCAGCTGTCTCTGCGCGGCACCAAGGAAACCGCATGACCACCTCGCCACGCGGCGTAGCCCAGCGGAGCTGACCGTAGTCGAAGCCCGGCAGCAGGAGCGGTTGAGTCGGGAGATCCGCGACGTGCAGGAGGGCATGCGCGGCGGTTGATGCGTCCCGGGATCCGTTGCGTGCATTACTCGTCGGAGCGAGTAACGATTGGTGCAGGCTTAGCCGCCAATTTCCTTGGCGACGCTTGGACCTTGCGATGCACGGAGCGTAAGCTGGCATAAGACATGCTTGGCTCATTGAACGTGGAAGGAAGGGGAAAGCCGGTGCCGGGTGCAAAAGATCTTCTGGTTGGGCTTCTCGACTACATCCAGGAACAAGCAAAAATCGTTAAGCCCGAAGGGTTCAGGCTCTCGGCGCACAAAGGTCTGCGGTATTTTCCGGCGGATCTGTCTTCGTTACCCGGGCTCTCCTTCAATGTTGAGGCCCAGGGTGATCACATCTGGCTTCGGGTTGAGCGACTCGAACCCCAGGACGCGCCAGCCGAGCCGTCGGAGATCCATCCATTCGTTTCAGCGGCCGCCGATCCGTATGGACGACCGCCCGAGCTCAACGTTGCCGAAATAGAAGCGCGCCTCGACCAGGATCCGGAAGCCGACCCGGAAGACTTCCGGCAAAGGGTTGGCCGGGCGTTCGACGAATACTCCATTGACTGGGCGCGGTGGGCCGAGCGCGAAAAGCCCCGTCGACAGGCCATCGAGGTCTACGGCAACTTTTTCACGCTCAAACACCAGATCGAGGCCGAAGAAACCGCCAAGCCACAAGAGCTGGTGTGGGGCGTGGGTGTCGCTTCGTGGCAAATCCCCTCTGGTGGGAGCACGTCAGTCTTTGAATATCCGCTGCTGACGCAAGCGGTCGAAATCAGCATTGACGAGCAGACCATGGCCATCGAGCTTCGCCCGCGCGAGACCGATGTGCGGTTGGAACTCGATGCATTTGTGCTTGCGCAGATCCCAGGGGCCGCCGAAACCGAACTGGCCGCCAAGGCACAGCTCGCGCGACCGGGGGGCGGTGGCTTCTCGCCATTCGACGTTTCGTCATACAGCCCGGTGATGCGGCTGGTTGCGGGAAACCTCGATTCAAATGGTAGCTATCGAGAGGTGCTTTCCCAGGGCCAGGCGTGTCCCGCACCCGGGGAGGATCTGGTCGTTACGGACGGCTGGGTGCTCCTGGCGCGTCCTAGGCAGAACAATTTTCTGCTGGAAGATTTGAAGCGACTCAAAGCGAAGGTCGTCGCGGCGGAAACGATCCCGTTTGGGCCGCTGGCCTTGGTTACGCCGCCATCCAATGAGGTGATCGAACACATCTCAGGCGGTTTTCGTGGACTTTCCAGCGGTGGCCGAGGCAGTAGCGGCGGCGGTCCCATTCAGGAGCTCTACTTTCCGTTGCCGCACAACGACGAACAGGTCACCATCATCGAGCGGCTTGAACGTGCGCCTGGTGTGACCGTCCAAGGTCCTCCCGGAACAGGAAAGACCCACACGATCGCCAACGTGATCTGCCATTACTTGGCAACCGGCCGGAGGGTGTTGGTGACCTCCCGTGGTGAACCCGCGTTGGAGGTGTTGCAGGCCAAACTTCCCGATGAAGTCCGTCCACTGACCGTCGCCCTCCTGGCCACGGATCGAGAGGGTGTGCGGCAGTTCCAAGCTTCGATCGAAGCGATCCAACATCAAGTTTCCCAGCTCAACGTGCAAGCCACGGAGCATGCGATCGCGGCGCTGCATACCGCCATAGATCGCATCCATCACGAGCTTGCCCAGCTTGATGCCCGAGTTGACGTGATTGCCATGGCGCAGCTTGGCCAGATCAACTTGGATGGCGAAAATCTGCGCGCACAAAAGGCCGCCGAGCTTCTGCTGCAAGGTGCGGATGAGCATGGGTGGTTCGATGATGAAATCACCATCGGCCCAGAGCATCAGCCACCGCTGACGGAAGAAGAGGTGGCCAACCTTCGCCAATCCCGTCGGCAGGTCGGCGACGACCTCGCGTATCTCGGCACGAAACTTCCACAGGCCGATCAGCTGCCCGGCGCCTCACGGGTGGCCGAGCTGCACCGGATGATCACAAGCCTCAGACACCTCGATGAGGACATGGCGAGTGCACCGAACCTTGCCCTACTCGGAAACACGCAGGAGGTCCACGGGACCGCGGCGACGCTTCTCAAAACCGTTCAGCTGGCCCAAACGGATGTGTCTGCGCTGGAAAGCGGCGCGCCCGCGTGGGGACAGGCTGCCCGTGAGAAGTGCCGTTCCTCTTCCTTTGTTGCCGAGCGCCATGCCTTCGAGGCAATGTTTGGTGACATCGAAGATCTTGTCGCTGCGAGAGCGGATTTTCTCAAACGGCCCGTAGTCTTTCCGGTCGCCGGTTTCGCTTCGCCGAAAACACTGGAAGCGGTCAAGCGAGCGGCTGATTCAGGGAAACCGTTCGGGGCCATTTCAATTGGAGCAGGTGAGGCGAAAAAGCACATCTCGGGCGTGCGCGTCTCAGGTCTCCCACCGCAGGACGCCGATGCTTGGAAGCACGTCCAGCGGCACGTGCACATGCGCGCTCAGCTTTCGTCATTTGTCGCACGGTGGAACACATTTGCCGAGACACTTTCTTTTCCGACGATGGCTGAGGGTGAGAACGACTTGCGGAAAGTGGAAAAGCAGGCGGTGCTTGCTCGAAGCGCTCATCGCATCGGTACCTTCCTCGACAAGCAGCTGATCAACCAATCAGCCAGCGTTTTCAGGGCCGTGCCTACCGAGCAGTTGCATGGCGGCTCTGCGGGCCTGGCAGGGATTGAAAGCGCACTGCGCAAATTCCTGAGCCGCATAGCCATGGCGCGTGCGGCCGAAGGTCTCACAGCATTCCAAGAACAATTGGCAGGGACCGAAGGCGCCATTTCTCAACGTCTGGGCGATTTTTCGCGACAGATGTTGGGCAAGCCGTCGTTCGAGGCGGAGCAGGTGGCCGCGGAATATGTCCAGCTGATGGCTGAACTGCGGCGGGTGCACGCGCTGCAATCGCATTTGCATGTCATCCAGGACAGCGCACAACGCTTGCGCGATGCCGGTGCCGTGCGGTGGGCGGACAGGATTGTGAGCGTGCCGACGAAAAACTCTGGCGACGACGAAACGGTTCCTGCGCGTTGGCGCAAAAGCTGGACATGGGCCCGGGTTCGCGGTCATCTGGAAGCCATCGAGGGCAGGGAAGAACTGAGAGCGCTTGCCGAAAAGCGAAGTAGCCTTGGCATTGGGCTGCAAAAGCATTATTGCGAGCTGGTGGGTAAGGCGGCCTGGCTCAGAGCCAAGCGAAATGCGACCCCCAAAATTCTTTCCGCACTCAATGGCTACGCCACGGCGATCCGCCGGATCGGGCAGGGCACAGGTCCCAATGCCACGCGCTACCGTCGCGATGCGCGTGATGCCATGACGGACGCGGCCGGAGCCGTGCCTTGCTGGATCATGAGCCACGCACGCATCTCTGAGTCGATGCCTGCGGAAATCGGTGAATTCGACCTGGTGATCGTCGACGAGGCAAGCCAGTCTGATTTGTGGGCACTCCCTGCGATCCTGCGCGGCAAAAAGATCCTGGTTGTCGGCGATGACAAACAGGTTTCGCCAGACGGGGGCTTCATCAACTCCGAGCACATCACCTCGCTGCGCGCGCGGTTTCTGGGGCAACAGCCCTACGGGGCTGACATTACGCCCGAAAAGTCGCTCTATGATCTTGCCGCCCGTGTTTTCGCGGGGCACCAGGTCATGTTGCGCGAGCACTTCCGGTGTGTCGCTCCGATCATCGCCTACTCGAACCACACCTTCTACAAAGACTCGATTCAACCGCTGCGTATCCCACTGGCGTCGGAAAGGCTCGATCCGCCTCTGATTGATGTGTATGTCCCATCGGGCCTGAGGGACCGCAAGGATCAAAACCACCACGAGGCGTTGGCCATCGCTGATGAGATCGAAGCGATCCTTGCAGATCCGGCCATGGTGGGTCGGACGTTGGGAGTTGTTTCTCTGCTTGGCCTGGAACAGGCAAGGCACATTGATGAAGTCGTGCGCGAACGGTGTCCGGCAGGGGAGCTGATACGGCGCAAGTTCGAGTGCGGTGACGCAAGGACATTCCAGGGAAGCGAGCGAGACATCATGTTTCTGTCCGTTGTGGCCGATCGCGAACGGCACCACGCGCTGTCCGGCACGAGCTATGAGCAGCGCTTCAACGTCGCGGCAAGCCGTGCGCGCGACCGCATGTATCTGGTGCGCTCGGTTCAGCTGTCCGACTTGTCAGAGGTAGACCTCCGCAAGACCCTGCTCAACCACTTCGATAAGCCCATGCTTCAAGGGCAACCATCCAGCGAAGACCTCCTTGCCTTGTGCGAATCAGGATTTGAGAAGCAGGTGTATCTCAAACTGGTGGACAAGGGCTATCGCGTCATTCCTCAGGTCAAGGTCGGTGCCTATCGCATCGACATGGTGGTGGAAGGGGCTGAGGACCGACGGTTGGCTATCGAACTCGACGGTGACGAATTTCATGGACCTGATCGCTGGGCTCATGACATGAACCGGCAGCGAATTTTGGAACGCGCAGGCTGGTCATTTTGGCGTTGCTTCGCTTCGACGTGGTCGCTGCACACCGAAGAAGTGTTCGATGAACTCTTGTCGAAGTTGACCTCCATGCGCATTGAACCCATCGGCGCGCTCGCCCAGATTCCGATGCTGGTTGAGCGTCGAGTGTGGCAGCCACCGGAAGAACCGGTGCAAGACGAGGCAGCTGGGGGCATTGAGTCAGCCGTAGGTTAATCTCAGCTGCTGTCGCCAATTTGAGCAGGGGTTCTACCCCGTGAACGCGGACACTTCCAAAAAGACCGATGATCGGCAACACGTCGCGGCAAGTAAGCCTCCAACGTCTGCTATCGAGCAAGCCGGTGCATCCCAGAGAGTGGTTCCTGGTGCCGCTCCCGGTGATCGACGAGGCTGTGGCGCGCATCCTTAATGGCAGCATCACGGGCATGGTGTACGACCCAACGACAGCGCGCCTCATCGAGGTGCGTTGAGTGGCGCCCGAAACTTAGGTACCCAGGTCCAGATCGGGCTGATCCAGTGCGGTCTTGTGGTCGTATACCTTCACAATCACGCGCTGCAGCTTGAGGGCGGTCCCCGACTTCGTCTGTGTCACACGCACATCGCAGGTGAGGATATCGCCCTTACGGAACGCTTCCCCGTTGTTCACGCGACCGATGAAATCTTCGTCTTCCATCGCGTAGCCCAGAGTCTCGGAGCCATTCCACATTTTCCACTTGTTACCGTCTTTGAAACTGAGGCTCTCGATAACAAGTCCCATGCGGCTGGTGCTTTCGGTCAGCGTTTCCTCATCGCCGATGGGGTGGTAGAACAGAGCCTCATCTGTGGTGGCTTGCACGAGCTGTGCGCCATCGGAGGAAATCTCAATCTGATTCACACCGGGCTTGGATAGGGCCGCGCCGATGAATTGGGCGGCGGCCTCGCCGGCCTTTCTGTCCAGCGTCAAATGCAACGATGGTGTGTGCACAACGATGATGTTTCCCGAGTTGTTGGTAACATTGATCGAGTGATCGTTGATGTGCTGAACCTTCGCCGGTTCCTCCCCCTTAAGGAACCGATACAGCTCGATGGATTCCTTGACCGTTGTGGCCACGCTGATCAGGTTGGGCAACATCGGCAAGGTGGCGGCCGTGGCCTGCATGACCTGGAACATGAGGTCCGTGCCGAACGACGCGTGCTTGAACGCTGTGATATCAGCGGTTACCTGCACATCCTCGCCGTACAACTTGTGGGCCGCCGCGACCACAAAATTGGAGAACGCCACCATGTTGGCGGCGGCGTCGTAGACGTTCATAGTGCCGTCGTCGACGGCGGGCCCTTGGTAGCGCAGCAGGATGCTCACACCACGCTCCTCCTCGCGCTGAAGTTCGTCAGTCATCCTTCCTTGTCCCCGTCTCACGCGCCGCGACAAGCGCCCCTAGTGCCTATGTAGCACGTCGCAATGGATCCGACCAAACTTGGTCCCTGACTAAGTCGCGCCGCCATTGGTGCCCGATGTGTTTGGCGCATCGGAACGAGCCGCTGCGGCCGTGCGTCGATGCCTCAACCAGGCGGGCTAGTGCACGTAGGCTTGGTTCCCGATTTGGTGGAGCTCTGGAGTGCGTGGTCTTCCCAAGCTAAATATCCAAATGGAATTTACGCGAATGGCGGCTGGCCCAGCTGCTTTTGCAGTTGGACCAGCACAAGGCATGCAGACTTCGCTCGGGTGATCGCGTTGTAGAGCAGGCGGCGCTTCTGGTCGTCATCTCCTGCCACGGCTGCGGGCCAGAGAATCACTACGTTCTCGAACTCCCTATTCTTGGCGCCGTGCACGGACATGGCCATCAGGCCGCGGTCAATGGGGCGCTGGAAACGGCGTTGGTTTGCGCAGATGAACTGAAGGCGTTCAGCCAGAACCTCCCGTGTGATGATTGACTTGTTTCGTGTGCGTCCCAAACGGTCCAACCAAGATGCAACCTCACGGACGAGCGCGCGGTCACCTACATCCACCATTGCCGCGAGTGCCTGCGAACATGTCGCGTCTGCAGGCAGGACGATTCGGTCCATGACCGCCTCGGCTCTCTTCGTTTCTGCCTGTTCCCACACGATCGGATACGGACCACGTCCTCTCGAATTGGTGCGCTGACTGGTCCATGCGACAACACCCTCAGCGAAGCTCTTAATAGACGGTGTGATGACGGCGACGCTGCTGCCTCTTAGCCCTGCAATGTAAGTGTTCAAGAACCCGCCGGCCATGGCGGGTTTGGGGGTGAAATTAACCGAAAACCCTTTTCCTGCATGCACTGGTTCGGCAGCTCTCACTGCGGTCGCAGCTTCGAGAAGCGCCGAAACCGTGGTGCGCATTGGTTTTTCAAGCGCTATGTGGTCTTCCTGTTCTTTCAACCATTCCCATGCTGGATTTGGCCGCAGCGTCGCGTCCAAGCACTGAAATTCATCGGCAGCGATGAGCGCGGTCAATTCGGTAGCAAGACTTTGGACGATGTCGAGCCGGGATCGCGTCAAATCTTGGGCTTCGTCGAGCACGAGAATGGGGAATGACGCTTTCACCCACAACACAACTTCGGGGTTAGCCAGGAGCGTGGCGGCAACGGCGACCGTCTCGTCGTATTCAGTCTCGGTGGGAACACGTGCACCCATTTGAACCACTAGGGACTGCCACCGTCTCACGATCCGTGCGGCGAAGCTGTCCAGAGTGGTGCACTCGTAGCGCCGACCAAGCCCAGGCACTGCCGCTAAACGCTCGTCAAGTCTGCGGCGGGCGCCGTGCATGAACGTGAGGGCGAGCACCTTCTGTCCCTCCCTGGGCGGAGCGGCGACGATTGTTTCGGCCAGCCTTTGCATCAGTTGATACGTTTTCCCGCAGCCGGCTCCACCTGAGAAAACGGTGATTGTCACGGCTGGAAGACCCAGACCTGATCGACCACGGCGAAGCGGTCGCTGGCAACTCCTGTGCAGGCATTGGTGAGAGTCTGGAAAAGCTCGGACGCGCGGACGCGGCACGCTTCGTTTTCAGAAATGGCCTCGGCCACCGCCTCATAAAGCACCAAATCGCACTTTTTCGTCTTCATATGGGCGACCACGCCAGCGACGTCGGCGGCCACCAGCGCAGGTATGTCATTCCTTAGATTAGTGACGGACACCGCGTCTGCATCCAGGATCCAGCCGATGGCGTCTTCGATCATTTGCCCATCGGGCCAACGGATCACCACGGAGGGCGGCTGAGCCAGGCCCGCGAGCTCACGGACGTAGCGCTGGCCCTCGTCATCCCCATCCACTAGGCAACACACGCGCGGGTGAACCCGCAGTAGATCGCGGGCAGTCTCCACCACCTTTGCGTCTTCCGTGGGCACCACGCCGACTTCGAGCCCGAACGAATGAGCGTGCTCCCCACTCCAACCTTGGCGGAGCATGAGTGGGCGCAGCACCGTTTTCAGGAGCAGATGGTCTGATCGACCTTCGGGGACCAGTACGGCTGTGTGCATCAGCGCATCGATCACCTCCGTGCGATTGTGTTGGTAGAATTTTCGCTGCCAGTTGGCTGCGGCGGGGACCAGCTTCTGCGCGAGGAATGGTTCGGCGGTCAGCTTTCCCTCGACGTTTCGAAGGAGCAGCACCGATGTTGGGTCCGCCATGGCAGCGATGGTCGGCGAATGCGTGGTGATGAAAGTCTGAGAAGTGAGGGCTTGGACCCGGAGAACCAGCTGTTGCTGCGTCGCCGGGGGCAGGTGGAGCTCCGGCTCTTCCAGCGCCATGGTGAATCCTTCGCCGGCTTCCGCGCGCAATCTGCCTAGTTCGAGCAGGAGAAAGAGGCCTTGTAATGAAATCAGACCGTTACCCTGGCGTGCGGCAGGGACGCTCATTCCGTCGCCCACCGTGTAATGAGGTGACACGGCTTCGAGGACGGATCGGCTGTCGGTATTGGTCACCCGAAGGGTGAGCTTGGGTGAGCCGGCGATGCATCGCGCCACTTCATCGTTCACGCTGTTGATCAGCGGAGCGATCTGCGCGTCGTCCTCGATCGCTCGTTCGGGGGTCCTAAGCTGGTCACGCTGAGCGAGGATGGCGCCGGCAGGCTGCGCTGCTGCTGCTTGCAAGGTTCGGCGGAACAACTCGCTGCCCCAAGAGAGAACGCGATCCCAGGTGCGGCTGGCTCGGACAAGAAAGAACCCAAACTGTTGTATGAGCTTCGGGGGCACACCCACGGGAGAGTCGTCGTCGAAAGGGTCGATGGCCCCGTCGTGATCGTGAAAATATCGGACGACTTCTACAGTCAGAGAAGGGCGGTCGAAATAAGCTTGAACGCCAATTTGGCAGCAGAGACGCCAACTGGCGTCGGTCTGGGCAGGGTTAACGACGCCCGTGGTTTCATCCCACCACTTTGGCACAGCCCTTCCGTCTCTGAACCAGTCGGGGTGGGCGTTGGGGTCGTCACCATCAAAGTCTGTAATGGTGGCGACCAGGTGCATGCGGTCGGCCGGTTGCGGGTCGGAGCCGAAGAAGTCGTGTTCCGTCAAATCTCGAATCAGACGGTCTCGGCCAAGCAGGAGTGTCAGCGCCTCAATGACGGTCGTCTTGCCGGTGTTGTTCCCGCCGACCAATACGACGTGTGACTTGAAACGTAAGTGCCCCTCGCGGACGCCTCGATAATTTTTGATGGAAAGATCAGCGACTCGCATGTCTTAGTCCTGCCTTCAATGGCCGAACGGCCCGGATCACTATATCGAACCCAAGGATGACTGACCCATTCGTCCGATGAATGATGGCACGCGTTCCACGCCATCCCGTTCTGGGCCGGTCGTGTGAGTTAGTCCTTCAACATGCCGCGAATTTGTTCGATGGTGCACGGCATCGGGACTCGTCAGGGGCGGCCTGTATTCCTTGCCGTCTAGGATGTGGGCCTGAAGCGATGTGTAATCCGAACCCACACCTAGCGTCCTTTGGTGGAGACGACGAATCCGTTCGGATCGCCAACCTCGTACCGAAGACCGATGATGCCGAGATCCTGGGCTGCCAGCAGGTACGTCACGACCTTGAGGTTGGCATCGGTCAGAAAGTTATGCAGGTGCTTGAGGCTGGTTGAAGCGCCATCAGGAAATGCAGTGAGGCGACGCAGCATCGTGTTCAAGTCGTCCGATCGAATGTCCGGTGCGTCGACCAGCGACTGAGCTTCTTGGATCAGCGATGGGCCGTGTTGATCAATCAGGTAGTCGATCCGCGTCTTGCGGTTGATCCCGCGCAACCCTTGAAGGGGGCCTCGATCAAACCGGATGGAGGCGGGGAGCTTTTGGTCATGCAGCTTGGCCATACGTTTGTCCTCGTCCGTTGGTGTGCGCCATCCATGAACAGCGACGTCACCACTCTGAGCCCGACTTTCCAGGCTGTGCCGAAGTTTCTCCGGCAGGCGATCGAAGTGGGCCAGGGCCAATCGTGCAGCCAGGAATGCCGGTGCGTCAAACACAGGCCAGCGATTCAATTCGGTGCGGATCGTGGCCTTGAGTTCGTCGATGGCCTTGGTCTTGGCGGCCAGTTTTTGTGCAGCGGTAAGGGCCTTGCGGACACGGGACCAGGACTCGCCGAAATGTGTTTTTCCGCAATTTCGACCCACATGACTCAACCGTTGATCTGGGAGCCGAACGATGTAACCGTGACGATGATCGGTCTCACACTTGAGAATGCCGCACGGCCTGAGTCCGTCTCTGGGTGCCATCTCGTACTCGCTGACGAGCTCCCCTTTGCTGATCAGATCCTTATGCACTGGATCCTTCTCAAAGTTGGGAAGAGCAAAGAGTTCCTGCCAAGTGCCGACGCGATAGATGGTGGTCATCGTTGCCCTGTTCGATGGATGTCTCTGTCCACATGGGGACTGGGAGTGAACTGACAAGGCTCATCCTGAGGCGAGCAGGTCTCACACGTTGCGACAGGCATGGGAGAGTCAGAGTGCTACTCACCAACTGTGCAGTGGCGAACCGCCGGCGGTGGCAACCCACTCTGCGTCGGTCCTGCTATACCTATTTCTATGCCACCCAGATGGTCGGAACGGCCCGCCGGGGCTACCTCATCGTGGGCTTTGTTCCGACGGTGTGCATACTGACGACATCGCCGTCCGTCGTATTCCCAATTACCGCCCAATGACACCGGGGCCCAGCATGGCCGATCTTCTCTTTCTCGACACCGAGTGGAACAACGATGCCGTGCGCGAGCTGGTCAGCTTGGCCTTGGTCAACGTGGATGCCACCCGATGCTTTTACGCCGAGCGGGCTCCACGACCCGGAGCGCCGTCATCCTTCGTCAGCAAGGTGGTCTATCCGCTCCTGGACGGCGGCGATGCAGCGCTCTCGGATGAGAACTTCGGTGAACAATTACGGGTGTTCGTGGCGTCCTTCGACCATCCACGTATCCACTTCGACGGGGCGATCGATAAGAGACAGTTGGCGAGGGCGCTGACAGGGTTTGGAACGTGGAGCGGTGAGGTGCCGGCGTGGGCGCCGGTGCTCGTCACACGCCAAGACGTCCTGGGTAAACTGGAGATCTATTTCGACTGCAGGCCTGAGAGGGCGGCGCGCCGACATCACGCAGCAGTGGACGCCGAGGCATTGCGCGCCGCTTACGTCAGGGTAGTGGGGTTGTGAAGTGCACACACCGTTCAACTTGATCGCCTGAACCGACCGAGATTGATCAGCTCTCCGGCACAATGATCATCTATCGACACAGCGGCAGATATCGGCCACTTTGAGACAGTCACTGCCTGTATCACGTTGCCACAGAGCGGACGCTCAACGCTGGAGCCAGTCAGCGGCAATCAACCTGCACAGCAGGACAGTTGCTTGACGTCCTTGCTGAATGTCTGTGCGGCCAGCTTGAGCCCCTCGACCATAGTTAGGTACGGGAACAGCTGGTCGGCCAACTCGGTCACCGTCATCCCGGTGCGCAGCGCGATGGCCGCGGTCTGGATTAGCTCGCCGGCGCCGTCGGCCACCGCCTGCACGCCGATCAGCTTGCCGCTGGCCGCCTCGACCACCAGCTTGATGAAGCCACGGGTGTCGAAGTTGGCCAACGCGCGTGGCACGTTGTCCAGGCTCAGCGTACGACTGTCCGTGTTGATGCCCTTCAGGTGCGCCTCGGCTTCACTCAGTCCCACGGTGGCGATCTGCGGCTCGGTGAACACCACCGCCGGCATGCTCGACAGATCCAGCGTGGCGTCACCGCCGGTCATGTTGATCGCGGCACGGGTGCCGCCCGCAGCCGCCACATAGACGAACTGGGGCTGGTCGGTGCAGTCGCCCGCAGCATAAATATGCGCCGCTGAGGTACGAAGTTGCGCGTCCACCGCGATGGCGCCGCTTTTCGCCGCGTGCACGCCGGCGTTGGCCAGCTCCAGCGTGTCGCTGTTCGGCGTACGGCCGGTGGCCACCAGCAGCGCGTCGCCACGCAGCTCGCCGGCGGTGGTGTCGAGAATGAACTCGCCGTTTTCGTGACGGACCGAACGGGTCTGGGTCTGGCGCAACACGCGGATGCCTTCGTCGGAAAATACCTGACCGATGGCCTCGCCGATCGCTGGGTCTTCGCGGAAAAACAGCTCGCTGCGCGCGATCATCGTCACCTCACTGCCCAGCCGCGCATAGGCCTGGCCCAACTCGGCCGCGACCACGGCCGCACCGAGCACAAGCAGACGCTTCGGAATGTGTTCGGCGGCCAGCGCGTCGGTGGAGGTCCAGTACGGCGTCTCCGTCAGGCCAGGGATAGGCGGCCGCGCCGGCCGCGCACCCACAGCGATCAGGCAACGGTCGAAGCTAACAGTGCGCTCGCCACCCTCGACCAGGCGCACGCTCAGCGTGTGCTTGTCAGCAAAACGCGCGTCGCCGCGCAGCAAGGTAATGGCGGGGTTGCCATCGAGAATATTCTCGTATTTGGCATGACGCAGTTCTTCCACCCGCGCCTGCTGCTGGGCGAGCAGCACGTCGCGACGGATCGCCGGAACCGAGGCGGAGATGCCGCCGTCAAACGGACTGTGGCTCCTTGTGTGGGCCACGTGGGCGGCGCGGATCATGATCTTCGACGGCACACAACCGATGTTGACGCAGGTGCCGCCGACCATACCGCGCTCAATCACGGTCACCCGCGCACCGCGCTCGGCGGCCCGGAGCGCGGCGGCCATGGCAGCCCCACCGGTGCCGATCACCGCAACATGTAGGCCGGCACCCGAACCATCCCGAGCGAGATGCGATGTGCTGTCGATCGGCACAGGAGGGCGATCAGCTGCTGGCCTGCTCGCTGGTGCCTGCACCCGGTAGCTTGGTGGCAACGCAGCGTTGAGCAGATCCATGGTCAGCACCGTGTCGACCTGCAGTCGGGCGGTAGCCGCCGGGTAATCCACCTGCACCGTGTGCACACCTGAAACGGAAGAGAGCGCCTGTTGCACGTGGCCAGCGCAGGCATCACAGGTCATGCCGGTGACCTGGAGGGTTTGTTCATTCAATCGATTTTGCTGATGCATGGAGTGCTATCACCTTGGTTGCGGCCGTGGCCGTCTGGCGCACGGCCCACTGACCGCGAGTGTGTGACGGCGAAGGAAAGAATTTAGCTGTGCTTCGAACCAAGCGTCAGACAGGCGCGTGGTGGCGGTGAGACAAGATCCCAGATCGAAACCGCCACCATCAGCACCAACCCCGGATACAACAGCCAGCCGGTCCGGTGACCTGACGCGCGCATCAGGAACACCGCCGTTAACACCAGGAGGGGGCCGGTCACCCCGAGCGCGGTGCGCCACCACTGGCGGTGGTTGATCCAGCCAAGCGCATTGGCGAGCAACGCGATGCCGGCGAACAGCGGCAACACGATACGAATGAACACGCCCTCGAACGGACTGAGCACACCCAGCCCGATCGCGGCACCCAAGCTGGCCAGGGCGGGAAAGCAGTTCACGCAGGCCGCTGCGGAGACGATGCTGCCGACCAGGCCGGCCTTGTCGGCGACTCGTGCGAACACGGCCATCAGCGCACCGGCGTCGATGGGTAACCGGCGTCCGCAGTCGCCTTGGTCAATCCGGCCGGGCTGATCTTGGTGTCGTCATAGGTGACGATGGCCTTGCGCTGGTCGAACAGGATTTGGGTCTTCTCGACACCCGGAACCTTGGACAACGCCGTCTTGACCGTGATCGGGCAGGCAGCGCAGGTCATACCCGGCACCGACAACGTGGCGGTCTTGGTGGTGGCCCAAGCCGGTGCACTGACGGCGGCAAGGACGATGAGCACGGAAAGCTTTTTCATGACAGGTCTCCTTCAGTAGAACAGTGGCAGAACATAGGGAAACGCCAGCGCTACCAGTACCAGCGCCACCACGACCCAGAAAATGATCTTGTATGTTGTTCGCACCTGCGGGATGGCACACAGCTCGCCCGGCTGACAGGCGCTGACCGTGCGAAAGATCCGGCGGTACGCAAACCAAAGCAGCGCCACGGCTACCAAGATGAAGATCGGCCGATATGGCTCCAGCACGGTCAAGTTGCCGATCCAGGCACCGGAAAAGCCCAGCAAAACCAGCACCAGCGGACCGAGGCAGCAGGTGGAGGCAAGGATCGCGGCAAGCCCGCCGATGGCCAGCACACTTTTGCTTCCGGAGGCTTCAGACATCGCGATTTCCTCTTTCAGTCGAGTTGTCGAGGCGTTAGGGTATTCCCGTAGTCAAGTACGGAGTCAAGCGCATGAATACCGATCTGGACAACATCTCCATCGGCGCTTTCGCCGAGGCCGCCGGCATCGGCGTGGAGACGATTCGCTTCTACCAACGCAAGCGGCTGTTGCCCGAACCGCAACGCCCGCCAGGCGGCATACGCCGTTATGGCCGTGCAGACGTGACCCGGGTGAAGTTCATCAAATCAGCGCAGCGACTGGGTTTCAGTCTCGACGAAGTCGCGCAGCTGCTCGCGTTAGAGGATGGAACTCAGTGCAACGAGGCTGCGCAATTCGCCGCGCGGCACCTGGCCGACGTGCGCGAGCGCCTGAAAGACCTCAAGCGCATGGAGACCGTCCTGTCCCGTCTGTTGCTTCAGTGCGATTCGCATCAGGGCACGATTGCCTGCCCACTGATCGCCTCATTGCACGGCAGTTGAGACGAGTGTTTCTCCTCCACTGTCCGCGCTGTTGACCAGTCATCCGGGCGCGCCAGTTTGGCCGGCAAATCTTCAGAAGAGCACCTTCCACGTCAGGCTTGCCCATCGCCTAGCCACGAGGTAAACATCACTTCTCGGAAAATTTGTCTTCCGCGAAGCGGACGTTCACGACCGGCAGAAATGGGTCGGTTTCCGCCGGTCGACATGGGCTTGCAACTGATGAGACTGGTCGGCGGGCTGGTCACTGTCGATTGGTCGTGTGATGTATTCGCCCCGGTGCACGCATGAGGTCTTTCCTCTCACGACCAGCGTGAAACCCGGGCCTGGACGACGCACCAGATCATGATTGGCCCGAACCAGGCCGTTTTGGATTGCTAACTCTGGCTAGCGATCCAGCGGCGGGCAAACCTTTTCTGGCCAATTCGCACCGCCCCGTGGGCCTTGTTCCCGGTGTGGTGGTACGCCATCAGCGCTCCCCGCTGCCGTGGATTGGGTTACCCGTCTCTCGTGCCGGCGACTACGTCGACCGAGGATGAGCGTTCGCTTTCGAAGGTTGCCGGGCGACGGTGAACATGCCGAACGCATCCGCGGACCACTTCACTCCGTTCTCGTCGCGACCAGCGCTGGTCGTCATCTCGGCCGACTTGTCCGGGAAGTCCTCTGGGCTAGGCCAATTCCAAGTACCCCAGGCTCGCTTTTAGGAGTCGGCCAAGTAGTGGTCGATATCCACGCTTTGAGATGGTCCTGTCGCCGACTTATGGGTGCGTTCTGGCGTGGGCATTTAGACGGCTAAATGGGGGCGAGGTTTGGGCGGCGTCCAACCCCGTTTAGGGGGTTGTACCCGGGTCAAACTACCTGTTTTCGACGTCCAAGTTCCGTCCAAGTGGGTTATCTGATGGGTCGGTGCGTCCCGTAACCCGCGCCCCGCTTGGGGTTGTTCAGCATACGGATATTCTGGCGCATGAACGGGGTGTGCCTGGTGAGATCGTCTTGGCGCATGCAATACAAGTCTTGGCGTGGTCGCGCGGAACGGGTAGAACTGTGCATGTGCGCCTGGCGCACAGTGCATTCAAGTCCGGGAGTCTCGCATGGAGTCGTCATCCATTCCTACCGATGCCGAATTGCTGGCGCTTGCCGGCGAGGTGGCCGGTGACGTGCAACGTTGCCGATTGATGCTGGTCACGGCCGAGTCCTGCACGGGAGGCTGGATTGCCAAGACCCTGACTGACCTGCCGGGCAGCTCGGCCTGGTTCGATGCCGGTGTGGTGACTTACAGCTACGGGGCCAAGGAGGCACTGCTGGGGGTCAATCCGCGCACCCTGGAGTTGACTGGCGCGGTCAGCGAGGAAACCGTGCTGGAAATGGTCGCCGGTGCGTTGGCGCGCTTCGGGGCTGGGGTGGCGGTGGCGGTGACCGGGATTGCCGGGCCGACCGGCGGTACGCCGGACAAGCCGGTCGGTACCGTGTGGATCGGCTGGAAGCGGCGTGGCGGTTATGCCCACGCGCAGTTGTTCCATTTTCCGGGTGACCGCGAGGCGGTGCGCCGGCAAACCGTGGCGGCGGCGCTCGCCGGCCTGCGCAAAACCCTGACAAAATGACGGGGCGATGGCTGCCAGCCTGGCTTGACGGGTGTGGGATACTCCAGCAACGGGCGCGACCGTTGCTGGACCCCGCCAGGGTGATCGCAGCCGGTGAGATTCGACCCGCGCATCATGCCTCCCAATCACAGCCCAACCGGAATACATACGATGGATGACAACAAGCGCAAGGCGCTCAGCTCTGCCCTCAGCCAAATCGAGAAGCAGTTCGGCAAGGGCGCGATCATGCGTATGGGCGATCGCGTCAACGAAGCCATCGAGACGGTTTCCACCGGTTCGCTCGGGCTGGACATCGCGCTCGGCGTTGGTGGCCTGCCGCGCGGCCGTGTGGTCGAGATCTACGGTCCGGAATCGTCCGGCAAGACCACCATGACCCTGCAGGCGATCGCCAGTTGCCAGCGCGCCGGTGGTACCGCGGCGTTCATCGACGCCGAGCACGCGCTTGATCCGACCTATGCCGAAAAACTTGGCGTCAAGGTCGACGACCTGCTGGTGTCGCAGCCGGATACCGGCGAGCAGGCGCTGGAGATTGCCGACATGCTGGTGCGTTCGGGCGCGGTCGACATGGTGGTGGTCGACTCGGTCGCCGCGCTGACCCCGAAGGCGGAAATCGAGGGAGAGATGGGCGACTCCCATGTCGGCCTGCACGCGCGCCTGATGAGCCAGGCGCTGCGCAAGCTCACCGCCAACATCAAGAAATCGGGCACCCTGGTCATCTTCATCAACCAGATCCGCATGAAGATCGGCGTGATGTTCGGCAGCCCCGAAACCACCACCGGCGGCAACGCGCTGAAGTTCTACGCCTCGGTGCGCCTGGACATCCGCCGCATCGGCGCGGTGAAGAAGGGCGACGAGATCATCGGTTCGGAGACCCGCGTGAAAGTGGTCAAGAACAAGGTGGCGCCGCCGTTCCGCCAGGCCGAGTTCGAGATCCTGTACGGCGAGGGCACCTCGCGCGAAGGCGAGATCATCGAGCTGGGCGTCAGGGAAAACCTGATCGACAAGTCCGGGGCGTGGTACAGCTACAACGGTGATCGGATCGGCCAGGGCAAGGAGAACGTGCGCCAGTTTCTGCGCGACAACCCGGCCATCACCAACGAGATCGACAAGCTGCTGCGCGAGCGCTTGCTGGTGCCGGTGGGCAAGCCGGCTGCCGCGGCGGCCGAAGAGGCACTCGAGGAAGCGTGATCCGTGCGCGTTGACCGCACTTCGTGGAACGCATGGCCCGGCTCGCCCGGGCCATGTCCGTTTGCATGGCCATGAAGGGTCGGCGCGGTCCGGCGCATTCCGGCGGGAACAGCCCCGGCGGAACGCCGCCGGCCAAGCCAAGGCGCAGCGCCTACGACAAGGCGCTGGGTTTGCTGGCCGGTCGCGAGCACTCGCGCAAGGAACTCAAGACCAAGTTGCGCCAGGGCGGCTATGACGGCGAGGAGGCCGCCACCGCGCTGGATCGGCTCGGTGCGCAGCACTATCAGGACGACGATCGCTTCGCCGAAGCACTCGTGCGCCGCCGGATCGCCCAGGGTTACGGTCCGCTGCGCCTGCGCGTGGAGCTGAAGAGCCACAGTGTGCCCGACGCGCGCATCCGGGAATTGCTGGAAGAAGCCGACACCGACTGGGATACCCTGGCCGCCGCCCAATTGCGCCGACGCTATGCCGCTACGGGTAGCGCGGACCCTGCCGAACGCGCACGCCGCGCGCAGTTCCTCTTGCGCCGCGGCTTTGCGGCCGCCACAGTACGGCGTGTCACCCACGCTGACGTGGACGAGGCCGCCGACGAGAACCCCTGAATTCCGTCATCCCGAGGATGACGGATGGGTGGATCGGGCGGCTCGTTTGCGGCGTGGATCCCCTACGCCAGCCAACGCGATACGCATGAAAACTTCAGAAATCCGCGCCGCCTTCCTCGACTTCTTTCGCACCCGCGGCCACACCATCGTGCCGTCGAGCTCCCTGGTACCGGCCAACGACCCGACCCTGATGTTCACCAACTCGGGCATGGTCCAGTTCAAGAACGTATTCCTGGGCAGCGAAAAGCCCGGCTACGTGCGCGCGGCCGACGTGCAACGCTGCCTGCGCGCCGGCGGCAAGCACAACGACCTGGATGCGGTCGGTTACACCGCACGCCACCACACCTTCTTCGAGATGCTCGGCAACTGGTCGTTCGGCGATTATTTTAAGCGCGAGGCGATTGGGTGGGCCTGGGAATTGTTGACGCGGGTGTTCAAGCTGGCGCCGGAGCGGCTCACCGTCACCGTCTACCACACCGACGACGAGGCCTATGCGATCTGGCGCGACGAGATCGGCGTGCCAACCGAGCGCATCATCCGCATCGGCGACAACCACGGCGTACCGTTCGCCTCGGACAACTTCTGGCAGATGGCCGACACCGGTCCGTGCGGACCCTGTTCGGAGATTTTCTACGATCACGGCCCGCACATCGCCGGCGGTCCCCCCGGCTCGCCGGAAGAAGATGGCGACCGCTTCATCGAGGTCTGGAACCTGGTGTTCATGCAGTTCGACCGGGCACCGGACGGCACGCTGAGCCCGCTGCCCGCGCCCTGCGTGGATACCGGCATGGGCCTGGAGCGGCTTGCGGCAATCCTGCAGCATGTGCACTCGAACTACGAGATCGACCTGTTCACACACCTGGTGCGCGTGGCCGGCGAACTGACCGGTACCGAGGACCTGGGCAACAAGTCGCTGCGCGTCATCGCCGACCACATCCGCGCCTGTGCGTTCCTTATCGTGGATGGCGTGCTGCCGTCCAACGAGGGTCGCGGTTACGTGCTGCGCCGGATCATCCGCCGCGCCCTGCGGCATGGCTGGATGCTGGGCGTGCGCGGCGATTTCTTCTGGAAGATGGTGGCTCCGCTGGTCGCCGAGATGGGTGAGGCTTATCCCGAACTCGGCGCCAGACAGACTCTGGTCGAGGATGCCCTGCGCACCGAGGAGCAGCGTTTCGGCGAGACGCTTGAGCATGGCATGCGTCTGTTCGATGAGGTTGCCGGAAAGTCCGGCAAGACCATTCCGGGCAACGAGGCATTCCGCCTCTACGACACCTACGGTTTTCCGGTCGACCTCACCGCCGACATCGCACGCGAACGCGGCCTCGAAGTGGACATGACCGGTTTCGAGCACGCGATGAACGCGCAGCGCGCGCGCGCCCGCGCTGCCGGTCGGTTCGAGGTGAAAGGACAGGTGCCGGCGGATCTGGCCAGTCAGCTCAGGCCCACCACCTTCCTGGGTTACGACGCGTTGCTGGCCAGTGGCAGCAAACTGCTGGGTATCGTGCGCGATGGCCGGCAATTTGAACAACTGGCCGATGGCGAGGAAGGCACCCTGATCCTCGATCGCACGCCGTTCTACGCCGAGTCGGGCGGCCAGGTCGGCGACACCGGCGTCCTCTCCAACGCCGCCGGTCGCTTCGAAGTCGGCGATACCGTGAAGCTGGGCGGCGTATTCTTCGGCCATGCCGGGACCTGGCGCGGCCAGCAACCGCTGCGCAGCGGCGACCTGCTTGATGCCCAGGTCGACAGTGCCCGCCGCCAGGCCATCGTGCTCAACCATTCGGCCACCCACCTGCTGCATGCGGCGCTGCGCAAGGTGCTGGGCGAACACGTCACCCAGAAAGGTTCGCTGGTTGCAGCAGAGCGGCTGCGCTTCGATTTTTCGCACTTCAAGCCGGTCAGTGGCGAGGAGCTGGATCGGGTCGAGGCGATGGTGAATGCCGAAGTGCGGCGCAACGCGGCCGCCGAGGTACACAACATGAGCTACGACCAGGCGCTCGAGTCCGGCGCGATGGCGCTGTTCGGCGAGAAGTACGGCGATGAGGTGCGCGTGCTGAAGATGGGCGATTTCTCGACCGAGCTCTGCGGCGGCACCCATGTCGGGCGTACCGGCGATATCGGCTTGTTCAAGATCGTCGGCGAGTCCGGCGTGGCCTCCGGCGTGCGTCGCATCGAGGCCGTGACCGGCGACGGCGCGCTGGCCTGGGTGGCCGGCAAGGAACACCGGCTCGACGAGCTGTCGCATCTGTTGTCCAGCAGCGGTGACGAGGTGGTGGCCAAGCTGCGCCAGTTGCTGGATCGCCAGAAGAAGCTCGAGCGCGAGCTGGATTCGCTGCGCAGCAAGGCCGCCGGCTCGGCCACCGCCGATCTGGCTGCTTCCGCCCGGAATGTCGACGGCATCAAGGTAGTCGCTGCGCGGCTGGAAGGGCTCGACGTGAAATCGTTGCGCGACAGCGTTGACCAGCTCAAACAGCAGCTCGGCGACTGCGTGATCGTGCTGGCCGGTGCGGTGGATGGTCGTGTGTCGCTGATCGCCGGTGTGCACGGCACGGCGTTGAATCGCGTCAAGGCGGGCGCTGTGGTCGCCCACGTGGCTGCACAAATCGACGGCAAGGGTGGTGGCCGTCCGGACCTGGCACAGGGTGGCGGGTCCGACGCCGCAAACCTGCCGGCGATCCTGGCTGGCGTGGCAAACTGGGTTTCCTCGCGCTGAACCGTGAACGCCTTGCGGCGACGCGCATTGCGCGGGGGAATCGTGCTCAGTTAGTATCCACCGAGGTCGATCTCGCCGTTGGGCGAGGTTGCCAGTCAGGACGCTCAGGAGGTGTTTTGGCTGTGAGCCGGGAGGGCGGTAGGGCCTTCGGCGGATCAAATCGTCGAATTGCGGATGGACGGGCGCTCAGGGGTGAGGCAGCGTCGATCTGCAGGCCTGTAACCAGCAGCTTTTTAATGGAGTAGTAATCATGTTGATTCTGACCCGTCGGGTCGGTGAGACCCTGATGATCGGCGACGAGGTGACCGTCACCGTTCTTGGCGTGAAAGGCAATCAGGTACGCATCGGCATCAACGCACCCAAGACCGTGGCCGTCCATCGCGAAGAAATCTACCAACGAATCAAGGGCGAACATGCCACCGACAGCACGCCAGACGATGTAGGCGAGCACTGATCGCCTACATCAAGCCTTTACCTCGACCGCGCCGGTCAGTATCCTTGCCGGCTCCGCAGCAATGCGGCAAAACCCCGGAGAGATGCCCGAGTGGCCGAAGGGGCTCCCCTGCTAAGGGAGTATCGGGTCAAAAGCCTGATCGAGGGTTCGAATCCCTCTCTCTCCGCCAGATACGCAAAGCGCCCCGCGAGGGGCGTTTTGCGTATCTGGCGGAGAGAGGCGTGCCGCGTCAGAATAGCTTTCTTCTTACAGTCCCCCTGAAGGCCGCACTGGAGAACGGGCGACTTACTATCGGTCACGTGTTATGAAGAGGTCCTCTGGAGCGCCAGCATCCCGCACGAGCGCGGGTGTTTCACGCAAGCATGGGGACTCGATGAGGATCACGCGCGGGATGTTTGGCTGCAAGTGCAGCAAACGCGTGAGCCTGAGGTGCCAACGGTCCCAACCTCATGTGAGGACTGGGTGGATTTCTTGACGCTTCGCGCCAAGGACAACTTACCCGAGCTTCGCAAAGAAATTAGCCGCGAAGCCCCTAACCCCCGGTGGCACGAAGGGTCGGACGACGAGCCGGAACAGATATCTATCCGTGAAAATCTCGCCGACCACCCCAAGGTCAAAGCTGTATGGAGTGGCTACGTCGAACAACAATGGCTGCCGTGGACTGATCGTCACTGTGCGTGGGAGAACGTCAACAAGGTTTACACCAAATTATTCGTTATCCATCAAGCGCAGCTTAAACTCGAACAGAATTTGTCTTGACAGATGGGTCCACTGTAGCGTATACTAATGGGGCTATAGGTGTCCTGCCATCGTCATTCCGGTGCGCAGGGTGAAACGGGAAGCCGGTGCGGATGCGTTATACATCCCAGGCCGGCACTGCCCCCGCAACGGTAGGCGAGAAAACCCGACTCAGAACCACTGCGATGTTCGCGGGAAGGTGTCGGGGTGATGCTTTCAGCATCGCTCGCAAGTCCGGAGACCGGCCTATGGTGGACATCCTACGGGATGTCCTTCTCGGGTGTTGCGGTGGGCAACCAGACGAGCTGATTCGGCGCGGCTGTTTGCTGTCCTTGATTGGTCTTGTCCTGCTCCTCAACACCCCTCCCGCGGGTGAGCGATACGGAGACAGGACACATGAACAAGCTGGGCCCCGTTGCGACTGACGTCGCAACCGTCAAACTGCTGATTGATGGCGCATTCGTCGAGTCAACTTCCTCCCAATGGCGCGACGTCGTCAACCCGGCCACGCAGGCGGTGTTGGCGCGCGTACCGTTCGCCACCGTTGATGAAGTGAACGCAGCGGTCGCTGCCGCGAAAAAGGCATTCAAGAGCTGGCGCAAGACGTCCATCGGTACGCGTGCGCGCATCTTCCTGAAGTACCAGCAGCTGATTCGCGAGCATATGCCGGAACTCGCCGCAATCCTCACGGCCGAACAGGGCAAGACCTTGCCCGACGCCGAAGGCGATGTGTTCCGCGGCCTGGAAGTGGTCGAGCACGCGGCGGCCATCGGCCGCCTGCAGCTCGGCGAGATGGCCAACAATGTAGCCGGCGGCGTCGACACTTACACGTTGCTTCAGCCGCTCGGTGTTTGTGCCGGCATCACGCCGTTCAACTTCCCCGCGATGATTCCGCTGTGGATGTTCCCGATGGCGATCGCTACCGGCAACACGTTCGTGCTGAAGCCTTCGGAACAGGATCCGATGGTGACCATGCGCCTGGTTGAGCTGGCGGTGGAAGCCGGTATTCCGAAGGGCGTGCTCAACGTCGTTCACGGCGGCGAAGAAGTCGTCAAGGTGATCTGCGACCACGCCGACATCAAGGCGGTGTCGTTCGTGGGCTCCACCAAAGTTGGCACGCACATCTATCACCATGCTTCGCGGGCGGGCAAGCGTGTGCAATGCATGATGGGCGCGAAGAATCATGCCGTGGTATTACCGGACGCCAACAAGGAGCAGACGCTCAATGCCATGGCTGGTGCGGCGTTCGGTGCCGCCGGACAGCGCTGCATGGCGGCGTCAACCGCCGTAATGGTGGGCGAAGCACAATCGTGGATCCCCGAGCTGGTAGCCAAGGCGAAGACGCTCAAGGTCAACGCCGGCCGCGAGAGCGGTACCGATGTGGGGCCGCTGATTTCCTGCGCAGCACGCGAGCGCGTCGAGGCATTCATCGCGTCAGGCATCGAACAGGGTGCAACGCTGGAACTCGACGGCCGTCGGCCGCAGGTGCCCGGCTATGAAAGCGGCAACTTCGTCGGCCCGACCATCTTCTCCGGCGTGAAGCCGGGCATGCGGATCTACGACGAGGAAATCTTCGGTCCGGTACTGGTGATCCTGGCTGCGGGTTCGCTCGATGAGGCCATCGAGATCGTCAACGCCAATCCGAACGGAAACGGTACCGCGGTCTTCACGCAATCGGGCGCTGCAGCCCGGAAATTCCAGGAAGACATCGACGTCGGCCAGGTGGGCATCAACGTGCCGATCCCGGTGCCGGTACCACTGTTCTCCTTCACCGGCTCGCGCGCGTCCAAGCTCGGCGACCTTGGCCCGTACGGCAAGCAAGTCGTGATGTTCTACACGCAGACAAAAACGGTGACGCAGCGTTGGTTCGACGACGACACCTTGCATGTCGGCGTCAATACCACGATCAGTCTTAAGTGATGGCCGCGGTCATGGATATCCATGCAACCCGGTCGTCACCGACGGATTTGAGCGAGGAGCAGTTGGCCTTTCGCGAGGCGGCACACGATTTCGCGCAGGCTGAGTTCGCGCCCCATGCGGCGCACTGGGATGCCGACAGCGAATTTCCTCGCGAGGCCATCGGCAAGGCTGGCGAGCTCGGCTTTTGCGGGGTGTACGTGGACGAAGCGGCCGGCGGCTCCGGGCTGACGCGCCTGGACGCGGCCATAGTGTTCGAGGAACTGGCTGCCATCGATCCTTCCACCGCCGCCTTCATCAGCATCCACAACATGGCAACCTGGATGCTAACTGCGCATGCACAACCTATGTTGCGCGACGCGTGGGGGCCGGTACTCGCGCGTGGCGAGAAGCTGGCTTCGTATTGCCTCACCGAACCTGGTGCCGGTTCCGACGCGGCATCGCTGAAAACCCGCGCCGAACGCAAGGGCGACAGCTATGTGCTTAACGGTAGCAAAGCCTTTATTTCGGGCGCAGGCGTCACCGATGTGCTGGTGGTGATGGCACGGACGGGCGAGGAGGGGGCACGTGGCATCAGTGCGTTTGCCGTGCCGGCCGACTCGCAGGGCGTCGGCTATGGGCGCAACGAAGACAAGCTCGGCTGGCACAGCCAACCCACCCGCGGTGTCAGTTTCGATGAGGTCAGGGTGCCCGTAAATCACCTCCTTGGCAATGAAGGGGATGGATTCAAGATTGCGATGAAGGGACTCAATGGCGGTCGCGTCAACATCTCGGCCTGTTCGCTGGGCGCGGCGCAGGGTGCGCTCGATGCAGCCCGCCGCTACATGGGTGAGCGCAAGCAGTTCGGCAAGAAACTGGCCGAATTCCAGGCGCTGCAATTCAAGCTGGCGGATATGGCCACGCAACTTGTCGCAGCCCGGCAGATGGTGCACACCGCTGCGTGCAAGCTCGATGCGCACACCAGCGATGCCACCGTGTGGTGTGCGATGGCCAAGCGTTTTGCGACCGATGCGGGTTTCGCCATCTGCAATGAAGCCCTTCAGATTCATGGAGGCTACGGCTACATCCGCGAGTACCCGATTGAACGGCTGCTGCGCGACTGCCGCGTGCACCAGATCCTGGAAGGCACCAACGAAATCATGCGCGTGATCATTGCGCGTCACTTGCTGAATACCCACGAGGAATTGCGATGAGCCACGCAGGCAAACATTACACCGGAATGAAGCTAGAGATCGATGGCCACGTCGCCGTGGTCACGCTCAGTAATCCACCCGCCAACACCTGGACCCGCGACAGCTTGGCTGCATTGCGCGATCTGGTTCATGACCTGTATACCGACCGCAACGTCTATGCATTAGTCATCACGGGTGAAGGCGAGAAGTTCTTTTCCGCGGGCGCGGACCTTAAGCAATTCGCCGAGGGCGACAAGGCGCTGGCGCGTGATGCTGCCCGCCGGTTCGGCGAGGCGTTCGAAACGCTTTCCGCCTTCCGTGGCGTCAGCATCGCGGCCATCAACGGCTATGCCATGGGCGGTGGTCTGGAATGCGCGCTGGCGTGTGATCTGCGCATCGCCGAAGAACAGGTACGGCTGGCGTTGCCTGAAGCGGGCGTCGGCCTGTTGCCCTGTGCGGGCGGCACGCAGAACTTGCCGCGCCTGGTCGGCGAAGGGTGGGCCAAGCGGATGATCCTGCTGGGCGAACGCGTCGATGCCGCCACCGCCCTGCGCATTGGTCTGGTCGAAGATGTCGCGCCGAAAGGCGAGGCGAAGGCACGCGCCATCGCCTGGGCCCACCAGGCCGAAAAGCAAAGCCCGACCAGCATCGCCGCTTGCAAGAAACTGGTGCAATCCACGCGCATGCAGACGCACGCCACGGCACTGGTCAGCGAACGCGAGGCCTTTGTGGATCTATTCGACAGCGTCGACCAGAAAGAAGGCGTTCATGCGTTCCTCGAAAAGCGCGCGCCACAATGGAAGAATGCATGAGCTCAGAGACTCTCAACACTACCGATGCGCCGGTGTTGTTCGAGGAGCGTGCGTCGTCCAACGGTCGGTGCATTGGTATTGCCACGCTAAACGCACCCAAGACGCTTAATGGCTTGTCGCTGGAGATGACCCGTCTGCTTGATGCGCAACTGCACGCGTGGGAGTCGGACGCTGCTATCGCCTTGGTCGTACTGCAGGGCGCAGGAGAGAAAGCATTCTGTGCCGGCGGCGATCTGCATGGCCTGTACCGCTCGATGCTGGATTACCGCGCCAGTGGCAGCCACGACATTCGCGACAACGCTTACGCAAGCAATTTCTTCGCCGTCGAATATCGCCTCGATTACCATATCCATACCTATCCCAAGCCGGTCTTGTGCTGGGGTCACGGCATCGTGATGGGTGGTGGCATCGGGCTGATGGCGGGTGCCAGTCATCGTGTGGTCACCGAGCGCTCGAAGCTGGCGTTTCCGGAAATCACCATCGGCCTCTATCCGGATGTGGGCGGCAGCTGGTTGTTGAATCGCGTGCCAGACCGGGCTGGCCTCTTCCTGGCCTTGACTGGGGCGCCGTTGAACGCCGGCGATGCTATCCATGCGGGCTTGGCTGATTGGTCAGTGCTTGAAGAACAGCGTAAGGCTGTGCTTGACGCCTTGCTCGACATGCCATGGTCGGATGATGCAGCTACCTCCCACACCCAACTTAGTGGTTTGCTGAAACAGCATGCGAGCACGCCGGGAGACGGTCCGCTCCAGCGCTATCGTGCACTCGTCGCGCAGGTCTGCACACACGAGGCGCTTGAACTGATTGCCGCATCGGTTGCGAATATCGAGCAGTACGATCCCTGGTTGGAGACGGCAAAGCAGACACTGGCAACCGGTGCGCCCAGCTCGGCGCGGCTGGCGTTTGAGCTGCAACGACGCACCGCCTCGATGTCGTTGGCCAATGTGTTCCGGCTTGAATATCTGGTGTCGCTGCAGTGTGCGGCTTACGGCGATTTCGCCGAAGGCATCCGTGCATTGCTGATCGACAAAGACCGTCAGCCGCGCTGGCGCCCCGGAGCGCTGGCAGAGGCATCGCACGCGTGGGTCGATGAATTCTTTTTGGCGCCCTGGCTAGACAGCGAACATCCGCTCGTCAATCTGGGCAACGACGTAGATGCAAGGAGATAGGGGATGAGCCGCATTGCTTTCATCGGCCTGGGCAACATGGGCGCACCCATGGCCGCCAACCTTCTGAGGGCCGGCCACGCGCTGCGTGTCTTCGATCTTGCCCCTGCGGCGATCGAGGCCGCTGTTGCGGCGGGTGGCGTGGCCGCCACCAGTGCGATCGACGCGGTAGTCGAGGCCGACATTGTGATCTCGATGTTGCCGGCCAGTCGCCACGTCGAAGGACTCTATCTGGACATCAGCAGCGGCCTGTTGCCGCACATTCCTGCCAATGCGCTGGTCATCGACTGCAGCACTATCGCACCCGGTACTGCGCGCAAGGTCGCTGACGCCGCGGCGAAACACGGTCTAGCGATGATCGATGCTCCCGTATCGGGCGGCACGGCGGGCGCGGCCGCGGGCACACTGACGTTCATTGTTGGTGGCGAAGCCACGGTGCTGGAGCGCGCACGCCCGATCCTCGCGGACATGGGCAAGAACATCTTCCATGTAGGGGTCAATGGTGCCGGCCAGGTTGCCAAAATGTGCAACAACATGGCGCTGGGCGTGATTATGGCGGTAACGGGCGAGGCGCTTGCGCTGGGTGTCGCGCACGGCCTTGATGCGAAGGTACTGTCGCAGATGATGGCGGTCAGCACCGGCCGCAGCTGGGCCACGGAGGTATGCAATCCATGGCCTGGTGTACTGGAGAATGCACCGGCATCGCGAGGTTATACAGGCGGTTTCGGCAACGACCTCATGTTGAAGGATCTTGGCCTGGCAGCCGAAGCTGCAGTGTCGGTGGGAGCCTCGATCCCGCTTGGCGAGCTTGCGCGGAATCTGTACGCGATGAACAGCCGCGCGGGTCATGGGGAGCTGGATTTCTCCAGCGTGGTGAAGCTGGTAGCGAAGGACGTATGAGCGAGCTTGCGGATAAGGGGACGGAGGGAATTAAGCGACGTCAGGTTGGCTGTCCCGGCTTGCTGAAACAACTCCGAAGCAGGTTGAGCAAAGTACGAACTCTCCGCTGAGGAGAGGGTAGAATGAGAGGCGGTGTTCGGGCTCCAAGCCGGGCCGAACAATCCCCGCAAATCCCATGCCGCTCCGCAGCTCATCGAAGCCGCCGTTTTGCGTATCTGGCGGAGAGAGGTGGTGGACGAACCCTGGCGGTTCTGCAGTGCAATGGGCGCGTCGCCTTCCGGGTAGTCCATCGCGACGGAGCCTTCGGCGATTGGATAGACCATCGCGGTGTAGCCGCGAACGGCAAGCGCTACAGTCCCGACTTCCCCGATTTTGTGCACTGCGATGGTGCGGTCGCAGCGGTTGGCGGGTTGCTATTGGTGCGCGAAGCAAGGCTTTTTGAGCCTGGTTTCCGCCAAGTCCGCATTTTCTACGATGTCCCGCAAGACGGCATGCATGTTGCTTAGCATCATGCAAGGCGGTCTGGCCGCGGGAAAGGTATGACCCGGTGGACCGCAGCGTTTCGTCATCTACGCGCGGAGATGGTATGTCAGGTAAAGCGACCCGGATCGAGTTACAGCGATGGCGGACCCCGCAGCAAGCCATGGGCTGGCGGATCGCGATGCTGGTTCCCGGTTTCCTGTTGGTGATCGTTGGCGTCCTGCATCGACGAAGAACGCCAGCACCAGGAATCCCTGCGGCAGGCCAATACCACCCCAGCGACGGCCGCTGGTCTGGCAATCGATTGATTCGACGCAGAGGTCATTGAGATGACAATGAAGCTTGTCGTGATTGGCAATGGCATGGTCGGTCACAAACTGCTGGAGGAGCTGAGCGCGCTCCGGCCGCTGGGGCTGGATATCACTGTATTGTGCGAGGAAGGACGGCCGGCGTACGACCGTGTGCATCTGTCGGAATTTTTCTCCGGCAAGAGTGAATACGATCTCTCTCTCGTGACGCCGGGTTTTTTCGATCAGCCCGGTATGCACCTCAGGCTCGCCACGCGCGCCGTGCGGATCGATCGCGCGATCAAGCGGGTGACCACCGCCGACGGCGAGATCATTCCCTACGACAAGCTGGTGCTGGCCATGGGATCGACGCCGTTCGTGCCATCGATCCCGGGCAATGACCGGCCCGGTTGCCTGGTCTATCGCACACTCGACGATCTGGGCGCCCTCGCCGGATGGGGTGCACGTTCCACGCACGGCGTTGTCGTCGGCGGTGGCCTGTTGGGGCTGGAGTGCGCCAAGGCGCTGCGCGACCTGGGGCTGGAGACGCACGTGGTCGAGTTCGCGCCGCGGCTGATGGCGGTGCAGGTCGATGACATCGGCGGACAGATACTGCGCCGGACCATCGAGGCTCTCGGCCTGACCGTGCACACCGGGAAGAACACGGTCGAAATCGTGGACGGTGAAACCGCTCGCCATCGCATGAAGTTTGCCGACGGCGGCTATCTCGAGACCGATCTGATCGTGTTCTCCGCTGGCATCCGGCCGCGCGATGAACTGGCACGCCAAAGTGAACTTGGCGTGGGCGAGCGCGGTGGCATCATGGTCGACAACTTCTGCCGCACGCGTGACCGCGACGTCTATGCCATCGGCGAATGCGCGTTGTGGGGGGGCAAGCTCTTCGGTCTCGTCGCGCCCGGCTACGAGATGGCGCGCGTGGTGGCCAGCCACCTGCATGCACTGCTGACACGCAAGCAGTCATCAGGCCTGCCGGAGTTCGCGGGCGCCGACATGTCCACCAAGCTCAAGCTGATGGGTGTGGACGTGGCCAGCATCGGCGACGCTCACGGCGCGACGCCGGGCAGCCGCAGCTACCAGTTCAGCGACGGGCGCCGGCAGGTCTACAAGAAGCTGGTCGTGTCGGAGGACGGCAAGCGATTGCTGGGTGGCGTGCTGGTGGGCGACGCCGCCGAGTACGGCACCTTGTTGCAGATGATGATCAACGGCCTCGAGCTCCCCGAAGCGCCAGAATCGCTGATCCTTCCTGCCTCCGGTGGCGGGGCCGCGCCGGGGCTCGCCATCGATGCGCTGCCCGCGACGGCGCAGATATGCTCATGCAACAACGTCACCAAGGGACAGTTGTGCGAGGCGGTGATTGCCGGCGCCACTTCCATCGGGGCGCTGCAAGCAGCAACCCGGGCGGGCACGACGTGCGGCGGTTGTGTGCCGCTGGTGACGCAGATCATGAAGGCGCAGATGAAGCGACAGGGGCTGGTAGTCAATCATTCCCTCTGCGAGCACTTCGCCTATTCCCGCCAGGAGCTTTACCACCTGGTTCGCGTGGAGCGCATCCGCCGTTTCGACGATCTGCTCGCACGCCACGGTACGGGCCTGGGCTGCGATATCTGCAAGCCCACGGTGGCCAGCATTCTGGCTTCATGCTGGAACGAATTCGTGCTGCAGCAGGAACACGTCTCGCTACAGGATTCCAACGACTACTTCCTCGCCAACATCCAGAAAGACGGTACCTATTCGGTCGTGCCGCGCATGCCTGGCGGCGAAGTGACGCCCGATGGCCTGATCGTCGTCGGGCAGATCGCGAAGAAGTATGGCCTCTACACCAAGCTCACCGGCGGCCAGCGCGTGGACATGTTCGGTGCGCGGCTGGAGCAGCTGCCGCTGATCTGGGAGGAACTGATCGCCGCGGGCTTCGAATCGGGACACGCCTATGGCAAATCGCTGCGTACGGTGAAGTCCTGCGTGGGCTCGACCTGGTGCCGGTACGGCGTGCAGGATTCGGTAGGTACCGCAATCGACCTGGAGCACCGCTACAAGGGCCTGCGTTCGCCGCACAAGTTGAAGTTCGGTGTATCGGGTTGTGCCCGCGAGTGTGCCGAAGCACAGGGCAAGGATGTCGGTGTCATCGCCACCGAAAAGGGTTGGAACCTCTACGTCTGCGGTAACGGCGGCATGAAGCCAAGACACGCCGAACTGCTGGCCGGCGATCTGGATACGGCAACCCTGATCCGCTACATCGACCGCTTCCTGATGTTCTACATCCGTACCGCCGACCGGCTGCAGCGAACCAGTGCATGGCGCGACAACCTGGAAGGCGGCATGGACTACCTCCGGGACGTGATCGTCAACGACAGGCTCGGCATCGTTGCCGAGCTGGAGGCGGAAATGCGCCACGTGGTGGACACCTACGAGTGCGAGTGGAAGAGAGCCGTCAGCGATCCGGCGGTCCGCCGCCGCTTCCATCATTTCGTCAACAGCGATGCCGGCGACGAGCGGGTCGTGTTTGTGCCTGAGCGCGGGCAGATACGGCCCGCTGCGCCAACGGAGAGGCGTAGGCGGCATGAGCGCATCCCGGTCGTGGTGGAGACGGAGTGAGCCATATGAACGATCACGCGACAATCATCGAATGGACGTCTATTTGTGATATCGACGATATCGTGCCTGATACCGGCGTGTGCGCGCTGCTGGATGACGAGCAGGTGGCGGTGTTCCGGATCGGCGCCGGTGATTTCTACGCCATCGACAACGTCGATCCTGTATCGGAGGCGGCGGTTCTCTCGCGTGGCCTGGTCGGCAGCCTGACCGAACGCATTGTGGTGGCCTCGCCGATACACAAACAGCACTTCGACCTGCGCACCGGTGAATGCCTGGAAGCACCCGAGTACAGCGTACGCACGTGGCAGGTGCGGCGGCAGGGAAGTACGCTGCAGATCAGGCGCGGGGACGCATGAGCACCAAGCGAGCGCGACTGGTAGTCATCGGCAATGGCATGGCCGGCATCCGCACGGTGGAGGAGTTGTTGCAGCTCGCACCAGACCTGTACGACATCAGTGTGTTCGGCACCGAATCCTACGGCAACTACAACCGCGTCATGCTGTCACTGCTGCTGAGTGGTGAGAAGCAGGCGGACGAGATCATGCTGAACCCGACGGCGTGGTATGCCGAGCACGGCATCACGTTGCATGCCGGCGATCCGGTAGTGGAGATCGACCGTGCGCGCCGATGCGTTCGGTCGTCCAGCGGCGTCGAGGTGGCGTACGACCGGTTGCTGATTGCGACCGGCTCCCAGCCGATCGTCCTGCCGGTGCCCGGCTGTGACTTGCCCGGGGTCGTGTGTTTCCGGGGCATCGATGACGTGGAGCGCATGGTCGAGGCGGCCGGCATC
Organism: Rhodanobacter sp.; assembly: GCA_004298505.1. Lineage (GTDB taxonomy): Bacteria > Pseudomonadota > Gammaproteobacteria > Xanthomonadales > Rhodanobacteraceae > Rhodanobacter. The sequence goes on from SCRO01000075.1 coordinate 140,086, forward strand.
TACCGCAGCGCGGCGGTGATCGGCGGCGGCCTGCTGGGCATCGAGGCGGCCAACGGGCTTTCCCGGCGCGGCATGCAGGTCACGCTCATCCATCGCAGCCACGTGCTTCTCAACCAGCAGCTCAACGATGACGCAGCGCGTCTGCTTGCCCGCAACCTGCAGGAGCGCGGACTAGTGCTTCGGCTTGACGCGGAAACCGTCGCACTAGAGGGCGGTGAACGAGTCGAAGGCGTAAGACTGGCTGACGGCAGCCGCATCGACGCGGGCCTCGTGGTGATGGCGGTCGGCGTGCGCCCCGAGATCGCGCTGGCCGAGGCAAGCGGCATCCATTGCGGGCGCGGCATCGTGGTCGACGACACACTGCAGACCTACGATCCCCACGTTTATGCGGTAGGCGAGTGCGTGCAGCATCGCAAAGTCACGTTCGGTCTGGTGGCGCCGGTGTGGGAGCAGGCGCGCGTGTGCGCGGCGCACCTGGCGCGCTTCGGTCATCGACGCTATTGCGCAGCCGAGACCGCCACCCGACTCAAGGTGACGGGCATCGACCTGTATTCGGCGGGCGATTTCATCGGGGGCGCCGGGACCGAGGATCTGGTGATGCGCGATCCCCGCCGTGGCGTCTACAAACGCCTGGTGCTGAGGGATAGCCGCCTCGTCGGCGCCGTGTTGTATGGCGACGCGAAGGACGGTGGCTGGTATTTCGAACTGATTTGTGAGGGCACGGACATCGCGCCGCTGCGCGACCGGTTGTTGTTCGGGCAGAGCTACTGCCAGTCGTCGATCGCGAACCTTGCTGGGGTCGCGACATGAGCGGCCACGTTGCGACGACCTGTCCCTATTGCGGCGTCGGTTGCGGCGTGTTGGCCGGCGTCGTCGCCAGCGGTGCGGTCACCGTGGCGGGAGATCCGCAGCACGGCTCCAATCAAGGGCGTTTATGCGTCAAAGGCGCAGCGCTGGGTGAGACCATGGGCCTTCAGGGGCGCCTGCTGCATCCCCAGATGCGAGGGCCGGGCGGTGCTCTCCGTCGAGTGACGTGGGATGAGGCGCTCGATCGCGTCGCCGATGGCTTCCGCAGTGTCATTGACCGCCACGGCCCGGAGGCGGTGGCCTTCTATGTCTCCGGCCAGCTGCTGACCGAGGACTACTACGTCGTCAACAAGCTGGCGAAGGGGTACCTGGGCACCGCCAATATCGACACGAATTCGCGTCTGTGCATGTCTTCCGCCGTGGCGGGCCACAAGCGCGCATTCGGCGAAGATGTAGTGCCAGGTTGCTATGCGGATATGGAGCAGGCCGAGCTCGTCGTGCTGGTCGGCTCCAACACGGCGTGGTGCCACCCGGTCGTATTCCAGCGCATCGTCAAGGCGAGGGAGGAGGGAGCGAACCTGCGGTTGGTGGTGATCGATCCGCGTTTTACCGCGACCTGCGAATCGGCCGATCTGCACTTGCCGATCCGGCCCGGTACGGATGTCTGGCTGTTCAACGGTCTGCTCGCGTTCCTGTTCCGCTATGGCGTGATGGATGCCGTCTTCGTCGAGGCGCACACGCGCGACTTTGCGCAGACCCTGGCGACGGCGGAGCACGATGCTGCCGATCCGGCCGAGGTGGCGCGTATCTGTGGTGTCCAGCTCGCCGATCTGTTGACGTTCTACCGGCTGTTCGCCCGCCACGAAAAAACCGTCACGCTGTTCTCGCAAGGTGTGAACCAGTCCTCCAGCGGCACGGACAAGGTCAACAGCATCATCAATTGCCACCTGCTTACCGGTCGCATCGGCAAGCCGGGCACGGGGCCGTTCTCGATCACCGGGCAGCCCAATGCGATGGGCGGCCGCGAGGTCGGCGGGCTGGCGAACATGCTGGCGGCGCACATGGAATTGCACGATCCAGTGCATCGCGACATCGTGCAGTCGTTCTGGGCTTCGCCGCGCATCGCGGCGAAGCCCGGGCTGAAGGCGGTGGAGCTGTTCGACGCGGTACTCGAGGGCCGGGTGAAGGCGTTGTGGATCATGGCGACCAATCCGGTGGTCAGCCTGCCCGATGCCGATCGCGTCAAGCGCGCACTCGGGGCCTGCGAGCTGGTGGTCTGTTCCGACATCGTTGCAAGCACGGACACCAATGCACTTGCCCACGTGTTGTTGCCGGCGCTTGGCTGGGGCGAGAAGGACGGCACGGTGACCAGTTCCGAGCGACGCATCTCCAGGCAGCGTCCCTTTCTCCCATCGCCCGGCGAAGCCCGTGCCGACTGGCGCATCGTCTGCGATGTCGCGCGGCGGCTGGGCTTTGAGCGTGGCTTCCAGTTTGCCGAGCCGCACGAGATCTTTATTGAACACGCAGGGCTCACGGCGTTTCGCAACCATGCGCCACACGCCGACGGTGCGCCTGCCGCGCGAAGGCAGCTCAACCTGGGTGCACTGGCATCGCTGAGCCGGTCGGCCTATGAAGCCCTCGCTCCGGTGCAGTGGCCGGTGAACGAGGATGGCGTCGGCACGCTCCGCCTGTTCGCCGATGGACACTACGCACATGACGACGGTCGTGCCTGTTTCGTGATGACGCGCGCGCGCCCACCCGTCCACGCGCCCGACCGCGAATATCCGCTCGTGCTCAACACCGGCCGGGTGCGCGACCAATGGCACACGATGACGCGGACCGGCAAGGCGCCACGACTCACCGGCCACCTCAGCGAGCCCTATGTGGACATGCATCCCCACGACGCCCTGCGCTGCGGGGTGCGTGAAGGCGAACTAGCGAGGGTGCTTTCGCGTTGGGGAACGATGGTGGCGCGCGTTCGCCATGGCGGTGGCATCCTGGCGGGCAGCGTATTCGTGCCGATCCACTGGAACGACCAGTTCGCTTCCGACGCGCGCGTTGGCGGACTGGTCAATCCGGTGGTCGATCCGGTTTCCGGCGAGCCGGAGTTCAAGCACACGCCGATACGGGTGGAACCGTTTCCGGTGCGCTGGTATGGCTTTGCCTTTGGCCGTCGGGCCCTGCCGACATCCGGGCTCAGCTATTGGACGCTGATCCGCGGCGAAAACTTCCTGCGTTACGAGATCGCCCACCGCGAGCGTCCAGCGGATTGCAGCGCATGGGCAAGGAGGTGGCTTGGCGTCGACGACCCGGCAGCGGACTGGCTCGAATACGAGGACCAGGGCACCAGCGTCTACCGCGCGGCACATGTGATCGACGACCGGATTGAGTCGTGCGTGTTTCTCTCTTCGCGTCACGACCTGCCGGCGCGTCGTTGGCTGGCGAGCCTGTTTTCGGGCGAGCGGCTCGAAGAAGCCGACCGGATCGGGTTGCTGGTCGGCGAGCCGCCAGGCGCGGATGTCGATACCGGGCCGGTGGTGTGCTCCTGTTTCGGTGTGGGGCGCAACACCATCCGCGAGGCTGTGCGCGTGAAAGGTCTGGACACGCCGGCGCAGATCACCGCGGCCCTGCGCGCCGGTGGCAATTGTGGCTCCTGCATGCCGGAATTGCGGCAGTTGATTGCGGAAGTGCGCACCGCGCCCAGCGCATGAGACGGCATGACGACGAGTGAGGGTCGCCCCATGAAACTGTATCCACTGTTCGCTGACTTGAAAGGGCTGCCGGTACTTGTGGTTGGCGGTGGGACGGTCGCCGCGCGCAAGGTGGCTGCCTTGCTCGATGCCGGCGCGCAGGTGCGGCTCGGTGCGCCACAACTGGATTCCGGCCTGATGCAGTGGGTCGAGGAGGGGCGGCTCCGCTGGATGGCCGGAGCTTACATGCCGGCCTGGCTCGATGACGTCTGGCTGGTGATCGCCGCTACCGACGATCGCGCGCTCAATGCGCAGATCGCCGCAGAGGCCGGTGAGCGACGCATTTTCGTGAACGTCGTGGATGATGCCGCGCAATCACGCTTTCACGTGCCGGCCGTGATCGACCGCGCGCCGCTGACGATTGCCATCTCCACGGCAGGCGCCGCACCCGCGCTGGCGAGCCGCCTGCGTGAAACGCTCGAACAAGTGGTGGATCATGCCTATGGTTCGCTGGTGACGCTTGCGCAACACCATCGCAGGCACATCGTGGGGCGCTTTCCTGATCTCGCGGCGCGCCGCGGGTTCTACCGTTGGCTCCACGACGGTCCGGTGTTTTCGCTGCTTCGCCATGCGCGGCCTGCGGATGCGGAACGATGCCTGACCGAGGCACTGCGGGCCGACAAAGTCGGTCCAGCCAAAGGCTCGGTAGCACTGGTCGGTGCCGGGCCGGGCCATCCCGAGCTACTGACCCTGCAGGCGTTGCGTGCACTCAATCAGGCAGATGTGATTCTTCATGACCAGCTGGTCAGTGCCGACATCCTGGCAATGGCGCGACGGGATGCCGAGCGCATCGATGTCGGCAAGCGTTGCGGCGGCCACCAAGTGGCGCAGGCACATATTCATCAGCTGATGCTCATGCATGCGCGTGCGGGGCAGCGCGTGGTGCGGCTCAAGGGCGGCGACCCCTTTGTGTTCGGTCGTGGTGGCGAGGAACTTACCTACCTGCACGCGCATGGGATCGATTGCGAGATCGTACCCGGTATCACGGCCGCCGTGGCGTGCGCGGCTTTCGCGGGAGTGCCGCTGACGCATCGTGAGCATGCGCATTCGGTTTGCCTACTTACCGCGCATGGCCGGGATGGGATCGACCGGCTGGATGCAGGCATTCTTGCCAATCACCGGCAGACCTTGGCCGTCTACATGGGCGTGGAGAAAATTGGCGCGCTGACTTCGCGCTTGCTCGCGCACGGTCGCCGTGCGGACACGCCGTTTGCGCTGGTCGAGAATGGTACGATGCCGCAGCAACGCGTGGTCGCTGGAGTACTGCGCGACTTGCCGGCGTTGGCCAGAAGCCACGCTGTGACGACGCCAGCGTTGCTGATCATCGGTGAGGTGGCCGGCCTGGCGAAGGATCATGCGTGCTTCGGTCAATTGCTGACCGTGCAGCAGGAGACGACGAGGCGTGCGGCGCACAAGCCGCGCGCATAGCGATGGCCTGACGCCTGCCAGGTCGACATGTCCTTTTTCAGGGAACCCGCCCCATGACATTGCCTGCTGGATCGAGCCACGCCCTGTCGGGTCGCTGCATCGCAGTGCCCGAATCACGCCAACTCGACGTTTTTGCCGCGTTGCTCGAACGCCGTGGCGCGACGGTGCTGCGGTGCCCGTTGGTGGATATCCGCGACGCACCAGACCCGGCGCCGGTGCTGGACTGGCTGCGCATGTTCAACGACGGTGGCTGCGACGATCTCCTGCTGTTCACCGGCGAAGGGTTGCGTCGCCTGCTGGGCGCGCTGGACCTGCAGGTGCCCGAGTGGAGGGCGCGCTTCATCGAGCGGCTGGCTGAAATACGCATCGTTGCGCGAGGCCCAAAGCCGGGCCGGGTGTTGCGCGAACTCGGGCTGCGGCCAAGTCTGGTGGCGGAACCGGCGACCACGCCGGGCATGATTGCGCTGCTGCAAGGTTTGCCGTTGCGGGGGCGACGTATCGGGGTGCAGCTCTACGGCAGCGATCCGAACACGCCACTGATGGCATTCCTCGCCCGGGCAGGGGCACGATCTCTGCCAGTGGCTCCCTACCGCTACGCCGATGCCGCCGCCGATGCCGATGTACTGGCCCTGATCGAGCGCACGCGACAAGGCGACATCGATGCGATTGCCTTCACCAGCTTGCAGCAGGTAGAGCGGCTGTTTCGACTCGCGCAGGAGCGTGGGGAGGAGGCCCGGCTGCAGGAGGCGTTGGCGCACACGGTGGTTGCTGCAGTGGGCCCGCTGGTGGCCGATTCGCTTGTCGCGCACGGCATACGAGTCCATGCTGTCCCCTCGGAAAGTTATTACATGAAGCCACTCGTCCAGGTCTTGATCGAGACTTTGGCGCGTCGACGTGCCGGCTCGTAAGTGGGCATCTGGCAGCTGCTTCAGAGCGCAGATTGAATAGTCTCGGGTGCACTCGCATGACCGACCTGCGGCCGGTTTACTTGTGCGGCGGTTTCACGCCGCCGTGCCGGGGCTTGAATCCACCAGGCCTGGAAGTGCCTGGTTTCGGGCCGCCGGGCTTGAACCCGCCGGGCTTCTTGAAACCACCCGGCTTGTGCGACGGTGCGGCATGGCCGGCGTCGCTATCGGTGCCGTCCCACTCGTGGATACGCAACTGCTGCTGCACCACCCAGACCTTCTTCAGGTGCTCGAACACTTCCTGGGGCATGCCGTCGGGCAGGTCGATCAGGCTGTAGTGGTCGCGGATGCTGAGGCGACCGATGTACTGGCTGTCCAGGCCGGCCTCGTTGGCGATCGCGCCGACGATATTGCCCGGCTTCACGCCGTGCTCGTGGCCGACCTCGATGCGGTAGGTACGCTTGCCTTCCTCGGTGGCATGCGCCCGCACCGGACGCTGGCCGAACTCGCGTGGCGGCGCACTGTCATGCGTGCTGTGCTCGCGCAGCCGACGTTCGGCGGGCTTCGATTCGTGCGCCGGATGATGGCTGGGTGCGCTGGCTTCACGCGCATGCGGCGGGCGGCGCTCGCTGCCGGTGCGCTCGCGCGGTGCCGTGCGTTCGACCCGCTCGCGCGAGGCCGGCTCGTACTTCTCGCGCTTGGGCGACGGCGTCAGCAGCAGCGGCTGATCGCCTTGGGCGATGCGTGCCAGCGCCGCGGCGATCTCGATGGCCGGGACGTTGTATTCCTGCTCATACTGCTCGATCAGCTGCTGGAACTGGTCGAGGCTGCCCTGCGCCAGCGTGTCGCTGATGCGTTGCTTGAACTTGCCGATACGCACGTCGTTGACCACCTCGACCGAGGGCAGCTGCATCTGCTCGATCGGCTGGCGGGTGGCACGTTCGATCGCGCCAAGCATGCCGCGCTCGCGCGGGCTGACGAACAGGATTGCCTCGCCGCTGCGCCCGGCGCGGCCGGTGCGGCCGATGCGGTGCACGTAGCTTTCGGTGTCATACGGGATGTCGTAGTTCAGCACATGGCTGATCCGCTCCACGTCGAGGCCACGCGCGGCCACGTCGGTGGCGACCAGGATGTCGAGCTTGCCGTCCTTGAGCTGCTGGATCACCCGCTCGCGTTGCGCCTGCACGATGTCGCCGTTGATAGCGGCGGCGGCCAGGCCACGCGCCTGCAGCTTGCCGGCCAGTTCCTCGGTGGCCTGCTTGGTGCGCGCGAAGATGATCATCGCGTCGAACGGTTCGGCCTCGAGAATACGGGTTAGTGCATCGAGCTTGTGCATGCCGCTGACGAACCAGTAGCGCTGGTGGATGTTCGGCGTGGTGGCAGCTGACGATTTGATCGTGACTTCGACCGGATCCTTCAGATGGCGCTGCGCGATCTTGCGGATCTGGGTCGGCATGGTGGCTGAGAACAACGCGACCTGGCGCTGCGGCGGCGTTGCCTGCAGCACCTTCTCGACGTCGTCGATGAAGCCCATGCGCAGCATTTCGTCGGCTTCGTCGAGCACCAGGTATTTCAGCTCGGAAAGATCCAGCGTGCCCTTGTCCAGGTGATCGATCACGCGGCCGGGCGTACCCACCACGACATGCACGCCACGCTTGAGCGAATGCAGTTGCGGACCGTAGCTTTGGCCACCGTAGATCGGCAACACCTGGAAACCGGGGATGTGCGCGGCATAACGCTGGAACGCTTCGGCTACCTGGATCGCCAGCTCGCGCGTAGGCGCCAGCACGAGTGCCTGCGGCTTGCCCGCACGCGCGCTGAGTCGCGACAGGATCGGCAGCGCGAACGCGGCGGTCTTGCCGGTACCGGTCTGCGCCTGGCCCAGCACGTCGCGGCCTTGCAGCAGCGGCGGGATGGTGGCGGCCTGGATCGGCGAGGGTGACTCGTAGCCGACGTCGGCCAGCACGCGCAGAACGTCGGGGTGCAGTGCGAGGGCGCCAAAACCGGACGGAACCGGGGCGTGGTCGGAAGCGGGGGAAGACATGGGGAACCTCGAAACCATGGCAGCGCCGAGGATGCGGCGTGCAAGAAGCCCATTCTACCAGCCCCGGCATGGCAGCGTGGCGCGGCATGCTGAATGCCGCCCGCACATCCGTCCGGTTATGCTCGGGATTGGATGTTTGACCTGGAGTAGATGAAGATGACTACACTCGAGACGATTTCCGAACAACGCCTGCATGGTGGCGTCCAGGGGTTCTATCGGCATACGTCGCAAGCTTGTGCCGGGCCGATGCGCTTCGCCGTGTACCAGCCGCCGCAAGCGGCGCGGCACGCTTGCCCGGTGCTGTACTTCCTGGCAGGTCTGACCTGCACCGAGGAAACCGCCACGATCAAGGCGGGCGCCCAGCGGCTGGCGGCCGAGCTGGGGCTGGTACTGGTAATGCCCGACACCAGCCCGCGCGAAACCGGTTTCGATGGCGCCACCGGCGACTGGGAGTTTGGCGAGGGTGCAGGCTTCTACCTGGATGCCACCCAGGCGCCTTGGTCGTCACGTTTCAACATGCACGCCTATGTGGCGGACGAGCTGCCGGCGCTGGTCGGCGGACACTTCCCGGTGGATGCGTCGCACAGCGCCTTGTGTGGACACTCGATGGGCGGGCACGGCGCCTTGACGATCGCCCTGAAGCACCCGACGCGCTATCGCTCGGTGTCGGCCTTCGCGCCGATCGTGGCACCCAGCCAGGTGCCATGGGGACGCAAGGCGTTGCCGCGCTACCTGGGTGACGACGCGCATGCCTGGGCGGACTACGACGCCTGCGAGCTGGTGCGTCGGCAGACCTTTCCCGGCACGATCCTGGTCGACCAGGGCGAGGCCGACCCGTTCCTGGAGGCCCAGCTGAAGCCCGAACTGTTCGACCGGGCCTGCGCCGAGGCGGGTCAATCACTGCTGTTGCGCCGCCACGCCGGCTACGACCACAGCTACTGGTTCATTGCCAGCTTTATCGACGACCACCTGCGTCATCATGCTGCGGCGCTGGGGCTGTTGTGATGGTGCTGCCGAGGTGGCAGTCAGTACACGGCGCGATCCGTCTTCCGGAGCCGGCCGATGTGCCGAATTACATGCCGCGCAATGAGCGCAGTGCGCGCCTGCTCACCCGGCTCGGCTTTGAACGCGAAGGCTATGCGCGCGCGTATCTCAAAGATCGCCGGGTAGTGGGAGCACCACGTGCTCACGGCGAAGATTGGCTGAAGTCGCGGCTGGAGGTTGATACGAAAATGGGGGCCATCGGCCGCCATTTTCAGTAACGCTCAGGCTGCTTCGATTCAGGCCTTGGCGGCCGGGCGATGGTTCGAGCGGCGGCGCTGGTTGCCGGCGGCGTGATCGCCACGCCCCTGTGGCGCGTAGCCGTTCGGTCGGGCCGAGCCGGCGGGCTTGCCCTGGCGCGGTGCCCGCGATTGACGCTGGCCACCGCCACCACCCTGCTTCGGACGCGGTGCTCCCGCATCCAGACGCAGCGGCGCAGAAGGCTCGTAACCGGCCACCGGATTGATGGCGATGTCCTGCTTGAGCAGCTTGCGGATGTCGTACAGCAGCCCGCTTTCATCGTGGCTGACCAGCGACAGCGCGAGACCTTCCAGGCCGGCACGGCCGGTGCGGCCGATGCGGTGCACATAGTCTTCGGCCACCGAGGGCAGATCGAAGTTGATCACGATCGGCAACTGCTCGATATCGATGCCGCGCGCGGCGATGTCGGTGGCCACCAGCACCGTGACGCGGTCGCTCTTGAAGTCGCTGAGCGCGCGGGTGCGGGCATTCTGGCTCTTGTTGCCGTGGATCGCGGCGCTGCGCAGGCCCGAGGCATTGAGGAAGGTCACCAGCTTGTCGGCGCCGTGCTTGGTGCGGCTGAACACCAGGGTCTGGCGCCGGCTGTCTTGCGACAGCACGTGCAGCAGCAGGTCGCGCTTGCGCGAAGCGTCGACCGGGTGCACCTGGTGGCTGACCAGGGTGGTTACGGTGTTCGGCGCCGACACCGAGATCTCGCGGGCGTTGTGCATGAACTCCAACGCCAGCGTCTTGATCGCCGGCGGGAAGGTGGCCGAGAACAGCATCGTCTGGCGCTTCTTCGGCAGCGCCTGCAGGATACGCTTCAGCGCCGGCAAGAAGCCCATGTCGAGCATGCGGTCACCTTCGTCCAGCACCAGGGTTTCCACCGCGGACAGGTCCAGCGTGCGCTGCTGCATATGATCGATCAGGCGGCCCGGAGTGGCGATCACGATATCGACGCCACGGCGCAACGCGTTGATCTGCGGGCCCATGCTGACGCCGCCGAAGATGGTCGTGCTGCTGACCCGCAGGTGCTTGCTGTAGCTGCGCATGTTGTCGTGGATCTGGGCAGCGAGCTCGCGCGTCGGGGTGAGGATCAGGGCGCGCGGGCGGCGCGTCATGGTCGCGCCGCTGGTTGACAGTTTCTGCAGCAGCGGCAGTGCGAACGCGGCGGTCTTGCCAGTGCCCGTCTGCGCGGCGGCGAGCAAATCATGGCCTTCCAGCGCGGGCGGAATCGCCGCAGCCTGGATCGGGGTAGGTGTGGTGTAGCCGTAATCGGCAAGCGCACGCAACAACGCGGGCGCAAGGCCCAGCGAATCAAAAGACATGTAACACTCCTGAGCAACCCGGAGTGTTCATACCGTGTTGCGGATCAAGGGAAAGGGGCGGCGGCATGCCGCAGCGGTCGCGAAGGCGACTGCGCCACGAAGTATAGCCGATCTGTCGACGTCGCGCGCAATTTCTCGACGAATCAAGCTGAACAGTCGCTTCAGTGGGCGCGCTGCGCCACGATCAGAATGTCAGCGTCAGCCTAACAGCTGATCGGGCTCGGTCAGCGAGTGATGTTGCGCGCGGCGCGAAGTTGTTGCATATCTTGCGTACGGTTGCCAACCCGCGGCGGCCAGGAACCCTCCCATGGCATGGCTTTCCCCCTGCGTGCGCTCGATGCGAGCCAGCGGCATGTAGTATTCGCGAGTTTCCTCGGCTGGACGCTGGATGCGTTCGATTTCTTCTTGCTGGTGTTCGTGCTCGGCAACATCGCCACCGATTTCCATGGGCACAAGACCGAGGTCACGCTGGGCATCTTGCTGACCCTGGCGGCGCGTCCGATTGGCGCCTTGTTGTTTGGACGGCTGGCCGATCGCAGCGGCGGCAACTACACCCTGATAATGGCCTCGTGGATGGCGGTCGTCGCCGTCTTGCTGGCCTTGCTAGCGTGGCTGGGGCCAGAGGTGCGTGGCGTTCGCTTCGGCAAGGCAGGCTCCTGATAGAATCGCCGGTTTGCAGACCCTCAAGAGACACACGATGAAAGCTGGCAAGGACAAGGTGGTTTCCCTTCACTACACGCTGACCGTGGAGGGCGAAAAGGTCGAAACCTCGCATGATCGCGACGAACAGTTGTGGGTCCTGCTCGGCCGCGGCCAGCTGATCCCGGGCCTGGAGACGGCCCTGGAAGGCCACGAGGCCGGCGAGAGCCTGGCGGTGGACGTGGCTGCCGCCGACGCCTACGGCGAACGTCAGGAGGGCCAGATCCAGCGTATGTCCAAGAAATACTTCCCGCAGGCCAACCGCCTCAAGCCGGGCATGGTCACCGTGCTGCAGCGGAAGGAAGGCGGCCAGCGCGCCGTCACCGTGCACAAGGTCGGCATGAGCGCGATCGATGTCGACCTGAACCACCCGATGGCCGGCAAGAACCTGCATTTCGACGTGGCCATCGGCGAAGTGCGCGAGGCCACCGAAGAAGAACTCAAGCACGGGCATGCCCATCCGCCGGGTAGCGCGAAACACTGATTTGGCACTCTGTCGGTCAACGAAAAACGGCGTCAGTAGCGCCGTTTTTCGTTTCGGATTGGGCGCAGGCGGAGGCTGCGGCCAAAGGCCTGCGTTACTACGTAGAGCTCGCGCCATACGTGAAACGCGGGACAGTGCCGATCGAAGTTGAGGGCCACATGGCGCGCGTGCGCGGTGAGCTTGGCGGCCACACGCATCATCTCCTGCATCACCGTATTCAGGCGCCGACGCTTGGCCGGGTGACGCAACGGCGCCTGCCGGGACAGCAGCGATTGCTGGCCGATCAGGCGCAGGATGTTGTACGTTACCTTGCTGCCATCGGCGAGCGTGACGACACGGTTTGATGTCTCCCAGGTGGTGACGCGTTTGCCCTCACGGGGCACCACCCACACGGCATCGATATCGGCCCGGCGCTCGGCCGCGCAGGCTTCGCGATCGAAGCGGCGTGGGTTCCACTTGCCCAATACGTCGACGCGGCCGTCACCCTGGCTGAGCGCCGTAATGAACAGCGCTTCGCTGTCAAAGCCCGAATCCCAGCGCAGCAGCACCGGAGACGACGTCAATGCCAAGGCGCGCTCGAGCGTGCGCTCGAGCATGTAGATGGAAGGCAGCCCCGCAACCGCTCAATCGAGCACCCGCCTGCCATACGCGAAATGCTCGCCCCAGTACGGCCCGTCGATATCGTCCAGACGCACCGTGCCGCCGCTGTTGGGTGCGTGCACGAAACGTCCCTTACCGACATACACGCCGACGTGGCTGATACTGCCGTCAATATCGAAGAACACCAGGTCGCCGCTGGCCAGCTGGGTCATGCGGCGCACCTTGCGAGCATCCATCGAGGCCATGTCGTGCGAAGTGCGCGGCAGGCTGATTCCGGCGGCGGTGCGGTAGATGTAATCGACCAGGCCGCTGCAGTCGAAACCGCTGGTCGGCGTGTTGCCACCCCACCGGTACGGCGTGCCGACCAGGGCGATGGCGCGAAACAGGATGTCATTCGCCTCGCCGGCGCTGGCGGTCGAGGGCGCGCGGGCGGGCAGGTCGGCCAGCGCGGAGTGCGATGTTTTGTACGTCGATTCGGGTCGTTGCGGAGCGCTGGCACAGGCGGCCAGCAACGTGATCAGGACGCCCGGCAGGAGCACCTTGGTGATACGCGGCGGGCACGCGATCGGCATAAATCGTGAGGCGAAGTCCTGGCACATCGGGCAAACTCGGCTAGGGTTATGCTGACGTTATCAAATCAATGGGTTGGATGGAAGTCCTCAGAGTTTGGACGAAATGATCACGGGTGCGGACCAGGGGCGGACTAGGGTCGGTCGACCTGGATGATTCCTTCGTACAAGCTGCGGCCCCGGACGCTCGAGACGTGCAGGCGATAGCGACCGGGCCGCAGGTACAGTCCGGTCTCGACGTTGCCCTACATGAACGCATAGCGATCGACGGCAATGGCATCGTCGGGCTCGTCGACGTAGTGCGCGTCGATGACGCAGGGAAAAGTTGTCTTGCACAGTATCGTGCTGATCAGGTAGGGGACGCGTCCGTTGCGTCGTGTCAGCCAGTGGGGGCGCTGTTTGCGGATGTGCTGCGGCAGCATGAGGTGGTCCAGGTCCGTGTCGTGCACGGTCGCCGGGGATTGGGACAGTCCGCTGTCGTTGACCGGATAGCCTCGTTGCATCAGGTTCTTGTCCTTGCTCGACAGGGCTTCGGCGGCAAAATAATTGAATCCGAGCGCTCGCAGGCGCGGCAGCAAGGCCAGCGTCAGCAGACGGGTGTGCGCGTCGTGATGGGCCTCGTTGATGAGCACCGGCCGGCGATCGGCGGCCAGCCTGGCGATGACGTCGGCAGGATCAGCGGTCTTCCACTGGGCCAGTGTCGGCAAGGTAATGCCCGTGGGAATGCGGCTCTCCAGCGGAAAGTCGCGAATGGCCTCGTTGTAGAGCCCAATCATGCCGAACCAAGGCATTATCATTGATCCATGAATGCCACGCGCCATGACGTATTGATTCTGGGTGGTGGCGTGATAGGCCTGGCCTGCGCCCTGTACCTGCTGAAAGCCGGTGCCAGCGTGCGCGTGCTGGAGCAGGGCACGCCCGGTTGCGGCAGTTCGCATGGCAACTGCGGCACGATCACGCCAAGTCATGCGCCACCGCTGGCCGTGCCGGGCATGATCGGTGTGGCGTTGCGTTCGGTATTCCATGCCGATGCGCCGCTCTACCTCAACCCACGCCTGGACGGCGCGCGCTTGCGCTGGCTGTTGGGTTTCGCGCGCCATTGCAACTGGCGCGACTTCCATGCGGCGACCTTCGCACGGTTGGCGATCCTGCAGCGCTCGCGCCAGTTGCTGGCGGAACTGGTGCGCGACGAGAAACTCGCATGCGAATTCGCCGAACAGGGCACCTTGCTGGTTTATCGCACGGCGAAGTTGCAGAGGGACGACGAGAAGAAGCATGCCGCCGTGCTCGAGAGCCTCGGCATCGAGGTGCAGCGCCTGAGCGGCGAGCAGGTCGAGGCGATCGAGCCGGCCTTGAGGCCAGGCGTCGCAGGCGGCCTGTTTCAGCCACAGGATGCATCGCTGCGACCGGATCGCTATGTGGCCGAACTGGCCCGGCGCGTGGTGGAACTCGGTGGCGTGATCGAGAGCGATGCCTGCATCGAGGGCTTCGAGACCGACAGCGCGCGCATCAGCGGGGTGCAAACCAGTTGCGGTGCGTTCCGCGCCGAGCAGATCGTACTGGCCCTTGGTGCCTGGTCGCCGCTGCTGGCAACCCGGCTGGGTTTGCGCCTGCCGATGCAACCGGGCAAGGGTTATTCGCTGACCTACAACCGCCCCGTGCTGGCCCCGCGCCATGCGTTGACCTTGTGCGAGCCCTCGGTCTGCGTAACCACCTGGAGCAGTGGCTACCGGCTCGGCAGCACGATGGAGTTTTCCGGCTACCGCGAAGGTCTCAATCGCTCCCGGCTCGATGCGTTGAGACGCGGCGCGGCGGCCTATCTGTACGAGCCGGAGGGTGGTGAACTGGTGGAGGAATGGTGGGGCTGGCGGCCGATGAGCATCGACGAGGTGCCGATCATTGGCGCCAGCAAGCGTTGGGCCAACCTGTGGCTGGCGACTGCCCACGGCATGCTCGGGGTCAGTATGTCAGCGGCAACCGGCGAATTGGTAGCTTCGATGTTGGCCGGCACGTCGCCGGCCATTGACCCCACGCCGTACGCGCCGGCACGATTTGGTTTGTAGTGTTCGGTGTTCGGCTTTTTGCCGTTACGCTCTTCCCCGTTTCCCGTTCTTGCGCCGCGTACAATGCCTGCATGAGCACCTTCACCCTGCATCGCGGTCGAGTGCCACTGTTGATCAGCCTGCCACACGATGGCAGTTTCATTCCCGAGAACATCTCCATGCGGATGTACCCGGCGTCGCGTCGCTCGCCGGATACCGACTGGCATGTGGCGCGGTTGTACGAGCCGCTGGCTGCGGCGTTGGGTGCCAGCGTGCTGCAGCCGCGGGCGTCGCGCTACGTGGTCGATCTCAATCGGCCAGCCGACGGTCATGCGCTGTACCCGGGGCAGCGCGGGACTGGACTGGTACCTACCCTGGGTTTTGATGGCAAGCCGTTGTACCTCGACGGGAGGGTGCCGGATGCCGCCGAAATTCAACGGCGGGTAAACGACTACTGGCGGCCGTATCACGACGCCATATCGCAGGAACTTGCGCGTTTGTGTGCCGAACATGGCCGCGTGGTGCTGTGGGAAGGTCACTCGATCCGTAGTCAGGTGCCGATGCTGTTCGACGGAAGGCTGCCGGACTTCAACCTGGGTACGGCAACCGGTACCAGTTGTGCCCGCGTATTGCAGACACGACTGCAGTCGTGCCTGGAAGCGCAGGCGCGCTTCAGCGTGGCCGTCAACGGCCGCTTCAAGGGCGGCTACATCACCCGCCACTACGGTCGTCCCGAGGCCGGTGTGCACGCCGTGCAGCTCGAGCTGGCGCAGCTCAATTACATGGATGAGGCAAGCTTCGAGTACGACGAGGCCAGGGCACCCGAGGTGCAGGCAGTGATCGGCCGGCTACTACGGATCTGCCTGGATTGAGCGCAGGAAATTGTTGCCGTGATCGTGTCGTACGGATGTCAATATCCGGCGTGCCAGGTACTCGCAAGCTACCGTGTTCCATTCAGCCACGGTATGCCGTGCCTGCCGCATTCTCGGCTTGTCGCGCCACCCGAGTTGCCGGGTTCCGGCCGGGTCCGCGGCACCTACATCGTCCGAGGTTCGACACCATGATGCGCAAACTTCTGATCGCTTCCCTGCTGACTGCGGGCGTAGCGCTTTCCGGTTCCGTGCTGGCACAGGCTACGGCTCCGCAGGCAGCGACTCCGGCGGCACAGGCGGCTCCGGTAACGACGCCGGCTCCGGCTCCGGCAGCTAACGCTGCACCGAAGACGGCCATGCACCACAAGGCACACCACAAGAGCAGCAAGCATCACAAGAGTCACAAGAGTCACAAGAAGGCGGCCGCCACCGCATCTGCGGCCACGCCAGCTGGCGGTTGATTCGTCAGTAGCGCGAAACCCGCTGGCTCAGGCCGGCGGGTTTTTTTCGGTGTCGCAATGCATTTCAGTTCGATCGCGACCGCTCATGCGCCGCTTTCCCAGCGCCGGGTCAATTGCCTCACGGCCTGCTCATAGGCCTCGGGCGATTGTTCGCGACCGCGCACGTCGAGGCCAAGATCATGGATACGACCGTTGTCCAGGCCGTAGATCCACGCATGCACGGCCAGTTGCTGGCCGCGCTCCCACGCCTCGCGCACGACCGTGGTGCGGCAGACATTCAGCGCCTGCTCCAGCGCGTTCAGCTCGCACAGACGGGCGTGGCGCACCGCGAACGACTGCGCCGGATCCAGCTTGTCGGCATGCTTCATGGCGATGTCGGTGATGTGCCGCAGCCAGTTGTCGATCAGGCCCAGGCGGCTTTCCCTGAGCACCGCGCCAACGCCGCCGCAACCGTAGTGGCCCACTACCAGGATGTGCTTCACCTGCAGCACATCGACTGCGAACTGGATGGTGCTGAGCGCGTTGAGATCGGTATGCACGACGACGTTGGCTACGTTGCGGTGGACGAAGATCTCGCCAGGCGGCAGGTCGACGATCTGGGTGGCAGGTACGCGCGAATCCGAGCAGCCGATCCACAGGTAGCGCGGCGCCTGTTGTTGCGACAGTTGCTCGAAGAATGCGGGATCCTGCGCCGTGACCTGGTCGGCCCAGCGGCGGTTGTTGGCAAGCAGGTCTTGGAGTGAATTCATCGGGGTTCCAGAGGTTTGGGCCGTCACGCCTCAGCCGTACTCAGGTGAGGTGCGCTGGGCGATGCAGATATTCCTGGGCTCGCTGAATAGAGTGCCGGGCTTCATTGCCGTCGTCGCGCCGCCGCCGGCTTGCTTGACGCTGCCGGCAATTGCACCGAATGCTGGCGTATGCGCGTGCTCACAACGAGCGAATGCGTCCACCGTCGACCGGCAGGCTGACCCCGGTGATGTAGCTGGCTGCCGGTGAGGCGAGAAAGGCTACGGCGGCAGCTGTTTCGGAGGGATCGGCAAAGCGGCCCATCGGAATCTCCGCGGCCATCTCCTGCTGCACGTCCTGTTCAGAGCGCCCCGACTTCTGCGCGAGCGCTGCCACGAGCTGCTCGATACGCGGGGTGTGGGTGGAACCTGGCAGCACGTTGTTGACGGTGATGCCGAGCGGCGCCAGCTCGCCGGCCAGGGTCTTGGCCCAGCTGGCCACGGCGCCACGCGTGGTGTTGGAGACGCCGATGCCCGGGATCGGCTCCTTTACCGAGGTAGAGATGATGTTGACGATGCGGCCCCAGCCGGCGTTGCGCATCCCGGGCAGGACTGCCTGCACCAGCGCGTGGTTGGCCAGCAAGTGTCTGCGCAAGGCGTCGAGAAACTCCTGCGCCGTGGCGTCGACGATGCCGCCCGGCGGCGGGCCGCCGCTATTGTTGACCAGGATGTGTACCGGAGCGTCCACGACCAGCGTTTCGACATGGGCGCGCAAGGCGTCGGTGTCACCCGCGTCGGCAACGATGAAGCCGTGGTGCTGGGTATCATGGCTGCACGGCAGGCTGTCGACCAGGCTGGCCAGTACCTCGCGGCGCCGTGCCAGCGCCGTGACGCTGGCACCGAGCAGGGCCAGTTCGATCGCGCAGGCGCGGCCGATACCCTGGGATGCGCCGCAGACCAATGCGTGACGTCCACTCAGATCCAGTTGCATATGTTCGCTCCGGTTGATGATCAGTGCGGCAGACGCACGGTCGAGCCAGGTACAACAACGATCACGGTGACTTGCCCGCCTTGCCGCCGCGAGTGCCGTTCCAGGGCAGCGGCAAATCACCCAGCAGGCCCGCGCCAGTATGTGCCTTGTCGCAGATCGCACTGTCGATGGCTTTCTTGTAGGTGGAGTTCATCATGCCGATCCACAGCGAACCATCAGGCCCGTGCGGAATGCTGAAGCTGCCGGTGGAATTCATCTTCAGCGTCGCCGCTGTGCTGTTGGAGAAAGACGTAGGCGACTGTTCCCAATAGGTCTTGCCGGACTGTTGCCTGGCCGAGCTGTACACCAGCAGATAACGGGCTTGCTTGTTGTCCACCTTGAAGCTGCCGAAGGCACCGGTGGTGTCGTCGCTCCAGCCCATGTGTTCGCACAGGGTGATGTCGTCGGATCGGAGCGGCTGAAAGCCGCCGTCCAGCACCACCACGGTGGGCGCGAACAGATAACTCGCATGCAACCAGCGCCCGTTCAATTGCGCTTTCAGCGCCACCTGGTACGGCAGTTCGACTTCCGTGGGCAGGCGGAAGGCGAGGAAGTAGCTCTTGGTGCCGCCGATGTTGGCCACCATGCTGGTGTTGCCAAGCGTGAATTTCTGCGGCTGCCATGGCAGCAGGCTGCGGTACGAAAAGTCCGCGAAGCTGCTGCAGCAAGGCGTGGCTTGCCGCAATTGCTGCCGGGCCCGCTTCAGTGCATCGACTGGATTTTCTGCCGGCGGTCGCAGATTGGGTGGCACCAGGCTGGTGGGAACCAACGCTGCGGGCACCAGCTTCCTCACGGTATGGCAGCCGGCCAGCAGCAGGCCGGCGAGCAGAGCGAGGGGAAGGGCGAAAAATCGTGGTGACATGGGTTCAGAATTCAGCCGTACCGGCAGCACGCGGATAGGGAATGGCGTCGCGGATGTTGGACAGGCCGCAGATATAGACCAGCAGGCGTTCAAAGCCGAGGCCGAAGCCGGCATGCGGCACCGTGCCATAGCGGCGCAGGTCGCGGTACCAGCCGTAGTTCGAAGGATCGAGGCCGAACTGCACCATCCGGCGGTCGAGATGATCCAGCCGTTCCTCGCGCTGGCTGCCGCCGATGATCTCGCCGATGCCTGGCGCCAGCACGTCCATCGCCGCCACGGTTTTCTCGTCGTCGTTCAAGCGCATGTAGAACGCCTTGATGGCTTCAGGGTAGTTCATTACGACCACGGGACGGCCAATATGTTTCTCGGCCAGGTAGCGTTCGTGCTCGGTCTGCAGGTCGATACCCCAGGCCACCGGAAACTCGAACTTCTCGCCCGACTTCTTCAGGATCCCGATGGCGTCGGTGTAGTCGATGCGTTCGAACGGCTTGGCGATGAATGCCTCCATCCGAGTGATCGCGTCGCTCTGCACGCGCTGGGCGAAGAACGCCATGTCATCGGGACGCTCGTCCAGTATGGCCTTGAAGATCGCCTTGAGGAAGGCCTCCGCGCAGTCGGCGTTGACGCTGAGGTCCGCAAACGCGATCTCCGGCTCGACCATCCAGAACTCCGCCAGGTGGCGGGCGGTGTTGGAGTTCTCGGCGCGGAAGGTCGGGCCAAACGTGTACACCTTGCTCAGCGCCAGGCAGTATGCCTCGACGTTGAGCTGGCCGGACACGGTGAGGAAGGCTTCGCGGCCGAAGAAATCCTTGCGGAAGTCGATCTTGCCGTCGGGCAGGCGCGGCAGGTTGGCCAGGTCCAGCGTGGACAGCCGGAACATGTCGCCGGCACCCTCGGCATCGGAGGTGGTGATGATTGGCGTGTTGATCCAGAAGAAGCCCTGTTTGGTGAGGTGGCGATGGATCGCGGTCATCATGGTGTGGCGCACGCGGGTCACCGCGCCGAACAGGTTGGTGCGCGGGCGCAGGTGGGCGACCTCGCGCAGGAACTCCATCGAATGTTGCTTGGGCTGGATCGGATAGGTCTCCGGATCATCGACCAGACCGGTGACGACCACGTCGGAGGCCTGGATCTCGAACGCCTGGCCCTTGCCCTGCGACGGCATCAGGGTGCCGCTGACGATCAGGCTGGCGCCGGCGGTGAGGTGCTTCACCTCGCTGTCGTAGTTTCCAAGGGTGGCCGGTACCACCGCCTGGATCGGATCGAAGCAGGAGCCGTCGGTGACGTTGACGAACGACAAGCCGGCCTTGGAATCACGCCGCGTGCGCACCCAGCCACGCACGGTCACCGTGTCGCCGGCCTCGACGGCGCCGGACAAAGCCTGTTTCACACTGACCACGGCCATGGCTTGAAACTCCTGTTGGTTCGCCGCATTTCGGCGTGATGGATGGCTGGCATTGGCACGCTGTGGCGTGCCAGGCCAAACCGGCATGATAATGTAGGCCCTGCCCGGGCCGCGACACCCCTGTGTTACCCCATCGAGGTTGGATGTACTGCCATGACCATCAACATCACCCCCGCCGCCAATGAACGCATGCGCAATTTCCTGGCATCGATGCCAGCGGCCGCTGGCGTTCGTTTCGGCGTCAAGCGCACCGGTTGCTCCGGGTTTGCCTATGTAGTGGATCTGGCCGAGTCGATGAGCGAAGACGATCGGCTGGTGGAAGTGGACGGCGTGCCCTTGATCGTCAGCGACAAGAACCTGGCCCTGGTCGATGGCACGGTAATCGATTTCCAGCGCCAGGGCCTCAATGCCAGCTTCGTGTTCCACAACCCGAACGCCACCGGCGAGTGCGGTTGCGGCGAGAGCTTTACCGTCAGCTGAGCCCGATACACCCCGCACAGTCATGTTTTTCAAGGACTTGTGTGATCCTCTGAGCTCGTCGTACAATTCCGCTTCTGTCTGCGCCCATCCAGGGCGCTGGCAGGATACTTGCCTCACCGCATCGGCGGGAGGCTGTCAGGCCGCTTTGGCCGCATCCACAAGGAGTCCACCCACAATGACCCTGCGTCATTACGAAGTTGTGTTCATGGTCCATCCGGACCAGAGCGAGCAGGTTCCGGCCATGCTTGAGCGCTACAAGGCGCTGATTGAAGCCGACGGCGGCAAGATCCATCGCCTGGAAGATTGGGGTCGCCGCCAGCTGGCCTACCCGATCGTGAACCTGGCCAAGGCACATTACGTGCTGCTCAATATCGAAGTGGGCCAGAACGCGCTCAACGAGCTGGAGGCGGGTTTTCGCTTCAACGATGCCGTGCTGCGCCATCTGGTGATCCGTCGCGACGGGGCCGACACCGAGCCGTCCTTCATCCTGAAGTCGAAGGAAAAAGATGACGCCAAGTCCACCCGCCGCCGTGATGACGACAGCGATGGCGACGGCGACGGCGAGAGCCGTCCGCGTGGGCGTGACCGGGATGCCAATGATCGCGACAGCGACGACTGATAGGAATCGAAGACCATGTCCAAGTTTTTCCGCCGCCGCAAGTTCTGCCGTTTCACTGCCGAAGACGTAAAGGAGATCGACTACAAGGATCTCAACACGCTGCGCCAGTACGTGACCGAGAATGGCAAGATCGTGCCCAGCCGCATCACCGGCACCAAGGCGCGTTACCAGCGCCAGCTGGCCACCGCGATCAAGCGTGCACGCTTCCTGTCGTTGTTGCCATACACCGACAACCACGACGTCTAGTACGGGATTGGTGATTCGGGATGACCAGCCGAACGGCTGGTCATCCCGTCTCCCGAATCCCCACCCTTCGGACAACCGTCCTCTGGCTGCACCGGGCGACACCGGTGCTAACGAACAGGAACCATCATGGAACTCATTCTTCTGCAGAAAGTCCGCAACCTGGGCAACCTCGGCGACAAGGTCGACGTGAAACCCGGTTACGGCCGCAACTACCTCTTGCCGCAAGGCAAGGCCGTGCGTGCCAACGCCGCCAATCTGGCTGCCTTCGAGCAGCGTCGCACCGAGTATGAGGCCAAGGCCAATACCGTGCTGGCCGATGCCGAGGCCCGCATGGCCAAACTCGCTGACATGTCGGTGACGATCTCGGCGCATGCCAGCGCCGAAGGCAAGCTGTTCGGCTCGGTTGGTCCGCGCGATATCGCCGAGGCCCTGGCCAGCCAAGGTCACGCCATCCACAAGGGCGAAGTGATCCTGGGCGAGGGGCCGCTGCGCAATACCGGTGAATACGATGTTGCCGTGCACCTGCACGCCGATGTCCACACCACCGTCAAGGTGATCGTGATCGGCGACAAGTAAGTACGGCAAGTTACGTCTTGCTCCTTCAAAACAAACGGGCGCCAAACGGCGCCCGTTTGTTTTGAAGGAGGGATTCGGGATGACCAGCCGTTCGGCTGTTGAGAGCCGGGATTCGTCAACGGCACGGCACTCGACGCCAGAATGCTTACATGTCCGACGCTGACCAGTTGGCGTCGGACTGGCAAGCTTGCCAGCTCGTACGAATTCCCAATCTCCAATCCCGAATCCCGGTCTTATCCCCCGCAACCCACAACATATCCACAGGGTTATTGTCTCGACGGGTGAGACGCCGCCGCGCATCATGTGCAGGTAAGTCTGCCATCCACTGTCAGCGCGTTGTGCGTTCGTTCGTGGGGCAATCCTTTCGAGGTAAGTCGATGTCCTTGGTGCCCGAACGCAAGTCCCCCTCGTCGGCGATCGAGGCGCTACGGGTGCCGCCGCATTCCATCGACGCCGAGCAGGCGGTGCTGGGTGGTCTGATGCTCTCGCCGGGGGCGCTGGACAACGTCGCCGACCGCCTCGCCGAGGGCGACTTTTACCGCAAGGATCATCGCCTGATCTGGCGTGCGATCAACGAGCTGGCCAACAAGGGCATGCCGTGCGATGCGGTGACCCTGGGCGACTGGTTCGAGAGCAATGGCCTGGCCGAGATGGTCGGTGGCGCCGGCTACCTGATCGAGCTGGCCAACAGCACGCCCAGCGCGGCGAATATCGTGGCCTATGCCGAGATCGTGCGCGAGAAATCGGTGCTGCGTCAGCTGATCGACGCCGGCACCTCGATCACTGAAGACGGCTACCGGCCCGAGGGCAAGAGCGTGCACGAGGTGCTCGAGAGCGCCGAGCAGCGGGTGTTCCATATCGCCGAGTCCGGCGCGCGCGGCAAGAAGGACTCCGTCTCGATGCGCGATGCGGTAAAGGATGCTTTCAAGCTGCTTACCGAGCGCTACCAGAACCGCGGCCAGCTCACCGGCGTCAGCACCGGGTTTACCGACCTGGACGAACTCACCTCCGGCCTGCAACCTTCGGATCTGGTCATCGTGGCGGCGCGTCCCTCGATGGGCAAGACCGCCTTCGCGTTGAACATCGCCGAGACAGCCGCGCTGGGCGGCAAGAAGGCGGTGGTGGTGTTCTCGATGGAGATGTCCTCTTCGCAGCTGGCGTTTCGCCTGATCTCCTCGGTCGGCCGCATCCACCAGCAGCACCTGCGCAATGGCACGCTGGAGGAGGAGGACTGGCCGCGCGTCTCCAATGCGATCTCGTTGCTCTCGGATGCAAAGATCTTCATTGACGACACACCCAGCCTGTCGCCAGTGGAGCTGCGCTCGCGCGCGCGCCGGTTGCACCGCGAGCACGGTGGCCTCGGCCTGATCGTGATCGACTACCTGCAGCTGATGCAGGTGCCCGGCAACAAGGAGAATCGCGCCACGGAAATTTCAGAAATTTCGCGTTCACTGAAGGGGCTGGCGAAGGAGCTGAACGTGCCAGTGATCGCCTTGTCGCAGTTGAACCGTTCGCTCGAACAGCGCGCCGACAAGCGCCCGATGATGTCCGATCTGCGCGAATCCGGTGCCATCGAGCAGGATGCCGACGTGATCATGTTCATTTACCGTGACGAGTACTACAACAAGGAATCGCCCGACAAGGGCATCGCGGAAATCATCATCGGCAAGCAGCGCAACGGCCCCACCGACACCTGCAAGCTGACCTTCATTGGTCATTACACGAAGTTCGTCAACTACGCACCGGATTCGTTCGTGGGGGGGTTTGATTGAGAGCCGGGAATAGAGAATGGAGAATCGGGAATCGTTCGGGCTGGCGAGCTCGTGGCGCTTGTGCCCCTGACCATTCTCGATTCCCGATTCCCGATTCCCCGCAGTCATGAGCCGCGCCACCGTCGCCACCATCCATCTCGGCGCGCTGCGCCACAATCTGGCGCGGCTGCAGTCGCTGGCTGGGCCGGCGAAGGTGATGGCCGTGGTCAAGGCCGATGCCTATGGACACGGGCTGGAGCGGGTGGCGCGCGCGCTGGATGGCGCGGCTGAAGCATTCGCGGTGGCCGCGCTTGGCGATGGCTTGCGCCTGCGCGCGGCAGGGCATCGCCAGCGCATCGTGGTGCTGTCCGGTCCCGACCATGCCGGCGACATCGCCGAGATGCAGCGCCTGCGGCTGGAGGCGACGATCCATCACGATACGCAGTTGCAATGGCTGGCCGAGGCGTCGGCGGCCCGCGGGTGCTTGCACGTATGGCTGAAGATCGACAGTGGCATGCACCGGCTCGGCTTCGCTCCCGGGCGCGTGGCCGCCGTGCATGCGCAACTTGCCGCCATCGCGGGCATCGATCCGGAGATCGGCCTGCTCACCCACTTCTCCGAGTCCGAGCTGTTCGACGGCACGCAGACGCCGGCACAAATCGCCCGTTTCGGCGAAGCGACGGCACATTTGCAGGGGCCGCGTTCGCTGTCCAATTCAGCCGCCGTGCTGGGATGGCCCGCCGCGCGCGGTGACTGGGTGCGCACCGGTGGCCTGCTGTATGGCCTGTCGGTGGTGGGCGGCAAGAGCGGAGCCGATCTTGGCTTTCGGCCGGCGATGACGCTGGCTACCCGGTTGATCGCGATCAATCGCATCGGCAAGGGCGAGCGGGTTGGCTACAACGGCACCTGGACCTGCCCTGAGGACATGCCGGTGGGCGTGGCGGCGATCGGCTATGGCGATGGCTACCCGCGCAGCGCGGCGGCCGGTACGCCGGTGCTTGTCGGTGATCGGCGCGTGCCGCTGATCGGGCGCGTCTCGATGGACTTGATCACGCTCGACTTGCGCGAGGCCGCCGACGCGAAAATCGGTGACCGCGTGACGTTGTGGGGGCCCGATCTGCCGGTGGAAACCGTCGCCGCGCAGTCCGGCACGATCTCCTACGATCTCACCTGCGGCATGACCCGCCGCGTGTTGTTCGTGGAAGATGAAAGCTGACAGCTGACAGCTGACAGGTTGTCGCGACGACACGTCTCGCGGTTTGCGCTGCCCACGGGCTAAGCTCGCTCCACTTCACATCGTCGATCCGGAACACCCCATGGCCAAAGCCAAAACCGCCTACGTCTGCACCGACTGCGGCGCCGAACACAACAAGTGGCAGGGCCAGTGCATCGAGTGCGGGGCGTGGAACACGCTCAGCGCAATCGTGCTGGAATCGGCCACGTCGGGCAAGCCGTCGGTGGGCGCGCAGCGTTCGAGCTATGCCGGCGCCGCCGCGGGCGCGCCGAGGATCACGCCGCTGACCGAGGTGATGCTGACCACCGAGGCGCGCGCGCTGACCGGTGTCGGCGAGCTCGACCGCGTGCTTGGCGGTGGGCTGGTGCAGGGCTCGGTGGTGCTGATCGGCGGCGACCCGGGTATCGGCAAGTCGACCCTGCTACTGCAGGTGCTGGGCACGCTGGGCCTGCAACTGCCCAGCGTCTACGTCACAGGTGAGGAATCGCTGGCACAAGTGGCGGCGCGGGCACAGCGCCTCGGTCTGTCGCTGGAGCCGCTGCGCGCGCTGGCGGAGACCTGCATCGAGCGCATCCTCGAACAGGCGATGGCGACGCGACCGAAGGTGTTGGTGATCGATTCGATCCAGACGATCTGGACCGAACTGCTGACTGCGGCGCCGGGCTCAGTATCCCAGGTGCGTGAGTCGGCAGCCAAGCTCACCCGTTTTGCCAAGGAGACCGGCACCGCCGTGTTCCTGGTCGGCCACGTCACCAAGGAGGGCGGTATCGCCGGCCCGCGCGTGCTCGAGCACATGGTCGACGCGGTGCTGTATTTCGAGGGCGAATCCGGCAGCCGCTTCCGCGTGCTGCGCGCGTTCAAGAACCGCTTCGGCGCGGTCAACGAGCTGGGCGTGTTCGCGATGAGCGACAAGGGCCTGCGCGAGGTGCCCAACCCGTCGGCGATCTTCCTGTCGCATCATGCGGGGCCGACCTCGGGCAGTGCCGTGATGGTGACGCGCGAGGGCACGCGACCGTTGCTGGTCGAGGTACAGGCACTGGTCGATCAGTCCTCGCTGGGCAATCCGCGCCGGGTCACCCTGGGGCTCGAGCAGAACCGGCTGGCGATGCTGCTGGCGGTGCTGCATCGGCACGGCGGGGTGGCGGCCTACGATCAGGATGTGTTTGTGAACGTGGTCGGCGGCATCCGTGTGCAGGAGACCGCGGCCGACCTGCCGGTGCTGCTGGCGGTGTTGTCGAGCTTGCGCGACCGGCCGTTGCCCGAGCATATGGTCACCTTCGGCGAGGTCGGCCTGTCCGGTGAGATTCGCCCGGTGCCGAACGGCGAGGAACGCCTGAAGGAAGCGGCCCATCACGGCTTCCGCCGGGCGATCGTGCCGAAGGCGAATGCGCCGAAAAAAGGCAAGGTCGGCGACATGGAGGTGGTCGGGGTGGAACGACTGGGTGACGCGATCGACGCCTGCCGCTGATCCGGCACTCGCCGTAGGTAGGCGATTTTTTCGCAGCCTCTCAGCCCATCGTGCGGTGCAGGATCACTTCCAGCACGAACTTCGAGCCGAAGAATGCCAGCGCCAGCATCGCCATCCCGATCAGGGTGAGGTTGACCGCGCTGCGCCCGCGCCAGCCGTGGCGCCAGCGGCCCCACAACAGCGCACCGAAGATCAACCACGCGACGATGCTCAGCACGGTGGTGTGCACCAGATGCTGGGCGCGGATATTGGCGATGAACAGCAGGCCGCTGAGCAGGGTCAGGGTGAGCAGGGCGAAACCGGCACCGATCAGGCGAAACAGCAGCGCCTCGGTCTGGGTCAGCGGTGGCAAGGCGCGAACGAGTATTCCTGGCCGGCGTGAGCGCAGCGCGCGTTCCTGTACCGCCAGCAGTAGCGCCAGCACGGCGGCAATCGACAGCACGCTATAGGCGAGCAGCGCAATCACCACATGCAGCTTGATCTGCCAGTCGATCGGCGCGGGTGTGGTGGGCGGTGCCAGAAAGACATCCAGCGCCAGCACCAGCGCGGCCACCGGAAACACGATCACGCCAAGGCCGGCGACGGGGCGCGACAGGTTTACCAGCAGGGTCAGTGCGGCGACCACGCAGGCGACCAGCGAGAGCGCCGCGAAGAAATGCAAGTCGACCCGGCCACCATGCGCGCCCAGCAGGACGGCGACATGCAGCATGACGGCCAGCGTGGCGATCGCCAGGCCAAGCCGTCGCGGCGTGCGTGGGCAACCCACCAGCGGCGCCGCCAGCAGGCTGGCGCCAGTCAGATAGGCCACGATGGCCAGAATGGTTGGGATGGTCAGCGACATCACACGCAAGTGTGGCACAGCGTTGCGGACAGGTGAATGTTGGAACGTGGGGCGAGAGCGTGCGTGTAGCGCCCTACGGCGGAACTCGGCGCATGCTCATTCCTGGCTGCGGTTCTCCGCGGTGCGGAGCGTGGCGGGGTGCGTGTGTGTCGCGCAAGGTGCTGGCCAGGGCCGATCCCGCGCACCCACGGTTAGGCACGTTCGGTCCGGCGCCGCATTGATGCATGAGTGACCGTGGCCAGCACTACGCAGGCGCTCGGCCGATGGACAACCGCGGTCGGCTATACTTGCTGGTCTCCGAATAGTCCACGACTTTGCCCATGTTTGAATCGCTCAGCCAACGCCTGTCCAGTACCGTCAACCGCCTGCGCGGCCGCGGCCGGCTGACCGACGAAAACATCCGCGAAGCACTGCGTGAGGTGCGCATCGCCTTGCTCGAGGCCGATGTCGCGCTGCCGGTCGTGCAGGCCCTGATCCAGCGCATCAAGGTGCGCGCGGTCGGCCAGGAAGTGGCCAAGAGCCTTTCGCCCGGCCAGGCCCTGGTGAAGGTGGTTAGCGACGAGTTGACTGTGGTGATGGGCGTGGCCAACGCGGAGTTGAACCTGGCCCAGCAACCACCGGCGGTGATCCTGATGGCGGGTCTGCAGGGCGCCGGCAAGACCACCACGGTCGCCAAGCTGGCGCGGCTGCTGACCGAGCGCAAGAAGAAGAAAGTGATGGTGGTCAGCTGCGACATCTATCGCCCGGCCGCTATCGAGCAGCTGCGCACGCTGGCCGAACAGGTCGGGGTGAAGTTCTTCCCGTCCGCGGCGGGCCAGGATCCGGTGCGCATCGCCAAGGACGCGATTGCGACCGCGCGGCGCGAAGTGATCGACGTGCTGCTGGTCGATACCGCCGGTCGACTGCACGTGGACGGGGCGATGATGGCCGAGATCAAGGCCTTGCATGCCGCGATCACGCCGATCGAGACGCTGTTCGTGGTCGATTCGATGACCGGCCAGGATGCCGCCAATACCGCCAAGGCATTCAACGAGGCGTTGCCGCTGACCGGCGTGATCCTGACCAAGACCGACGGCGATGCCCGCGGCGGAGCGGCGTTGTCGGTGCGTTATGTCACCGGCAAGCCGATCAAGTTCCTCGGTGCCGGCGAGAAGAGCGACGCGCTGGAGCCGTTCCACCCCGATCGCTTGGCGCAGCGCATCCTCGGCATGGGCGATGTGCTGTCGCTGGTCGAGGAGGTCGAGCGCAAGGTCGATCAGGACAAGGCGCAGAAACTGGCCCAGAAGGTGATGAAGGGCAAGCGCTTCGACCTGAACGACATGAAGGACCAACTGGAGCAGATGGGCAACATGGGCGGCCTGGCCGGCCTGCTCGACAAGCTGCCTGGTGTCGCCAACTTGCCGGATAGCGTGAAGTCAAAGGTCAACGATGGCGAGATGAACAAGATGGTCGCGATCATCAACTCGATGACCAAGAAAGAGCGTCGCCACCCGGATCTGCTCAACGGCTCGCGCCGTGCCCGCGTCGCCCGCGGTTCCGGCACGCAGCCGGCCGACGTCAACCGCGTGCTGAAGCAGTACATGCAGATGGAAAAGATGATGTCCAAGCTGGGCAAGGGCGGCAGCAAGGGCCTGATGCGCCAGATGCGCGGCGCCATGAAGGGCCTGGGCGGCATGGGTGGTTTGCCGCCGATGCGCTGAAGGGCGAGAAGTGAGGGAAGAGGAGTGAGGAGTAAGAGAGAGCATTTCGCTTCTTCATCTATCTCCTCACTCCTCTTCCCTCACTCCTGCTCCTCGGCCCTTCCCTTTTCCCGAAAACCCGCTAAAATATCCCGTTTACCGCGCACGACTCTCGTGTGCCTGCCGCTCGTTCGGCAATTCTGGAGTTCTACCATGGTCAAGATTCGTCTTTCGCGCGGTGGCGCCAAGGGCCGTCCGTTCTACCACGTCGTTGTGACCGATCAGCGCAGCAAGCGCGACGGTCGCAACATCGAGAGCGTCGGCTTTTACAACCCGGTGGCGTCGGGCCAGGACAAGCGCCTTGAGCTGAACGTGGCGCGCGTGCAGGAATGGGTCGGCAAGGGGGCGCAGCTGAGCGACAAGGTCGCCGCCCTGGTCAAGGAAGCCGGCAAGCAGCAGCCGGTCGCCTGAGCATGACGACAGCCGGTCGGCGCGTCCTGATCGGGCGCATCGTCGGGCTGTATGGCGTGCAGGGTTGGCTCAAGATCGAATCCTGGGCCGAGCCGCGCATGCGGATCTTCGACTACCAACCGTGGCTGCTCGGTGCAGCGCCCGGCGAGGAAAGGGAGATCTCGGGAGTGCAAGGTCGTACGCAGGGCAAGGGCATGGTGGCCCAGCTGCCCGGGGTGGACGACCGCGAACAGGCGGCAGCGCTGATCGGTACCGACATCCATGTCGCCCGCGAGCAGTTGCCCGCTCCCGCGAAGGATGAGTATTACTGGGTC
Source organism: Rhodanobacter sp. (assembly GCA_004298505.1). GTDB lineage: Bacteria > Pseudomonadota > Gammaproteobacteria > Xanthomonadales > Rhodanobacteraceae > Rhodanobacter. Next base: position 170,057 of record SCRO01000075.1, read on the forward strand.
GATCTCGAAGGACTCGAGGTGGTCACCACGCAGGATGTGGAGCTGGGGCGGGTCAGTCACCTGTTCGCCACCGGTGCCAATGACGTGGTGGTGGTGAGGGACGGCTCGCGCGAGCGGCTGATTCCCTTTATCCAGGGTTCGTACGTGCGTTCGGTGGATTTGTCTGCAGGGCGTATGGTGGTGGACTGGGATCCTGAATTCTGACGTCGCCGGTGTGCGGAGCTAAAGGACAAGGGTCATGCGCATCGATGTCGTCAGCCTGTTTCCCGACTTCGTGCGCCAGTGTGCCGCCGTCGGTGTAGTGGGACGCGCGCAGCAACGCGAGCTGCTGCAGGTGCAAGCCTGGAACCCGCGCGACTACGCCACCGACAGACACCGCAGCGTGGACAGCAGCTCGTATGGCGGCGGTCCGGGCATGGTGATGATGATCGAGCCCTTGCGCACGACCCTGGCGGCCATGTGCGAGGCAGCACCGGAACCGGTGCATCTGATTTATCTCAGTCCGCAGGGAGCGCGGCTGACGCAAGGCAAGGTGGAGGCGCTGGCAAAGTTGCCGCGCATCGGCCTGCTCTGCGGACGTTACGAAGGTGTGGACGAGCGCTTGCTGGCGCACGAGGTCGACGAGGAGCTCTCCATCGGCGATTATGTGCTGTCCGGCGGTGAGCTTGCCGCGGCGGTGATCATCGACGCGGTCGGGCGCTTGCAGGATGGCGCGTTGAACGACGCGGCATCGGCCGAGCAGGATTCATTCTCGGATGGATTGCTCGATTGTCCGCACTATGCGAGGCCGGTGCACGATGCGCTGGGTGATGTGCCGGAGGTGTTGCTGTCCGGTGACCATGCGGCGATCGCCCGCTGGCGCCTGAAGCAATCGCTGGGACGAACCTGGCTGCGCCGCCCGGACTTGTTGTCACAGCGTGCGCTGGATGCTGCATCCCGTGCCTTGCTGGATGAATTTCGCCGTGAGCATGCTGCACAGCAGCAGGCACGGCACGACGATGCGGTCGAATGATGGCCGCAGTTTTGATATCGCTTTAAGTGAACCGACAGGTGCGCCATGAACAAGATCATTGAACAGTTCGAATCCGAGCAGATCACCCGCCAGCTGCCGGACTTCGGCCCGGGCGACACCGTGGTCGTCAACGTCAAGGTGAAGGAAGGCAACCGCGAGCGCGTACAGGCGTTCGAGGGTATCGTCATCGCCAAGCGCAGCCGTGGCCTGCATTCGGCCTTCACCGTGCGCAAGATTTCGCACGGCACCGGCGTCGAGCGCGTGTTCCAGGCACACAGCCAGCAGATCGAATCGGTGACGGTCAAGCGCAAGGGTAAGGTGCGCGGTGCGAAGCTGTATTACCTGCGTGGCCTGGAAGGCAAGGCTGCCCGCATCAAGGAAGACATCGCCGCCGCGGCCGCCGCCAAGGCGAATGCCAAGGCTGCCGCTGCCGCCGCCGCAGCCGCAGCCGCCGAGTAAGTCTCCCCGGCAGAGAGGTTGAAAAAAAGCCCGCGAAGCGATCCGCGGGCTTTTTGTCGTTCCGGCCTGTGGCTGCTTATTCGAGTCTTTGCGGTACCTGCAGGAAGTTGCCCTGCACGAAGTCCACGCCGCAGGAAAACAGCAGCGACGTGCTGGTGGCATCCTCGACCCATTCGGCGATCGTCTGCCGATTCATGTCGTGCGCCTGCTGGCAGATCTCGGTAACCTTCTTCTGGCTGTCCGGGTGTTGTGGCAGATCGGCCATATGGCTGCGGTCGATCTTGAGGTAGTCCGCGTCGATGTGGTTGAGCAACTGGAATGAGTTCAGCCCGGAGCCGAATTGTTCCAGCGCAAAGCTTCCGCCAAGCTTCTTCCAGGCGTTGACGAATTCCTGTGCCGGCCGCAGCAGGGTCATTACCTTGCTCTCGGTCATTTCGAGCACCAGGTGGCCGTGTTTCAGCCTGGCCGCGCCCAGCCGCTCGCTCAGCCAGGGCATCAGCGTGTCGTCCAGCAACGAGGCGGCGGTGAGCTTGATGAAGAATGTAGTGGGCTGGGCCAGCGATTCACGCGCCTGCAATACGCGGACAGCCTGGTCGATCACCCAGCGATCGATGGCGCTGGTGAGGTTGTGCTTCTCGGCAATCGGCATGAAGAAGCCGGGCAGCACCTCGCCCTGCGGGCCATTCATGCGCAGCAGGATTTCCGAAAACTCGCCCTCGGCGTCCTGCAGGCTGATGGTTGGCTGGTGATAGAGCACGAGTCCATCGCCGGTCAGCGCTTTCTGCAGCAGGTCGAGCCAGTAGCGGTCCCGCTCTTCGTCGGCCTTTTCGCGCGCGGCCGGATCGTGCAGGTCCACCTGGCTCCCGCCCAGATTCTGCGCGCTGCGCAGGGCATGGCTGGCCTGGTTGAGCAGGGTTTCGGCATTGGCGTTCTTTTCGCCGAGCAGGCTGCCGCCGACGCTGGCGGTGACCGTGATCGAGCGCGTGCCGGCATCGAAGATCTCGCTGCTGATGCTGTGCTGCAGTTTGGCGATCCAATCACGGATTGCCTCGTCAGAACGCGAGTCGAGCACCACGCCCAGGGTATGTTCGGCGAGCATGCCAGCGATATCCTCGGCGCCGAGCAACATGCGGATACGGTCGGCGAAGCCGGCCAGCAATTCGTCGGCCTTGCCCAGGCCGATCGCGCCGACCAGCGAGACCCAGTTGTCCGGCTCGATCAGCAGCAATGACTGGCCCTTCTTGCCCTTGGCTGCCGCGGTCACGGCGTCGTCCACGCAGGCCAGCATGTGCTGGCGGTTGTACAGGCCGGTGACGGGGTCGCGCTGCAGTTGTTCCAACACGGCCGGATCGATCATCTGGCGGCGGAACACGATCTGCAGACAGCGTTCGCCCTCGAACGTGGCGGGAGCAAACTCAACAGTGGCGTCGAAGCGGCTCTCGTCGGCACGTCGCGCGCGCAACGTGAGTTGGGCGGGAAATTTGCCCTGGTGTGCCTGCCCTCTGAGTAGGGCCTTCATTTCGTCGGCGTTCGCCGCATCGATCATGTCCAGCAACGGCAGGCCGAGCAGGTCGTCGAAATTTTCGTAGCCGAAGGTGTCGAGATAGGCCTGGTTGGCGCGCACATGCATGCCCTCGTGGACGTAGGCGATGGCGTCGGTGGAGGAGTCGAGCAGCGCATCGCAGCGCCGCTCGGTCTCGCGCAGCACAGTATGCAGCCAGCGTACCTGGCGGCGCGTGTGCAAGGACTCGAATTCGCGCTTGAGCACCGCGATCAGCTGTTTCGGATGGCTGCGCGAGGCAACACCACGGGCGCCGTGCACGAATAGGTCGGCGACAATTTCATTGTCCATGTGGGTGACCAGGCCGACCAGGGCGAAATCGCGACCA
>SCRO01000076.1 GCA_004298505.1 Rhodanobacter sp.
GGTGGGCAAGAACCTGCTGGGTGATTCCGGCTACGCCACGATGATGCAGGACCTCAAGCCCGGCGACGAGGCCATCGCGGTGGTCGCCAATGGCCTGTATTCGTTCAAGGGCGTCGGCTATGTCCGTGGCGGTGTCTTTGACCGGCTGCACATCATGCAGGCGGGCAAGTTATTCCTGTTCAAGGACAGCGACTTCGTGGTGCTGGACGAGCCCGATCTGGTGGGGATGCCCTCGTTCAACGAGAAGGGCATCTTCATCCTGCGCCATGGGCAGGGCTTCAATCCCGGTGCCCCCTGGACACTGCAACTGTTGGTGAACCGGCAGGTCGGGCCGCTGAAAAGTATCTACAACACATTTTCCGGCAGCTATCAGATACCGGCCGACTACGTCATCCAGCCCAGGGTCGTGGCAAGCCCGATCCCCGAGAACGCGCCGCTATGGGTGAAGATATGGTACGGCAAGCGCTTCCAGATCGCCGTGCTGGTGGCCGGGTTGATTTTCCTGTCGCTGATCCTGGTTTTCCAGGATTGGGTGGTCAAGCGTCCGAAGCTGCTGGAACGCGTCCGTATTGGCTTCCTGATCTACACCGTGGTGTTCATCGGCTGGTACGGACTGGCCCAGTTGTCGGTGGTCAACATCCTTACCTTCGTCAATTCGGTGATCCACGGCTTCCACTGGACCACGTTCCTGATGGATCCGCTGATCTTCATCCTGTGGACGTTCGTGGCGGTTTCCCTGCTGCTGGTGGGGCGGGGTGTCTACTGCGGCTGGCTGTGCCCGTTTGGCGCGATGCAGGTGCTGATCAACAAGCTGGCGGTGAAGTTCAAGGTGCCGCAGCTGGAACCGCCATCGTATGTGCATGAGCGGCTGTGGGCGATCAAGTACGTGATTCTGCTGTTCCTGTTTGGGCTGTCGCTGCAATCGGTGGGCCTGGCCGAGCGCTTCGCGGAGATCGAGCCGTTCAAGACCGCGGTCAACCTGCACTTCATGCGTCCCTGGGGCTACGTGCTGTTCGCCGTGGGCTTGCTGGCAGCCGCAGCGTTCACCAACAAGGTGTATTGCCGCTACGTCTGCCCGCTAGGCGCCGGCCTGGCGGTGTCAGGTCGCTGGCGCCTGTTCGAGTGGCTGCGTCGGCGCAAGGAGTGCGGACATCCCTGCCAGGTCTGTGCTGTCGAGTGCGAGGTCAGGGCAATCAGTCCGCTCGGTCCGATCAACTACAACGAATGTCACTACTGCCTGGATTGCCAGGTGACATACAACAACGATCACAAATGCCCACCGCTGGTCGAGCGTCGCAAGAAGCGGGAGAAGCGGGAGAGCGCAGCACGCCCGCTGCCAACGCCTGTGTTCGTTGTGGGTGCGGAAGATGCCAAGGTACCGGCGCAAGTGCGCGAGTAGGGCGGCGATCTGTTTGGAATTCCATCAACTTTTGAGGAGCGACAGCCATGAGCGACAAGAAGAACGACCAGGGTCCGGAACTGAAAGCCGGCCAGATCAGGGCACTGACGGAAGAAGAGATTGCCGCGCTGCCTGGCGGGCCAGGCAACCCGGCGCGCCGGAGTTTCATGAAGGCTGGCGCACTCGCTGGCCTGGTCGGTGCCGGTGGATTGATTGGTAGCCTGGGCCTGGAGCGCGCGGCGCATGCAGCCGAGCCCGGCAAGAAGCTGGAGAGTCATGACGTCGCTCCCGGCCATCTGGACGAATACTACGGCTTCTGGAGCGGCGGTCAGTCCGGCGAGTTGCGCATCCTCGGTGTGCCATCAATGCGCGAGTTGATGCGGGTCCCGGTGTTCAATACCGACTTTGCCATCGGCTGGGGCATCACCAACGAGAGCAAGCGGGTGCTGGGCGAGAACTTCCCCCGCGGCGGCGACCTGCATCACCCGCACATGAGCCAGACGCACGGTCATTATGACGGGCGCTACCTGTTCATGAACGACAAAACGGGCAGTCGTATCGCACGCATCCGCTGTGACGTGATGCGCACCGACAAGATCACCAGTATTCCCCACGTAGCGGACGTCCACGGCCTGCGCGTGCAACGTGAGCCGCGCACCGGTTATGTGTTCGCCAACTCGGAATTCAGAATTCCCAGTCCCAACGACGGCCGTGACCTGGACGATCCGAAGAAATACCAGTGCGTGTTCACGGCGGTGAATGGCGAGACCATGGAAGTGGCATGGCAGGTCATCGTCGATGGCAACCTGGACAATACCGATTGCGATTACGAGGGCAAGTACGTGGCCTCGACCTGCTACAACAGCGAGGGGGCCGTGGATCTGGCCGGCATGATGCGGAGCGAGCGCGACTGGGTCGTCGTGTTCAACATCAAGCGTATCGAGGCGGCGGTCAAGGCCGGCAAGTTCAAGACGATCGGCACGTCCAAGGTGCCGGTGGTGGATGGACGCCATGGCTCGGAACTGACCATGTACATCCCCGTGCCGAAGAGCCCGCACGGGCTCAACGCTACCCCGGACGGCAAGTATTTTGCTGCCGCCGGCAAGTTGTCGCCGACGGTCACCCTGATGGAATGGAGCAAGGTCGATGACTACTTTGCCGGCAAGCTCAAGGACCCGCGCGATGCCGTAGTGGCCGAGCCGCAGCTGGGACTGGGGCCGTTGCACACCGCCTACGATGGTCGCGGCTATGCCTACACGACGCTGTTCATCGACAGCCAGATGGCGAAATGGAACATCCAGGACGCGATCGACGCTTATGCTGGCAAGAAGGTCAATTACCTGCGCCAGAAGCTCGACGTCGCCTATCAGCCCGGCCACAACCACACCTCGCTGGGCGAGACGCGTGACGCCGACGGCAAGTGGCTGGTGTCGCTGAACAAGTTCTCGAAGGATCGCTTCCTGGCGGTCGGCCCGTTGCATCCGGACCTCGACCAGTTGATCGACATTTCCGGCGATCAGATGGTGCTGGTGGCGGATGAGCCGGTCTATTCGGAGCCGCATGACGCGGTGATCATTCCGGCCAAGATGCTGGCGGGAAAGATCAAACGGAAATGGGACCGCAAAGATCCGTTCTTTGCTGAAACCGTAGCCCAGGCGAAGAAGCACGGTGTCGTGCTGGAGAAGGACAGCAAGGTCATCCGCCAGGGCAAGAAGGTCTTTGTCTACATGACCAGTTCGGCACCAAAATTCGGCCTGGACAGCTTCAAGGTGAAAAAGGGCGATGAGGTGACCGTGGTGGTCACCAACGTCGACAGCATCGAGGATCTGTCCCACGGATTCTGCCTCGCCCATCACGGCGTCAATATGGAGATCAGCCCGCAGGAGACTTCGTCGGTGACCTTCAAGGCTGACAAGCCGGGCGTCTATTGGTACTACTGCACCTTCTTCTGCCATGCGCTGCATCTGGAGATGCGCGGCCGGATGCTGGTGGAGGCCTGATGTGCAATGCGCCTTCCGCCAGGGTCCTGGCTCCGGCGGCAGGCGCATCTTCGCGGAACGACTTGGGGTATGCGTTGAACAAGCGGAGCAACTGGCTGCGAGTCGGCATGCTTGCTGTCACGGCTTTCGTCATGCTGCCGTCGGCGCATGCCCAAGAAGGTCTGCAACAGGCGGTTGCGGCCGCGGCAGCGGGTGCCGTGCTCAGCGTCGCCCCCGGGGTTCACCACGTGCATCTTGTGCTTGACCGGCCGGTGACGCTGAAGGGGCAACCTGGCGCCATTCTCGATGGCGATGGACAGGGTGACGTAGTGCGGATTCGTACCACCGGGGTCACGCTGCGCAATCTGACCATCCGCAACTCCGGTCGTGACCTCACGGCCATGAACGCCGGGGTGTATGTCGAGAAAGGCGTGGACGGGGCGGTCGTCGAAAACAACCGGATTCAGGACATCTTGTTTGGCGTGTACCTGGATGGCCCGCAGCATGTGCAGGTGATCGGCAACGTGATCACCGGCATCACCGAGCTGCGCGTGCCCAGCCGCGGCGACGGCATCCATCTGTGGAGCGACGCCAACTGCGTGATCAGGGGCAACGATGTGTCCGCCGTGCGGGATGGTATCTACGATTACGTGAGTCACGACAACCTGATCGCCGACAATCATATCCATGAGGTCAGGTACGGCGTGCACCAGATGTACACCAGGAACGAGACCTTGCAGGGCAACACCAGCTCAAACAACGTCGCGGGCATGGCATTGATGAGCTCCGACCACATGCGCGTCGTCGGCAACCACATGGTCAACGATTCCTCCTACGGCATTTTGTTCAACTACGTCACCTACAGCGATATCGGCGGCAACGAAGTCCGCGACATCACGGGTGATCTCGGCGGAGACAATCAGGTGGTCGCAGGCGGCGAAGGCAAGGCGCTGTTCGTGTATAACTCCGAGTTCAACCGGATCCACGACAACCTGCTGGCCGACTCGCCGATCGGCATCCATATCACGGCCGGCTCGCAGGACAACCATGTCTACAACAACGCGTTCGTGAACAACCGCACGCAGGTGAAGTACGTACAGAACGTGGCCGACGAGTGGTCGCTCGATGGCAAGGGCAACTACTGGAGCAACTATCTCGGTTGGGACCTCGATGGCGATGGACTCGGCGACGTGCCTTACCGGCCCAACGACGGCGTCGATATGCTGCTGTGGAAATATCCGGGCGCACGGGTGCTGCTGTCGAGCCCCTCCATCCTGTTGCTGCGCTACGTGCAGCGCGCGTTTCCCGTGTTCACGCCGCCCAGTGTGCAGGACAGCCACCCGTTGATGAGCATCCCTGAAAAGTTGCGAGCGAGAGCCCATGATCCACGCCATTGACATCACCGCGCTCGGCAAGCAGTACAAGGGCGTCGCCGCCCTGGCCGGCGTCTCGGCGACGGTACCCATGGGCAAGGTGATCGGCTTGCTCGGTCACAACGGTGCCGGCAAGTCGACCCTGATCAAATTGATCCTGGGGCTGATCGAGCCCACCAGCGGGCACGTCGAGGTGTTGGGTCAGTCACCATGGGGCAGCGCCGCGGTGGCGCTGCGCCGTCGCATCGGCTATCTGCCCGAGAGCGTGGCGTTCTATGGCAACCTCAGCGGCACCGAGGTGATCAACTATCTGGCGGACCTGAAGCGCGCACCGCGTGCGCAGGCAGGCAAGCTGCTGGCGCGGGTCGGTCTTGGCCACGCCAAAGGCCGCCGTGTTTCCACTTATTCCAAGGGCATGCGGCAACGCTTGGGACTGGCCCAGGCCTTGCTGGCATCGCCTGAACTGGTGGTGCTGGACGAGCCTACCGGCGGCCTCGATCCGCAGGCGACGCGGGAACTGTACGAAATCGTCGGCGAGTTGCGCACCGAAGGGCACAGTGTGCTGGTGTCCTCGCATGTGTTGGCCGAGCTTGAGCCGCACATCGACAGCGCCCTGATCCTGCGTCAGGGCGAACTGCTCGCCGCGGGCAGCGTCGGCGAGTTGCGTCGGCAGTCGGGGCTGCCGGACATGGTCGTGGTGCAGCTGAAGGACGCTGCCGATCCCGCCGCGTTCGCGCGGGAGCTCAATGGGTTCGCTCTGGCGCAGACGCTGCGCCACGACGGCCGCTTCGAGATCGAGATCGCCGAAGGCGGCAAGCTCAACGTGCTGCAACGTCTGGCCGCCGATCCCGCGGTCGAGGACATCGTGGTCCGGGAAGCGTCGCTGGCGCGCCTGTATGACTATCTTGGCGCGGGCACGAAACGCGAAGTGGAGCCAACCGCATGAATAGCATCGCGATCATCGCCGGCAAGGAGTTTCGTGACGACTTCCGCAATCGCTGGACAATCGCGGTGGCCGTGCTGTTCGCGGTGCTGGCGCTGAGCATTTCCTACTTCGGTGGCGCCGCGGCCGGCAAGGTCGGCTTCACCTCGTTCGACGCCACGCTGGCCAGCCTGACCACGCTGGCCGCCTTCGTGGTGCCGTTGATCGGGCTGCTGATCGCCTACGACATGGTGGTGGGCGAACAGGACAACGGCACCTTGCTGCTGGTACTCAGCTATCCGATCTCGCGGGTCGAGCTGGTGGCCGGCAAGTTCCTCGGCCACTGTGCCGCGCTGGCCACCGCGACCCTGGTGGGTTTCGGCGCCGCGGTCGTGATCATCCAGATCATGCAGCCGGAGGCACGCACCAGCGGGGCGTGGTTCAGTATCGGGAATTTCGTGCTGAGTGCCTCGATGCTCGGGGCAAGCTTTGTCGCGCTGGCCAGCGTGATCAGCGTGACCACCGCCGACAAGGCGCGTGCAGCGGGTCTGGCGCTGGTGACCTGGCTGGTCACGGTGATCATTTTCGATCTTTGTCTGCTCGCCGTCCTGGTGTTCAGCGGTGGCAACCCATGGGAACAGTCGCTCTTCCCACAGCTGCTCTACTTCAACCCGATCGACGTGTTCCGCCTGATCAACCTGACCACGCTTGGATCAGGCAGTGGCAACGAGCTGTTCATGGGGATGACCGCGACCCATGTCTATCGCCCGTGGGTGCTTTATCTGGCCATGCTGCTCTGGGTCGTCGTGCCCTTTGCGCTGGCGCAGTTCCTGTTTCGTCGGAAGGAAGTATGAAAATTCACGCCTCACCCTGGCGCCGCGTAAGTGAGCGCTGTACCGCCCTGGCATGGCTGCTGGCGGCGCTGGTCGTGTTGTTGCTCACGGCCTGCGGTACCGGCCAGGCACCGCCGCCGCAGGCAGCGGCCGACATCCACAAGGGTGATGCCTGCGCGGTCTGCGGCATGTATATCGACGCCGGGCCAGGCCCTCGCGCCGAGGCCTGGGTTCAGGGCTACAAGGCGCCCCTGAAATTCGGCTCGACCCGCGATTTTTTCGCCTACGTGCTGGACCCTGAAAACCAGGCCAGGCTACAGCAATTGCTGGTGCAGGACAGCGCCCGCATCCATTGGCAGCATCCCTCCAACGCGGCGCGGACGTTTGTCGACGCGCGCGCCGCGTGGTATGTGGCGTGGCAGCCATGGCACGGCTTGATGGGACCGACCTTCGCGTCGTTTGCCAAACGCCAGGAGGCCGCGGCCTTCGTGCGGGCGCATGGCGGCGAAATCCTGGGCTTCTCCGCGGTGACTCCCGAGTTGACCTCGTTGCTGGGCTACGGCTGCCCGGCCGAAGGCTCGCCCGCCTTTGTCCTGGCCAAGAGCTGCAGCAAGGCCGCTCATCCCGACGATTCATCGTTGGCGACGCCGGATGAGCAGCCCGATCTTCTGCGTCGGGCCAGCGCAGCCCCGCATGAAATCAATCCAGCGCAGCAGGCGCATCAACACGTTCTGCTTGACGCAAAGGCGCATTGACGTGAGACCAGCCTCCACTGCAGGTGAGCTGGAACCTGGCGCCGTGGCGGGAGTATGGCGCCGGGATGGCGCGGGCTCGCTGACCTTTCCTGCTCGCCGTGTCGGTGAGCGCCCATCCATGAATTTCCCACCACTGAAGTTGCATCAGGAGTACTCATGAGCATTTGGCATCTACTCATCTTCGCGGTCGTGGTCTTGCTGGTGTTCGGCACTGGCAAGTTGAGCAAGATTGGACCGGATCTTGGCGCCGCCATCCGCGGCTTCAAGAAAAATCTGAATGGCGACGATGAGGAGGCGAAGCGCCAGGAAGCGGAGTTGTTGCGTGCCGATGCGCCGTCACCCGGCGCCAGCGGGTCCGCGCAACGGGAGTCTGTCCGTGCCGAATCCAGGTAGGCATGTCCGATGATCGATCTCAGCCTCGGCAAGCTCCTGATGGTGGCGCTGATCGCGTTGATCGTGCTTGGGCCAGAGAAATTGCCGGGTGCCGCGCGGACTGCAGGCGCCCTGCTTCGTCGCGTGCGGGGCGGCTGGGACAGCGTGCGCGCCGAGGTGGAGCGCGAGCTGCAGGTGGAAGAACTCAAGCGTGCAGCACGTGAAGTCGCCGAGCAGGGCAGCGCGGCACGCGCCGGGGTGGACGCCGTCGTGCGTGGCGTGAACGAGCCGGTACGAATGGCGGCAACGATGCTGGGCGAACCAGTGGCAACCGAGCGCGATGGGGCGGGAAAGGAGCATTCCAGCGCCAGCGCCGCTGCCGCGTCATCCACGGTGGTTGACACCGCCGATGTGGTCAAACTCTCAGGCGGAGGCGTGGCATGACGGTCTCCGAAGAAGGCAGCTTTGCGGACACTGTGCAAACTGGCCTGCTTACGCACCTGCTGGAGCTGCGCACCCGCCTGATCAAGGCGCTGGCAACGCTATTGCTGTTGCTGGTCGCGCTGGTGCCCGTCGCCAACCGACTGTATTCGCTGCTCGCCGCACCGCTGGTCGCGCGCCTGCCGCACGGCGTACACCTGATTGCGACCGAGGTCACCAGTCCGTTCCTGGCGCCGTTGAAGCTGGCTTTCTACGTGGCTTTGCTGATCGGCATGCCGGTCATCGTGTACCAGCTCTGGGCATTCGTCAGCCCGGGCCTATACCAACGCGAGAAACGCCTGGCGCGCCCGCTGCTGGTGGCGGCACTGGTTCTGTTCTATCTGGGTTGTGCGTTCGCCTATTTTCTGGTGTTGCCGGCGGCCTTTCGCTTTCTCACGGCGGTGACGCCGGGCGGGGTCGAAATGATGACGGACATCAACCATTACCTCGACTTCGTGATGCTGGTGTTCTTCGCGTTCGGTCTTTGTTTCGAAGTACCGGTGGCCGTAGTCATCCTGGCCGCGCTGGGTGTCGTCGATCTTGCCAGACTGCGCAGCAGCCGTCGTTACGCGATCGTCGGCGCCTTTGCCATTTCCGCCGTGATCACACCGCCGGACATCACCTCGATGATCATGTTGGCGGTCCCCATGTATCTGCTCTACGAGCTTGGCGTGCTTGCGGTGCGATGGTTCGGGCTGGGGGCCGTGAAGTCAGGGTGACGCCGACTACGCGTCTCGTCGTGGCCATGGGCGACGCACTCAGCCGGGCCCGGGTCGCATCGCGATCGTCATCGGATCGGCCGCATCGGCCAGCAGTTGCCGATGGATCCGGTTCAGTTCGGCCAGCAGTTCCCCGCGGGCTTCGGCGGCGAATGGATTCTCCCGCTGGATCGCGCCGAACAGATGGCCAGCGTCGCCGCGCACCGCCGCCAGCATGTGCTTCATGCCCTGGAATGAGGGCGGCGCCATCGGCATGCCGTCGTCCACGCCGATGTCGATCAGCCCCTTGGCGATAAAGAACGCCAGCACGTGGGTGCGGGCCATGGCGCGGTCGTGGCTCTCGGGGTCCTGGTCGATCACCTCGCAGCCGAGCTCGACGAACAGTTCGCGCGTGCGCTCGGCCGCTTGCGGATGTTCTGCGGCGGCGCAGATCACCGTGCGCCGCAGTTCGCCACGGGCCAGGCTGAGCGGACCAAACAGCGGATGCGTGCCGACGTGCGGTATTGCGTTGCCCAGCAGCTCCGCCATCGTGCTGCACGGATGCAGCTTGACGCTGCCCACGTCGAACACGATTTGTCCGGCATGCAGCAGCGGGCGCGCCGCGTGCAAGGCCTCGCGCATATGCGGCACCGGCATCGCCAGCACGACCCATGACGCGCCGTCGAGTGCGGCGCGCAGGCTCGGTGCTGCCAGCGCAGGTGGAACCCGCACGTGTGGATCGTATACACGCACGTTGTGACCGGCCTGCACCAGCAGCGCGGCGAACGCCTCGCCGAAACGCCCGTAGCCAAGTACCGCGAAACGCATGGCCGGAGCGTGCTGCGGCGCGGGCGGAGTGGCGGCGTCATGCATCGGCGATGCCGGGTTCATGGCGTGCTACCGGCAGGGTCGAGCAAGGCGCGCACGCGGCGGCCGAGGAAATCGAAATAGCGGTCCATGTAGTTGATGCCGTTCTCGTGGTCGATCAGGAACGGGTTCATCAGCGTATGACGCAGGATCAGCAGGCCATCCTCGTCCGGATCGAGCTTGCTGGTGTCCAGGCCCAGCGCGCCGAAGATGCGCGCGGTCTGCCCGGGCCCCAGCAGCTCCGGGCGCAGAGTGGTCACCGAGCCGAAGAATTCCTTCGTCTGCAGGGGCTGCTGAGGATCGCAGCGCAGGATGTCGTGCAACTTGCGCACGAACGCGTTGGCCGTCGGTATCGAGCTGTTGCCGCGCGGGTTGAGTGCGAGGCAGACCAGGTTACTGTCCGGCGCGAACGGCACCAGTGCCTGTACGCAGTCGGACAGTTCCAGCGCGAAGCGCCGTGCGCTCGCGTGGAAGGTCTCGGCCGCGCGCACGGTAGCGCGCAGCAGTCGACCAAAGTGGACATGGTCCAGCGGCAGCACCTTGTGCGTGACGTAGACCGCGGCCGCGGCGGCGCCGGACTTGGAGCCTTCCGGGATAAACTGGCCAAGGTTGCGGTAGCGCGCGAGATAGTCCTTCGGCGTGCCGCCGTGGAACACGTAGTCGGCGCGCTCGGCCAGCAGGGCCATCGCGCGATGGTCGCGGCAGATGAAGGCGCCGCTGCCGTAGGGCAGATAGCCAAGCTTGTGCGGATCGACGGTGACCGAATCAGTATCGCCCAGCGCAGCGAACGCCGCGTGGACGGCCGCAGTGGGAAATTGCACGTATTCGGTGGCGACCTCGGCGCGCGAGCGCAGCGAGCCATCCTGGTTGCGGAACAACGTGGCCAGATAGCCGCCCCAGGCGGCGTCGACGTGTACGGCAAAGTCCAGGCCGCGCTGGCGCGAATCGTGGCGCGCGGCCAGCACCGCGTCGATCGGATCGATCGTGCCGTACTCGGTGCCGCCGAGCACAGCCACGCACAGCAGCACGCCCTGTTGTTCGCGGGCGCAGCGTTCCAGCGTGTCACGCAGCGCAGCGGGATCCAGCCGCATGCCGTCGGTGGGCAGCAGCTTGAGCTGGTCGCGGCCCAGGCCGAGCAACTTCAATCCCTTGCTCCATGAGTAGTGTGCGGTGACCGGCGCCAGCACCAGCGGCACCTTCAGTGGCGAGTGTGCGGCGAAGAAACCGACCAGACCACGCTGCTCGATGCGTTCGCCTTCCACGCGCTGCAGCCAGCGCGCGCGCACTGCCGGCGTCTGCGCTGCCAGCCATGCTTGCCAGGCTGTCAGCAAGGCGATGCCGTCGGCTTGCGCCAGGTTGAACGCGTGCCAGTCGTCGTCGGGAAGATCCAGTTCCGGTACGTGCGCCGCGCGCAACGCCAGCGGGAACGCCTTCAACGCCAGCGCCAGCCGCAGCGCCTGATAGTTTGCCAGAGTGCCGCCGGAGGTCAGGTGGCCAAACGCACAGGCGTCGACGGCCGGGTCGTGCGGATAGCCCAGCATGCGTGCCAGTTGCAAGCCGGCCTGCACTTCCATGTCGACCGTGACCGGTGCGGCGTCCTCGCTGACGTTGTTCGGGTTGTAGGGCAAGGTCAGCATCTGCGCCGCCAACCCGGGCAGCAGCAGGTCTGACGCCATGTGGCCGATATAGCGCGGGCTGTGGAATGGCACCGATTTTTTCAGCGCGGCCGAAAGCTGGTGCAATTCGCGCCGCATGCGCGATTCAAACGCAACATAGTCCGGGTGGTACGTGGCGCCGGTGCCGATCGCCGGCGGATCCTCCGGGTGGAAGTTGCGGCGCCAGTAGACATGGTCGCGCAGGAACTCGACCAGCATCTTTTCCAGCAACGCATCGTTCTCGCCATAGGGGCCGAGGAAGCAGGCATCCAGCGTGTGGTCGCGTGGCTCGCCGTGGTTGAATGGCTGTGCTGCGGTCATGCCGGCCATCCGTGCAACCAGCCCGGTCGACGACACGTGCACACCACGCCGGGCTCGCGTTCACGGCGACCCGTGCCAGCGGACCCTTTCAAGTTGATCAGGAACGTTGTCCGCAAAGCCGTCAATCCAGGGCGGGGTTTCAGGTCGCTACGCATTGCGTATTTCCTTCGTAAACAGGTGCACACCTTGAATGGCCTTGCCGCCAACTCACTTGATTCAGGTCAGGCTCCTAGGAGCCTGTCGGACTTTGGTTGGCCGGCCTGCGAATCCGCCTGTGCGGTCCATATTTCCGCCGATTCTTGGCCCATGGAACCACCATGGGCCGGCGAATCGTCAAAAATCTGTCCTCGCACAGCCGAATTCTCGCCTCGACCACCAAAGTCCGACAGGCTCCTAGCAGAACTGCAGCACATTTCCGTCGCGGTCGAATGCGGCGAACTCGGCCACGCGCCCGTTGTTGATCGCATTGACCATCAGGCGTAGCGGCTGCGCGGCCTCGTCCGTGGACGGTGCGACGCCCGCGCGACCGGACAGGCTGGCGACAAATACGATGTCCCAGGGCAGGCCGGCAACTTTTGATTCCTGCACCAGCGCGGCAAAGCTAGCCACTTCCTCCGGTGCCTTGTCCACGCACAGGCTGGGCGTGAGGTTGCCACCTTCACCCGCCTGCACGCGCGCACGCTGGGCCTCGGTGGCTGCCTCCGGCAACTCGACCCGGACAAAGGTGAACAGCAACCGCTGCGGCTGCGGTTGCTGACGACTGGCGTCGAGCAGATCTTGGAAGTTGGCCAGGGTCATCGCTGCGGGTGCAATTCAGTGAGATGGTCTAGGAGCCTGTCGGACTTTGGTGGTCGAGGCGAGAATTCGGCTGTGCGAGGACAGATTTTCGACGGTTCGCCGGCCCATGGTGGTTCCATGGGCCAAGAATCGGCGGAAATATGGACCGCACAG
>SCRO01000010.1 GCA_004298505.1 Rhodanobacter sp.
CCACTCGGTCGCTTTGGTCGCTGGCGATTGCCGGCTATTATGCACAGTCCAGCCTTCGCGAAAGTTCCGTCCCAACGAGCCAGCATCCATGAGCGTCATTGCATCGCAGATCGATCCGCGTTCTCCCGAGTTCCAGGCGAGCACCACCCAGTTGCGCGCGGTGGTCGACGACCTGCAGCGTGAATTGGCCCGCAGCGCGGAGGGCGGTGGCATCAGGGCGCGCGAGAAGCATGTGGCGCGCGGCAAGCTGCTGCCGCGCGAGCGCATCCGCGCGCTGCTCGACCCCGGCTCACCCTTCCTCGAGCTGTCGCCGCTGGCGGCGCACGGCATGTACCACGATGCTGCCCCCGCGGCCGGCGTGATCACCGGCATCGGCCGGGTCAACGCCATCGAGGTGATGGTGGTGGCCAACGATGCCACCGTCAAGGGCGGCACTTATTTTCCGATCACGGTGAAGAAGCATCTGCGCGCACAGGAGGTAGCACTGGAAAACCGCCTGCCATGCATCTACCTGGTCGACTCCGGCGGCGCCTTCCTACCGCTGCAGGACGAGGTGTTTCCGGACAAGCAACACTTCGGCCGGATCTTCTACAACCAGGCGCAGATGTCGTCGCTCAACATTCCGCAGATCGCGGTGGTGATGGGTTCGTGCACCGCCGGCGGCGCCTATGTGCCGGCGATGAGCGACGAGACGATCATCGTGCGCGAACAGGGCACGATCTTCCTCGGCGGTCCGCCGCTAGTAAAAGCGGCCACCGGCGAGGTGGTGGATGCCGAAACGCTGGGGGGTGCCGACGTGCACACCTCGATCTCCGGCGTGGCCGATCACTTTGCCGAGAATGACGCGCATGCACTGGCCATTGCCCGCGATATCGTCGGCCACCTCAACCGCACGAAACAGATGCCACTGGCGTTGCGCCCGCCGGTTGAACCGAAATACCCCGCCGAAGAACTGTATGGCGTGATCCCGGCCGACACCCGTCGCCCGTTCGACATCCGCGAGGTGATCGCGCGTATCGTCGATGGCTCCGAGTTCCACGAATTCAAGGCGCGCTACGGCAAGACCCTGGTTTGCGGCTTCGCGCACATCCACGGCTATCCGGTCGGCATCGTCGCCAACAACGGCATCCTGTTCGCCGAGAGCGCGCTCAAGGGCGCGCACTTCATCGAGCTGTGCAACCAGCGCAACGTGCCGCTGGTGTTCCTGCAGAACATCACCGGCTTCATGGTCGGCAAGAAATACGAGCAGGCCGGCATCGCCAAGGACGGCGCCAAGATGGTGACCGCGGTGGCGTGCTCGCACGTACCGAAGTTCACCGTGGTGATCGGCGGCAGTTTCGGCGCCGGCAATTACGCGATGTGCGGTCGTGCCTACGGCGCGCGCTTCCTGTGGATGTGGCCGAACGCGCGGATCAGCGTGATGGGCGGCGAACAGGCCGCCTCGGTGTTGGCCACGGTCAAGCGGGACGGCATTGAGGCCAGCGGCGGCGAGTGGTCGGCCGAGGAGGAAGAGGCGTTCAAGGCGCCACTACGCGAGCAGTACGAACGCCAGGGCCACCCCTACTACGCCAGCGCGCGGCTGTGGGACGACGGTATCATCGACCCGGTCGATACACGCCGCGTGCTGGGGCTGGCCATCTCGGCTTCGATGAATGCGCCGATCGAGCCCCAGCGCTATGGTGTGTTCCGCATGTAGTCGGTCATGAAGTGCGACCGGGTTGCGCTTGTTGCATCAGCTCCGACCGGGGTTGTGCAGCACTCTCCGATTCGGGCGAACTGGCTTGACGCCGCGGCGGCTGGGCAGCGCGGGTAACCAACCTTGCGCCGAGCCACAATGCCAACAGGGTTGACGCATAGACCGTCAATTGCATGCCTGACGGTCGCGCGTCGTAGCCGACCAGGATGTGCGCGGTCTGACCCAGCAATGATCCATTGTCGAGCAACCAGGAGCTATCCCACAGTTGCGGGCTCCATGCCGGCAACAGATTGGCCTGGATCAGGTAGCGCGCTGCGCTGGACGCCAGTCCGGCAGCCAGCAGGCTCAACATACCGTTGGTGAAACCGAAGAAGTGTCGCATCGGAATCCGCAGCAACCCGGCATACAAGGCCAAGCCAAGCGCCGAACCGGCAATTACGCCGATGGCCAGCCCTGCCCACAAATGATCCGCACCGCCGGCGCGCATGCCGTACAGGAACAACACGATCTCGGAGCCCTCGCGCAGTACCGCGATGGCGACCACCACCAGCAGCAGGGTCAACGAACTGGCTCCACTCTGCACCGCGCTGCCCAGCGCCTGCATCTGGCGAGCGAGCTCGCGACCATGACTGGCCATCCACAGCACATGCCAGCCGATCATCAGCACCGCCGCCAGCAGCACCGTCGCATTGAACAACTCCTGGCCAACACCGCTGAACGCCGAGGCCAGCAGTCCGGCCGACAGCGCCACCAGCACCGCCCCCGACACGCCCAACGCGATGCCGCCGCCAACAAACCAGCCGCGCCGATGCACGCCGCGCGTGGCCGCAGCCACCACGCTGACGATCAGCGCCGCTTCCAGCACTTCCCTGAAAACCAGCAAGGCTACAGCCCACATGGCGCTACTCCACCACCAGCGTGCCCTGCGCCGTGGGCTGGTGGAAATCTCCATAGAAGTTGTAACGCCCGGGCTTGAGCGGGCCGATGAAAAGACTCATCCGGCTGTTTGGCATCACGATTTTCTCGGCTGGGAAATCATTGCTTTCGAACTCCTCGGGCGAGGGATCCTGGTTGATCAGCTCAAGCTTGATCCGGCTATGCGCCGGAATATGCAGGGTGCTGGGTTGATAGCGGTGGTTCTTCAGCACCAAGGTGTAGGTCGGCGCGTCGGCAGCGAGCGCCGACGTCGGCAACAGCGCCGCCAGCACGAACGGCAGGGATCGCTTCATGGAATGCATGCCTTCAATCACCTTGAATGATACCTATTATTATACAGGAACAAAAAAAGAACCCCAACGTCTGGCGGTTACCTGCCGTTGGGGCGGGCCTGAGTCATGTCAGCAGGTCACTGCTGCTTTGTACCGGCCACGCACGATACCACTCTTGACCTGGATCAACCCGAAGCCACATCGAAGCCGCCAGGTCTTCGAGGCAGTCAGTCTTGCGGTGGCTCGCCGCGGAGCCTGACGTCACCCGACAGCAGGTCGGTGCGTTCGGCATTCGCTTCGCGCTGAGACTCGAAGAAGCGCTGCACCCGCTGGCACACGGCCATGGTGTTTTCGCGGGCGATCGCCGAGATCACGAACCACGGCTGTTTCCAGTCCAACTCGGCAACGATCCTTTCCGCGGTTGCCTGGCGCTCGTCCTCGACCAGCATGTCGGATTTGTTCAGCACTAACCAGCGCGGCCGCTCCAGCAATTCCGGGTTGAATTTCTCCAGTTCCAGCTCGATCGCGCGCACCTGACCGGCTACGTTGGAACCGTCGAGCGGAGCCATGTCCACCAGGTGCAGCAGCAGGCTGGTACGCGCCACGTGGCGCAGGAACTGGATGCCCAGCCCGGCGCCTTCAGAGGCGCCCTCGATCAGGCCGGGAATGTCCGCAATCACGAAACTCTGGTCGACGCCGAGACTGACCACGCCCAGATTGGGGTGCAGCGTGGTGAACGGATAGTCCGCCACCCGCGGCGTCGCCGCCGAGACCGCACGGATGAAGGTAGATTTGCCGGCATTCGGGAAGCCGAGCAGGCCGACGTCGGCGAGCAGACGCAGTTCCAGCTTGAGCTCGCGCACGTCGCCGGGCGTGCCCACCGTAGCCTTGCGCGGTGCCCGGTTCACCGAGCTCTTGAAATGAATATTGCCCAGCCCGCCCTTGCCCCCCTGCGCCACCAGCATGCGCTGGCCGTGGCCGGTGAGATCGCCGATCACCTCGTCGGTATCGATATTGGTGATCATGGTGCCAACCGGCACGCGGATCGTGTGATCGTCGCCGCCCTTGCCGTACATCTGGCTGCCCATGCCGTTCTGGCCGCGCTGCGCCTTGAAGCTGCGCTGATGGCGAAAGTCGACCAAAGTATTCAGGCCTTCGTCGGCCACCAGCCAGACCGAACCACCCGCGCCGCCGTCGCCGCCATCGGGACCGCCGAACGGGATGAACTTCTCGCGGCGGAAGCTGATGCAGCCATTGCCGCCATCGCCGGCCTGGACTTTGATGATTGCTTCGTCGACGAATTTCATTGCGAGGGGCCGGGAATGGGGAGTAGGGAATGAGAAATGGGAAAAGCTGGGGTATCGGCAAGGGTGAGCAGCACGCTTTGCTTTTGCGCCTGACCATTCCCTATTCTCTATGCCCTATTCCCAGCTCGCCAAAAACAAAAGCCCCGCAACGCGGGGCTCTCATTCGCGTTACTGGCGAGCTTACGCCTGCACGACGTCGACGAATCGGCGGTTCTTGGCGCCGCGAACGGCGAAGTGAACCTTGCCGTCGACCAGTGCAAACAGTGTGTGGTCGCGACCCAGGCCCACGCCGGTGCCCGGATGAAACTGGGTACCGCGCTGGCGCACGATGATGTTGCCCGCCTCGATGGCCTGGCCACCGTAGATCTTGACGCCGAGGTATTTCGGGTTCGAATCGCGACCGTTGCGGGTGGAGCCGCCTGCCTTTTTATGTGCCATGACTATCTACTCCAGCTAAATCAGGCGTTGATGCCCGTGATCTCGATTTCAGTGAAATGCTGCCGATGGCCCTGCTGACGCTTGTAGTGCTTGCGGCGGCGGAACTTGATGATGCGGATCTTGTCGGCCCGACCGTGCTTGCGCACGGTAGCGCTGACGGTGGCGCCTTCGACCACCGGCGCACCGACCGTGATCGACTCGCCGGTGCCGACCAGCAACACCCGATCGAAACTCACCGTGGCGCCTTCATCGGCGGTCAACAGCTCCACGCGCAGCACGTCGCCCTGCTGCACACGGTACTGCTTGCCACCGGTCTTGATGACTGCGTAACTCATGGGAATGCCCTTCTGTCGTTATTCTCTTGGGTATCGCCATGACCCAACAGATCTGGCGAACCGCGGATTATAGCGAGCCCAGTCCGGGCTGGTCAAATACTGACCAGCCCGCTTCCACGCTATCGCGCCGTCTACCCGCAAGGGCTCAATGGCCGGGGTCCGGCGCGGTAGACGGCAGCTTGGCCGCCGGACTCCCCGGACAGCGGCCCTCGGCATCCAGCGTACCCTTGTGCTGCAGCTCCTTGATCATCGCTTCGCCGCGTTGGCGCCCCCACTGCTGGCCGATCTTCATGCCCTGGGCCATGGTTATCGGCATCTGGGTGATCACTTTCTGGCCCAGCGGCGACTTGTAGAACTTGAGCAGGCCAGCCACGTCCTCGGCCGTGAAGTGCGCCTGGTAAACCGGCACCATCTTGCCCAGCAACTGCTCGCTATTACTCGCATCGATAAAGTTCTGCCAGTAGGACGCGGGCACGCACGGCACGGCCTGCCCCATGATACCGGCCATCTGCGAGTTCATCTGGCCGAACATCTGGCCCAGGTGCATGACTTCGAACAACTGGCGCACCTGCTGGTTGCTGGGCCGTGCCGCCATCGCCTGGCCACTTCCCCCCAGGGCGAAGGCCGTCCCGACCGCAATCCCGATCCACTTGCGCATGGCTCTCGTCTCCTGTTGACCACTACAAAACCGCACCGCTGGCGGCAAACGCGCCATTTAGCCACAACGACGGACGCGATGCGAACCCGCAACTACTCAGGCGCGGCGGCCGCGATTCCAGGGACGGCGGGCAGCGCCTGCCCCATGTACAGAACGCCTTGGTATAGTAATGGGCTTCCCCCATATACGGCATCAATGGACACCATTCGCATCCGCGGCGCGCGCACGCACAACCTCAAGAACATCGACCTCGACCTGCCACGCGATCAGCTGATCGTCATCACCGGCCTGTCCGGCTCGGGCAAATCCTCGCTGGCGTTCGACACCATCTACGCCGAAGGGCAGCGCCGCTACGTGGAATCCCTTTCCGCGTATGCACGGCAGTTTTTGTCGATCATGGAAAAGCCCGACGTCGACCACATCGAAGGCCTGTCACCGGCAATTTCGATCGAGCAGAAATCCACCTCGCACAACCCGCGCTCCACCGTCGGCACGATCACCGAGGTGTACGACTACCTGCGCCTGCTATACGCCCGCGTGGGTACGCCGCGCTGCCCGGACCACGGCACACCGCTGGAAGCGCAGACAGTAAGCCAGATGGTCGATGCCACCCTCGCGCTGGATCCCCAGCAGCGCTATATGCTGCTAGCGCCGGTGGTCCGCGAGCGCAAGGGCGAACACGTACAGGTGTTCGAGCAGTTGCGCGCGCAGGGTTTCGTGCGCGCACGCGTCGACGGCGCGGTCTACGATCTGGATGCGGTGCCGCCCCTGACTTTGCGCCAGAAGCACACGATCGAAGTGGTGATCGACCGCTTCCGTCCGCGCGAGGACATCCAGCAGCGTCTGGCCGAATCGTTCGAGACGGCACTGCGCCTTGGCGATGGTCTGGTGATCCTGGCCAACATGGATGATGCGGCAGCGCCCGAGCAGCTGCTGTCCTCGCGTTATTCCTGCCCGATCTGCGACTACTCACTGCCCGAGCTGGAACCGCGATTGTTCTCCTTCAACTCGCCGATCGGCGCCTGCCCCTCCTGCGACGGCCTCGGTGTAACCCAGGTGTTCGATCCCGCGCGCGTGGTCGGGCATCCCGAGCTGTCGCTGGCCAGCGGCGCGGTGCGCGGCTG
Source organism: Rhodanobacter sp. (assembly GCA_004298505.1). Classification (GTDB taxonomy): domain Bacteria; phylum Pseudomonadota; class Gammaproteobacteria; order Xanthomonadales; family Rhodanobacteraceae; genus Rhodanobacter. The sequence goes on from SCRO01000010.1 coordinate 6,767, forward strand.
GGACCGGCGCAACGCGCACTACTTCCAGCTAATCCTGTCGCTGGCGGCGCACTACGGCTTCGCGGTGGACACGCCGTGGCGGGAACTTCCTGCCGAGGTACAAAAGGCTGTGCTGTACGGCAGCGGCAAGGACAAGATCGCGTTCCGCTACCTCACCGAGCGCGGCGGCAAGGTCACCCGCGAGCATGCGTTCGAAGGCATCTTGCCGAACCTCGAACGACGCTACAAGGAAACCGAATCGGCGGCCGTGCGCGACGAGCTGGCCAAATACATCAGCGACCAGCCCTGCCCTGCCTGCGGCGGCCAACGTCTGAATCGTTCGGCGCGCAACGTGTTCGTTGCCGACCACGCGCTGCCATCGCTGACCCACCGCTCGATCGACGACGCGCTGGCGTTCTTCGCCGAACTCAAGCTGGCCGGCTGGCGCGGCGAGATCGCGCTGAAGATCGTCAAGGAGATCCGCGAGCGGCTGACCTTCCTCAACGACGTCGGGCTGAACTACCTCACGCTGGATCGCCAGGCCGACTCGCTATCCGGCGGCGAGGCGCAGCGCATCCGACTCGCCTCGCAGATCGGCGCCGGCCTGGTCGGCGTGATGTACGTGCTGGACGAACCGTCGATCGGCCTGCACCAGCGCGACAATGCGCGCCTGCTCGGCACGCTTACCCGCCTGCGCGACCTAGGCAATACCGTGATCGTGGTCGAGCATGACGAGGACGCCATCCGCATGGCCGATCACGTACTCGACATCGGCCCTGGCGCCGGCGTGCACGGCGGCGAGATCGTGGCGCAAGGCAGCGTGCAGGACATGCTCGATGCGCCCCGTTCGGTCACCGGCCAGTTTCTCTCGGGCGAACGCGCGATCGAAGTGCCGACCGAACGCCGCCAGCCCATCGACGCCGATTCGTGGCTGCATCTGAAAGGAGCCCGCGGCAACAATCTGAAGCATATCGACCTGGCGATCCCCGCCGGCTTGTTCACCTGCATCACCGGCGTTTCCGGCTCGGGCAAGTCGACCCTGGTCAACGACACTCTGTTCCGCCTCGCCGCCGCCGAATTGAACGGCGCCAGTACCTCGGCGGCGCCGTACACGTCGGTCGACGGCATGGATCTGTTCGACAAGGTGGTCGACATCGACCAGTCGCCGATCGGTCGCACGCCGCGTTCCAACCCGGCAACTTATACCGGCCTGTTCACGCCGCTGCGCGACATGTTCTCGCAGGTACCGGAAGCGCGTTCGCGCGGCTACACGCCGGGTCGCTTCAGCTTCAACGTGCGTGGCGGCCGCTGCGAAGCCTGTGAGGGCGACGGGCTGATCAAGGTGGAAATGCACTTCCTGCCCGACGTCTACGTGCCGTGCGACGTCTGCCACGGCAAGCGCTACAACCGCGAGACGCTGGACATCCTCTACAAAGGCTACACGATTGCCGACGTGCTCGACATGACGGTCGAGGATGCGCTGAAGCTGTTCGAGAACGTACCGAGCATCGCGCGCAAGCTCGACACCCTGCGTGCGGTGGGCCTGGATTACATCAAGCTCGGCCAGAGCGCGACCACGCTCTCAGGCGGCGAGGCACAGCGCGTGAAGCTGTCCAAGGAACTGTCCAAGCGCGACACCGGCCGCACCCTGTACATCCTCGACGAGCCCACCACCGGCTTGCACTTCCACGACATCGAGCAGTTGCTCGACGTGCTGCACCAGCTGGTCGACCAGGGCAATACCGTGGTGGTGATCGAACACAACCTCGACGTGATCAAGACCGCCGACTGGGTCGTCGACCTCGGCCCCGAGGGCGGCGACGGCGGCGGTCGCATCCTGGTGGCCGGCACGCCGGAGACGGTGGCGGCCACGCCCGCTTCGTACACCGGCCGCTTCCTCGCACCACACCTGAAACCGGCGAAGCCCAGGAAGCCGGGCACCACCAAGCGGGTCAAGGCCGCCACCAGGCACATCGCCTCGGCCGACAAGTACAAGCCGATGCGCGGAAGGAAAAAAACTCGTGAAACCAGCTGATTCCAGCCCTGCCGTCGCCACCACCACCGACGCACCGTTGTTCGTCGCCACCCTTGGCGTGCGCTGGCGCGATCTGGATGCATTAAACCACGTCAACAACGCAAACTTCCTGACCTACCTGGAGGAGGCCCGCCTGCAATGGCTGCAACACGTGCACGACTGGTTCAACGAAGATACGATGCCGGTGCTGGCGGCCAGTGAATTGCAGTATCGCCGACCGATCGCGTGGCCGGCCACGCTGCATGTCGAATTGCGTTGCACGCGACTGGGCAACAGCTCGATGACGATCGCCCACCGCATCATCGACGCCGATGATGCCAGTTGCCTGTACAGCGACGGCCATGTCGTGATGGTGTGGATGAACCCCACCACCGGCAAGTCAGTGGCACTGCCCGACTCCATCCGTGCGGTAGCGCACGAATCCGCCGCCTGACACCACGGCGGCGGCGGCGCGCGAGCCATCCTGCCCACGCCAACCATTCACCTGTCATCGCTATGATGGGGTCCGGTTTTCATGATGGCCTTTCCCCGATGACCACATCACCGCGCCGCTTGCTGACTCTTTCCGCCGCTTGCACTCTCGCATTGGCCGGTCTTGCGCCGGTCCACGCCGCCACCGCGCCGAGCGCACGCGCACCAGTTTCCATGTCGACATGAACGGGCGCACGCTGGACGAGGCCTTCCGCATCGAGCTCAGCAATGTCGGCGACAGCCCGCGTACGGTGACCGTACGCGAACATCCGAACCGCTGGCGCGAGTGGAAGCTGGTTTCCTCCAGCAGCAAACCCAGGACCCAGACCGCCGACACGCTGGAATTCCGCATCGAGATTCCCGCCAACGGCAAGGCCGCACTCACCTATGCAGTACGTTACAACTGGACTGCCGACGAGCAACCACAGTAATCCCATCGGAGTACACCATGCTCAACCTGATCACGCATGACAACGCGATCCGCGAAATCCAGCTGGCGCGCCCCCCGGTCAATGCACTGAACCTGGAGCTGTTGCAGGCGCTGCACAAGGCCATCGACGACAGTGTGCGCGAGGGGGTGCGCGGCATCGTGCTGTCCGGCGCGCCGGGGCTTTTCTCGGCCGGCATCGACGTACCCGCCCTGCTCCAGCGCGACCGTCAGGGCGTGCTGGAGTACTGGCGCGAATTTTTCGCGTTGTGCGGCACCCTGGCGCGCGCACCAATCCCCATGGTCGCTGCAATCACCGGACACAGCCCGGCCGGTGGTGCGGTGCTGGCGCTGTTCTGCGACTACCGCGTGATGGCGGAAGGCCCGTACCGGATCGGCCTCAACGAAGTGCAGGTTGGTCTGATCGTGCCCGAGGCGATCCAGCTGGCGCTGCGCCGCGTGGTCGGGACCTACCGCGCCGAGCGGCTGCTGGTTTCCGGTGCCATGATCGACTCCGCGCAGGCGCACGCCTGCGGTTTCGTCGACGAACTCACGGGAGTCGACCAGGTCACGATGCGTGCCGTCCACTGGCTGACCGAACTGCTCGCGCTGCCCTCGCACGCGATGCTGACCACCCGCCGCCTGGCGCGTGCGGATCTTGCAGACGCCTACGCCGACATGCAGGCGTTGCCGTTGGACGACTTCACCGAGGCATTCTTCCATGCCGAGACGCAGACCGTATTGCAGCAACTGGTCGCACGCCTCAAAGCCAGGAAATAGGCATGCCGAAATAGGCATGCCGCAGGAGCCCGCTCGCGGGCGATGCTCCTGCTCTGATGCACGAAGGGCAGATCACATCGCCCGCAAGCGGGCTCCTACGGTTGCAGGTCAGCCTTTGGCCACCGGCCGCGCCGGGTCGCTGACCCAGCCGCTCCACGACGGCGCATACAGGCGTGACCCCTGCAGGCCCGCATGCTCCATCGCCAGCAGGTTGTGGCAGGCGGTGACACCGGAGCCGCACATGTGCACGACGTGTGCCGGCTCGGCGCCAGCCAGCACCGCGGTGAACTCCGCGCGCAATTGCGCAGCCGGCTTGAAACGGCCGTCATGGTCCAGGTTGTCGGCGAACGGGCGGTTCAGCGCACCGGGCACGTGGCCGCCCACGCGATCCAGCGGTTCAACCTCGCCGCGATAACGCGCAGCGCCACGCGCGTCCAGCAATTGGCCTGACGTGCCATCGGCTATGTCGGCGTGATCGAGCAACAGCTGGCTCGCGTCATAGCGCAGCGACAGCTTGCTGGCTGGTCGTGGCAGCGCCTCGCCGGATTCAGTCGGCAGCGCCGCGGCCAGCCACGCGGCATAGCCGCCATCCAGCACGGCGGCCTCGACTGCGACCAGACGCAGCAGCCACCACAGGCGTGCTGCGGCCATGGCGCCACCGGCAGCGTCATAACTGACCACCTGCATGCCGCCGCGCCAGCCCCAGCGTGACAGCAGCGCACTGAACGCCGATTCTAGCGGCAACGGATGTCGACCCAGGCCTTCGGCCTGCCGCGATCGATCCGACAAATCGCGATCCAGGCTGGCATAGACTGCACCGGGAATATGGCCATCCCGATAGTCGCGCTCGCCCTGCGTCGGATCGGACAACGCGAAGCGGCAGTCCACGATCAGGACCTGGTCCGACGACCGCGCCGCGAGATCGGCAGCATCGATGAGAGTGGTTTTCAGTGTCATGTGCGCTCCATTCTTTGCAGCAGGTTGCAGAGCATCGCGGCAGTAGCACCCCAGATGCGATGCCCGGCGTGGACGAACTCCACCATCGGGCGCTGGTGGCCACGAAACTCCATGGTGTAGCGCCGCAGGTTGGCCGGATCGAGCAAGAAAGCCAACGGCACTTCGAATACTTCGGCGACCTCCTCCGGCGCGGGATACAAACGTGCGTGGGACGCAATCCTCGCTACCACCGGAGTGACGCAGAAACCACTGATGGTCTCGAAACGATCCAGGTAACCCAGTGGCGTCACCAGGTTGCGATCGAGGCCGATTTCCTCCTCGCTCTCGCGCAAGGCCGTGGCGAGGGCATCGTGGTCTTCCGGCTCGCTGCGGCCACCGGGAAACGCCACCTGACCGGCATGGGCCGCCAGATGGTCGGTACGCACGGTGAGCACCAGCCGTGGCTGCACACCTTCGCGAATGCCCACCAGTACTGCCGCCGACCGGCGCGCGCCCTGGCCCAGCAAGTCGCTCATGTCGGCGTGGTTCCAGCCTGGCCCTGTGGGTGGCGCCGACAGCGGCAGCAGCGCGTAGCCCAGGTCCTCCATCACGGCAGTCTGCGCGCCGGTAGGATCACCTTCATCACATGTAGTCGTTCGAAATCGCTCATCGCCCGCCAGCGGCCGATCTCCTCGCCGCTGCGCTGGCAGCCCACGCAATAGCCACGCGGGTCCAGCCGGCAGATGCCGGTACACGGGCTCGGGAGAAGGTCTTGCAGGGGATCCGGCGCGTTCGACATACCGGTTCATGGTAACACTCGTGCCACTCAGGGTTGCTCGTGCTCGGGCTTGATCGCCAGCAGTTCAATCTCGAACTGCAGCACCTCGTTCGGGCCGATTCGCGGCAGCGCGCCCTCCTCGCCATAGGCCAGGCGCGGCGGGATCACCACCTTCCAGCGATCGCCCACGTGCATGCGCGGGATCACATCGCGCCAGCCGGGGATTACCTTGTCCACGGCGAAGCTCACCGGTGCGCCGTGCGCCCAGGTGCTGTCAAATTCGGTGCCATCAGCCAGCATGCCGCGATAGTTCACCACCACCGTGCTGGTCACGCTGGGGTGTACCGTGCCGGCGCCCTTGCTCAGCACCGAGTACTGAATACCCGACGGCAACTGCACCACGCCGGGCTTCTTGCGGTTCTGCGCCATGAATGCCGCGCTCTTGCGCGCGTTGGCGGCGGCAATGCTGTTGAACGCGGCCAGCGCCTCGCCGTGCATCTGCTGCTGCAGACGGTGCAGCTGGGCCTGCATTTCCTGGATTGGCACGGTCGGCTTGCGCTTGCCATAGGCATCGGCGATCGCCTTTTGCAGCGTCGGCAGATCCACATCCGGACTGCCCTCGGCGAAGCGGCTGCCAATCTGGTAACCGATGGCATAGGAAAGCTTGACCTTGTCCGGCTTCGCCGCCGCGGGGGCTGGCGCGGCGGCATGTCGCTGCGCGTGCAGCGCGCCGCCCAGCAGCATGCCCGCGAGCAGGAAACCACCCAGATATGTCGCGCCAGTTGCCATCGATCCATGCCTTGAGTCGAGAAAAGAATTCGCGCGGGCGTCCCTTGCCATTTACGCATATGCGCATTGCACACGCACACGGCTGTGAGAAACCCGCTGCCGGCAAAGGTTCCCGCTGCTACCATCACCCGTTGAGTCTTCGAAGGAGCCTGTCATGGCCTATCGCAACCTGGAAACCAGCAACCGCGGTGCAGTGCGTACGATCGCAGTGAACCGGCCCGACAAGCTCAACGCACTCAATCGCGACACCCTCAACGAACTGACACTGGCGTTCGCGCAGGCCGCCCAGGACGATGCGGTGCGCGTGGTGGTGCTGACCGGCACCGGCGAAAAGGCGTTCGTCGCCGGTGCCGATATCGCCGAGATGAACGGCTATACGCCGATCCAGGCCCAGGCGTTCTCGCGCACCGGCCAACGTCTGATGAGCTCGATCGAACGGCTGGGTAAGCCAGTGATCGCACGCATCCAGGGCTTTGCGCTGGGCGGCGGCATGGAACTGGCGATGGCCTGCCACCTGCGCGTAGCCAGCGAGAAGGCGAAGTTCGGCCAGCCGGAAATCAACCTCGGGCTGATTCCCGGCTTCGGCGGCACCCAGCGCCTGCTGCGCCTGGCCGGTCGTGGCGCCGCGCTGGAGCTGTGCCTGAGCGGCGCCGTGATCAACGCACAGCGCGCGTGCGAACTGGGCCTGGTCACCCGTGTCGTCGCCGCTGAAGCGTTGGACGATGCGGTGAACGTCCTGGCCGATCAGCTGGCCGCGGCCGCACCACTGGCGGCGGCCGGCATTCTCGACGCGGTGCTGCAAGGTGGAGAGATGGCACTGGACCAGGCTCTGGAGTTCGAGACGCAGGGTTTCGCGCTGGCGTTCTCTACCGATGACATGCGCGAAGGCACCAGCGCCTTCCTGGAAAAGCGCAAGGCCGAATTCAAGGGAAGCTAGGGCGGGCAGTGCCCGCCCTCGGTGACCGCTGGCTGGCCGCTCAATGCGCGCCGGCGTACTTTTTCTCGCTGGCGGTCACGCGCATGTCCAGACGGTTTTCCGGTGGCGCCAGCGGACAGGCGGCAAACGAGGTGAACGCACACGCCTGGTTGAAATCCAGCACGAGCTTGCCGTTCTTGGGCGGATCAACGTAGAGGAATCGCGCAACCGCATAGGTTTCCTTGCCGCTGGTGCCGCCCCCTGCAACAAACGGTCCCGACGGATCAACGACCGCGCATGAACAGCTTGTCGAGCTCGGCCAGGCTCAGCTGCACCCAGGTCGGACGCCCATGATTGCATTGCCCGGAACGCTCGGTCACCTCCATCTCGCGCAGCAGTGCATTCATCTCCGGAATGGTCAGGCGGCGACCGGCGCGCACCGAGCCATGGCAGGCCATGGTCGAGAGCAGCTCGTTCTCCAGTTCCTGCAGCCGACGCGAACTACCGTGCTGGGCCAGCTCGGACAGCACGTCGCGACTCAGCTGCGCGACATCGGTGCCTTCCAGCAGCGCCGGAATGCGCCGCACCACGATGCTTGCCGGGCCGCTGCGCGACAGCTCCAGACCCCAGCCGGCCAGCGCGTCGGCGTATTCCTCCGCGGCAGCGGCTTCCTTCGCGCTGACCGCGACCGACTGCGGCACCAGCAGCATCTGCGCGCGCAGGTTGCTGCCGGTGCGGCCGGATTTCAACTTTTCATAGGTGATCCGCTCGTGCGCCGCATGCATGTCGACCAGGATCAGGCCCTGCGCATTCTCGGCGAGCACGTAAATGCTCTTGAGCTGGGCAATCGCGAAACCCAGAGGCGGGGCCTCGCCGGGCTCGGCCTGGCTCATCGACGAAGTACGCGGCGCTTCGCCCAGCAGCGCGGCGTAGTCGGCCAGCGGCTCGTCGCGCACGCCCAACGACAAGCGGTGCTGGCCGGCACGCGCCGGCCATGATTGCGGCATCGACAGCGGTGTCGTGGCGCCGGACAGGCGCAGGCTGCCGCCGGCTTCCTGCGCCTGCGAAACTACCTGACCGGCGCGCGTGTGCGCCAACGCCTCGTGCAGGGTGCGGAACAGGAAATCGTGCACCAGGCGCTGCTCACGGAAACGCACCTCGTGCTTGGCCGGGTGCACGTTCACGTCGACACCGGCCGGATCGAGTTCCAAGTACAGCACGAAGGCCGCATGGCGACCGTGAAACAGCACGTCGGCATAAGCCTGGCGCACCGCATGCGCCACGATGCGGTCGCGCACCAAGCGGCCGTTGACGTAGAAATACTGCGAATCGGCCTGCGCCCGCGAGGCGGTCGGCAAGCCGACCCAGCCGGACAGCTGCAATCCGGCGGCCGCGTGGTCGATGCGCAGACTCTGCGCCGGAAACTCCACACCGAGCACCTCGGCAACCCGCTGCAATGTGGCCTGCTCATCGCGCGCGGCTTTCCAGATGCGCACCGGCTTGCCGTTGTGGCTGAGGCGGAACTCGACCGAACTGCGCGCCAATGCCAGCGACTTGAGCAGGTCGTCGATGTGGGCGAACTCGGTGCGCTCGGCGCGCATGAATTTCCGTCGTGCCGGGACATTGTGGAACAGATCACGCACCTCGACGCTGGTACCCGGCGGATGCTGCGCCGGGCGTACCGCCTGCAGCTTGCCACCATCGACCTCGACCCGGTACGCCGCAGCGTCGCCGCGCAGGCGCGAAGTCAGCGCAAAGCGCGACACCGATGACACCGAGGCCAGCGCCTCGCCACGGAAACCCATGCTGGCGACGTGCTCCAGGTCGTCGAAGCTGCCGATCTTGCTGGTCGCATGCGAGGCTACCGCCAGCGGCAGCTCGTCGACGTGGATGCCGCCGCCATCGTCGCGCACGCGAATCAGGCGCACACCGCCGGCCTCGATATCCACCTCGATCCGCGTGGCGCCGGCGTCGAGACTGTTCTCGACCAGTTCCTTGACTACCGACGACGGCCGCTCGATGACTTCGCCGGCGGCAATCTGGTTGATGAGCTGGGGAGGAAGCAAGCGGATGACAGACATCCGCGAACTTTAGCAGCGAACGAGCGTGGTGCCGTCAGCCCGAAGGAATCGTCAGCACCGCACCGGCGTACACGGTATTGCTGTTGATCTGGTTTGCGCTCTTGAGCGCACCCACGCTGACCCCGTATTGCCGCGCGATGCTGCTCAGGCTTTCGCCGCGCCCGACCTTGTGCATGTCCGAACGCGCCAAGGGTTTGCCGATCGCGGCAACAGACGTACGTGCGCTCGTCCGGGAGCTGCCGACTGACGCCACGCGGGTGCCGCCGCGCTGCGCACCCTGTGCCGCAAACCACGTACCCGGTGGCGGCGTCGACTCGAAATAATTCTTCACGCCGTTCATGATCGCCTGGGCGAGCAGCTTCTGGTGGCCCGGATCGCGCAGCTTGCGCTCCTCCTGCGGATTGCTGATGAACGCTGTCTCGACCAGGATCGAGGGGACGTCGGGCGAGCGCAGCACCACGAAGTTGGCGCGCTCGACATACCCGCGGTGGGTCGGTCCCAGTTGCGCCAAGGCCTTGAGCACATTGCGGGCTACTTCATCGCTGGCCTGCATCGCCCAGCCCTGTTGCAGATCCAGCAGCACCTTGGCGAGCCCGTCGTTCTTGTCGTCCAGGCTGACGCCACCGATCAGATCGGAGCGGTTCTGCCCATCGGCGAGCCAGCGCGCGGCCATGCTGGTCTTGCCACGCGACGACAGCACCCACACCGACGAACCCCTGGCGTCGTCGCTGGTGAAGGAATCGGCGTGAATCGACACAAACAGATCGGCGTTGTTCTCGCGGGCGATCTCGTAGCGCTGCTTGAGCGGAATGAAATAGTCGCCGCTGCGGGTCAGTACGGCTTTCATGCCGGACTGGCGATTGATCTGCGCCGCCAGGTCGCGTGCCACCGCGAGAGTCACGTTCTTTTCCAGCGTACCGTCGGGGCCGTGCGCACCCTGATCCTTGCCGCCGTGGCCGGCATCGACCGCCACCACTACCGCGCGCTGACCGTCGAGCATCGCCGCCGCCTGCTCGGCAGCCACCCGGCGGCTATGGGTCGGGTTGCTGTAGGACACGGTCACCGCGGCCGGCGCTGGCGTCGCGACGCGGCCGGCGGTCTTGCCTTTGCCTGGATACAGATCCAGCACCAGCCGATAATCCTCGTCACCGGCGGGCTTGAGCACGAAGCTCTTGAGCCGGCTCGACGGGTCGACTTTGGCGGTGAGCAGCAGGCTCTTGCCGCTGCGGGCATGGCTCAGGCCCCGGAACAGCCCCTGCGCGCCGGGTGCAGAAAAACTTGCCGCCGTCTGGCTGTCGCCCAGATCAACCACGATCTGCCCATCCTTCTGGTCGATCTGGTATTTCAAAGGGCCGCTGGCATCGAGCACCACACGGGTGTACTCGGGACCGGCCCAGACGCGGGCATCCTTGACCTCGGCCGCCCGCACCCCACCGAGCGCGGCGCCCGCCAGAATCGCGGCGACCAGCAGAACGGCCAGCTTGTTCAGGTAACCCGTCATGAGCCGCATTGAAACGCAGTCATGCAGCGAATGCAACAGGTTTTTCCTTTTAATATCCAAGACCTGCATGCTATTCATCAAGCGATATCAAGTTATCGACCACCAGTCACGCATTCCGAACAGATCCTCGCCGGGACAGCGGGTTCAGCAAAATCCCGAGCAGGAATAAGTACTTGGCTCCGCTCAGAGGCTGTGAAAAATTCGACCGCCGTAGCGAGAGCGTCGCCGGGCGTTCGTGGCAAGGTGCGCTGCGGGCCAATCCGGGGAGTTTGGTGAACCAAATGACTCGGATTGGCCCGTAGTGCGCCGCCGGCACGGGCGGGCGGCGACGTTCGCAGTAGGTGGGCGATTTTTTCACAGCCTCTCAGGACAGTTGCCGGAGCAACCTCACGCCACGCGCAGTGAAGGCACGCAGTTGTGCGCGGCGACCCTCGCCGAGGTAATCGAGCCGAAGCTCAAGATCCGCAGCGGGCAAAGCGCCCGCACCGCGCTCGGGCCACTCCACCAATACCAGCGCGTCCGGATCGGTCAGTGTGTCCAGACCCAGCCATTCGAGCTCGCCCGGATCGGCAATGCGATACAAGTCGAGATGCCAGGCTGGTCGTTCCCGGGCGGTGTAGCCCTCCATCAGGCTGTAGGTCGGGCTCTTCACCCGTTCCCCCACACCAAGCGCAGTCAGCAAGGCGCGCGCGAAGCTGGTCTTGCCGGCCCCAAGCGGCCCGTGCAGATAAAACACGAGCCCGTCATCCAGCCGGGCTGCTACGCGCGACGCCAACGCCGCGGTTGCCGCCTCGTCGGGTAGCGGCCAGACCGGACCGGTTTCGAGGTGCCCGCTCATGCCTCCCGCTCGCTGCTCGACAAGCCGTTGCCCAGCACGCGCAATGGCGTCAGCAGGTCGCTGGCCAGCAGACCGCGTTCGCCCGCCTGCGCGGCGCAATCGCCGGCGCGCGCGTGCAGGCCCACACCGATGCAGGCCGCCTGCCAGCCATCGCAGCCCTGCGCCAGCAGCGCGGCAATGATGCCGGTGAGCAGATCGCCCATGCCGCCGGAAGCCATGCCGGGGTTGCCCCATGGACAGACGTGCAGACGTCCATCCGGATCGGCGACCAGGCTGCCGGCACCTTTCAGGACCACCACGGCGGCGTGACGGCGGGCGAGCTCCCTTGCGCCAGCGAAGCGGTCGCGTTCGACCTCGGCGATGGACACGCCGAGCAGACGACTGGCCTCGCCGGGATGCGGAGTCAGCACGGTTGGCGTGGTGAACCGCCGCGGCTCGCTCGCGAGCAGATTCAGGCCATCGGCATCGAGCACCAGCGGCTTGCCGCTCTCCAGTGCAGTCAGCCACAACGCGTGTCCCCACGCGGACCGACCCAGCCCGGGTCCAAGCGCCAGCACGTCGGCACGCTCGAGCAGCGGTTGCAACGCCTGCGGTCCGTCGACACCGTGCGCCATCAGCTCCGGCCGTGCCGCGTTCAGCGCCGACACATGCTCGGTGCGCGTCGCCACGCTGACTTTGCCGGCACCGGCACGAAGCGCAGACGCGCCGGCAAGATGCACGGCACCGGCCATGCCCTGTGCGCCACCGATCACCAGCACGTGGCCGTAGCTGCCCTTGTTGCCGCACCGATCGCGCGGCGGCAACGCCTCGGCGGACAGCAGGCGCGCATCGCATGGCACATGCGCGAACACGCTGGCGGGCACGCCCAGCGTTGCCAGCTCCAGTACGCCGACGCAAGCGGCGGCACGGCCGGTATGCAGACCGCGCTTGTGCACGATGAAAGTCACCGTCTGGTCTGCGCGAATCGTTGCACTGGGACAATGCCCGCTGTCCGCATTCAGTCCGGAAGGAACGTCCAGCGCCAGGACCGGCGCGCCGTCGGCGTTGATGCGCTCGATCAGGCTTGCGGCGACAGTTTCGGGCGCCCGGTTGAGGCCGATGCCGTACAGCGCATCCACATGCAGTTCGGCCATGGGCAAGGCAGCGTGCGCGTCCCACAATTGCACCTGACCGCCGCCCTCTACCCACATGGCACGCGCTACGACAGCATCCCCGTGCGAAGCGGGCGTCAACGCCACCACCTCCACTGGCAGGCCGACCTCACGCGCCAGCACCGCCAGCAGGAAGCCGTCGCCACCGTTGTTGCCCGGACCGCAGTGCACGCAGATCCTGCGCACCTGCGGCCAATGTCGACGCAGGTGGCTCAGGGCGGCGCTGGAGGCACGTCGCATCAGCTCGACACCGGAGAGCTCCAGCGCCGCCAGCGCCGTACGGTCGATCTCGCGCATTTGCTCGACGGTATACAGATCGCGGCTGGGTTGATACTCGGACATAGGATGGATTATAGGGGCACGTTTACAATAGACGGATGCCCACGCACGTGCCCTCCGACTGCCCCGACTACGCCACACTCGCGCTCGACATCAAGCGCTGGGCGATCGAACTGGGTTTCGCCGACGCCGGCATCAGCGGCACCCACCTGGGCAACGACGAGCAGCACCTGCAACGCTGGCTCGATGGCGGCCACCATGGCGAAATGGAGTACATGGCCCGCCACGGCACCAAGCGCACCCGACCGGCCGAACTGGAACCGGGCACGCAACGGGTCATCTCGGTGCGCATGGATTACATCCCGCCCGGCATGGCGAATGCGTGGCAGGTGCTGGATGACGCCGAGGCCGGCTACGTGTCGCGCTATGCGTTGGGGCGCGATTACCACAAACTGATGCGCCAACGCCTGCAGAAACTGGCCGAGCGTATTCATGGCGTGGTCGGCGACTTCGGCTATCGCGCCTACGTCGATTCGGCGCCGGTGCTGGAGAAGGCACTGGCGCGCAATGCCGGCCTGGGCTGGATCGGCAAGCACACCGTGCTGATCAATCGACGCGCCGGTTCCTACTTCTTTCTGGGCGAGCTCTACACCGATCTGCCGTTGCCGGTGGACGAGCCAGCCAGCGAGCACTGCGGTACTTGCACGCGCTGCATTGAGGTGTGCCCGACCCAGGCGATCACCGGGCCGTACCAACTCGACGCCAAACGCTGCATCTCCTATCTCACGATCGAACTGAAAGGCAGCATCCCGGAAGAGCTGCGCGCACCCATGGGTAACCGCATCTTCGGTTGCGACGACTGCCAACTGGTGTGCCCATGGAACAAGTTCGCGCAGGTCACGACCGAGCCGGATTTCGCACCACGGCACCGCCTGGACGGCGCGAAACTGGTTGAACTGTTCGGCTGGACCGAGGCGGAATTCCTCAAGCGTACCGAAGGCATGGCCATCCGCCGCACCGGTTACGCAGGCTGGCTGCGCAACATCGCAGTGGCGCTGGGCAACGCGCCGCCTTCAACCGTAGTCCGCGAGGCCCTGATGGCACGGGCCGATCATCCGTCGGCGGTCGTGCGCGAGCACGTCGCGTGGGCGCTGGCCCGACAATAGGCTCAGGCTGCAGCCATCTGTTTGGGAATCGAGCGATTAGTGTGGCTGATGCGGTTGCCTTCGCCGGCGGCGATGTACACGCAGATCGGCTGGAACTTTTCCAGCTCCGCCTCGCTCAGCTGGGCGAACGCGGCGATGATCACCACGTCGCCGGGCGTGGCCCGATGCGCGGCGCTACCGTTCACCGAAATGATGCCCGAGCCTTCCTCGGCGCGCAGCGCGTAGGTGACGAAGCGCTTGCCGTTGTTCACGTTCCACGCATGGATCTGCTCATACTCGCGGATACCGGCGGCATCCAGCAGCAAGCCGTCGATCGCGATCGAGCCTTCGTAGTGGAGCTCGGCGTGGGTCACCGTGGCACGGTGGATCTTGGCCTTGAGTATGTTCAGCTGCATGACTTGTTCCCGCGGCGCTCTGCAAATGTGTTGATTATCGAACCGTTGGCACTGCACTGCAACATCAACGGCCCACAGCCAACATATGCGGGTGCTTCAATCGATCAGCAAGTTGTCGATCAGGCGGGTGGTGCCGAGGCGTGCGGCAATCAGCGCGATCAGGCCCGCACGCTGTCCGTCAGCCGGTTCGGCAAGGTCCTCGGCGCGGCGGATCACGACATAGTCGGGCGCAAAGCCGGCCCGCACCAGGCGCGCCCCACCGACTTGTTCCAGCGCGCGCCAGGCATGCCCCTTGCCCAGCAATTCGCGCATCTTCAGCAAGGTGTCGTGGATCAGCGGTGCCCGCGCCCGCTCGGCAGCAGACAGATACTGGTTGCGCGAGCTCAGCGCCAGGCCGTCGTCGGCACGCAGGATTGGTGCCGCGAGCACCTTCACCGGCAGCGACAGGTCGCGCACCATGCGCTCGATCACCTTCAGCTGCTGGAAATCCTTCTGGCCGAAGATGGCCAGATCCGGTTGCACCAGGTTGAACAGCTTGCACACCACGGTGGCCACGCCATCGAAATGGCCCAGCCGGTGCGCCCCTTCCAGCACCTCGGTGATCTGCGGCACGTGCAAGCTCACGCTGTGCCCGGCGCCAAACGGATAGATCGTGCCCACCTCAGGCGCAAACAACAGGTCGCAGTCTTCATCGGCCAGCGCTGCCTGATCCTGCACCAGGGTGCGCGGATAACGCTCGAAATCCTCGTTCGGGCCGAACTGGGTGGGATTGACGAACACGCTGGCGACGACCCGCTCCGCGCGCGCGCGTGCCAGCCTGATCAACGATTGATGACCAGCGTGCAGGTTGCCCATCGTCGGCACGAAGCCGACCGTCTGGCCGTTGCCGCGCCAGCCACGAATCGCGGCACGCAGGGCAGGAGCATCCTGTATGGTTTGCATGATGTCGCGACTCGCGGCTCAGTTGAAACAGTGTTCTGGTGCAGGGAAAGTGCCGCCGCGCACAGCCTCGGCATAGGCGGCGATCGCTGCCGCCACCGAGTCGCGCCCGAGCAGGAAATCCTTGCTGAACTTCGGTCGCTTGCCGGGCGTGATGCCGAGCATGTCGTGGATCACCAGCACCTGACCATCACAGTGCGGACCGGCACCAATACCGATGACCGGAATGGCCAGTGCTTCGGTCACCCGTCGTCCCAGCTCCACCGGCACGCCTTCCATCACCAGCAGCTCGGCACCGGCCGCCTGCACCGCCAGCGCATCAGCCAGCATGCGCTCAGCTGCCGCCTGCTCGCGTCCCTGCACACGAAAGCCGCCGAACCGGTGAACCGACTGCGGAGTCAAACCCAGGTGCGCGCATACCGGAATCGAGCGGGCGGTCAGTGCCGCAATCGCGTCGAGCACATGCGCTGCGGAACCCTCGATCTTCACCATCGCCGCACCCGCTTCGCCCACCAGCCGGGCACCAGCTGTCAGGGCATGTGCCACGTCGCGGTCGGCCATGAATGGCAGGTCGGCCACCAGCAAGGTCGCGCGCAAGCCGCGGGCAACCGCAGACGTGTGATAGACCATATGCTCCAGTGTCACCGGCAAGGTGCTGGCGTGTCCCTGCACCACCATGCCCAGCGAATCACCGACCAGCGCGATATCGATGCCGGCCGCCTCCAACTGCCACGCAAAGCTGGCGTCATAGGCGGTCAGCATCACGATGCGTTGCCCTTGCGTCTTCATCGCACGCAAGCCCGGCACGGTCACCGGCTTGCGGTCGAGGACACTCGCGTTTTGCACGTACACGGCAGTTCCTGGTCAGATGGATAATCATCGATTATGGCTCAAGCAGCCTATCGCAGCCGGCAGTATCGATCCCGGCCAGCAGTTGCGCCACCGTGCCGAGCCCCGGCAGCGACAACGTGGGTGCCACGTCGTTGAGCGGCAACAAAACGAAGGCGCGCTCGGCGATGCGCGGGTGCGGCAGGGTCAGCTCCGGGGAATCGAGTCGCACGCCGTCCATATGCAACAGATCGAGGTCCAGCGTGCGCGGGCCATTACGCTCGGTGCGTACCCGGCCCGCCCGTTGCTCGATCGAGAGCAAGGCCTGCAACAGCGCCTGCGGCGACAATCCAGTATCCAGTTCGACAACCGCATTGATGAACGGCGGTTGCTGCAGCACACCCCATGGCGGTGTGCGATAGAGCGCCGAACGCCGCAGCAAGCGCGTATCCGGCAACTGCGCCAGCGCCGCGCAGGCGTCGAGCACCTGTTGCCGAGGGGAGCCGAGATTGCTGCCCAGCGCAACGTAGCCCAGCGTCACGCCGAACCCGGCTTGTCGGCTCGCTTGTGGCGGCGCCGACGGGGCCTTGGCGGCCTTGCTGCCATCGGCGCGGGGGCTTGCTCGACGGCACTGCCGCCGCCAGCTGGCAGTGCCGCGGCGAGCACGTCCTGGGGTAACTGCTGGGCGTGCGCCCACCACTGACCCAATTCGCGCATCGTGGCGGATTCGTCGGCGCGCAGCACCAGGAAATCGAATGCGGCGCGAAAGCGCGGGTGCGCCATCAGGCGGAACACCCGTTTGCGCTGGATCTGTTCGAACCGCGGTTGCAACGACCAGATCTCCTCCATCGTGAAGGTGAACCGCCGCGGGATTGCGACGCGCTGACACTGCTCGGCGACCACCTTGGTCGCCGCCCGTGCCCAGGCTTCGTTGCCGTCCTGGCCATGTTCGATGGCCTGCCGGGCCAGATCGCGCACTTCACCCCACAGCAGCACCGCGAACAGAAAGGCAGGCGTTACCGATTTGCCTTCGCTGATCCGCGCGTCGGTATTGGACAGGCCGTGCTCGATCAGCGAACGCAGCGCGACATCGTCACGCTTGAGCGCTCGCGCCGTGGCCGGAAACAGGAACTTCAGCAGGCCGCACTGCTCCAGCATGCGGAAGCTCTTCAGGCCGTTGCCGCTCAGGAACATCTTCAAGGATTCATCGAGCAGGCGTGCCGGCGCAGCATCCGCCAGCAACGGACCCAGCGACTCGAACGGCGCCATGGCGGCGGCATCGATACGCATGCCGAGCTTTGCCGCCAGTCGCGCCGCACGCAACATGCGCACCGGGTCCTCGCGATAACGCACTTCCGGATTGCCGATCAATCGCAGCACGCGATCCTCAAGATCGCGCATGCCACCCACATAATCGCGCACGGAGAAATCGCTGATGTCGTAGTACATCGCGTTGACGCGGAAATCCCGCCTGACCGCGTCTTCCTCGATCGTGCCCCAGATGTTGTCGCGAACAATGCGACCATCGACGATATGCCGATCGCCTTCGCCACCTTCCTCGCCGGTACCGCGAAAGGTCGCGACCTCGATGATCTCGGGCCCGAATACCACATGCGCCAGCCGGAAACGGCGCCCGATCAGGCGGCAGTTGCGAAACAGCTTCTTCACCTCGTCCGGCGTAGCATCGGTGGCGACGTCGAAGTCCTTCGGCTGCACGCCCAGCAGCAGGTCGCGCACGGCCCCGCCGACCAGGAAGGCCGTATAACCGGCCTCGTTGAGCCGGTACAACACCCGCAGCGCCGCCTTGGAGATGTTCTTGCGCGAAATGATGTGCTGGTCGCGCGGAATGATCCGCAGCGCTGGGGCGAGGTCGGTCCGTGATTCGAGATTCAAGCGGTTGGAATCCTTGCGAGGCAATACAACCCGGGGTTGCCATGAGTCACGATGCCGAGCATCGCCGATCGCCCCGCGTGACGGCAACAAGTGCATCCTCGGGACGTGTTTCGAACCCTGCCGGCGGCGTCAACCGCGCATTGCCGTTCAAAACGATTCCGCTATACTAGCGCGCTTCGCAAGATAACGCTCCCTTCGTCTAGTGGCCCAGGACACTGCCCTCTCAAGGCGGGAACACGAGTTCGAGTCTCGTAGGGAGCACCATTATTTGTGCGATCTTCCATGATTGCCGTTGTCGGGAAGCGCCTCGCCAACCCACGACGCCCGGCTGTTGGCTGGATCAGAAGCGGCCATCCATGGCCGCACTTCTCACAAGAGCCCGCGTCCCCTGGCACTCAGCCGTCCTGCATAGCCGAAGAGTCTTGATCTCATGACTTTTGTTGTCATCGACAATTGCATCAAGTGCAAGTACACCGATTGTGTCGAGGTGTGCCCGGTGGATGCGTTCCATGAAGGCCCCAATTTCCTGGTGATCGATCCGGACGAGTGCATCGACTGCACCCTGTGCGAGCCGGAGTGCCCGATCAACGCGATCTATCCGGAGGATGACGTGCCAGCCGGGCAGGAGGCGATGCTGGCGCTGAATGCCGAACTAGCCAAGGGCTGGCCGGTGATCACCGAGCGCAAGGACGCGCCGGCCGACGCGAAGGACTGGGAAGACAAGCCGGGCAAGCTCGCACTGCTGCAGCACTGATCAATACCCGGTGAACGCCAGACAAAAAGCAACGCCGCCCTTGGGCGGCGTTGCTTTTTGTCCATGCTGTGTACTGCCGCGAGGAATTACTTCTTGCCAAGCTTTGATTTCAAGGCGTCGATCACGTTCGCCACCACGGCCAGCGAGTCGCTCTGGGCGCGGACCTCACTGGCATCTGCAGCACTGCTGTTGATGCTGATCTGCACCTGATGCACGCCGCCGCCGGACGTGCTGGCCGTACCCTCCTTGTGGCGCCTGAACAGCCGCCCGAAGAAGCCGCGCTTCTTCCTTGCTTCGGTGGCGGTCACGCTGACTACGTAAGTGTGCGTGACATCGTCATGGCTGAGCACCTGCCCGAGACTGTCACCGGCCAGCGCCTGGCCCACCCGCTGGTAGATGCTGTCCACACTGCCGGGATGCATGAAGCCATCGGAAATCTGACCAGCCTGGCCCTGAACTCCGGCCACCGACGCCGTTACGCCATTTGCCGTCGGCTGGTTTGCCCCCGGCGGCGGTATCACCAGGGCATCACTGGTGGAAGGGCGATCGATGCTCGGCGGAATCTCCAGCGGGGACTCCTGCTGGGCGCTCTTCCAGGCACTGTGCGAGCGAAACATGCCGCAACCGGAAAGCAGCAGGCCACTGAGGGCCACCGCCGGCAACGCCACGAGGAGTGAAGTTTTCTTCATTGAGTCAGTTCCGTGAGATAAGTCGGGCACGAATCAACCGGCCACAGTCGCCAAGGATGCCAGACTGGACAGCGCCTGGTGCAATCGGACCCGATCCGGGCCGTCGTTCAATTCCACCAATGGCAACCGCGGCAAGCCCAGACCCAGCCCCAGGACTGGCATGCCGGCCTTGACCGCAATCGGGTTGGGGGCACAGTCCAGTGCCCGCAACAGCGGCTCAAGCGCGGCTTGACACCGCGCGGTCGCCGCCTGATCGCCACCGGTAGCCATGTCGCACAAGGCCCGGAATGCCTGCGGCACCAGGTTGGCCACCACCGAGATGGTACCTGCCGCACCGGCCAGCATCGCCGCACCGGCGCCGTCGTCATCGCCGCACAGATAGACGAAATCCCGACGCACAAGTTCCGCCAGCGCCGAAATTCGCTCGCGATCGCTGCGCGCCTCCTTGATGCCGATGATGGCCGGATGGTCGCGCAACCTGGCCACGGTGTCGGGCAACAAGTCGCATCCGGTGCGGCCAGGCACGTTGTACAACAGCACCGGCAGACCAGCCGCGTCGGCAACCGCCGTAAAATGCCGGAATAGACCCTCTTGCGTGGGACGCACGTAGTACGGGGTCACCACCAGGGCCGCGTCGGCCCCCAGGACTTGCGCACGGCGGGTGAGCGCCACCGTCTTGGCGGTGCCCGCCTCACCGGTACCGGCGATCACCGGCATCCGGCCGGCGACGTGCTCGAGAGCAAACGACAGCAGGCGATCGAACTCGTCGGGTTCAAGCATGTGTGCCTCGCCGGTCGACCCGGCCACCACCAGCGCCTGGGTGCCACCGGCGATCTGGTACTCGAGCAAACGGCCAAACGCGGCCAGGTCGAGCGTACCGTTGGCCGCAAACGGGGTGACTAGCGCACAGATGCTTCCACGAATGTTCACGACCTGAGGTTCCGCTGACAAGACAAGCCATGCATATTACTTGCCGCCTCGCAACGCGGGCAAGTAAGCTCAGTGGGAGTAGTCTGATGTTTCCGCATCGGGCGCAACGATGGCCACAGGTGGACCCCTTGAAATCTTCTTCAGCTGCTTCTTCCGCGGCTAACCGCGCAGGCGCCGACAATCAGTTGCTGATCCAGGCTCTCACGCCAGCCGATAAATCGCCCCTGCTCGCGCTGGCCAGGCGTATTGCCGACGCTGGTTGCAACCTCTCCGAATCGCGTGTCTCGACGATCGGCACGGAAGTTTCCCTGATGCTGCTGGCCAGCGGCGCCTGGGACGCGCTAGCCAAGCTGGAAACCGCACTGACCAAACTCGCCCGCGACGAAAGCCTGCGCCTGGTGCACTACCGTACCGGTCCGCGCGAGAACAGCGGGCACCTGCTGCCCTATCTGGTGGAAGTGGTGGCCGCCGACCGGCCGGGCATCGTGGCCAGGATCGTGGAGTTCTTCAGCCAGCACGAGATCAGCGTCGAACAGCTGAACTCCACCCGCTATCTCGCCATGCAAACCGGCGCGGAAATGTTCCAGGCCCAGTTCACTATCGGCATTCCGGCGGATATCCACATCGCCGCGCTGCGCGACGACTTCCTCGAACTGTGCGACGGCCTGAATCTCGACGCGATCATGGATCCGGTGAAATTCTGAGATCCCTGCGCTCTGCCGAGCATCGCGCGAACGTGCCTTCCTGACAAGGCCTGTCATCTGCTGCCCTGCCCGCGCTAATCTGTGACCGTGACCTTGCCGGAGGGACGTTGCATTGCAAACCGCGAGTCGAATCATGCCAGTCGTTTCCGCCACGGTGCCTCGCCGCAACGTCGCCGCCTATGTCGCACCACTCATTCTTCCACCTGCTGGCACGGCGGCGCATCGCCGTGCAGGATTCGCCATGCTCGAAATCGGCAAGAAACCGCCCACGCTGAAAGGCACCACCGGCGACGGCAATGAATTGAAACTGTCCAGCCTCAAGGGCGAATGGCTGGTGGTGTACTTCTACCCGAGGGACTCCACCCCCGGCTGCACCAACGAGGCGAAGGACTTTCGCGACCTCTACCCGGCATTCCGCAAGCGCCACGCGCAGATCATCGGCGTGTCGCGCGATTCGCAAAAATCGCACGCCAACTTCGCCGCCAAGCAGGAGCTGCCGTTCCCGCTGGTATCCGATCCCGACGAAACTTGGTGCCAGGCGTTCGACGTAATCCACGAGAAGGTGCTGTACGGCAAGCGACACCTGGGCATTGTACGCAGCACCTTCCTGATCGACCCCGACGGCAGGTTGGCGCGCGAGTGGCGCGGGGTGAAAGTCCCCGGCCACGCACAGGCCGTACTCGAGGCTATTCCCGTCGCCTGACCGCCCGCTCGATACTCGAATCCTGCCCGCTCCCTCCACCCACCCGCGAGGACACTTCCGCATGACCGGAAGCAAGCGCATCTACGCTCTCGACACCAACGTCCTGCTGCATGACCCGACCTCGCTGTTCCGTTTCGAGGAACACGACGTCTTCATTCCGATGACCGTACTGGAGGAGCTCGACGAAAAGAAGAAAGGTGCCTCGGAAGTCTCGCGCAACGGCCGCCAGGTCAGTCGCTTCCTCAACGAGCTGATCGAGGCCGGCAAGCAGCACGACCTCGGCGAAGGCCTGGATCTGGCCAACCCGCAAGGCATCAAGCTCAAGCGCGGCGGCTCGGTCGGCCGCCTGTATTTCCAGCACCGCACCAGCAGCAACGGCCACGCCAAAGCCGACAACCAGATCCTCGCGGCGGTGATCGAACTGCGCGACCAGCATCCCGATCGCGACGTGATCCTGGTCACCAAGGACATCAACCTCAGGATCAAGGCCAGCATCAACGGCCTGGTTGCCGAGGACTACGAGAACGACCGCGCGCTGGACGATTTCGCGTTGTTGTATACCGGTTCGACGGAACTGCCGACCGACTTCTGGGATCTGCATCCGGAAGTTCGTTCATGGACCGAGCACGGCCGCACCTACTACCAGCTGGATCGCCGCGAGGACGAGCGCTGGCATCCCAACGAATGCCTGTACCTGCCGGGCGAGAACGAGATCGAACTGCGCGTGCTGCGCCTGGAGGACGAGCACGCCACGATGGTGCTGCTGGACGACCATTCGCACGCCAACCACCACGTCTGGGGTATCGGCGCACGCAACCGCGAGCAGAATTTCGCGCTCAACGCGTTGATGGATCCCGAGATCGACTTCGTCACCCTGCTCGGCAACGCCGGGACCGGCAAGACCCTGCTCGCGCTGGCCGCCGGCCTGGCCCAGGTGATGGACCAGCAGCGCTATCGCGAGATCATCATGACCCGCGCCACCGTGTCGGTGGGCGAGGACATCGGCTTCCTCCCCGGCACCGAGGAGGAAAAGATGACGCCATGGATGGGCGCGCTGACCGACAACCTCGAAGTGCTGGCCAATCCCGAGGATGGCGGCAGCTGGGGTCGCCAGGCCACCAACGACCTGCTCGCCTCGCGCATCAAGATCCGTTCACTGAACTTCATGCGCGGGCGCACCTTCCTGTCGCGCTACCTGATCATCGACGAGGCGCAGAACCTCACCCCGAAACAGATGAAAACCCTAATCACCCGTGCCGGCCCTGGCACCAAGATCGTCTGCCTGGGCAACGTCGAGCAGATCGACACGCCCTACCTCACCGAAACCACCTCCGGCCTCACCTATGCCGTGGATCGCTTCAAGAGCTGGGAGCATTCGGCGCACATCACGCTGCGTCGCGGCGAGCGGTCGCGGTTGGCCGACTTTGCGGCGGAGATGATGTAGGAGAGGGTGTTCGGTGTTCGGTGTTCGGTTGCCGGGCTCCTGAACCCTGAACACCGCCCCCAACACAGCCGGCTTCCGGTATCCAGGCAGGTACAATAGCCGCCTGCTCACTCCATGCCGTACCGCTCCCATGCTGCTCACCCCTCGCCTCATCCTGCTGGTCCTGTTCGCCTTGTTCGCGTTGTGCGTGCTGCTGGTGCACCTGCGCGGGCGCGTGCGGCTGCGCTTCGATCGACAGCTGGTCGATCACTCGGCGGTATTCGCGCCGTACAACCTGCTGATGTACGCGTTCTCGGCGGTGCCAGCCAAACCCATTCTCGACCGTCGCAGCTTTCCACAACTGGATCTGTTGCAGGCGAACTGGGAGACCATTCGCGAGGAGGCACTGCGCCTGACCGACCAGGGGCGCATCCGCGGCACCACGAAGCACAACGATGCGAGTTTCAACAGCTTCATCAAGCAGGGCTGGAAGCGCTTCTACCTGAAGTGGTACGGCGAGCCGCTGGCCTCGGCGCAGGCACTATGCCCGAAGACGGTGGAGCTGCTCAATTCGATTCCTGGCATCAAGGCGGCGATGTTCGCCACGCTGGCGCCGAACAGCAAGCTCAACCCCCACCGCGACCCGTTCGCCGGTTCGTTGCGCTACCACCTGGGCCTGATCACGCCGAACTCGCGCGAGTGCCGCATCCTGGTCGACGGCGAGGAACACGCCTGGGGCGACGGCAAGGACGTGGTATTCGACGAAACCTTCGTGCACTGGGTGGAAAACAAGACCGACCAGACCCGCGTGATCCTGTTCGCCGATGTCGAGCGCCCGCTGCGCACGCGCTGGATGAGCGCGATCAACCACCGCGTCGGCACGTTCATGGGCAAGATCACCGCCTCGCCGAACGACGACGGGGGGACGGAGAAGACCGGCTTCGTGAATCGTCTGTATGCGCGGAGCCAGCGCAAAAGCGCCATGCACCGGTGGCGGAAGGAATTCAAGAGCCGGCACAAGAAGATCTACAAGGCGGGCAAGTACGTTGGCATCCTGGCGGTGATGTGGGTGATTTTCCTGGCGCCCTGGCCGATTGCCCGCTGATCACCTGCGGTTGCCGTCAACGATCTGACCTGGCGTGCACCAAATGCCAGCACCATGAAAAAAGCCGAGGCTGTCAACCGCGGCTTTTTTCATGCACGATGAAGCCGAAACTCAGCCCTTGATCCGCTTCACGATCGCCTCGGCGAAACTGCTGGTGCTGCCCTTGCCGCCAAGATCAGGCGTCACTTGTGCATGGTCGAGCTCGATCGTGGCGCGGATCGCCTGGCGCAACTGGTCGCCCTTGGCCACCATGTCCAGGTAATCGAGCATGTCGGCCGCGGCCAGCAGCAGTGCGCACGGGTTGGCAATGCCCTTGCCGGCGATATCCGGCGCCGAGCCGTGCACGGCCTCGAAGATCGCCGCATGCTCACCAATGTTGTCGCCCGGCGCCAAGCCCAGGCCACCGACCAGCCCGGCGCACAGGTCGGACAGGATGTCGCCGAACAGGTTGGTGGTGACGATCACGTCGAACTGTTCGGGTTTCATCACCAGCTGCATGCAGGTGTTGTCCACGATCATTTCGTTGAACTCGATCTGCGGATATTCCCTGGCGATCTCGCGTGCCATGTTGAGGAACAGGCCCGAGCTGGTCTTCAGGATGTTTGCCTTGTGCACGGCGGTGACTTTCTTGCGGCCCTTCTTCGCCGCCAGCTCAAACGCGTAGCGCACGATCCGGCTGCTGCCCTTGCGCGTGTTGCGCGTCACCGATTCGGCGATCTCGCCATCTTCGGAGAGGGTTTGCCCCTCGGCACGGTAGGCACCCTCGGTGTTCTCGCGCACGATGATGATGTCGATGTTCTCGTAGCGTGATTTGGTGCCAGGAAAGCTCACCGCCACACGCACATTCGCGTACAGGTCGAAGTGCCGCCGCAGAGTGACGTTGACCGAAGTGAAACCGCCGCCGATCGGTGTGGTCAGCGGCCCCTTCAGCGCCACCTTGTGCTCGGCGATCTTGTCCAGTGTGGACTTGGGCAGCAGGTCGCCCTGCTTTTCCAGCGCCACCATGCCGGCGTCGGCAAAGTCGTAACTCAAACCACAGTCCAACGCGTCGAGCACGCGCAGCGTGGCAGTCATGATCTCCGGACCGATACCGTCGCCGGGGATCACGGCAAGTGTCTTGCTCATTGGGATACTCCTTGGGGCTGTTCGCATGCGTGCAGTGTGAAAACGCCTGCAAAGACCGCTTATTATCGCGCGTGCACCCTTAACCGGACAGCCAACCCATCGCGTGCGACGTTGCAAATCCTCGCACGGAGCGTTGCGGAAACTCGCACCGCACGCAACTTCTTGCAGGAGCCCGCTCGCGCGCGATCAGGTGTGGTCGGCGCACTCCGCGGCGGCAGGTTCGCCGGTTTCCAGTTTGTCCAGGAAGTCCACCGCGCGGCGCAGGTGCGGGATCACGATGGATCCACCGACCACCAGACCCACGCTGAACACCTCGAAGAACTCATCACGTTGCACCCCGACCTGCTTGCACTGCGTCACGTGATAGCTGATGCAATCGTCGCAACGCAGCACCATTGAGGCGACCAGCCCAAGCATCTCCTTGGTCTTTACGTCCAGCGCGCCAGCCTTGTAGGTCTGCGTATCCAGGGCGAAGAAACGCCGCACAACCTGGTTGTCCTCGGCCAGGATGCGCTCGTTCATGCGCTGGCGGAAGGCGCTGAATGCGGCCAGTTGGTCGCTCATGCGGCAGACTCCAGCAACTGCTTGAGCTGGCCGTTGCGATCGGCCGCCGCCAGCTGGTCAAAGCCGCCGACATGCCGGTCGTTAATGAAGATCTGCGGCACCGTGCGGGCGCCGCCACTGCGCGCCAGCATCGCTTCGCGCTGCGCCGGATCGGCATCTACGCGCACTTCGGTCCACTCCAGCCCACGGGCCTTGAGCAGGTTCTTTGCGGCTACGCAGTACGGGCATACCGCGGTGGAATAAACCTCGATCTTGGGCATCACGACAACTCCGGACAATATGGGAACTGCAGGTAAATGGGGTCCGACCGACTGCAAGGCAAGCCACGGAACCGACGCCCCGGCAGGTGGTCACAATGTTATTGTCGCGTACCCATGGCCATGACCCCAAGACGCCCCACCGCGTGCCTGTTGACGGCGCTGATCACCGCCGGCCTCACCTGCAGCGCCGGCGCGCAGGATGACGTGCGCCTGCCGGACCTGGGCAGCTCGGCCAACGCGCTGATCTCGCCACAGGAGGCGCAGGACTACGGTGCTTCCATGCTGCGCCAGATGCGCGCGCTGAACATGGTGGTTGACGACCCGCTGCTGGACGACTACATCAACGACCTCGGCCACCGGCTCGCCGCCAGCTCCGACAAGCCCAGGGATCATTTCGCCTTCTTCATCGTGAAAGATCCGGAAATCAATGCGTTCGCAGCGCCCGGTGGCTACATCGCGGTCAACTCAGGCCTGATCACGATCGCCCGCAACGAGAGCGAACTGGCCGGGGTGATCGCGCACGAAATCGGCCACATCACCCAGAACCACCTGCAGCGCGCGTTCGAGGCCTCGAAGAAGGATGCACCACTCATGGCGCTGGTGCTGCTCGGCGCGATCGTGGCCGGCGCCAGCAGCCACAGCGGCGATGCGCCGATGGCCGTGCTCGCCGGCGGCCAGGGCCTGCTTGCGCAAAAATCGATCAACTTCACCCGCAAGGACGAGATCGAGGCCGATCGGGCCGGCATCCAGACGCTGGCGCGGGCTGGGTTCGATCCGAATGCGATGGCGGATTTCTTTCAGCGCATGCAGGATGTGCTGAGCACCGGCGCTGGCGGCGAAGACGTGCCGGCCCTGCTGCAGACTCACCCGGTGACCACGATGCGGATCAGCGATGCCAAGGCGCGTGCCGGTGCGCTGATCGCCGCGCAGAAACTGCGTCCCTCGGCCAGCATGGATGTTCAGGAGTGGGCCCGGACCACCGTCCCGATTGCTTTCGTCAAGAATCCGGCCAGTCTGCTCGAACCGCCCAAGGCTGGCCCGATCGATACGTTTGCGCTGATCCGCGAGCGCGTGCGGGTACTTGCCGGTGATGCGACCAGAGAGGCCAGCTATTACGGCTCCAACCTGCACAACAGGCACGACTTCGATACCCCGGCGAACCATTACGGTTATGCGCTTGCGCTCACCCGCAGCGGTCGCGGCGCGGCGGCCATTGCCCAGTTGCAGCCGTTGCTGCGCACCTCGCCAGACAACCTGATTCTGAAGCTCGCGTTGGCCGACGCTGAACTGCAGGCCGGACAGCGGGCGCCCGCGCTGGAGATCTACAAGGCGCTTAACGCGCAATCGCCGCGCAATCGTGCCGTCGCGCTCGCCTACGCCAAGGCACTGACCGCCGGCGGCAGCAGGGACCAGGCCAGCCTCGCCGCGAGCTTGCTGCGGCCGATGCTGGACGACGCCAGCGAACCAGAAATCTACAGCGCTTACGCGCGCGCCAACGACGAAGCCGGCGACAGCGTGCGAGCCAGCGAGGCCTACGCCGATGCCAGCTACTACGCGGGCCGGCCGTTCGATGCGATGGAACAGCTCAAGCGCCTGCTCAAGCGCACCGACCTGGACTACTACGCGCGCGCCCGAATCGAGGCCCGCATCACCGAACTGACCCCGCTGGTACTGGAACTGCGCAAGCGCAAGATCCAGACCGCAGACAATCCCGATGGACGCCAGCAGCAGTTGCAGCAGGACGTGGATTGCCACGGGCGGCTTTGCGTCGACTCCGGTGCCGCGCCCGTGGAAGCCTGGCGTACAAACCCATAGAACCGCAGCGGCTGAACGCTGCACCATCGGACGATGTATTTGGTGCGCGCCATGCGCCAGAATGAGTCATGTCCAGACCATCCACCCGCTTGGCGCCCACCGTCGATCTGTGCGCGCCGCAGCTGTATCTCAGTCGCGAACTGGCCGCTCTGGAGTTCAATTTCCGTGTACTGGCGATGGCGCGCGAGGCCCGCGTCCCGCTGCTGGAACGCTTGCGCTACCTGAGCATCGTGGCAAACAACCTCGACGAGTTCTTCGAGGTGCGGGTGGCGATGCTCAAGCACCACCATGCCTACGGCTCGGCCGCCCCCGGCCCTGACGGCATCCCCTCGGGCGAATTGCTGGCACGGATCCGCAGTCGCGTGCTGGACCTGGTCGCGGAGGTCTACGCCGCGTGGCAGGAGCAGATCGGCCCACAGCTCGATGCCGAACAGATCCACATCCTGACCCGCAAGCACTGGAGTCCGCGCCAGCGCCGCTGGCTGCAAGGCTATTTCGAGCACGAGGTGCTGCCCGTGCTGTCGCCGCTGGGGCTGGACCCGGCACACCCGTTTCCGCGCATCCTCAACAAGACATTGAACATTGCGGTGGTGTTGAAGGGGCGCGACGCGTTCGGCCACGAAGGCCATATGGCGCTGGTACGAGCGCCACGTTCACTGCCGCGCATCATCCGGGTTCCAGCCGAGGTCAGCGGTCCGGGTGTGCATTTCGTGTTTCTGGCCGAGCTGCTGCAGACCTTCGTCGACCTGATGTTTCCCGGCCTCAAAGTGGTCGGTTCCTACCAATTCAGGGTCACCCGCAACAGCGAGCTGATCGTCGAGGAGGCGGAGGTGGAAAACCTCGCACTCGCGCTCAGCG
This sequence comes from Rhodanobacter sp., assembly GCA_004298505.1. Lineage (GTDB taxonomy): Bacteria > Pseudomonadota > Gammaproteobacteria > Xanthomonadales > Rhodanobacteraceae > Rhodanobacter. Next base: position 35,879 of record SCRO01000010.1, read on the forward strand.
AGGAACTGGTCGGCCGCGGCTACGCGCGTCCGGTGCGGCTGGAGATTGCCAACGACTGCCCGCAGGCGATCACCGCCATGCTGGTGGAGAACTTCCAGCTCGGCGAAGCCGACGTGTACCGCTGCGATGGCCCGGTCAACATCATCCGTGCCGCTTTGATCTACGACTGGCTGGATCGTCCGGAACTGAAATTCCCGCGTTTCACGCCGCAATTGCCGCCTGACCTGGACAGCAGCCACAACAAGTTCGACCTGATCGCCAGGCGCGACGTGCTGCTGCACCATCCTTACCAGAGCTTCGCCGCGGTGATCGACCTGCTGCGCCAGGCCACCGCCGATCCGCAGGTGCTCGCGATCAAGCAGACCCTGTACCGGGCCGGCGAGGACACCCCGCTGGTCGACCTGCTCATCGAAGCCGCGCGCCAGGGCAAGGATGTCACCGTGGTGATCGAGCTGCGTGCGCGTTTCGACGAGGCGGCCAACATCGGCCTGGCCACGCGCCTGCAGGAAGCCGGCGTGCAGGTGGTCTATGGCGTGGTCGGTTACAAGACCCACGCCAAGATGATGCTGATCGTGCGCCGCGAAGGCGGCACCTTGCGCCGCTACGCACATCTCTCGACCGGCAATTACCACCAGGCCAACAGCCGCATGTACACCGACATCGGGCTGATGACGGCCAACCCGGAGATCGGCGAGGATCTGCACAAGGTCTTCCAGCAGCTGAGCGGGCTGGGCCCGATCATCGCGTTGAAGCGGCTGCTGCACTCACCGTTCACGCTGTATACGCAGGTGATGTCCAAGATCGAGCGCGAGATCGCCCATGCACGCGCCGGCCGTCCCGCACGCATCGTCGCCAAGCTCAACGCGCTGAACGAGGCGCGCGTGATTGCGGCGCTGTATCGCGCCTCGCAGGCCGGCGTGGAGATCGACCTGATCGTGCGCGGCGCCTGCACCCTGCGCCCCGGCCTGCCCGGAATCTCCGAACGCATCCGGGTCCGCTCGATCGTGGGGCGGTTCCTCGAGCACAGCCGGGTGTACTGGTTTGCCAACGACGGCGCGGCGGAAATCTACTGTGCCAGCGCCGACTGGATGGAACGCAACCTGATGCGACGCATCGAAATCGCATTTCCCATCCTTGACCCCGAGCTGGCCACGCGCGTGTTCGAGGAAACCCTCGCCAATGGCCTGGCCGACAACACCCAGGCCTGGTTACTGGGCAACGACGGCCGCTACGTGCGCGCCGAGCCTGGTGACGAACCGCCGTACAGCGCACAGCAGGGCTTGCTCAAAAGGTTTTGTCAGTGAGGTCCGACGCCAGCACTGGTAGCGCCGATGCATGCGAAAATACGCGTTTTGCCACAAGCGGAGTCCCGACGTGAGCGCGACCGAACAGACACCGATCCGCGATGGCGAACTGATGGCCGCGGTGGATCTCGGTTCGAACAGCTTCCACATGGTGGCGGCACGCATGGAACATGGCGAGCCGCGCGTGATCGACCGCCTGCGCGACGCTGTGCGGATGGCCGCCGGCCTGCACGCCGACGGCAGCCTGGATGCCGAACGGCGCACCCGCGCACTGGCCTGCCTGGCACGTTTCGGTCAGCGGATCGCGGGCGTTCCCTCGATGCGGGTGCGCGCGGTCGCCACCAACACGGTGCGCCAGCTGGCCTCGCCACAGGCGTTCCTGACCGCTGCCGAAGCCGCACTCGGCCATCCGATTGAAGTCGTCTCCGGCCGCGAGGAGGGCCGCTTGATTTTCCTCGGCACCGCGCACGATCTGCCTGCCTCGCGCGGGCCTCGCCTGGTGATCGACGTCGGCGGCGGCAGCACGGAATTCATCATCGGTCGCGACCTGGCACCGCTACACACCGAGAGCGTGCAGGCTGGCTGCATCGCCTCGACCCTGCGCTTCTTTCCCGGCGGCAAGCTCACCCGCGCGCGCTGGCAGCACGCCCTCAGCGAAATCGGCGTGTTGCTGCAACAGTTCGCCGAGGACTACCGCGAGTTCGGCTGGCAGGATGCCTACGGCTCATCCGGCACCGCCAAGTCGATCGGCTCGGTGGTCCAGGCGATGAAGCTTTCCGACGACGGCATCACGCCGATGTCGCTCGCCACATTGCGCGACGCGCTGATCCACCAAGGGCGGATTGCTACACTGAAATTGCCCGGCCTGGTCGCCGAACGCGCGCCGATTTTTGCCGGTGGCGTGATCATCATGGAAGCGGCCTTCGCCGCGCTCGGTATCGAACGACTGCGTATCTGCGAAAGCTCGATGCGCGAAGGCCTGCTGTGGGACCTGATCGGCCGTGCCGGCGGCAGCGATCCACGCACAGCCAGCATCGACGCCCTGGCCGCCCGTTACGCCGTCGATCGAGCCCAGGCATGTCGCGTCGAGGCGACCGCGCTGATACTTTTTGACCAGGTCGCGCGCAGCTGGAAACTGGACGCCGATGCCCGCGAATGGCTGTCATGGGCCGCGCGCGTGCACGAGATCGGCCTGGCCATCGCGCACAGCCAGCACCAGCGCCATGGCGCCTACATCCTGCGCCACGCGGACCTGGCTGGCTTTTCGCGGCAGGAGCAGCAACTGCTCGCTGCCGTGGTCGAGCTGCATCGACGCAAGCCGGACAAGTCGCTGGCGAGCGCCCTGCCGCTGCGCTATCGGGCCCTGGCAAAACACATTACTGCGCTACTGCGCCTCGCCGTATTGTTCCGGCGCGCCCGCCGCGCCGAGTCGCTGCCGCAGATGCAGCTGGTTGCCGGCAGCAAGTCGCTGCGCCTGAAGCTGCCGGCCACATGGCTCGAACAGCACCCGCTCACCGAGGCCGACCTGCAACAGGAACGATCGCCCATGGCCGAACTCGGCGTGAAACTGGAGGTCTCCGGCAAGTGACCACGCCAACCGCAAGCCAGCTGATCGCATTGCCGCGTATCATGGGAGTTCATCCCTGAGTGCTGGCCCGGACCATTTGATGCCATGCTGAAAACCCTGCTCACCGCCCTGCTCCTGTTCGCGCCACTGATTGTGCTCGCACAAGCCGCCAAGCCCGTGGCCGCCGCATCGACGACGCCCGCAGTCAAGCCGGAGGTGCTGCTGCACACGTCGCAGGGCGATATCACGCTGGAGCTGTACCCGGACAAGGCACCCAAGAGTGTGGCCAACTTCCTGCAGTACGTGCGCGATGGTTTCTACGACGGCACCTTGCTGCACCGGGTGATCCCCGGCTACCTGGTGCAAGGCGGCCTGTACAATCGCGAACTGCAGCCAAAGCGCACGCGACCGGCCATTCCCAGCGAGGCGGACAACGGCCTGTCGAACCTGCGCGGCACGATTGCCGTCGCCCGCGGGGCTGACCCGAATTCCGGTACCGCGCAATTTTTCTTCAACCTCGTCGACAACCGCCGGCTTGATTTCGTCGGCAACCAGAGCGGCCTCACCTGGGGCTTCGCCGTGTTCGGCAAGGTGACCAAGGGCATGGATGTACTCGACAAGATGGCCGCTTTGCCGACGCGCCCACTCGGCCCGTTTGCCGGAGACGTGCCCAACCCGCTGGTGGTGATCGAAAGCGCACGTGTCATCGGTGACGAGTTGCCCGCCGCGGCCGGCAGCACTGCCAAATCGGCAAAACCGGCCTCCCGCAAGCCCGCCCCAGCAAAGTCGCACAGGAAGGCCACTGCGCACGCCAGCAAGGGTTGAGAGCATGGCCACGCTGTTCATCGCCGACCTGCATCTGGATCCTTCGCGTGCGCAGATCACGCAGTTGTTCGAAAGCTACCTGGCCAGCGCCGAGGTCCGCCACGCCGAGGCGCTGTACATCCTCGGCGACCTGGTGGAAGCGTGGATCGGTGACGATGACGACGCGGAGCTGCCGCAACACATCGCCGACGCCACTCGCGCCGTGCGCGCCGCCGGGGTGCCCGTGTATTTCATGGTCGGCAACCGCGATTTCCTGCTGGGCGAGGCGTTCGCCGCGCGCGCGGGCATGACCTTGCTGGACGACGGCATCGTGCACGATATCCACGGCCGCCCCACCTTGCTGATGCACGGCGACGTGCTGTGTACTGATGACATCGCCTACCAGGCTGTGCGCCGGCAGGTGCGTACGCCTGAATGGCAGGCGCACATCCTGTCGCTGCCGCTGGCGGCGCGCCGCGCGTTTGCCGCGAAAGCCCGTCACGACAGCAAGGCGCACACCGGCAGCACCATGGAAAGCATCATGGACGTAAACGCCGAAGCGGTGGCCGCAACCATGCGCAGCGCGGGCGTGACCAGGCTGATCCACGGGCACACGCACCGGCCAGCCGTGCATGCCTTCGAGCTCGACGGGAAACCCGCGGAACGGATCGTTCTTGGGGATTGGTACGAGCACGGGTCGGTGTTGCGGGTGGATGGGGACGTGGTGGAACTGCGAGGGCTGGCGCTCGATCGTATCTGATGCGGTTGCACCGGCAACCCACTGGACTGGATCGCCCGAACGAATCGCGCGCACTCAGCTCACTGGCAAGCTGATCCCGCTTCGGCCCACGCTCCTGGGCGTTACTCGGGCACGCTCTGGCCCGATCCGCCCAGCTCGGCCGGAAAATCTCTCAGCTTGGGCAAGCCGTCCTTCATGGGCAGCACGCTCTCGGCGTAGTTCACGTGGACGGCGGGCACGAAGGCCAGGGTCGGGATGGTTGCGGCGTAGACGTCGATCAGGCCGAGCGTAGGGTGGCTGGTCATCACATGGCCGCCGCATTGCTTGCAGAACTGGCGGTCGCTGGCTTCGGTCTTCCGGAAATGGCCGACGAATTCGGCGCCTCGGGTGAGCTTGACGCTGGAAGGCTTCCACAACGTGAATGCATTTACCGGCCCGGCCGACCAGGATCGGCAGGAACTGCAATGGCAGTAACCCATCGCCTCCGGCGCGCCAGTTACCTCGAGCTCCACGGCACCGCAGAAACAGCTACCCGTATGCTTGGCTGTCATATCGTCTCTCCCAGCGTGTTGGTGGTGTTTGGTTCCATGCCCAATCATGGCTGGCGAAAGCCGGAGCGCCAAGTCGGGGCAATGCGCCATCTTGTCCTCGGTGGAGTCCGGGCTTCTGCGCGCGCACCGAGCTTATACCCGCCACGTCCGGTATGGATGAATCGGCCGCAAGGGTCCGTCCTGAAACCGGGACTGAAGCCGGGGCGGCACGGAGGCGATGAATTCATTGCGGTATGGCCGGACACGAACCATGCCAGTGCCCTGGAAATTGCCAGTCGCGTCAGCGAACTCGTGCGTGGAGGTGCTGCCCGCCAGGCGGCCTTTTCCGCTTCACCGCCTCCAAAAAACTACGCTACGTCCGATTTCCCGTCCTCGGGCGACACGTCATGCCGCCTGCGGTACAGCACGAACCCCATCATCGCAAGCAACCCGGTTCCGAACAGCGGCAGGATGCCTGGTTCCGGCACCGCCTGGGCAGCCGTTTGAAAATCGACCATGTCGCCGCCATTGACGAGATTCGACTGGAACCAGTCCACATACGTGTAGTTGTTGCGCTGATAGGAACCCAGGTTGAAGCCTATTTCATAGATGTGGTAGTCGTTACTCAGCACATCACCAAACGTGGCGTCGTTGGCCCAGGCGTCGAGTGACTGCTTCTTGCTGGCCCCGGGCGCCGTACCAAGGGACCCATTGCCGTATAGCCGCCAGGTTGCACTGTCCTTGTTGGCCGTGAACGTTTGCCACGTGTCAGGCAGATTGGTTGGATTGAGATACGAGAACGTATAAGCGCTGCTTGTGCCGTCAAACAGGGAGATACTGAGGCCCAGCGTGCGATTGGTCGGTGCGGGCTGGCTGTAGTCCCTAAATGATGCATAAAAGTCGGAGCCAACAAGCGCAGTGCCCGCACCAAACCCACTGGGGGTGGTGTCCGCCACGCTGAGATTCGCCTTGCCTTGATTTTTGTCGGTCGCATATACCTGCACCGCACCGTCGCCATCAAGCGATCCGGCAGGCCCGGCGACAAAACCGATCTGCTGCTCGATTTTCGCATCGTCGCCTGCTACAGCGCCGTGCTGAGCTATCAGGTACGGCTGAGTATCCTTCTGACCATAAAGATTGGTGCCGTTCGCGTCCCGCGTATCGGACGAATACCAGCCAGAAGCGCCAAAATGGTTGACGATGACGGGCGAGGCCTCGGCTGGTTGGGCAACAAGACTCAAGCCAGCCGCGATACCGGATGCTGCGATGAGCGTCAGGGCGGCGGTTGAAAGACGTGGGATGCAAGTTCTCATAATTAGACTCCTCGTGGATGCCGGATCTCCGAGAGGTGAAGCAGGCGTGACACACAACCCCGGGTACCTGGGGTCGGCGCATCCTGATTCCGCCGACGTTGATATCTAAGCAATTTCCGTGCCAAAAATATAAATTGATGTTTTCTCTAGAATAGTTTCATGTATCTTCGGCGTGAGTAGCGCAATTCTGTAAAGAATTTCGACGTTCTCCGGGGAAACAGCGGTGCGCAACAGGGACGAGCAGGCCTTTACCGACCGTGCGTGCGCTTGTCGGTGCTGGCCCAGCTCAACGTCTGGCGCAGCCTGGATGAGTAGGTTCGGCAGGTGGAAAAGTGGGTTCTTGCTGCGCACCCGCGACAAGGCGAACGGGAGGCGCTGTGCTCGACACTGGGCATCGGGCGCATCCTGAGTCTGACCCCGTTGCGAGGATGCCGCCCATCGACCGAGCCCTTGAGGGTTGATCCGCTTCAAGCGAGATCGTGAATCTGTGCACCGCGCGAGCGGGCACATGGACGGATCCGATGGCAACCGACGAGTGTTGCACGGCCCCCATCCCTGGCGGCCGCCCTCCGGGCCAGCTGCACTGTTCGGTTTTTGCTCTGGCAAAAACCGTGGGAGCGCAAGCTCAAGGGCGTGAAAGCGTCTTGATCCAGAACGGCCGAGGGCATGGATGCCCGAGGTAGAGCAATGCAGGAGCAATTGCCGAGACTGGTGCGGGATCTTCCCGCAACCCATTGAGAACGTCGCGGCGACGGCACACTCCATCCGGGTGCAACCACGCAGCCTGCAAAAGCCGGAGCGGGAGTCTGTGTCCCTGTTGACACCCGCGGCGAAATGGTGACCCCAAAGCTCGTGACCCCAAAGCTCGACGACGCGACCCTGCGCATCTTCCGCTGGAGACGTCTCAGTCTGTTTCCTGCTGGCGGATTTATGCTTCGATCAATCCGTTCCGGACCGCGATCAAGGTCAGCTCAGCCTGATTTCCCACCCCGAGCTTTTGCTTGATGTTGTAAAGATGTGTACCGACGGTGTTGGGCGACAGGTTCATGATCTCCGCGATGTGCCGTACCGACTGACCGCGTGCAAGCTGCAGGAAAATCGAGAACTCCCGTTCCGTCAGCGCTTCGACACTCCCTGCTACGCCGCCCAAGCCTTGCATCGCCAGTTGGCGTGCGATTTCCACATCCAGATAGCGGCGCCCGGCCGTGACTGCGTAAACTGCCTCGATCAGTTCTTCCGGTGCAGTACGTTTGGACAAGTAGCCAAGCGCACCAGCCTGGAGCGCGCGTCTTGGATGCGCGGTATCTTCGTGGGCCGAAAGCACCAGCACGCGCGCCGCTTTGTCCTTGGCGAGCAGGTGACGTACCGCGTCGATCCCGCCCATGCCGGGCATCGACAGATCCATGATCACCACGTTCGGTCGGACTTCCGCGTAACGCTGATAGGCGACTTCGCCGCTTTCGGCTTCGGCGACGACTTCGATGTCACCCGTAGCGGACAGCAGCATGCGGAAGCCAACCCGCACCACAGCGTGATCGTCGACCAGCATCACGCGGATTTTCGCCGTTGCGGTCATTGTCTATTCCAGTGGCAGGCGCGCATGCGTGCGCACGCCGCCGGCTTCATTGTTCTCGATCTCGACATCGCCGCCCAGCGTACGTGCTCGTTCACGCATACCGCGTATACCATAGTGGCCAGCCAGCTCCCAGTCGGGTGCGAGGCCGCGACCATCGTCGCGCACGTCGATATGCAATGCGTGAGCGTCGCTACCAAGCTCGATCTCGATACGCCGAGCCTGCGCGATCGCGCGCGCTTCGCGGTTCTTGAACTCGGGCAGGCGCGCGAGGGATAGGCCGCCCTGCATGTCCTCGAGGCCGCGGACGATATCCCGGAGCGGCCGGATCGTGCGCCCGACCAGCCAGAACACGAGCAAGTTGCCCACCACCATCACGATCAGGCCGAGCTGCAGCAGGTAGACGGTGTCGTCCCAACCATCCAGTACCGCCCGCGACGAATTTGACTGGATATCGAGCACGCTGCCGGCGAGGCGCAGTTGATAGTGCAACGGCGCCGGCGCGACCAGTGCGGAGTACCACCCCGGTGCGTTGAGCCCGACCTTGTAGGGCGAAGGCGGCGACCGGTATATCACGCGGCCATGCGCATCGTGCAAGGTCATGTCGGTGGACCGCACATGGCCGAGTCGCTGCAACGACTGCCGTACCACTGGTTCGCTGGCATCCGCGTAGGTATCCACGAAATAAGTGAGCATTTGGGCCGCGACCTTGCTTGCCGAATCGGTATCTTCGCGCACCCGGGCGCGCGTGTCGCTGAGCTGAAACGCGAGCACGACGGCCGTGAACACCACCATCAAGACGGCAACCAACAGGTTGAGCTGGACGCGCAGGCTCATGATGCTGCCGCGTTGGCGACAGTCGCCCAGCGCGAGAAGTCGTGCGTCGCCGCAAAGGCCTCGGTGGCGCTGCGCAACAGCCGCGACGTCGCCGGATGCGTTGGATCGTGCCCGGCACGCGTGGCCCAGGCCAGCCGGCTGCCTGCACAGGTACGCTGCACGCGCCAGGCGTTGCAGGGGCGACAAACCCAGTCTTGCGTGCCGCGCACGAGCGCGACGGGCATGCCGTGCAACGCGCTGGCGGCACGCAGCACCGCAGCCTCGCCGAGGAAACACCGCCGCGCGAGGTAGTGCGCTTGCACGCGATACTTGGCGATCAATCGTTGCGCCTTCCCGGCATCCGGCGCCGCTGGCGGCGCGCGCGTGGGGTGCAGTCCGCCGAGCGCCTGCTCGTAGGCCTGCCACGCCAGCGCAACCCGCAGTGCGCGCTCGCGATCGGCGTCCACGTCGGCGAAGCAGCGGTCGAGCCAAGTGATGACGCTGCGGTGCCAACGCCGCGGAATGACCGCCATGAAATCTGCATGGGGTTGCGACACCAGTGCGCCGACGCCATGAAAAAACCATTCAAGAGTCGCAAACCGCTACTACTACCAGATCTCGATCCCGGTGAAGGATGCCGCGATCCTCTCCAATTGTCCGGATCGGGCCGTGCGCCGGCAGTGGGTGCAGCGCATCCTGGACCACGACGGCCACGGCGACGATCCCGGCGGTATCGAGGCGTGGGCACAGCTCGCGCTGGCGACCGGACTCGCGCGCGAGGAGCTGGAGGACCTGCGCCACGTGGCGCCTGGCATGCGTTTTGCCGTCGACGCCTACGTGAACTTCGCGCGCCGCGCACCGTGGCAGGAAGCGGCGTGCTCGGCGCTGACCGAGCTGTTCGCGCCGAAGATCCACAAGGAACGCCTTGCCAACTGGCCGCAGCACTATCCGTGGATCGAAAGCAACGGCCTGCAGTATTTCCGCAACCGTGTTTTGCAGGCACGCCGTGACGTTGAACAGGCACTTGAAGTCACGCTGACTTATTTTGTCACGCCTGCACAGCAACAACGCGCGCTCGACATCCTGCAATTCAAACTCGATGTCCTGTGGGCAATGAACGACGCGATGGCACTCAAGTACGCAGCGGAGCTGACAGCATGAATGTCGTTACGGTCGCCACCGACGAAACCACGGGATTTACACCCGGCAGCATCCCGCGCATAGGCCGCGGCTTCCGCCTGCAGTGGGAACCGGTACAGAAAGCACATGTGCTGCTGTACCCGGAAGGCATGGTCAAGCTCAACCGCACCGCCAGCGAGATTCTTTCGCGCTGCGACGGTGTGAAACCGGTGGCAGCGATCGTTGCCGAACTCGAAGAACTCTTCGATCAAACAGGACTGGATGCGGACGTGGTGGCGTTCCTCGACCTCGCTTGGACCCAACGATGGGTGGAATGCACATGAACGCACAAGCACAACCGGCAATTCCTGAAACCACGATCGGCCCTCCATTCTGGCTGCTGGCCGAGCTTACCTATGAGTGCCCGTTGCATTGTCCGTTCTGCTACAACCCGGTCGACTTCGCGAAGCAGAAGACCGAACTGTCGACCGATGACTGGCTGCGCGTGCTGCACGAGGCACGTGCGATCGGCTCGGTGCAATGCGGCTTCTCCGGCGGCGAGCCGCTGCAGCGAAAAGACCTTGAGGTACTAGTCGCCGAGGCTCATCAGCTCGGCTATTACACCAACCTGCTCACCTCCGGCATTGGTCTCAATGAGAAACGTATCGTTGCCCTCAAGGAAGCCGGGCTCGATCACATCCAGCTCTCGTTCCAGGACTCGACGCGCGAGGTCAACGACTTCCTGTCCTCGACGCGCACCTTTGACTTGAAGCGAGAGGCCGCCAGGCTCATCAAGAAGTACGATTTCGAGATGGTGATGAACTGCGTCATCCACCGCATGAACATCGACCACGTTGACGAGATCATCAAGTTCGCGGTGGAGATCGACGCCAACTATCTCGAGCTCGCCAATGCGCAGTACTACGCGTGGGCACACATCAATATCGAGCGCCTGATGCCAACGCGCGAGCAGCTCGTGCGCGCCGAGGCGACCACTAACCGCTGGCGCGAAAAGCTCGGCAACAAGATGCGACTGTTCTTCATCGTGCCGGACTACTACGAGACGCGTCCGAAAAAGTGCATGAACGGCTGGGCCAACGTATTCCTGACCATTGCGCCCGACGGCGTTGCACTGCCGTGTCACACCGCGCGCATGCTGCCCGGGGCGCCCTTCCCGAACGTAAATGAGATGGGCGTACGCGAGATCTGGTATGACTCCGAGGGTTTCAATCGCTACCGCGGCACCGGCTGGATGAAGGAGCCCTGCCGCAGTTGCACGGAGCGCTTCAACGATCTCGGTGGCTGCCGCTGCCAGGCGTTCATGTTAACCGGCGATCCCACGAGTGCCGATCCGGTTTGCGACAAATCGCCTCATCACGGCGCCGTGCTGGCCGTGGTCGCAACGGCGCAACTCCCGCAGGATCCGAAAAAGTCGAAACCACTGGTGTTTCGCGGTAGCAAAGAGTCGGCCAGCGCGGAAAAGTTGTTCTAGACATGCGCCGTGGCTGCCGTTGTCACGTAGTGTCGATGACGCCGAGCGGGTGTACTTGATCGACACCTCGTAGGCGCTGCATGCGTCGATGCGCATGTGCGCCTTCAGTAGACGAACCAGGGATCAGCCTCGGAAGCACGGGTCAAGAAGCACGGGGTCTAGCAGCCTGTCGGACTTACGGAAAATCACAAAATTTTGGTCAAAAAGTGATCAAAACTGCCGGCGTAGGTCGCCTCAAATTGAGTTCGAGTCCTCAAGTTGCCGCAAATCGACGTACG
>SCRO01000002.1 GCA_004298505.1 Rhodanobacter sp.
AGGATCATCCGTGGTCGAGCTATGCCGCCAACGCCACGGGACGCGTGGACCCGCTGCTGACCCCGCATCCTGAGTATCTCGCGCTCGGTGCCGATCCAACGGCTCGCGCGTCGGCGTACCAGGCGCTGTTTGCCGATGCCCTCCCAGACGCTCTGATCGCGGAAATCCGCAGCTATCTGCAGCAGCAGAAGGTATTGGGGACGGACCGGTTCCGCTCGTGGGTCGAGGTCAGAACCGGCCGGTTTGCGGCGGTGCGCCCGGTGGGGCGACCACCACGCCACTCAAATTGTCCCTGACACCATTTCAGACAGGATCGGTGCCGCCGTGGGCGCCTCGCGCGCCGCCGTCGACGCCGGCTACTGCCCGAACGAGATGCAGGTCGGCCAGACCGGCAAGATCATCGCCCCCGAGCTGTACATGGCGATCGGCATCTCCGGCGCGATCCAGCACCTCACCGGCATCAAGGACGCCGGCACCATCGTGGCGATAAACAAGGACGGCGAGGCGCCGATTTTCGAGGTCGCCGATTTCGGCCTGGTGGGGGATCTGTTCAAGATCATTCCGGAGCTGGAACAAGCGCTGGGCTGAGCGATCTTTTCTATACGATTTCACGTCAAACTAGACAAATATATATATAATTTCGCCGATCTATGCGAATTTGCATGGACTACGGAGCTCCAGCATGCCGCACTATCTCGGATACCAGTGGCTTGCCGACGCATTCGCCCTCTGGCCCGTGCAACGGTTTCGCATCGCCAGCGCCCTTGGCGGTTCGCGATCCACCACCCAGGATGCGGGTTACGCATTGGAAGTCTATCCGTCGTCCTATAACCCGAGCGATGCCGCGTGCGATCACCTGCGCTTCGCCCTCCGCTATGAAGGGGTCCATCTCGAATTCCTGCAGCGGCTGTTCCAGACCATGCCGGATCGGGTGCTGATCGACTGGCTGATCCGCGAACCCAGTAGCCAATATGCACGTCGTGCCGGCTTCCTACTGGAATGGCTGACTGGCCGAAGCCTGGGCGTGCCGGATGTGGGCAAAGGCAACTATGTCGACGCGCTGTCCGCAGACGATCATCTGACCGCCGGGACCGGGATAAACCACAAGAAATGGCGCGTGCGCGACAATCTTCCCGGCACCCCCGACTGGTGCCCCGTGGTCTACCGCAACAGCGCGATCAGAGCCGTAGAGACCCGCGATGTCGGCACCGCATTGAAGCAGCTGCAAGTCGAGTTCGGCGATGACACACTGCAACGCAGTGCCGTGTGGCTGACCACCAAGGAAAGCCGCGCCAGCTTCGCCATCGAACACGAGGCCGACCAGGAAGATCGCCTCAGGCGTTTTGCTGCGGTGATGGCCAGGCGTACGGGGTTCGACCCGGACAGCCCTTTCGCCAACCTCACCGATGAGGCCCTGATCGACCTGCAACGGGCCATTGTCGGCGAGAGGGCGCTCGATTACGGCATGCGCGACTCGACGATTTTCGTCGGCGACGACCACAATCATGTGCATTACATCGCCCCGCCGGCGGCAGCGCTGGCTGGCATGCTTGACGGCCTGCGCGCCTTTGCCGACACCACGCAGGGCCGCTCGCCGGCCCTGCGCGCGGCCGTGCTGTCGTTCGGATTCGTCTACATCCATCCGATGCGCGATGGCAACGGCCGTATCTCGCGCTTTCTCATAAACGACAGCCTGCGCCGCGACAATGCGATCCCCGCACCTTTCATCCTGCCGGTGTCAGCCACCATTGCCTCCAATGGCATGCAACGCGCTCGTTACGACAACGCGCTTGAGGGATTTTCGCGTCCGCTGATGCAGCGTCACGCCGCCGATTATTCGTTCGACGCGAACCGCAAGCTTACTTTCAGCGCCGAAGCGGTGGCGCTGCCTGCATGGCGCTACCCGGATCTGACCGATCAAGCCGTTTACCTCGCCGACATCATCATGGAGACCATCCATACGCAGATGCGCGAGGAAGCGGATTACCTGCGGCGGCTGCAGACAGCCAAGGAAGGCATCAAGATCGTACTGGAAGGAGCCAACAGCAATCTCGACCGCATCGTCCGATCCATCCACAGCACGGGCGATATCTCCCGCAAGCTGGAGGCCGAATTTCCCCGGCTGGTTTCCGACAAGACCCTGCGACGGCAACTGGTCCAGATCGTCGGCGAAGCGTTCGAAGGCTGGCATGGGCAGATGTAGCCGGCGGCAAACCTGCGGCGGATGTCCTGAACTGGCACAACTGATATCTTTGCGCGTTGCGACAGGTGCTCCGGACGGGCGCCGGGACGGAAAGCCTGAAACCCCGTGATCGCCATGCTGGCAGCGACGTCGCTGGGCGCCGTGTGGTCCTCGTGTTCGCCCGATTTCGGTGTCAACGGCGTTATCGACCGCTTCGGCCAGATCGAACCCAAGGTGCTGTTCTGCACCGATGCCTATCCCTATGGCGGCAAGCGTTTCGACTGTCTGGAAAAGTCCGTGGCGTGGTCGCGCAAATCCTGTCCATCGAAAAACTGGTGGTCGTGCCCTATTCCGGCGAGCGGCTTGATCTCCACGGCCTGCCCCATGCGGTGAATTGGCCGGATTTCATGGTCGACACCGACGCTACCCTGGCTTTCGAGCCAGGCGGATTCAACCATCCGCTCTACATCATGTATTCCTTTCCTCGGGCACCACCGGCGTGCCCAAGTGCATCGTGCACGGCGCCGGCGGCACCTTGCTGCAGCACCTGAAGGAACTGGTGCTGCACACCGACCTGAAGCGCCCTGGGCAACCCGCTGCTGCCGGTCTACCGCGGCGAGCTGCCATGCCGCGGCCTGGGCATGGCGATCGAGGCGCTGGACGACAACGGCCACCCGGTGCGCAACGCGCCCGGCGAACTGTCCTGCCTGAAGCCCTTCCCGTCGATGCCGGTCGGTTTCTGGAATGACCCGGACGACGCGCAGCTCCTGCGCGACTTCCTGCGCGACTTTGTGCGGCAGCAGCAGGAAGCCACCGAACATGACACCCGGTTCCGTCGCCAGGTGCAAGTCGGGTTGGACTCGGCCAACGCCGGCCGCCTGGTGCGGGCCGAACAAGTCGAAGCGGAATTTGCAGCTCGTCGGGCCAAAACGCGCCGCGAACTCGACGCCAGATCGTGAAGCTGTTTTGGACGCCGGAAGCTCTTGATATCCCAATCGCTGGAGTTGTTCGGCCACGACCGCCGCCGCCGTTGGTGGCTGTGGAGAAAACTTGATTTGTAATTCATATGAATTACAATCCAGGCGTGGCAACTCGACAGGAGCGCCGTCATGGCTGCTAACGCACTGATACAAACACGCATCGACGCCGCCGTAAAAGAACGGGCAGCGGCGGTGCTGGGTCAGCTGGGCATGACCGTCTCCGACGCCGTGCGCATCCTGCTCACGCGGACAGCCAACGAGGGTGCGCTGCCGTTCGCGCTGTCCGTAGACCCGGCAGCCCATGACGCATGGTTCCGGACGAAGGTGCAGCAGGCTCTGGACGATCCACGGCCGGCGACCCCACATGACCAGGTCGAAGCCCGATTCACCGAACGCCGGGCCGCCGCCCTGCGAAAGGCGGCAGGTGAGGCGTGAGGCTGGAATGGTCGGCTTATGCGATCGAGGATCGCGTCGCCATCTTCGAGTACATCGAGGCGGATAACCCACAGGCGGCGGTGACCGTCGATGATCGCATCCGCCTGCAGGTGGAGCAGCTGATTCGCCACCCGGAGAGCGGTCGCATCGGCCGCGTGGAAGGAACCCGCGAGCTGGTCATCGACCGCACCCCGTACATCACCGCTTATCGGGTGGCCGGCGACACGGTGCGCATCCTGCGTGTGCTGCACAGCGCGCAGCAGTGGCCCGACGCCTTACCTGGGTAAATCCCTCATGACCATCGTCCGATTTACTCTCGATCCCATCGGCTGCATTGCCAGCAAGCTGGTTTAGGCCCGCTTTCGCAACCAGAGGGATTTCGAACATGAAACAACTGCGCTATGCGGTATTCATGGCTTGTGTGCTTTTGACCGCCTGCGGTCCCTCCGAAGACGATCTCTCCGCCCTCGGGCGTGCGCAGAAGATTCAGGAAAACGCGCCAGTTAAAGCCTCTGCGCAAGTGGTCATCAACGCCCCGGTTGGCCGTGTATGCGTGGCGCGAAGCGACGGATGAGGGTTCGTGCGTCAGCGGTGATTTGACCACCTGACCATGTGTTGTGTGTCGCTTCGTCCCGAACCCTCACCCCAACCCCTCTCCCGACGGGAGAGGGGCTTTTCGTAGCTGTACTTCAGCGCTGATCAGGTCAGGACTTGTGCGGCACATCAGGGCAATTTCAGCGCGGCGACCAAGATGCTACTGCTGCGCACTTGTCTCGTAACACATGAGGCTCATGGCCATGAGCGAGGCAACCTTCACGTTCCGGGTCGATGCGGCCCTGAAGGACCAGTTCACCACCGCTGCGAAAGACCGCGACCGTACCGGCGCGCAACTCCGGCGCGACGTCATGCGCGACTTTGTGCGACAGCAGCAGGAAGCCGCCGAACATGACGCCCGGTTCCGTCGCCAGGTGCAAGTCGGGTTGGACTCGGCCAACGCCGGCCGCCTGGTGCGGGCCGAACAAGTCGAAGCGGAATTTGCAGCTCGGCGGGCCAAAACGCGCCGCGAACTCGACGCCAGATCGTGAGGCTGTTTTGGACGCCGGAAGCTCCCGGTGATCACCGGACAATCCATGACGACATCGAGGCCGACAACCCAAGCGCAGCACTGGCACTCGATGAGTTGTTGTCAGAGACTGTGAAAAATTTGAACGCCGTAGCGAGAGTGTCGCCGGGCGTTCGTGGCAAGGTGCGCTGCGGACAAATTCGGAAAGACTTGGCGAACTGGTGACCCGGATTTGTCCGTAGTGCGCCGCCGGCACGTGCGTCCGGCGGCGCTCGCAGTAGGCGGGCGATTTTTTCACAGCCTCTCAGAGAAAGTGAGCCGCCTTGTCGATCATCCCAGCCCTGGCCACCCTCTCATCAAACATCACGTGGCCGGTTGATAAAACGAACGGCAAAAAGCGGCCCGCGTAGGGCGGGCACTGCCCGCCGGCTCCTGCCCGGATCGGCCTGCCCGTGGGTCTTTGGTGCGGGTGTTGGTGTGTTTGACAACATCTCATGAGTGTTGGTATGTCCTCCAACATGAAAGCCAAACGGCTGCTCCGCGAGCGCCAAATCCTGACGGAAACAGCGTTCATTGAAGTGGTCATTTGGCACGCGCCCAAGTCGGTGTCCGGCAGTGACCATGACTACAAATACAGTTTGGTGCTGGTTGTTGAGGGTGTATGCGTGGTGCGCTATGACAACGAATTTGGCAAAGGCGACCACAAGCATGTTGCCGATCGCGAAGTGGCCTATCGGTTCATCGACCTGGCAACACGGCAAACCGATTTCTGGAACGACGTTGAAGCGTGGAGGGCAGCGCCATGAAAACAGTAACGCTCGGTGTTTCTTCGGTTGAGGCAACCAGGCAGCGCATGGCCACCGCGTTCCAGGGCGAGACGCAGGGTACGTATATTTCGTTCACGTCCATCGAACTGCTCTGGAAAGTGTTGACCACCAAGCGATGGGAGATCCTTCACGCCATGACTGGTCAAGGTGCGCTGGCGATCCGAGAGATCGCCCGCCGTGTCGACCGCGATGTCAAAGCGGTTCATGGCGACGTAACTGCCCTCATCCATGCTGGCCTACTTGATCGATCGGGCGACGGGGTATCGTTTCCCTACGACGCAGTGCATGTCGACTTCACCCTGCACACAGCAGCATAGCTGACTGGCCCAGTGTGATGCTCTGGAACAACGGCTCTGGGCGTTTCAGCCCTGTTCGGCGGGGTGCAAGTTGACGACATGATGAACGTGGAACCCAGCCGTTCGCTCTATCAACCGGCCACGTGATGTTGGATGAAGATCACCGATGGTCAGGTCTTGTTTTGCCACACGCCACCCTTGCAATCCGACCAACCGTCTCGGTAGTGCAAAAAGCATCGCGCACGACCGAAGGAAGTCCCTTGTGGACCAGGTGCGCTCCTGCCGGAATCTCCGCAGGCCCGTTGATAGCAGCGTTGCAAAAGCACCCCGCGTAGGGCGGGCACTGCCCGCCGGCTCCTGCCCGCAGCGCGATGACCAAGAGCGGCGTGCATATTCCACTCGAAACCGGCCACCCCTAACGATCCAAACCCGCCACCCGAAATGCTCTCAAACCCGCCACCCATTCCATTCTTAAACCGGCCACCCGAAACAGTCTGAAAAGCGCCACCAAGATGAGGCAGGTTCGCCGACTCTCATGACGCTGCGTCGGCCGCTTCGTTTTACGGCCCTTACGGCCACTGCTGCGAGGTATGTTTCACGCGCAGCACGCGTGTATCGCCGTTCGGCAGCTTCTGGAATACCGCGAGGTAAGGCAGTCGGGTCAGCACCCACTCGCGAGTGCCGGGCACTTGGCCAACCCGGCCCGGATGCTTGATGGTGTCCAAGTGGCCCAGTGCACCCACCAGCTGCGCGACGAACCCGTGCGGGTCGGGCAACTGGTTGGCCAGCCCGAAGGCAACGATGCCGCGCAGGTCGGCTGCAGCGTCGTCGTGGAGCTGGATCATGCGTGCTTGCGTTTGCGCTTGGTGGCCGTCGGTGCGGCCTCGTGGTCATCCACCATCTTGTGCAGTTCGGTGGCCACGGCATCAAGCGAGTGCCAGCGGCCTTCCCCTCGCTCGATCTTGTCCAGCGTGCTCTGCACTTCCCCACGCATCCAGCGCGCATGGCTGACCGCCTGGGCGGCTTCCTGGTGCCGCTTGCGAATGTCCGGGCGGGGAGCGCGCAGCGTGCCGGCCTGGTACTGCGTGGTGTCCACGCTGAACTGCCGGATGCCCAGCTCGTGCAGGGTTTGGATGGCGGTGTCGCTGCGCGAGAACACGCGCACCGCGCCCGCCCTGGTGGCCAGCGGTTGCTGCTGCATCCCCACGTTGAACACCACGGCAAAGCCACCTTTCTGACCTATGATCGAGGCGGCGCGGATCGCGCCGGCGCTGACCATCGGCTTGACGATTTGGAGCTTGATCGGTTGCATAATTTCGCACCTTTTTTGAACTTGTATTGTTGTACTTTAAGTTCCAGATGTTGGCAATGCAAGCCCAAAGGGTGCGGCCAATTTGACAAAGTGCGCCGTCGCTGGCGGTCGGCAAGCACGCCCTCGCGCCAACCCTCATGTCTGCCCGTCGGCCGGCGTCTCGCCAGAATCGCGCCGATCCGAAGGCGTCGCCGGAGGGCCGGATTCATGAACCCAAGGTGGCGGATTCGAGAGCATTTTGGGTGGCCGGATTCAGAGCATTCCCGGTGGCCGGCTTGAGAGTGGAATCGGTGGCGGGTTTGATCGGAATACGCACGGCGGGCACTGCCCGCCCTACGGGGCTACCAGAACAGGTGAATCCGCAGGGTCGCGCCGAACCGTAGGAGCCCACCCTGTGGGCGATGCTCTTCGCCGACGACCGGGCAAAGCATCGCGCACGACCGAAGGAAGCCCCTTGTGGACAGAGTGCACTCCTGCCGGAATCTCCGCAGACCCGTTGATAGCAGCGTTGCAAAAGCACCCGCGTAGGGCGGGCACTGCCCGCCGGCTCCTGCCCGCAGCGCGATGACCAAGAGCGGCGGGCACTGCCCGCCCTACGGGGCTTCACCGGGCACATTTCGCGGGGAACTTCTAGAAACCAGGATTTTGCTCGTCATCCCGGCGAAAGCCGGGATCCAGTGCCTCTGATTTCAATGAGTTGAAGTCGCTGGATTCCGGCTTTCGCCGGAATGACGAGGTTTCTGGAGGTTCTCGAGGTATGGCTGGCGATCCCGCAGACCATTCCGGCACCGCGACTGGGAAGCCCCGCGCTGCGGGTGGTGCGCAGGTCCGGTGCCGCGCTGAGCGAGGGCATCAAGCGGGTCGTGATGGATGGCATCAGCGTGCCCGTGTTCAACCCGTTCAAGACGGTGGCGAACTGCTTCACGTTCCGCCACAAGATCGGCGTGGACGTCGCGCTGGAGCTCTACATGGCCATCGGCATCTCCGGCGCCATCCAACACCTCACCGGCATCAAGGACGCCGGCACCATCGTCGCGATCAACAAGGATGGTGAAGCGCCGATCTTCGAAGTGGCCGACTTTGGTCTGGTCGGGGATCTGTTCAAGATCATTCCGGAGCTGGAAGCGGCGCTGGGTTGATTCGCTAACGGCGCGATAGTGCGGCCTCATGACGCACTCCGCGCCCAGGCAGGAGCGACTCTGGTGGGAGCTTTCGCCCCGCCTTTGGCGGCGCGCTGTCGCGAAACAACCATGAGCCGGATTGGCGCGCTGCGTAAGGGCGGGCATTGCCCGCCGCTCTTCGTCATGCCGATCCGGGCAGGAGCCGGCGGGCCGTGCCCGCGGGCCGCTTTTGCACCCCTTTCGATCAATGGGACGCGCGATGTTTGATGAGAGCGGCTTCAGCCGCAATGCTCTTCAATCATCGCGAGAAAGCATCGCGGCTGAAGCCGCTCCCACAGCAAAGCACGGTGAGCCAGGCGAAAACCTGCGCGGCCAGTTGGATCGGAATCCTGCACGATGCTGGTCGCAGGTGATGTGGCGGATGGCAGTCGCCCGCATGCTATCCTTGCAATCCGCCGAACTAAAAGGTTGCAATCAGCCGAGCATGAAGGTTGCAATCAGCCGACACAGAAACTTGCAGTGGGCCGATGCCTGAGTCTGCCCTCTACCCGCGGCTTGCCCAGGCGGTTCTCGTCGAGACCCTGGCCGACTCCCCGGTCGTGCTGATCCACGGGCCGCGACAGTGCGGCAAAACCACGCTGGCACAGCTGGTCGGCAACCCCATGGGTTATGCGTACATCAGCTTCGATGACGATGTAGCCCGCGCTGCTGCTGAGGTGGATCCGGCAGGGTTTGTGGGGAATCTTCCGTCACGCGTGATCATGGACGAGGTGCAGCGCGTGCCGGCGCTGTTTGCCGCGTTGAAGGTGGCGGTGGACCGCGACCGCACGCCCGGACGCTTCCTGCTGACCGGGTCGGCCAACGTCTTGCTGCTGCCCAGGCTGGCCGATTCGCTGGCTGGCCGCATGGCCATCCTGCGCCTGCATCCACTGGCACAATGCGAGCTGGATCGACAGCCATCGCGATTCCTCGACACCTTGTTCGCCGGCGGCTTCAGAACCCGCAGCTATCCACGTCTGGCTGGCGAACTCGCCGCGCGGATCGCCGCCGGCGGCTACCCCGCTGCGCTGGCGCGACCGCAAGGGCGCCGACGCGCCGCCTGGTACCGCGACTACCTCGAAGCCATTGTGCAGCGCGACGTGCGCGACCTGGCCCGAATCAGCGCGCTGGAAGCGCTGCCACGCCTGCTGACGTTGGCTGCGGCGCAAACGGCGCAATTGTTCAACCTGAGCGACCTGGCTGCGCCGTTCCAGCTCAGTCGCCCCACCATCGGTGATTACATCACGCTGCTGGAGCGAGTGTTTCTGCTTGAGCGTCTGCCGCCATGGCACAGCAACCGGCTCAGCCGTCTGGTGAAAACACCCAAACTGCACATGGGCGATACCGGACTGGCCTGCGCATTGCTGGGCGTCGATGCCACCGCACTGGCGGCCGATCGTTCCTTGCTGGGGCACTTGCTGGAAACCTTCGTGTTCCAGGAACTGCGCCGCCAGGCCAGTTGGCATGATCAGTCGCTCGCTTTTTACCACTACCGCGACAAGGACATGGCCGAAGTGGACATCGTCATCGAACAAGGCGCGCGCGCCGTGGCCGGCGTGGAAGTCAAGGCCTCGGCAACAGTCACAGCCAGCGACTTCCGCGGCCTGCGCAAGCTGCGCGACGCGGCAGGCAAGCGCTTCGCCGCTGGCGTGGTGCTGTACGACGGAGAAACCTGCGCCAGCTTTGGCGATGGCCTGTTTGCGGTGCCGTTGCGTGCGCTCTGGAACAACAAATGATGGACAATCTGTTGCGGAGCATGGGCTGCCGACGATGGCGCTGAGCCGGCTGGTGGCGGCGTGCAAGCTGCATCGGGTGACGTGCGGGGTGTACCGCCTGCCGCAGCGGGCGATAAGCGCGCAGCGTTCGCTGGCCGAGGTGGCGATTCGCGTACCACGCTGTGCCTGCTGTCGGCGCTGCGCCTGCACGGGATCGGCACCCAAGCACCGCTCGAGGTATGGCTGGCGATCCCGCAGACCATTCCGGCACCGCGACCGGGAAGCCCCGCGCTGCGGGTGGTGCGCAGGTCCGGTGCCGCGCTGAGCGTGGGTATCAAGCGGGTCGTGATGGATGGCATCAGGGTGCCCGTGTTCAACCCGTCCAAGACGGTGGCAAACTGCTTCACGTTCCGCCACAAGATCGGCGTGGACGTCGCGCCGGAGCTCTACATGGCAATCGGCATCTCCGGTGCGATCCAGCACGGCTCAGCCGCTGCCGGAACGGGAGGTCAGACAGGCAGGCACGTGCGGGTGGCGCCATGAGCCGGCTCTCTCTCGATCTGTGTGGTTGACTCTCAAGTGCAGATCGGTTGGGCAGGATGGTGCCAAGGGTTCTTTGGCAGGTGCTTGAGCTTGGCGCAGACGAGGTAGCTGATGGTGATCAG
>SCRO01000077.1 GCA_004298505.1 Rhodanobacter sp.
ACAATGAGAGCAGCAGCGCCGGGTGGTAGGCGTCGCTACCACCACCGACATAAGCGCCTTCGATCGCCGAAAGGTCCAGCCCTTCCACCACATCCACCACGTAGCGCGCCAAGTGCGACTGCGGCAACCAGTCCTGCACGGACGGTGGCAACAAGTAGTCGGTCTCGCGATCGATCAGTCGAAATCTGCGCATGCCATCGGTCGTGGTCGGGAATGGGTAATTTTAACCCAGTAGAGCGGGTAAGTCCGACAGGCTGCTAGTCTTCAACACCGGTGCCATCGGTGAGATTTCACCGGAAATCCGGGTACAGAACAACCTCCCCGCACTGAACTCGGTGCTAGCGCAGCAAGGCGTCGACCCGGGGCAGATTGGCCAGTTGGAGCAGGCCATCAAAGAAGATGCCGGCGCCCCAGAGCATGCCGAAAAGAAGCTCGGACATTCGGTGGCAAAGTGGCTCGATGGCGTCATGAAATCAGCCGTCAAAGTGGGGGCGGAAACCGCCATCAAGGCGGCTTTGCACCACTTCTACGGCTTCTAGCCGCCTGCTGCACGCGCTCGTACACCGACCGCTTCAGACAAGCATCGCAACCGTACTCCCGGTTGCGTGGCTTGGCCGTTGAAACTGCCATCGAAAGCGGACAGCCCCAAGTGTCTATGACGGCAGCGAAACCGGGACGGAAGTAGTTAAATTCTTTCGCGCTTGGCGTCGGCCTTCGTCGGCCGCCCGGGTCGCCGAACGTTCACCAGGCAACCCAAGTTCTTTGGCCCTCGATCTGCACGTGATTTGCTTCCGGCCTTTCTGAAGAGTGCGGGCCAGGATGGCCCGCTGCTCTACCCGGGACCCCTGTGCGGCGGTGAGTCGGGGTCGACAGGCCGCGCAGCGAGAATCGACATGGCGAGGGCATGGATGCCGGAGTTGAAGCAACACAGGAGCGGTTGCCCGATGGGCGGCAAGCGCCAAGCAGGGTGGCCTTTCTCTTTGGCCCCGCAAAGGGAAAGTAACTCGGGCGCCGCAGGCGCACGAAAGCTCTTGCTTTGCACCCGGACGCTCAAGCGGATCACAGTCGCAGCCACCGCATTTAGACCAGATTCGCGGATGAGATGAAGCGACGTGGCTCACCCGACAACGGGTCGATAAACCCCAACCGCCGCGCCAGCAATTTCAGTGGTCGCCGATAGTCATCCGCGGCCGCTTCCGCCAGCTCGGGATAGAACGTGTCATGCAGGATCGGCGCGCCCAGCGCCGCCATGTGCACCCGCAACTGATGCTTGCGTCCGGTCACCGGATACAGCGCGTAGCGCCAATGCGCGGTACCCCGCTTGATCACCTCGATCCGGGTCTCGCTGTTAGGCTCGCCCCCGACCTCGCACATGCGAAAAAACGGCTCGCCACGGACGATGCGCGAGCGCCGCCACAGGGGAAACGGCAGCGCCGGCAAGGGCGCTGCCAGCGCTTCGTAGCACTTGTCGATCCGCCGCTCGCGGAACAGCGCCTGGTACACGGCGCGACTGGCAGGGTTGGCCGAAAACAGCACCAGCCCAGCGGTGGCTCGATCGATCCGGTGCAATGGCACCAGTTGCGGATTGTCCAGCCGCCGGGCCAGCCGTCGCAGCAGGGTCTGCTCGACAAAACCGCCCGCAGGCATCACCGGCAGGAAGTGCGGCTTGTCCGCCACCACCAGGTGCTCGTCTGCATGTAATACGGTCTCCGTGAACGGTATCGGCGTTTCATCGACTACCTCCCGGTAGTAGTGGATGCGCAGCCCCGCTCGATACGGCGAGTCCGCGGCGATGGCCACGCCCCACCCGTCCAGCACTCGCCCACGCGTGATCCGATCCAGCCATTGGGCGCGATTGATCGCCGGGAAGCAGGCGCACAGGGCATCGAGCACACTCGACCAGTCCCCCACCGGCAGGTGCACGGTGCTGGCATGGCTGTCGCGGCGGAAGGGTCGGCTCGGCATGGCCGTGCCAGTCTAGCCGCCGCAGGTGCGTATAATGCGCGGTTATTCTTCCGCGGCACCTCGCATGGCACTTAACTCCACCATCTACAAGGTCGAACTGCAGGTCAGCGACATGGATCGGCATTACTACGCCACCCATGCACTCACCCTGGCGCGGCATCCGTCGGAAACCGAGGAGCGGCTGATGGTGCGGCTGCTCGCCTTCGCGCTGTACGCAGACGACCGGCTGGAGTTCGGCAAGGGCATCTGCGACGAGGACGAGCCGGCGCTGTGGCGCAAGGCCTATACCGACGAGGTCGAGCTGTGGATCGAAGTAGGCCAGCCCGACGAGAAGCGCATCCGCAAGGCCTGCGGTCGCTCGCACGAGGTGGTGGTGGTCAATTACGGTAGCCACGTCGCGGGGATCTGGTGGAACAAGGTCGGCGCCTCGCTGGCCCGGCACAAGAACCTCACCGTGCTCGATGTTCCCGACAGCACGCTCGCCGAGCTCGTCGCCCTGCTGCAGCGTGGCATGCGCCTGCAATGCCTGATCCAGGATGGCCAGCTGCAACTGATGAACGATGCCGATTCAGTGGCCGTCGATGCGACCGTGCGCATGGCGCCGCCCGAAACCGTGAGCTGACCGCAGCGCGGTCCACGCTCCCCACCCCACCACTTTCCGCCGGAGTCACCCATGCGCTGGTTGCTGTCACTGCTCGCCCTGTTCGCCCTCGCTGCCTGCACGGCCACACCGCCGGCGCATGCTACCGGCCAGGTGGACAAACTCATCACGAACGACAGCACGGTCGGTGCCGGTGCCGAAGCCAAGCCCGGCATGAAAGTCACCGTCCAATACACCGGCTGGCTGTATGACGACAGCGCCAAGGACAAGCACGGCACCAAGTTCGACAGTTCGTACGACAGCGGCATGCCGTTCTCCTTTGTTCTCGGCGCGGGCAACGTCATCGAGGGCTGGGACAAGGGTGTGGCCGGCATGCGTGTCGGCGGCAAGCGCACCCTGTTGATCCCTGC
This sequence comes from Rhodanobacter sp., assembly GCA_004298505.1. Classification (GTDB taxonomy): domain Bacteria; phylum Pseudomonadota; class Gammaproteobacteria; order Xanthomonadales; family Rhodanobacteraceae; genus Rhodanobacter. The sequence continues at coordinate 2,977 of SCRO01000077.1, forward strand.
AGCGCTGGGTTATGGCGCGCGCGGTGCCGGCGGCGACATCCCGCCGAACGCGTCGCTCGTGTTCGACGTGGAACTGCTCGACGTCAGCAACCCCTGAGGTTCGCCTGCCTGCGCTCGGACGGGGCTTGCTCTTGCGAATCCCGAATCTCGATTCCCGGCCAAAAGCATCACCCGCAAGTGGGCTCCTGCCTGAATTTGGGTGAACTCAGCGTCCCGGCCCATGAGCCAGCGTCACAAGGCTGCGTCGCCAAAGTGCGGGCTTGGGGAGCATACCCCGTCTCTTGATCACATCTCGATTGAGGACCAAGGCAACAGCCGGCGGGCAGTGCCCGCCCTACCGCGCGGTAATTGTAGGGCGGGCACTGCCCGCCGGCTCTTCTGCACCAAGGCCAAATCCGATCAAGGGACAGGGTTCCTACAAGCACCCGGGCGAGTTCAGCCTTCCTGCGCAGCCGCCTCGCGTCCCTGTTGGCGGATGATCGCCTCCTCGCGTGCGTCGATGATCGACTGCATCACGCTGTCGACATCGGCGATGCGTTCGTCGAACTCGAACTGGCCGGTGAGCTCGGTATCCGGGTGCAGCTCGCCCAGTTCGTACAATGCCCACATCTCCTCGCCGTAGTGCGTATCCAGCAGCTCCGGCGCGAAGCGCGACAGGCTGATGCTGATATTGCCCACGTCCCGGCGCAGCATGGTGCGCGCGCTGTTGTTGCCCGCGGCGCTGACCGCCTGCGGCAGGTCGATGATCACTGGGCCGTCCGGGCCCACCAGCACGTTGTATTCGGACAGATCGCCATGAATCAGGCCCACGCACAACATGCGCGCGACCTGCTGCATCAGGAAACGGTGGTAGCCGCGCGCTTCGTCTGCCGACAGCTCGACTTCACCCAACCGCGGCGCCGAGTGGCCATCCGCATCGGTGATCAATTCCATCACCAGCACGCCGCTGAAATAGCCATAGGGCCTCGGTACGCGCACACCGGCCGCGGTGAGCTGGTACAGCGCGTCGACCTCGGCGTTCTTCCACGCCGCCTCGGCTTCCCTGCGGCCGAATTTGGTCGCCTTGCCCATCGCGCGCGCCTGCCGGCTGCCACGCACCTTGCGCCCTTCCTGGTATTGCACGCGCGCCTGGAAGCTGCGCTGGGCCATGTCCTTGTAGACTTTGGCGCAACGAATTTCATCGCCGCAGCGGACGACGTAGACGGAGGCTTCCTTGCCGCTCTTGAGCGGTCTGAGCACTTGATCGATCACACCTTCCTCGATCAGTTCTTGCAGGCCCTTGGGGGTCTTCATGGATGCAATGGCTTCAGCATGCGAAACAACGCCCATTATGGCCGATCAACGGTCCGCGGCCGCGTCCTGTACTCATGCTGGCCGCGCGGAGTGCCGTATCGCCGCCGCGATTTCGAACGAATGCCGCCTTGCGGCATGCTCGAACACGTTGGCGGTAAGTATCAGTTCATCCGGCCGATGCCGCTCGATGAAGGTGGCGATGCCGCCCTTCACCGTATCGGCATCGCCAATCACGGCGCAGGCCAGCGCGCGCTCCACCATCAGCTTTTCCGGCGGCGTCCAGTAGGCCTCGATATCGTCGATCGGTGGCGGAACCAGTCCCGGCCGGCCACGACGCAGGTTGATGAAACTCTGCTGCTGGGTGGTGAACGCTCGCCGCGCCTCGGCATTGCTGTCGGCGGCAACCACGTTGATCCCGAGCATCGCATACGGTTGCTGCAGCCGTGCCGACGGCATGAAGTCCCGCCGGTACAGCGCCAGCGCCTCGTCCATGGCATCCGGTGCGAAGTGCGAGGCGAACGCGAACGGCAAGCCGAGCCGGGCCGACAGTCGCGCGCTGAACAGGCTGGAACCGAGCAGCCAGACCGGCACCTCGACACCGGCGCCGGGCACGGCGCGCACCGGCTGGCCGGGTGTGGCCGGCTCGAAATAGCCGAGCAGTTCCAGCACATCCTGCGGGAAGGCGTCGGCGCTGTCGAAATAGCGGCGCAGGGCCCGCGCGGTCGGCTGGTCGGTCCCTGGCGCACGCCCCAGACCCAGATCGATGCGCCCCGGATACAGCGACGCCAGCGTGCCGAATGCCTCCGCCACCTGCAGCGGCGCATGGTTCGGCAACATGATGCCGCCGGCACCCACGCGGATGCTGGACGTACCTGCGGCCACATGGCCGATCAGCACCGCGGTGGCTGCGCTGGCGATGCCCGACATGTTGTGGTGCTCGGCCAGCCAGTAGCGACGGTAGCCAAGCTGTTCGCCCAGCCGCGCCAGATCCAGCGTGTTACGGAACGCCTGGCTGGCATCGCTGCCTTCAGTGACCGGGGCCAGGTCGAGGATGGAAAATGGAATCATCGCGCAGTCTCTCATGGCGGTAGCCCCTGATCTGGGGGCAAATGCGACGATTGGCAACGGAAGCTCGGGCGCAACGCCTACAATGTTTGGACTTTACTGCGCAGCACATCCATGACCGAAGCCATCCGCCTCGTCAAACGCGTCGTTGCGCTCACCGGCTGCTCGCGGCGCGAAGCCGAGCAATACATCGAGGGTGGCTGGGTGCGGGTCGACGGAGTGACGGTGGTGGATATCGACCGCATCGAACAGGAGTTCGTGGTCGAAGTCGGCGGCAAATTGATCCCGAACGGCCTGGTCTTGCTCAATCATGGCCTGCGTTTCAACCATTACGCGATGCCGCCGATCAAGGTCAGCTGGCAAAGCGACCATCGACTGCGATTCGCCTTCAAGCGCTTGTCGCCGGGTCAGATCCAGCCGATGTGCGAGGCGGTCGGCCTCACCGTGCTGGCGATGAAATGCCTGCGTGTGGGCCGCATCCCGCTAGCCAGGATGCCCGCCGGCGCATGGCGTTATCTGGCGCCGACCGAGCGCATCTGACCCAGCTTCTCCCGTTCCGGCGAAAGCGCATAGAATTGCGGCTGGTACACATCCATCCAACCAATCGCAATACGGAGAAAAGCATGAGCAAGGGTATGGATTCGAAGAAGAGCGAAAAGAAGAAGCCGGCCAAGACGATGAAGGAAAAGCGGGCCGCCAAGCAGGAAAAAAAGAAAGAGAAGTGACCCTGCGACACCGACCGAGGGTCGGTTGGCGGGTGCGGTTAATACCTATGCCTATATCGGGAATAACCCGCTTATGCGAGTTGCTCCGCGCGGCTTGTGCGCATCCCGCCTATTGAATTGTCCAACATGCTGGCGCCCCAGTTTTTGCATCATGCGGACCGGAGCGGACCCGCAAGCGAGTCAGGCAACACCCAATTTCTGCGCAGCCAAGCGGGTGCCTTCCACGCGCGCTCGGATCTTGTCGAACGCCACCTTGCGCGCCGTGGAACGGTCGTCGCCGAAGGGCGAGAATCCGCAGTCATCAGTGCTGCCCAGCTGCCCCAGCGGTATGTATCGGGCCGCGAGCAGCACGCGCTCGCACACTTCCTCGGCGCTCTCCACGCGCGGGTCGTTAACGTCGATAACGCCTACGAACACGTTTTTGCCTGCGCCTAAATGTTCACGCACGATGGCCAGCACGTGTTCCGGGTCCTTTTCAGCGGCCAGGGTCATGTAGAAGTTGCCGACGTTGATCTGGAACAGGTCCGGCAGCAGCTCGGCATAATCCACGTCCGCGCTATGTGCGGCATCCTGATCGGCACCCGGACAGGTGTGGATACCGATGCGCGCCCGCTCCACGTCGGAGAAATGCGCCAGCACCCGGTTGTTCAGCGTCACGAAACGGCGCAGGAGCTGCTTGGAGGGGTCCAGCTTGACTGCAAGACGCCCCTCGGTGAAGTCGATCTGCACCCGCTCGGCACCCGCATCCAGGCAGCTGCGAATGTCGGCCACCGCGCTTTTTACCAGATCCTCAGTAAAAGTATCCTGCGGATATCCTGCGATGCCCTCCTCCGGATAGATCAAGCTCAGCGCCGAAGCCGCGATCACCGACTGCTTGAGCGGCCGCTGCGCGTATTGCTTTGCCAGCTTCAGATAACTGCCTGCGTACGTCTTGTACGCGAAGGGACCGCGGGTCAGCCGTGGCAACTGACGGTTGTGCCCGTCCTCGAAGGGGATGCTGATGCCGTCCGGCGCCAGGTTGTCCAGTCCGTCGATTGGGTAGGTGGCAAAGCTCGGCTTGCTCTGTTCGCCATCGCTGATGACGGGCGAGCCGGTGCGCTCGAACTGCTCGATGGTGTCACGCACCGCCGTTGCATAGGCAGCATCTAGCTCACCTCGTGCAAGCTCACCCTTCTGGTACGCGGCGACAGCATCAAGCAGTTCGTCGGGCCGCGGGATGCTTCCGATCGGCTCAGTAGGTATCGGCATGACGTCACTTCCGAAATACAGGTCGGGCTCCCGATACTAACACCAGCGCCGCAGCCGCTCCCCGCTTCAGGGTCGCGAGAAAATTTTCCAGAACCTCGGCATCAAGCCAGACTCAGTAGTTCTGCGAGGTGAACACCAGATCCACCGGCACCGGTACGCTCAGCTGCGCCGCCGGCTGTTGCAGCAGGCTGACGTTGGCGTAGTGCGGCGTGGTCACCAGCTCTTTCCAGTTGGCCAGGCTCTTGGCCGAAAATTTCGCACTCTCATCCGGCCAGACCGTGTAGACATGACCGCTCGGACCCGCATTGTGCTCCCGTGTCGGGACGGCATCCCCCTGCCGGTTGGCACAGGCAACCCCGCCATTGGACGTACTTTCGCGTGCAGTCGGCCGCGCACTGCGGTAAAACTGGCGAGTGCCCAACCAGATCACAGGAGCGTTCGATGCGTTCCCACTGGATCCTGATCATCCTCGGCTGTGCGTGGCTGGCCTGCCCGTGCACGTCGATTCACGCGCAGTCGGCCGCGCAGTGGCGGGCCCGACAGATGGATGCCATGCGCAAGTCGGACTCGATCATGCGCGAGGCCAACCAGCGTGCCAATATGCTGGCCCAGTTCCAGTTCATGCGCGACGCCTATGTCGGCAACAAGGATCCCGCGTTTCAGCTCATCTTCGGCCAGTACCTCAGCTGGTATCAGAGCTTCGTCGGTGACTACCAGGACGCTTCGCGCAGTTTCTCGATAACGGAGGTGGCACAGTCCGGTGATCGCCCTTCCCCACTGAACAACCCGCTCTACACCGCCCAGCCGGCGCTGACTGCCATCCCGGAACTGGCCAGGAACTACCGCGCAGTGTTCTTCAATGAAGCACACAACGTCCCGCTCACCCGCACCCTGACCGTGCAACTTTTGGCCAAATTGCGTGCCGAGGGGTTCGACTACTTTGCCGCGGAAACCGTCTATCAGACGGATACCGGCCTGCAGTCGCGCGGCTATCCGATCGGCAAGAGCGGTTTCTACACGGAAGAGCCGATCTGCGCGGAAATGGTGTGCACCGCGCTGCGGCTCGGCTACAAGGTCATTGGTTACGACGCGCTCTCGGATGCCACTGGCGACGCCCGGGAAGCAGAACAGGCGCGCAACATCTATCGACAAGTCTTCAAGAATGATCCGGGCGCCAAGCTGGTGCTCGACGCCGGTTATGCGCATATCCTGGAATCAGGCACCTTTCAGGGTGGCTCGTCCATGGCCGAGCATCTGGAGAAGCTGCTCCCTATCGCTGTGCTGACGGTGGAGCAGACCATGCTGTATGGGCATCCCACCGCCAGCAACAATCATCCGTACTACGCTGCAGTCATGCATCGGTTGCATCCGGAAGCACCCCTGGTTTTCATCAGCAAGACCGGGCAACCCTGGTCGCTGCGGCCGGGTTACGACATCAGCGTGTGGTTTCCCCCGCAGACCATCCGCCGCGGCCGGCCGACCTGGCTGGCGCTCGGCGGCGAGCGCAAGGCGTACTACGTCAGTGGCGAAGCGTGCAAGCATCACTTCCCCTGCCTAGTCGAGGCACGTTATGCGAACGAGCGAGACGATGCCATCCCGGCCGATCGCCTGGTACTCGATCCGGTGCCGCTTGACGCGTTCCCCGGCGAACGCGTCACGCACGACACACTACCGCCCTATAGTGAACTCTACCTGCGCCCTGGAAAATATCGTCTGAGCTACACCGACGTAGACGCCACCAAGCTGTACTCGCACAACATCACCAGCGGGAATGCGGACGACGGCGTCACGGGAGAACCTCGATGACCCGAACGAGATTACGTGTGGTGCTGGCCGTCGCCAGCGCGCTGGTGACCTTCACGGCAATCGCCACCGAAGCCCCCCACCAGGCAGGCAGCAACATGCTCGGCTTTACGCCCGCCAGCGCCGCCGCCCAGCTCAGTCTGGAGCAACGCTTCGATGCCCAGCTCGACCCCGCCGACCAGCACGCCTGGATGAAACAGATGTCGTCCGAGCCGAACCAGGTCGGTTCGCCGTATGACAAGGCGAATGCCGAGTCCATGCTGAAAAAGTTCCGCGAATGGGGCTGGGACGCGCATATCGAGCAGTTCGACGTGCTGTATCCGACGCCGAAGAAGGTGGCGCTGGAATTGCTCGGCCCGCGTCCATTCACCGCCACCCTGCATGAGCCGCCGATCCCCGGCGATGCCAGCTCCAGCCTGCCCGGCGCGTTGCCGCCTTACAACGTCTACGGCGGCAACGGCGACGTCACCGCCGAAGGCGTGTAGCGCGGCTCGGTGGCAGACATACAAGCAGTACCCCGGCGACCCGCTCACCCCCGGCATCGGCTCCACGCCCGGTGCCAAGCACCTCGCGATCAAGGATGCGAAGACAGTGCTGAAGATCCCGGTGCTGCCGATCTCCTATGCCGACGCCACGCCGTTGCTGCAAGCGCTGGGTGGCCCGGTGGCCCCAGCCAACTGGCGCGGCTCGCTGCCGTTGACCTATCACGTCGGACCAAGCTCGGCGAAAACACACCTGACCGTGCTGTCGGACTGGAGCCGCAAGCCGATCTACGACGTGATCGCGAAAATCAAGGGCACGACCGCGCCGGATCAATGGATCATTCGTGGCAACCACCACGATGGCTGGGTCTTCGGCGCCTGGGATCCGCTGGCCGGCAATGTCGCCCTGATGGCCGAAGCCAAGGCCATCGGCGGCCTGCTCAAGCAGGGCTGGCGGCCAAAGCGCACGCTGGTCTACGCCAGTTGGGACGGCGAGGAGCCGGGCCTGCTCGGTTCCACCGAATGGGCCGAGACGCATGCGCAGGAGCTGCAGGCCAAGGCCGTGCTGTATGTCAATTCGGACACCAACGGACGCGGCTTCCTCGGCGCTGGCGGCAGCCATTCGCTGCAGCACCTGGTCAACCAGGTCGCTGCTGGCGTGACCGATCCGCAAACCCACGTCAGCGTGAGGGAACGCCTGCGTACGCGCATGATGATCCAAGGCAGCAACAGGGATGCGACCCTGGACGCTGGTAGCCGCCGGCGCGTTGCGGCACTGGCGGCGCGCGTTCGGAAGCTGATCGACGGCGCGTCGCCGGCCGGTCTCAGTCCGTGAGCTTGGGGGCAGCTGTGGAGATTCGGCTTTCGGCGTGCCGCACCTGTCCTTCCCCGCGCAGCACGAAGCGCTCGATCGTCAGCGCCTCCGCGCCCATCGGCCCGTATGCGTGCAGACGCGTGGTGGAGATGCCGATCTCGGCGCCCAGACCCAGCTCGCCGCCATCGCTGAAGCGCGAGGAGGTATTCACCATCACCACCGCCGAGCGCAGCGCATGCACGAAGCGTTCGGCGACCTCCGGGTCTTCGGTGGCGATCACTTCGGTGTGGTCCGAACCGTAGCGGCGGATATGCGCGAGCGCCTCCTCCAGGCTGTCCACCACGCCCACCGTCAGCTTGAGGCTGAGAAACTCGGCGGCGAAATCGTCATCGTTGGCCGGCGCCATCCCCGGGCAAAGCAAGCACGAACGCTGGTCGCCAAGCAGTTCCACGCCGCGTTGCTGCAAGGCTTTTGCCGCGCGCGGCAGAAACACTGCGGCGACATCGGCATGCACCAGCAGGGTCTCCAGCGCATTGCAGGCAGACGGGCGCGAGACCTTGCCGTCGATCAGGATGTCCAGTGCCTTGTCCAGGTCGGCATGGGCATCGACGTAGAGATGGCACACGCCCTTGTAGTGCTTGATCACCGGCACGCGCGCGTGCTCGGTGACGAAGCGGATCAGGCCCTCGCCACCGCGCGGGATAATCAGGTCGACGATGTCGGACAACTGCATCAACTCGAGCATCGCCTCGCGGCTGAGGTCGTCCAGCAGCATCAGCGCGTGTTCGGACAGGCCAGCCTCACGCAAGGCGCCGCGCAGGCAGGCGGCGATCGCCTGATTGGAGCGTATGGCCTCCGAGCCACCGCGCAGAATCACCCCGTTACCGGCCTTGAGACACAGCGCCGCGGCATCGGCGGTAACGTTGGGGCGTGCCTCGTAGATCATCGCGATCACGCCCAGCGGGACGCGCACGCGCTCGATCGTGAAACCCTTGCTCGAGCGCTCGCTGCGCGTCACCTGACCGACCGGGTCGGGGAGCTCGGCCACCTGGCGCAGGGCTTCGGCAATGCCGTGGACGCGCCCCTCATCCAGCGCGAGCCGATCGAGCATGGCTTCGCCGAGGCCTTTCTCGCGTGCTGCTTGCATGTCTTTGGCGTTAGCCGCCAGGATCGTCGTGGTCTGTGCGTCGAGTGCGTCGGCCATTGAGCGCAGCAAGCTGTTCTTGGCATCGGTCGACAGCCCGGCAACCTGCACGGCCGCTTGCTGGCAAAGAAGCGCGGCATCGCGCACGGACCCATTCATGAAATCACTCCCGAATCAATGGTGACGACCAGGTCGTCGCGATGCACGATGCTCTCGCCGTAGCTGTAACCGAGCCGCTGCCGGATATCGCGCGTATGACTGCCCGCGAGCTGGTTGATCTCGGCGGCACCGTACTGGGTGATGCCCCGGGCGACAACATAGGGCTCGCCATCGGGACTGTCGCCCACGATCTCGACCATGTCGCCTCGATGGAACTCGCCGACCGCGTCGATAACGCCCTTGGGCAACAGCGACGCGCCGCCCTCCCTGAGCGCACGCGCTGCGCCGGCGTCGACATGGATGCAGCCTGGCACCGCCGGCACCTGCAGCAACCAGTACTTGCGCGCCTGCATGCGGGTGGCGCTGGTGCGCAGCAAGGTGCCATGCAGCAAGTCGCGTGACAGCAAGTTGACCACCTCGCCATCGCGGCCATTGAACAGGATGGTCTGGATACCGGCTGCGGCGGCCTTCTCGGCGGCTTCCAGCTTGGTGCGCATGCCGCCGGTGCCGACCTGGGTGCCGGCGGCACCGGCCATGCCCATGATCGCGGCGGTCAGTTCGTGCACTTCGTCGATCGGCTGGGCATCGGGATTGCTGCGCGGGTCGGCCGTGTACAGGCCATCGATGTCGGTAGCGATCAACAGCATGTCGGCATCGACCAGCGCGGCGACGATGGCGGCCAGGTTGTCGTTGTCGCCCAGGGTGAGCTCGTCCACCGCCACGGTGTCGTTCTCGTTCACCACCGGCATCACGTTGTAGGCGAGCAACTCGCTCAGGGTGGCGCGGGCGTTGAGATAGCGGCGCCGGTCGCGCAGGTCGTCATGGGTCAGCAGCACTTGCGCCAGTGGGCGGTCGAACAGGCGTTGCCACAAGGCCACGGTTTGGGTCTGGCCCAGCGCGGCCATCGCCTGTCGCGCGGCGTTGCTGGTGTCTTCCGGCAGATGCTGCATCAGCAGGCGCCCGGCCGCGACAGCGCCGGACGATACCAGCACGATCTCGCGACCGGAGGCATGACACGATGCGATGAACTGTGCCAGGCCCAGTGCATAACGGGTGCTCAAGCCACCGCTGTCGGCAGCGAGCAGGCTGCTGCCCACCTTGAGTACGGCACGCCGCCATGGCGGCACGGTTTGCTGGCGAAATTTTCGTAGCTGGGTCATCGTCCTCGCGCAGGTCGGCATTGAAAACTTATCTACTGTGGTATGGGGATGATGATCGCGATTGCAACCGCGAAGCGACCGGACCATCGCGCTGCATCCTGGTGAACTGCCTGCCTGCGGCAGCGTTGAGCAGGCGCAGCAAGCATCAAGCGATGCCTGGCAGCAGGTGATCGGGCAGGTTCGCCAGATCGTCACGATGCACCACCTCGGCGCCGTAGCTGTAACCGAGCAGGGACTCGATTTCGCGACTGTGCCGTCCAACCAGGCGGCGTACCTCGGCCGCGGCGTACTGACTCAGGCCGCGCGCGATCCGGTGCTCATCGATGTCGACGATCTCCACCAGATCACCACGCTGGAACTCACCGTCGGCCGCGATGATGCCCCCCGGCAGCAGCGACGCATGACCGCGACTGAGCGCTCTCGCGGCGCCACCGTCAACGCGAATACGACCGCTCGCCGTGGGGGCATGCAGCAGCCAGTATTTGCGCGCCTGCATGCGCCCGTGTGGCGCGCAGACTAGGGTGCCGCGTAGTCGTCCTTCGGTCAATACCTGCACCGCGTCCGCATCGCGGCCGTTGAAAAGCACGGTCGGAATTCCCGCCGCGCCAGCCTTCTCCGCGGCCTCCAGCTTGGTGCGCATGCCGCCGGTACCGACCGCACTGCCACTGCCGCCAGCCATCGCCAGCACCGCCGGCGACATCGCCTCGACCCGCGCGATCGGAGTAGCTGCGGGATCGCGCCGTGGATCGGCGCTGTACAAGGCGTCGACGTCGGAGGCGATCAGCAACAGATCGGCATCCACCAGCGCAGCGACGATTGCCGCGAGATTATCGTTGTCGCCAAGCTTGAGTTCATCCACCGCCACGGTATCGTTCTCGTTGACCACCGGCAGCGCCCCCAACGCCAACAGGCCTTGCAGGGTCGCCCGCGCATTGAGATAGCGGCGACGATTGCGCAGATCGTCATGGGTCAGCAGGACTTGCGCCACCGGCCGTGCCGACAGCGACTGCCACAACACGATCATTGGCGCCTGACCCAGCGCAGCCATCGCCTGGCGTGCAGCCAGATCGCGGCCCGGTGCTGCTCGCGCGTGCAACAGCGCGCGGCCGGCAGCCACCGCACCGGAAGACACCAGCACCACCTGTCGACCAGCGGCATGGCTGGCGGTAATGAACGCGGCCAGCGCCGTGACGAAGCGCGGCGTGAGGCCGCCACCATCGGCAGCCAGCAGGCTGCTGCCAACCTTGAGCACGGCGCGTCGCCATGTCGGCAGGACTTGAATTGGCAGCTGGTTCATGCAGCACCCGGGGTTCGCTCGCGCTGGCGCTTGGGCGCACAGATCAGCATGAACCGGAGCTCTGCGCGGCAAGCACCGCTGCATTGATCGTTGCGCGCGTTGCCCGTACTGATAAACGGCATGACCTGCATTCCCTTCTTCAGCATTCAAGCAGAGCCAACCGTGCTCTCAGTTCATCCAACCGCAAGTCGTCGCCGGCGCCTGGCGACACGCGGATGGCCAGACTGTCCTCTGGCGTGCGGCCTTGCCCGGCAGATGCGGCGGCCTGCGCCGCCGCACGATAGGCCTCGCGGAACGGCACGCCCGCGGCCGCCTGTTCGATCGCCACGTCGGTGGCATACATCGCAGGCTCGATCGCGGCACGCATCGTCGGGCCATTCCATTGCAGGCGCACCAGCAGGTCGGGCACCAGCTCCAGCGCGCCCAGACCGCGGCGTACGCCGTGGAAAATCGAGCCCTTGGAGAATTGCAGATCGCGCTGGTAGCCGGACGGCAGCGACAGCAACTGCTCGATCTCGGTGCGTGCGGCGGCAACGCTGGCGTAGCTGGCGCGCAGCAGTTCGATCACGTCGGGATTGCGCTTGTTGGGCATGATCGAGCTGCCGGTGGTGTACTCGGCCGGCAGTTGCACGAAGTTGAATTCGGCGGTGGTGAACAGCGACAGATCCCACGCCATCCGGCGCAGGTCGAGCAGGGCGCCGGCGATCGCCTCCAGCACCGCCATCTCGAACTTGCCGCGCGACAGCTGGGCGTAGATCGGGCTGACCTGCATGCGCGCAAAGCCGAGCGCCTTCGTGGTGTGCTCGCGATCCAGCTTGAGGTTCACGCCGTAGCCGGCCGCGGTACCGAGCGGGTTGGCGTCGATCAAGGCCAGCGTCTGGCGCGCACGCCAGGCGTTGTCGATGAAGCCCTCGGCAAAGCCGGCAAACCACATCGCGGTGGACGACACTACCGCACGCTGCAGGTGGGTATAGCCGGGCATGGGCAGCGCCGGCTGCGCGGCGCGCTCGAGGCAGACGTTGGCGATGGCGCGGCAATGAGACTCCAGCGCCCCCAGCTTGTCTTTCAGCCACAACCGGGTGGCCACCAGTACCTGGTCGTTGCGGCTGCGGCCGGTGTGCACGCGGCGGCCGGCGTCGCCGAGCCGCTCGGTGAGCCTGGCCTCGATCGCCGAATGGCCGTCCTCGAAACGCTCGTCCAGCACGAACTCGCCACTGGCGAAGTCCGCCGCCAGCGTATCCAGCTCACGCTTGAGCGCCGTGGCTTCGGCCGCACTGACCACGCCGATGTTGGCCAGCCCTTCCACGTGCGCCTTGCTGGCAGTGATGTCGTGCAGAAAGAACTCGCGATCCAGCAATACGTCGTCGCCGGCCAGGAACTGCATGATGCGCGCGTCGATCCGCGTGCCTGGTTTATCCCACAAAGGTTGCGTCATGGTCTGTCCTTCGCTCGGTGCTCCGTAGGCGCCCGCTGGCGGGCGATGCCGTTGGTCTGATGCACGATGAAGAATCGGATCAAGAGCATCGCCCGCGAGCGGGCTCCTACGTCGGTTGTTGGTCGTTTACGGCTGGTGATTCGATCGGAATCGCGGTGTATTCGTCCACACCGATCGCGCGGTTGATGTTCTGCATCGCCTGGGTGGCGGCACCCTTGAGCAGATTGTCCAGCGTCGCCACGATCACTACGCGCCTGCCGTCGGCCGCCATCGCAAAGCCACCGATCTCAGCCTGGTGGCGATGCGCAATCCGGCTGACCCAGGGCGCCTCGTCGGACACATGGACCAACTTCTCACCGTCGTACGCCGCACGAAAGCGCTGCAACACCTCCTCGCGCTGCAGCGGGCGGGCGAGGTACAGGTTGCTGGTGACGGTAAGTCCGCGAAAGTGCGGTGCCACATGCGGCATGAACTCCACGGGTATGCCAAGTCGAAACGAGGCTTCCTTCTCGTGCGTGTGCCCGGTGAGCGCATACGGGATCAGGTTGTCGCGCAGCTTGTCCGGGTCGTTCTTGTCCGAGGGTGTAGTACCTGCGCCGGAGTAGCCGGACACGCCAAAGCACACTGGCGGCGCGGCCAGCAGGTCCTTCAGCGGCGCAATGGCCAGCTGCATGGCAGTCGCATAGCAGCCCGGGTTGCTGATTCGTCGCTCACCGCGCCAGAGCTCGCGGGTGAGCTCCGGCAGGCCGTAGTACCAGCGTTCGTCGAAACGGAAATCGGCCGACAGGTCCAGGATCAGTGGATCGACACCGGCCGCGTCGAACGCATCCACGCAGGCGCCGGCCTTGCCGTTGGGCAGCGCCAAGATCACCACGTCGGCACCAAGTTTCGGCAGGTCCTCGGGCGCGGGCGCGCTGTAGCAGAGGTCACCGTGGTACTCGGCAACGTGGGCGTCGACGCGCTGGCCGTCCAGCTCGCGCGAGGAGACGAAGGCCAGCTCCAGCGCGGGATGCGCCGCAATCATGCGGATCAGCTCCGTACCGGTGTGGCCCCGCGCGCCAACAATGCCAATGCGCTTTGTGCTGCTATCCATGACTCAGTCCATCAGGGTGGGTTGACGTCGCGCGCAATGTGTCACGCAGCGGAAAATCGTGTCCAGATCGTCGATGCCATACCAGAACACCTTCCAGCGCGGCTGCTTGATGCAGCCATCGGACTCGGCGTAGTAGAACGGGTTCACGGCGTTGCCGTGGCGCGAGCGCCAGAACAGCCGCGGGTTCTGCTCACGCATCACCTGCCACACGGCACGGCCCAGACCCTCGCCCTGCGCATCGTCGAGCACTGCGAACTTGTCCAGGTATACGAGCCCCTCTTCCTTGATGAGTATCATCGCGGTTCGATAGTTCTCGCTGACATAGATGCGAAACGGGACCGTGCGCTCGAAGTAATCCGCCACCAGGGTACGGCCAAAACTCGACTCGATCAGCCCGCGCATGCGCGAGCGGTCGATGTCGGCCCACGAATCGAATTGCAGCACTTTCTCGCCGCGCCGGACCAGAGTGCCCGACCCCTTGTGGGTGAACAGTTCCTTGGCCAGTTCGGACGGTCGGGTGATCGACACCGACGAGGTCAACGGCAGGTCCGCCAGCAGGTCGGCGATCTGGCGGATCTTCAGCCGCATGCCACCGTTGAGCCACGGCTGCGCCATCAAGTGCTCGAGCTCGGTGCTGAGGTTGATCGAGTCAATCAGCTTGCCCTTGTCATCGAGCAAGCCGCCCGTGCCGGTGAGGAAGATGATCTTGTACGGCCGCAGCACGCGCACCAGTTCATTGGCGGCGATATCGGCATTGATGTTGAGGATCTGCCCTTCATCCGTTTCGCCCAGGCTGGCGATCACCGGGATCGAGTTCGCGCGCAGGCTGGCCTCGATCGGCGCGAGCTGGACACTGCGCACCTTGCCGACCAGGCCGTAGGTGTCGCGATCCAGATAATCGGCGCTGAACACGCCACTGCCCACCGAAGTGGCGCGGGTATCCATCGACTGCAACGCCTCGACCAGCTTCAGGTTCTGCTGCTGGAACACGCGGCGCACGATACCCAATGATCTTGGCGACGTCACCCGCAAACCATCGATGGTGTGCTTCTCGATGCCGGCGGCGGCCAGCTCCGCGTCCAGCTGCGGGCCGGCGCCGTGCAGCACGATCGGCGTCAGCCCCACCTGCTGCAGGAAGGTCAGCGACGAGGCCAGGTCGACCAGTTCGTCGCGCAGCACCGCCCCCCCGACCTTGACCACGGCGAAGCGTTTGGCATCGACCTCGGAGAAGCGCTTGAGGTACTGCTGGATTTCCTTCGCGCTGCCCATGCTCGAAAGCAACCGCACGATGGTTTGCCGCGTGTTGTTATGAGTCTTGCGCGTTTCCATGTTTATTCCTTGCGTTCATCCCTGAACGCGAGAGTCAAAAACCGGCCGTCCGTGGCCGGACTCTTCAATGATTCGATAAACCGTTTGCACATAACGCTCAAGCTGGTCCAGCGCGACCCATTCATCCGCGCTGTGTGCCTGAGCGATGTCGCCAGGGCCGTAGACGAAGGCGGTGTAACCGGCAGCGGAAAAAAGCGCTGCCTCGGTCCAGAAATCCACCGCGTTGCCGACCGGGATGCCGAGATCGTCGGCCAGATCGCGGGCAAGCAGGCGGTTCGCCTCGGCATTGGCGGTGTCACCAGCCGGCAGCGAGGGACCGCGAAACGTTTCGGAAAACTCCGCCGGATGGGGTTCCACCAGCGACCGGAAGCTTGCCAGCAGGCAGTCGGGATCCATCGTCGGCAACGGCCGCATGCCGAAGCGGAGCTCCGCGCTGGGCGCGATCATGTTCGCCTTGATGCCGCCTTCGACGCGGCCGATGTTGAAGCGCAGGCCGGTCAATCCACCAAAGCGCTCATGCGCCTGGGCTGCCACGAAATCCAGCGCGGCATTGCCCCAGCGCAGCACCTGGTGCAACGCGCTGTCGCCGGGCTTCTGCTCACCCGCGGCATGCCCGGCGTGGCCGGCGAAGCGCATCAGCACCGACTGGATGCCGCGATGCGCGAGGACAGCTTCACCCCGGGTCGGCTCGGCCACGATCACGGCCGTGTAAGCGTGCGGTTCGTGCAGGAAGCCGGCAATGCAACGTGCATCGTTGGCTTCCTCATCGGTCGAGAACAACAGCGCCAGTGGCCCGTCACTGGCATTCGCCGCCGCCAGCAAGGCAGCCGCGGCGCCCTTGATGTCACAGGCACCGAGGCCCACCGCGCGATCGGCAGTCAACCGCAACGTATGCGGATCGGCCGTCCACCCCGGCGAGCCCGGCACGGTGTCCAGGTGCACGTTGAACAGGTATTTCGCCTCGCCGCGCACGGCGTGCATCGCCACCGCGCCAGCGCCGAAATCGGTCACCGTGATCGCAAACCCCGGCAACTGCGCACGCAGATAATCGAAAATGCCCCCGGTATCGATCGCCCGCGGTGGATTGCAGGTGTCAAACGCCACCAGCGCACGCAGGTGCTCCAGCGTCGCGTCGAGCAACACCGATTTCCGATTTCCGATTTCCGATTCCCCGCTCACGAACGATTGACCTCGGCCCACAGCGTTGAGCTCATGCCGAACAGCTTGATGAAGCCTTCGGCTTCTTCCACGCCCCAGTCCGCCGACTGCGCATAAGTAGCACCCTTGGCGTTGAGGATATGCTTCGACTCCACCGCTACCGCACCAACACTGCCACCCTGGGTTTCCAGCGTCACCGTACCGTTGACGGTGGACTGGCTCGACCTCAGGAACGCTTCGAGATCGGTCTTCAGCGGATCGTGGAAAAAACCCTCGTAGACCAGCTCCACCCACTTGCGCGCCACCTCGGGTTTGAAGCGGTTCTGCTGCTTGCTGAGCACGGCCTCTTCCAGGGCGCGGTGTGCGGCGAGCAGTGCGGTCAGGCCCGGTGCCTCGAAGATAATGCGGCCCTTCAGGCCGATCGTGGTATCGCCGGTATACAGGCCGCGGCCCACGCCGTATTGCGCAAACAGGCCATTCAACTTTGCCAGCATGACGTGTCCGGCCATCTTCTCGCCATCCAGCGTCACCGCCTCGCCACCCTCGAAACCGATCCTCACCTTCAGCGGTTTGGACGGCCATTCGGCACGTGGTTTGCACCAGCCCACCGCACCAGCGCCGGGCGCTTGCCACTGGTCGATTTCGCCGCCGGACATGGTCAGGCCGAGCAGGTTCTCGTTGATGGTGTAGGCCTGCTGCCTGGCGCGTACGCCAAAGCCACGCTCCTCCAGGTACTTCTGCTCGTAGGCGCGCGTCTGTGTGTGCTCCTTCTGGATCTCGCGGATCGGCGCCACGATTTGGTATTCACCCCGCGCTTTCACCGTCAGATCGAAGCGAACCTGATCATTCCCCATGCCGGTGCAACCATGTGCGATCGCCTTCGTCCCGAGTTCGCCCGCGCGCTTGAGCGCCGCCCCGACGATCAGGTAACGGTCCGACACCAGCAGCGGGTATTGGCCCTGGTAACCCTCGCCCGCCCATACGAACGGCTTGACGAAACCAGCCCAGATCGCCGGACCGCCGTCGACTGTGACATGGCTGGCCACGCCCAGTTCCTTCGCACGGCTTTCGATGAACGCGCGCTCTTCGGCGTCCACGCCGCCGGTATCGGCGAACACGGTATGTACGGCCCAGCCGCGCTCCTGCAGGTAAGGCACGCAGAAGCTGGTGTCAAGGCCACCTGAGAAAGCCAGGACGATGTCCTTGCTTTCGGGAATGGGGAATGGGGAATCGGGAGTGGGAAATGCGTTGGACATCAAGGTGTGCTCTGAATGGAAGGTTCGAATGTTTCCGGGAAAAGCGAGGGCGGCGTTTCAG
The DNA here is from genome assembly GCA_004298505.1 of Rhodanobacter sp. GTDB lineage: Bacteria > Pseudomonadota > Gammaproteobacteria > Xanthomonadales > Rhodanobacteraceae > Rhodanobacter. The sequence goes on from SCRO01000077.1 coordinate 20,499, forward strand.
CTATTCCATATTCTCAATTCCCCAGTCATGGCGTCGCGACCAGCGACGCCATGACTGCTTTCTGCACGTGCAGGCGGTTTTCGGCTTCGTCGATGGCAATGCACGCCGGTGAATCCATCACCGCGTCGGTGGCCTTGATGTTCCGGCGCAGCGGCAGGCAGTGACTGAACAGACCGTGGTTGGTCAACGCCATCTTCGCTTCGTCGACAATGAAATGCCGGTTCGCCTCGCGTATGGGTTTCTCCTGCTCCCACTTGCCAAAGAACGGCAGCGCACCCCAGCTCTTGGCGTAGACCACATCGGCGCCGGTGTAGGCTTCCTCGATGTCGTGACTGACCCTCAGCGAACCGCCGTTCTGCGTGGCATTCAGACGGCCAAATTCCATGTAGCGCTCGTCCAGCACGTAGTCGGGCGTGGGGCACAGCAAGGTGACGTCCATGCCCATTCTGGTCGCGATCAGCAGTGCCGAGTTCGCCACCGCGGTATTCAACGGCTTGGGATGGTAGGTCCAGGTCAGCACATACTTCTTGTTCTGCAGGTCGCCCAGATGCTCCTTCAGCGCCAGCGCGTGGGCCAGTTCCTGGCAGGGATGGGTGATGGTTTCCATGTTGATCACCGGCACCGTGGCGTACTGCGCGAAGGCCTTGATCAGCTTGTCCTGGCGATCCACCGCCCAGTCCTGGAACTTCGGGAACGCACGCACCGCGATCAGGTCGACGTAGCGCGACAGCACACGCGCCACTTCAGCGATGTGCTCCTCGCTATCGCCATCCATCACGCTGCCCACCTCGAACTCGATCGGCCAGGCATCCTTGCCCGGCGCCAGCACCACCGCATGTCCGCCCAGCTGGAACGCCCCCAGTTCGAAGCTGGTGCGAGTGCGCATCGAGGGATTGAAGAACAGCAGCGCGACCGACTTGCCGGCCAGTTGCTGGCTGTTTTGTCGAGGACTCCCACCAGGGATGGCCGGTTCTTGCGCAGCGACGCGCATTTCCCGCTTGAATTCAGCGGCCTGCTCCAGCAGCGCGTCGATCTCGGCGCGACTGTAATCCTGGGTGGTGATGAAATGTCGTGGTGCCATCATTTTCTCCAAGCCTCAAACACAAAAAAACCGGCGTAAAGGCCGGGTTTCGTCGTCGATACACGTGAAAAGCGCGCGACAGCCTACCCGGCCGAATGTCCAGTCATCGGTCGGCGCGCACGCGACGTCATGCCAGCGGCCGCGCGGGCACTGGTGAGTATGGTGGCGGTATAGACGGCTGTAGACATGCAGGTTCCAGGTAACTGGCCGACATCATGGCGAGATTTTCGCTGCCATGCAACAAAAAAAATCGGGTCCGCGGCAATCAGCCCCCCCGAAAACACCATCGCTGGCTGACGACGGCGATGGGTCACGGGAGCCCTAGCAGCCTGTCGGACTTTGGTGGTCGAGGCGAGAATTCGGCTGTGTGAGGACAGATTCCTGACGATTCGCCGGTCCATAGTGGTTCTGTGGACCAAGAATCGGCGGGGATATGGACCACACAGGCGGATTCGCAGACCGGCCAGCAAAGTCCGACAGGCTGCTAGCTAGGATCAGTCGACCGGCGTGACCGACACCCGCACCCGCAGCCGCTCGCCGGGATCGTAGTCCAGTCGCGACATGTAGACCTCCCCGCGATATCGGTACTCGACATCGTAGCCGATGATCCGGCGCTGCTCGCTGACCGCGTTGACCTCACGGCACTGCGTCTGTGTGGTTTCGTAGTCACGGCCCTGGCTGGCCCGATTACCGACGGCACCGCCGGCCACGGCACCGACGACGGTAGCCGCCTTGCGCCCATCACCCTTGCCCACGGCATTGCCCAGCACGCCGCCGATGACCGCACCAAGCACCGTCCCTGCGGTGCTATTGCCGCCTTCGTGCCGCACCACCTGCTGGTCGTAGCACTCCTGCCGCGGCACATTGGTACGGGTAACGCCCTGCACAGGATCAGCCCGCAACACATCCGCCCAACCGTAATGGGTATTGCCATCGCTGCCGGGGCCCGGCGCATTCTGCGCGTACGCGCCCGTAGTCATCATGGCCAGCGCCAGTGCGGAAACCCATAACTTGACCATGACCCACTCCCGTACTCGATGCTATCCACCGCGCCACGCGCGGACTGGCAGCATTGCAGCAAATTCACTCTGAATACACGCTTAGGACTGGCCCGATTCGTTCAGTTCCGACGCCGTCAGGTGCGGCCGTGCAAGGTGCGACGGCACACTGTCACGGGCCTGCTCTGGCGCGCTGCACACAACAATGGCAGAGGGCCTGCATCCGGCCCGGTCGGGCGATACCGGCGCCGGCTTGTTAAGATGCGCCGCCGGCCCGGCCCGGCCAGCACGCAACTTTCCCGCGGATTTGACCGATGCCGATTACGCTCTACAACAGCCTGACCCGTCGCAACGAACCATTCGTGCCGCTCGACCCCGAACGCGTGACAATGTATCTGTGCGGCCCCACGGTGTACAACTACGTGCACATCGGAAATGCCCGCGGCCCGGTGGTGTTCGACGTGCTGGCCCGTCTGCTGCGCCGGCATTTCCCGCGTGTGATATATGCGCGAAACATCACCGACGTCGACGACAAGATCAACGCCGCCGCGCATGCGCAAGGGGTCGAGATCGGTGCGATCACGCGCCGTTTTGCCCAGGCCTACCGCGATGACATGGCCGCTCTGGGCATCGCGCCACCCGATCTCGAGCCGCACGCCACCGATCACATCGAGCCGATCATCACGATGGTCGAGCGGCTGATCACCGACGGTCACGCTTACGTCGCCGAAGGCCACGTGCTGTTCGACGTCAGCTCCTACCCGGCCTACGGCAAACTGTCCGGGCGCGATACCGACGAGCTGATCGCCGGCGCGCGCGTCGAAGTGGCTCCGTACAAGAAGAATCCCACCGACTTCGTACTGTGGAAACCGTCTACGCCCGATCTGCCCGGCTGGCCCAGCCCGTGGGGCATCGGCCGACCCGGCTGGCATATCGAGTGCTCGGTGATGAGCGCCGCGCACCTGGGCGAAACCATCGACATCCATGCTGGCGGAGTCGACCTGCTGTTTCCGCACCACGAGAACGAGATTGCCCAGTCCACCTGTGCGCACGGCGGCAAGACCTTCGCGCGCTGGTGGATGCACAACGGCATGCTCACCTTCGACGGCCGCAAGATGTCCAAGTCGCTGGGCAATGTATTGCTGGTGCACGAATTGCTCAAGGCGCACCCGGCCGAGGCGCTGCATCTGCGCCTGCTCAGCGGCCATTACCGGCAGCCGCTGGACTGGTCCGAAGCGGCCATCAACCAGGCGATCAGCACACTGGATGGCTGGTACCGGGTACTGCGCGACCTGGCCGCCGTCGACATTCCCGGCGGCACCCTGCCGGTACCAGAGCGGGTCGAGGCGGCCCTGTGCGACGACCTCAACACGCCCCAGGCGCTGGCCGTGCTGGCCGTGCTGGCCGATGCGGCACGCCAGTCGGGCACGGCCCAAGCAAAGGCGGACTTGCTCGGCGGCGGCGCCCTGCTTGGCCTGCTGCAACAGGCTCCAGAGGCGTGGTTCAAGCGCGGCGCCGAACAGGCGGTCGACACCGCCCGCATCGAGGCTCTGCTGGAGGAACGTCGCACCGCGCGCGCCGCGCGTGACTTCAAGCGCGCCGATGCCATCCGCGACAAGCTGGCCGGCATGAACATCGCGATCGAGGACGGCCCGCAAGGCACACGCTGGAATGTGCTGAAGCAGTAAGCGTTACGAACCCGGTTTTACGCCCGGGTTCGCACTGCGCGATAATACGGTGATGAACGAGACCGCCAACCCAAGTGCCGAACAAGCCCAGCAGGACATCGCCGAGGAGTTCGCGCTCTTCGGCGACTGGTCCGAGCGCTACCAATACCTCATCGATCTGGGCAAGCGGCTGCCACCGTTCCCCGAAGCGTGCAAGATCGAGGCGTACCGCGTGCACGGTTGCCAGTCGATGGTATGGCTGGTGCCCAGCGGCGATGCCGGCAAGATACACTTCGAGGCAACCAGCGATTCGGCCATCGTCTCCGGCCTGCTCGCGCTACTGATGCGGGTGTATTCCGATCGTCCTGCCCGCGAGATCCTCGCCACTGAACCGCAATTCATCAGCACCATCGGACTGGCCAAGCATCTGTCGCCAACCCGCTCCAACGGCCTGGCGGCGACGCTGGCCAAGTTGAGGGGATACGCGTCCGCAATCGACTGAGGCACCGCCGGAGCCCATGGCCGGTACCAACACGCCGCTCAGTCGCCCATCTGCTTCTGCAGGTGCTCGCGGCGCTCCTGCGCATCCAGCGACAGCGTGGCGATCGGCCGCGCGTCGAGGCGGTCGATGCCGATCTCCTCGTCGGTCTCCTCGCAGAAACCGTAACTGCCTTCCTCGATCCGGCGCAGCGCCTTGTCGATCTTCGAGATCAGTTTGCGGTAACGATCGCGGGTACGCAGTTCGAGCGAGTTCTCGGTTTCGCGAGTGGCCCGTTCGGCCTCATCGCCAACATCACGCACTTCCTCGCGCAAGTTGTCCATGGTCTGGCGTGACTCCTCCACCAGCTGGTCGCGCCAATCGCGCAGCTTGTTGCGAAAATACGCCAGGTGTCGCGGATTCATGTACTCCTCATCGCTGGAGGGGCGGTAGTCCCTGGGCAAGGTGATGGTGCTGGTAGAAGGCAAGGCGTAGCGCCCGTCTTCGCGAGTAACACTGTTGTCGAGTGATTTTGTTGCCAGTTTATTCATTGATGACGATGAATTCTTCGAGTTCTTGTGGGAGGAAGCGTGATACCCGGCGGTGTGGTGGACGCTGGGTGTCACCATGGCGGTAGCGCTCGCCACCTTGCCCTTGAAGAGCCTGCTGGCGGGTGACGGGGAATGGTTGTTTGTCGCTGCGACCGGTTCAGGCCGGGCAGCAGGTTTCGCCGAGGCCTTGTGCACGGGCACGACTGGCTTGGCGGCTTGCCTGCCAACCGTCTTCGTGGCCGGTTTCTTCGCCGCGACGCCCTTTTCGGCCGCGGCTTGCTTGACTGGCGCCTTTTTCACCGGCACTTTCTTCGTGGGAGCCTTTCTTGCAGCAATCTTCTTTGCGGTGGTGGCCTTCTTCGCCGGTCCCTTGGCGGGAGCTTTCCTGGCCGCCGACCTGGGTGCAGCTTTCTTCACCGCTGGCTTCACGGCGGTCTTGGCGGAAAACTTGCTGATGCTCTTCACGATTCGCTCCTTGCTTGCGGCTGCCGTCGACTTGCCGGCCTTGGCCGCGGCCTTGACCGACGTCTTGCCCTTGTGCGCCTTGGTGGCGGTCGAACTCGCTTTGGTCTTCGCCATATCCCTTCACCGTGGTTGGCCGTGGCGGCCGGGTGTTATAGCCGATGTATTCCACACCGGCAAGCCTGTTTCTGGAATACTTGTACCATTACACGCCGCACGCCGCTCCGGCAAAGTGAATATCCTGACCCGATTGATACTGTGGTTGCTCCGTTTGTACAAGCGCTGGCTCAGCCCTGTGCTTGGCTCACGCTGTCGCTTCTACCCCACCTGCTCCGATTATGCACGGATTGCGGTCACCCGTTTCGGGCCCGGACGCGGCAGCCTGCTGGCCGCCTGGCGGCTTGTGCGCTGCCAGCCGCTGTGTGACGGTGGCGAAGAGCCGGTGCCCGAACACTTCCATTTCCCGCCCTGCCACCACCGGAAAGAATCCCGCGACTCCGGTTGAGCCGCTGACGCGAGCCGGGTGAATCGCCCCCTTTCTCCGGCTCGCCGCGAGTCCGTCCGCGCACTGCGGCAACAGGTCGCGGGGCCCTACGCAACAGAACCGTAGCCGCCTTCCACGCCCTTGCTGGCGTAGGCCGCCGCGTCATGCGGGTGGAGGCTTTCCTGGTGCTCGACACGAATATGGAAGTCGCCCAGTCGGACATCGGCATCGAGTGCCTTCTGGATGCGCCGCGCGGCGTCCTCGCAGAACATCAGGTTGCCACCATTGGCCAGCGCAAAGGCTTGTTCATCCTCGCGTTTGACCGCAGTCTGTACCGGCGTTCCGAGCGCATGCTCGACCCGGTCGATCAGCTCGATCAGATGGAAGCCGGCGCCGGGTGCGGGGCGTACGCGCAAACGGGCCACGCTGCGCTGCGCATGCGCGGTGGCGACAATACCCTTGTCGCTGCCAAGCCAGGCCAGCACGGCGGAGTGCTCCAGCGAGGCGCCGGGCTCGAAGTCGCGCGCGAACTGATCCTGGATCAGCTGCCGGGACAGCGCCGCCGATGCGGGACAAGTCGAGGAATAGACCACCTCGGTGCCGAATTCCAGCAGGAACTCGTTGCCGACCAGGCTGGCCTCGATGCACACCGGATAGGCACGCCAACCGCTGTTGGCACTCTTCAGCGCCGGGCGGCGCACCAGATGTTCGAAATGCAGGCTGAGACAGGCACGGTCGGACAGATCCGCGTGCGAATCGAGGAATCCCCGCAGCAGCGCCTGCAGCATGCCGACACTCAGCGTCTGCGTGCTCAACGCCTGCTCCACCTGCAGGTACAGTCGTGACATGTGGATGCCGCGCTTGTCCGGCCGCTTCAAGTTGACGAAGGCACCGGCCCGCGCGCTGGCACGCTGTGCCTGGCCATCGCCCGCGTCAAACAGCACCGGTACCTGGATGTCGGCCATGCCGACCCAGTCCAGCGCGCCAGCAAGATGGGGCTGCGCATGCACGGCGACATCGGGCAGCAGACGGGCGGTGTTTTCCTGATTCGGCATGGTTGGGATCCTGACATCGGCGAAGCGACTCGCCGCGAAGCAAGCAATCTTGGGGCACACAGGCCGCCGCACAATAGTGGCGTGGCGGAAACGCAGTGTCTTGAACGAATTTACCGACGCTGTCGCTGCCACGCGCGAGCAGCCCGCCAAGCCTGCCACGCCGTCGACAAACGGGTACGCGACCGGCCAGCCTGCAGCGCGGCCAGCGCATCGGCCGAGCGCACAGCGCGACGTGCCAGCTTGCTGGCGTGACGCGATTCCAGTGCGCGGAACACGCTTAGCGGGCCCGGCAGTGCGGATGACCCATTCCAACTGCCCAGCAAATCCTCGAGCTGTGCCTGGACCGCCCGCTGCCGCTGCGCACTGGCCTTGCCCAGTTGCGTACGATCCAGACTGTGCCGTGCCAGCCGCGCCATCGGCAGCGGCAAACGGTCGCGCTCGATGTCCGCATCCAACCGCGACAACGTATACAGAAGGTGATTGAGCACCGCAATCTGCGCGGCGCGTTCGGACGAGGCATCGGGACCGTACCACCAGGCTGTCTCCAGCGCAGCCAGTGCGCCGTGCAATGGCATCGCGTCATGGAGCTGGCCGGGGTAGTCGGCGGCCGTGCCCTGCTCCAGTTGCGCCATCGCTGCCAGCACCGGCGCCAACCACAGCTCACTGGCGAGCGCATGCGCACGCTCGTCGTCGAACAGCACCTGGGTGAGTGGATGGCGGCCACCGCTGGCGGCGGCGCCAGCCAGTTCCTCGGCCCACCAGCCCAGCTTGGCGGCGGCCACCTGTGGCTCGCGGATACCGTAGGCAGCGCCGAGCAGCTCCTGCTCGAGCGCGGCCAGCGCGACATGACCGGGATAACGCTGGCCGTCGACGAAGGCCAGCGCGATGCGCTGCTGCGGCTGCACCGCCAGCCATTTATCGATGAAGCCCTGCAGCTCGATCATGCGGACGCCGGCTCCAGCTGCAACAGCGCAGCCAGCTCGCCCGGATGCTCCAGCACGGCATCCGCACCCCAGCCATGCGGATCGCCGCCATCGAGATAGCCCCAGGTCACCGCCACGGTGAACAATCCCGCCGCCGTCCCGGCCTGGATGTCGCGCTGATCGTCACCCACGAACAGGCAGTGCGCTGGCGACACCCCGGCGCGCTCGCACGCCAGCAGCACCGGTGCCGGATCGGGCTTCTTCACCGGCAAGGTGTCGCCTGAAATCACGGCACTGGCACGTTCTGCCCAGCCAATGCGGCCGACCAGTTCATCAGTCAGGAAGGCCGCCTTGTTGGTGACGATGCCCCAGCGCAGGCCACCGGCCTCGAGTCGCACGAGCAGGTCGTCGACACCATCGAACGGGCTGGTCTGCTGGCCCATCACCCTCTGATAAAGCTGCAGATAGCGGGGCACCAGCGATTCCACCACCGCTTCGCCGCGCGCGGCAAATCCGCATCGCAGCACGGCACGGGCGCCGCGCGACACCACCTGCCGCACTCGCGCATAAGGCGGCGGCTGGATGTCCTCTTCGGCGCACTGTGCGCGCAGCGCGGCATACAAATCCGGCGCACTGTCCAGCAAGGTGCCATCGAGGTCGAACAACACGCCTTCGACGGCTTGCGGCAGACGCTGGCTCATGCGGGCTTTCGTGCGCACAGCACGTAGTTGACGGCAGTGATCGGGCTCAACCAGGCCTTGCGGTTGAGCGGGTTGTAGGCCAGCCCGCTGACGTCCTCCAGCTCCAGCCCGGCATGGCGCAGCAGCTTCGCCAGCTCGGAAGGCTTGAGGAACTGCGCATAGTGATGGGTGCCGCGCGGCAGCATCTTCAGCACGTATTCCGCGCCGATGATCGCCGCGCCGAACGCCACCGGGGTGCGATTGATGGTCGACATGAACAGTCGGCCGCCGGGTTTCAGCAGCGCGGCGAGGTCGTTGACCAGTGCCGCCGGGTCAGGCACGTGCTCGATCAGCTCCATGCAGCACGCAGCATCGAAACTGGCCGGCTCGGCAGCCGCGAGCGCGGCCGCGGACTGCACCCGGTAATCGACGTCCAGCTTCGACTCGTGCAGGTGCAGCCTGGCAACGTCGATTACCTTCTCGCCGAGATCGATGGCGGTGACGCGGGCACCGGCATGTGCCAATGACTCGCTCAGCAGGCCACCGCCGCAGCCGACGTCGGCCATGCGCGCACCGCGCAGGTCGGCGCGTACCGCGATATAGGCCGTACGCACCGGGTTGAGATCGTGCAGCGGGCGCGACTCGCCATCCGGATCCCACCAGCGTGCCGCCAGAGCGTCGAACCGGGCGATTTCCTCCGGGCTGACGTTGGGACCGGACTGCGCAGCTTGCATGGTGGAATCCTCGTATGGCGCCATCGCGTGGCTCGCCCGACAGTTTACTTCGCCCGCCACGCGTACACCGTGAGTTGCCAACCGCCCAGGATCAGATAACGATTCATGCGCGGCTCGGGTCAGGCGGCGACGATGCGTTCGCGCCAGGCGCGCGTGCGCGCCAGGATGGCTACGGTGTCCATGCCAGGCAACTCGCGCGCGGCGAGCTTGCGCCGTCCGGCGATCCACACGTCGGTGACCTGCTGGCGACTGCACGCATAGACCAGTTGGGAGGCGACGTGAAACAGCGGCTGGGTTTCAAGATCGCTCAGCCGCACCGCAGCAAGATCGGCCTGCTTGCCGACCTCGATCGAGCCGATCTCCGCTTCCAGGCCGAGCGCCCTGGCGCCGTTGAGCGTGGCGGCGCGCAGCGCAAAAGCGGCATCAAAGGCGGCAGCATCGCCTGCCACCGCCTTGGCCAGCTGCGCCGCCGTGCGCATTTCGCCGAACATGTCCAGATCGTTGTTGGAGGCGCAGCCGTCGGTACCGATCGCCAGGTTGACGCCGGCGCGCCGGAACCGCTCGGCCGGGCAAAAACCGGAGGCCAGCTTGAGATTGGATTCCGGACAGTGCACCACCGACACTCCGGCGCTGGCACAGGCGGCGATCTCGCCCTCGGTGACCTGGGTCATGTGCACGGCAATCAGCCGATCGTTGACCAGGCCCAGCTTCTGCAGGCGCTGGAATGGGCGCAGCCCGCTCTTCTTCCTCTCTTCCCCGATTTCGTGCGCGGTCTCGTGCATATGCAGGTGCACCGGGATATCGAGCTGGTCGGACTGCACGCGGATACGCTCGAAACTCTCGTCCGACACGCTATACGGCGCATGCGGCGCAAACGCGGTGCTGATCAGCGGGTCGCCGATGAAGCTGTCGTGCACCTCGGCGGCGCGCTCGAAATATTCGTCCTGGCTGTTCGCCCAGGCGGTCGGAAACTCGATCACCGGCAGCCCGACCACCGCGCGGAAACCCAGTTTGCGGTAAGTGGCGCCGATCACGTCCGGAAAGAAGTAGTTCTCGTTGGCACAGGTGGTGCCGCCGCGCAGCATCTCGGCCACCGCCAACTCCACGCCATCACGCACGAACTCCGGCCCGATCACCTTCGCCTCGGCCGGCCAGATGTGTTGCTGCAGCCACACCATCAGCGGCAGATCGTCGGCCAGCCCACGCAGCAAGGTCATCGGGTTGTGCGTGTGGCTGTTGACCAGGCCGGGAATCAGCGCGTGCTCGCCCAGCTCGACGCGCTCACTCGCCGCGTAGGCGGTGCGGGCGTCGGTGATCGGCAGCACGGCGACGATTACCTCCTTGTCCACGACCACCGCGTGGTGCTCCAGCACCAGCGCATGCGGCTCGACTGGCACGACCCAGCGCGCTTCGATGATCAGGTCGACGGGCTGTGCTGCGGTCTGGTTCATGGCTTGACTCATTACTGTGCAGGATGGATGCGACGAGGGGCGGCACCTGACAGTTGCCGCCCCTCGCACGTGGTCATTCCAGTTCCTGCCGGAATGACCCACCGGCCAAGGCACGAGCGCTGCCCGCCTGCCGCATCGTCACTTCACACGACTGTCGTATTCGCCGGTGCGGGTATCGACCTTGATGATTTCGTCCTGGCCGACGAACAGCGGCACGCGCACCACCGCCCCCGTCTCCAGCGTGGCCGGCTTGCCGCCACCGCCCGAGGTATCGCCGCGTACACCCGGATCGGTCTCGACGATCTTCAGCTCGACGAACTTCGGTGCCTGCACGGCGATGATGCTGCCGTTGAACAGGGTGACAACGCACTCTTCCTCGCCCTTGAGCCACTTCCACGCGTCCCCCATGGCGGCCAGCGGTGCGGTGGCCGTCTCGAACGTCTCCATGTGCATGAAGTGCCACACCCGGTCCTTGCCCACGCCCTCGATAAAGGAAAGCTGCATGTCGGTATCGGTGACATCGGCCTCTTCGAACGAATCGCTGGACTTCAGCGTCTGCTCGGTGGTGCGACCATCCTTCAGGTTGCGGATGCGGATGCGGGTAAACGCCTGGCCTTTGCCCGGCTTGACGAAGTCCGCCTCGGTGATGAGCCAGGGATCGCCGTTGTGAAGGATCTTCTTGCCCGTTTTGACATCATTGAGGCCAAGGGTCGCCATGCGCTGTCTGCTCCAAAGGTAAAACCGCCCCGCAGGGCGGCTAAAATGGGTATCTTTTACGGGCCAAGAAGCCCACCCAAGGCTTTCCATGATAACCGCAAGCCCCAGCGCACGCCTATCACCACCTGTATCCGACTGGCGTGAGCTCTGGCGCAATGCCATCACCGACCCGGCCGAACTGCTCCAGGCCGTCGGCCTGGGCGATCGCACCGACCTGCTGCCACCGGACGATGCCGGCTTTGCACTGCGGGTGCCGCGTGGCTTCGTGGCGCGGATGCATCGTCGCGACCCGTTCGACCCGCTGCTGCTGCAGGTGCTCCCGCAACGACTGGAACACGACCGCGTCGAGGGCTACGCGACCGATGCAGTCGGTGACATGGCGGCAAAGACCGGGCACGGCATACTGCACAAATACGACGGCCGCGCGCTGCTGATCGCCAGCGGCAGCTGCGCGGTCAATTGCCGCTATTGCTTCCGCCGGCACTTTCCCTACAATGAGGAAATCGCCGCAGCATCGCAGTGGCGCGAGGCACTTTCCCACGTGCGCGCCGATCCGTCGATCCGCGAGCTGATCTTGTCCGGCGGCGACCCGCTGGCACTGGCCACGCACAAGCTGCAGGAACTCACACAGGGCCTGGCCGACCTCCCGCAGGTGATCCGCCTGCGTATCCACACGCGGCTGCCGGTGGTGCTACCCGAACGGATCGATGCCGCCTTCATCGGCTGGCTCGGCGCCGTTCCTCTGCAAAAAGTGGTGGTTCTGCACGCAAACCACGCCAACGAGTTCGATACCAGCGTGGATGCGGCTTGTGCAAAGCTGCGCGAAGCCGGCGCCACCCTGCTCAACCAGTCCGTCTTGCTGCGCGGCATCAATGACCATGCCGATACGCTGGCCGAGCTGTCCGAGCGGATGTTCGCCGCCGGTATACTGCCCTACTACCTGCACCAACTGGATCGGGTCCAGGGTGCGGCCCACTTCGAGGTCAGCGATAGCATTGCCCTGGAATTGGAGCAGGCCCTGCGCGCGCGGCTGCCAGGCTATCTGGTTCCCAGGCTGGTACGCGAGGTAGCTGGTGATCCTGGCAAACGACCGCTGTGAGCGCAGCAACGCCTGCCGCCTGTGCTGGCGGCCGCTGGCGGAATCCGCTACAAACATTGATTGTCATCAACCTGGTGGACCCTCCCCTCACGCCTGCACCGACACACGGACAACGTCGCACGCCATGAAAAAAGATTTCGTCATCAAGATCCTG
>SCRO01000078.1 GCA_004298505.1 Rhodanobacter sp.
CCAATCTGATCGAAATACCTGTGCCAGGCACTCGACTCGATCGGCTCACCCACCATGGTCATGTGCTTGAATTTCTGCTTGCACTGCTTGGGCACGTCTGGACCGAGGCGAAAACGAATCCGCGCGCCAGACGTCCAGTCACGACGCGATGCCGCAGCTGGGAGGGCACCAGCATAGCCACAAGCGACAGTGGAAGTGGTACCCGGCCCATCCGCGCCCATGCGCACATGATCGACATTGGACCACATGGCGCGCCACGCGGGCTCGCGCTACCATCAACGATCAGAACACGGGACCATCCAAACGCGCATGCTGTGGATTGCGCCGGGCGCGGCGGCGAAACTCGCAGCTCGCGGCAACACGACAACGCGGCCCTGGGCGATCGCCCACACACAATCGGAAGATCAACAACCTGGCCCGCGACAGCGATGCATGTACGCGCCCTGGCTGATAACCGCAGCATGAAACTTGCAGTCATTGGTGACATCCACGGCTTCTGGGACAAGTGCGACACGGCCTATTTCAATGGCTCGGACTACGACGCACTGCTGTTCGTGGGCGATTTCGCGCGCTGGACCAACAGCCTGCCGATGGCCCGCATGCTGGCAGGCCTGACCCGGCCTGCGTGGGCCATTCCTGGCAACCACGATGCGGTGACGCGGTTGCAACTCTACGCGGCTATCAAGCACAGGCCATTGCTGGGCGCGATTGCCGGCATCGGCATGGGCTGGCGCGTCCAGCGGCTGACCGAGACCCTCGGCCCGGTAAAGTTGCGGGGTTTTTCACTCGATCGTCTCGGCACGGATCTGGCGCTGTTGACGGCTCGCCCGCACGCGATGGGTCCCGACCGGTTCTACTACCGAAACTATCTCAAACACCGTTTCGGAGTCGGCGACTTCCAGGCCAGCGGCGAGCGACTCAAGGCGCTGGTCGATCAGGCCCCCAAACGGCTGATCATCCTGGCCCACAATGGTCCGGCAGGATTGGGGAGCACGTCTGACGCTCTGTTTGGCAGCGACTTCAACCCAGCGTATGGCGATTTCGGCGACCCGGACCTGCGCGTCGCAGTCGACTACGCCCGCGCCAGCGGCCGGCGAGTATTGGCCGTCGTGGCGGGTCACATGCACCATCGCAACCGCAAGACAGGTTCCAGCCGCATCACTTGGGTACACGACGGCCAAACGCTTTACCTCAATGCCGCGTACGTGCCGCGCATGCGCCGCGACGGCAGCCATCACCACCACATCGCACTCCACATCAACGGCACGGCACTGACCGCCGAGGCGCTGTTCGTCAGCCGCGAAGGCGAAGTCGAAGCACGCGAGGCGCTCGGCCCCGCCGGGTGAGCCAATATCACGACGCGCACGGCACGGACACAGGTCCGTGGCCGCCTGCTGGTCCGCCACGCACCACAACCTGCAACGTGCGGCCAACCCTGCCACGGCACCACAGCCCCTCCGAAGGCCTTGGCATCCAGGCGATCTAAGCGAGCGTATGCCGTCGACCCGACCACCACGGAGCAAAGGCGTGCCTGACACACGGTGATTGGTAACATCGGCAACATCAACGCGCGCTACGCGTTGACCGACCTCACCGCGCTGCACCCGCGGATGGCCTGCGCTGTTGGCCATAGGCTGATATGGTTGCGGGTCATGAGCGTCGTCGTGATTGCGCCGGATCCAAACGACCGGCTCGTCACCATTGCGGGGGCCTCCATAGATCTTTTTCAACAGGTTAAGACTAGTGTTCGCTAGAACGGAATCTCGTCATCCGCGAAGCCGCTGTCGGCCGGTGCCGGCGCTTGTCGCGTCGAACCGCCCTGATCGCCGCCAGCGCGTGACGAACCGCCATAGCTGCCGCCGCCCTGGCGCTGGCCACCGCCACCGCCACCACCTTCGTTGCCACCAAGCATCTGCATTTCGTTGGCGATGATATCCGTGGAGTACTTCTCGACGCCCTGCTTGTCGGTGTATTTGTCGGTACGCAGTGAGCCTTCGATGTAGACTTGCCGGCCTTTCTTCAGATACTCGCCGGCGATCTCGGCCAGCCGGCCAAACATCTTCACGCGGTGCCACTCGGTGCGTTCCTGCTTTTCGCCGCTCTGTTTGTCGGTCCAGCTTTCCGAGGTGGCCACGCTGAGCGTAGTGATCGCCGTGCCACTGCCGGTGTGGCGCGTATCGGGATCCGCGCCGAGGTTGCCGACGATGATGACTTTGTTGATGCCGCGTGCCATGGGATGTCCTCTGTTGGGCCGGACGCAAATCTAAGGATGGGTTGCGCCCGGAGTGGTGGATCAGGCTGGCTATCATAACCGCCGCAAGTGGCGAATCCAGTGGCAACCGACCCCATCTCGTGTAGGGCGGCAACCCGCCTGCCCGCGTCCGTCGACTCAGCCGTGGGAGTCAGCCGATCAGGCCACTTTCTCGCTGACGGCATCGCCACCGGATTCGGCGCTTGCTGGCGGCAGCTGGTCGATCCGGTAACCCGCCGCAGCCCACGCGTCCAGTCCGCCCAGCAGCGGGCGCACGTGCCGGTAACCTGCCGCCATCAGCCGTTTGGCCGCCGTCGCCGAGGACACCTCATTTGGACAGCTGCAGTAAATCACCAGCTCGCTGTCGGGCGGCAGGCCGCGAAGCACCTGGCCGACGCTTTTCGGCTCGGCCAGCAGCGCCCCGGGAATGATTCGGGGATCGAACGCGCGCGCCGGCCCGGAGCGCACGTCGACCACCACCGGCGCCTCGCCGCTTGCCATGGCGCGACTCAGTTCGTCGGCCGTGATGCGGGCCATCCGCAGGGCGTGCAACAGGCGCTCGCGCTGCCACCACTTGACGGCGATATACACGGCCAGCAGTGCGGCCACCAGTTCAAGCGCGATGCTTCCGGCGTTGGTCAGCGCGGCCAGCAGGACGTCGATCTGACTGGCAAAGGCCGAGCCGAGCGCTACGGCAACGCCGATCCACAGCAAGGCGCCGAGGCCATCCATCAGCAAAAAACCGGATAGAGGCAAGCCCATGGCGCCAACCAGCGGCGGCGCCACCGTCGACAAGCCCGGGATGAACTTCGCCACCACCAGCATGCCGCCGCGCCAGCGCCGGAAGCCCATTTCCGATTGCCTCACGCACGAATCCGGAGCAAGCGAAATACGGCAGAGCGTGCGCATCACGCCGCCGCCGAAGCGACGCCCGGCTGCATACCAGAGCAGGTCGCCGAGCAGACTCGCGAGCAACGCCGCCCCCACCACGCCCGCCCACGGCAATTGGCCGTCGACCGCCAGTGCACCGGCCACGATCAGGGTCGGCATCGCCGGCACCGGCACACCGACCTGTTCGACGAACACGTTGAGAAACACCAGCAACAGACCGTACTGAGCGATCAACAGGATGATTTCGTGGGCCATCGTCGAATCCCGAATGCGATGCCGCGAACCGTGCGGACCCTCTCGATGAGGATGCCTGGATCGCCTTTCAAACCCATCCGTCGCGCCGGGTCGACGTGCGGCCCATCACCAGCCTCCTGTGCTCAAGCGGCGACGGCCGCATCGGCTGCCACCACCCGCGAGCGCCCCCACACCAGCACGGGCAACCATAGCAGGGTAAGCACGGCCGCCGCTGCAAATACCGCGGATACGCCGACCTGCTGCAACATCAGTCCACCCAGCACGCCACCGACGCCAGCGCCGAGGAACTGGCTGGTGGCATACGCGCCCAGCGAGGCACCGCGCAAGTGTGCCGGCGCCAGCCGCGATACCAGACTGGGCAGGCTGGCCTCAAGCAGGTTGAACGCGCTGAAGAACACCACCGCCGCCAGCCACACCAGCAGATGGCCGGTCCCGGCGGCGCTGAAACCGCTCAGCGCCAGGCCCAGGCCCAGCGCGCAGATCATTACCAGCCGCATGCTGCCGGCCACCGAGGTAACGCGGCGCAATACGCCACCCATGACGATGGCGGAAACCAGCATCACCGGTAGATAGAGCTCCCACTGGCTGCCCAGCGCCATGCCAGTGTGCTGCTTCAGCATCAAGGGCAGGGCCACGAAGGCCGCGGTGAGCATGGTGTGCATCATGAACACCGACACGTTCAGTACCATCAGCTGCGGTTTCACCAGCATCTGCAGCACTTTGCCCGGGCGCGCCGAGGCTGGCGCGCGATGATGGGCAGGCAGCGGCACCAGCAGCCACAGCAAGCCGATCGCACCCAGCGCAAGTACGGCGGTCAGCCCGAACAGGCCCTCCAGGCCGGCGATGCCCGCCAACGGCGCACTGAGGATGATCGCCAACACGAAAGCGAAGCCGATGCTGACGCCGATGATGCCCATCACCTTGCTGCGGTTGTCGTCGCGCGAATGATCGGCGGCCAGCGCCTGGCTGGCGCCCGACACCGCGCCCATGCCCTGCAACACGCGACCGATGATGATCCCGTGGATGCCGTGCGCCCAGGCCGCCACCACGCTGCCGATGACGAACACCAGCAGGCCCAGGGTGATCGTGACGTGGCGCCCGATCCGGTCGGACAGCAGGCCCACCGGCACCTGCAGCGCCGCCTGCGCAAAGCCGTAAATACCGATCGCCAAGCCGACCAGTAGCGGCGTGGCACCGGGCAGGTGGAGCGCATAGGCGCTGAACACCGGCATGATCAGGAACAGGCCGAACATGCGCAGGCCAACCACGCTGGAGAGCGCAAAGGACGTCTTCAATTCACCCTTGCTGAGCTTGCTCACGACGCCACACCACGCTTTTTGCCTACGGAAGCGTTCGATTATAGGCGCATTTGCACTGGCACCCGGTGTGGCACAACGCCACGAGAATCACTTGGGAGGTTTCCGCCCGTCGGTGACGTTGCAGGCACCGCCACCACAGTCCTGGCCGACAAACCCTCTATAATCGCCGCTGACGTCTTTACGAAGCATGGCATGAGCACGCCCGCCGAAACCCTCAACGGACCCTCGCACGACTTCGCCCAGGTGCGCGACCTCGCCGCTGCCGACATGCGACGCGTCGATGCGTTGATCCGGCGGCGCCTTGCATCGGACGTGGTGTTGATCAACCAGATCGCCGACCACATCGTCGCCTCGGGCGGCAAGCGGTTGCGCCCGATGCTGCACGTGCTGGCCGCCAGCGCCGCCGGCTATCACGGCGAACACCACGTCAAGCTCGCCGCGATCATCGAGTTCATCCACACCTCCACCTTGCTGCACGACGACGTAGTCGACGAGTCCGACCTGCGCCGCGGCCGCAAGACCGCCAACGCGCTGTGGGGCAATGCCGCCAGCGTGCTGGTCGGCGATTTCCTCTACTCGCGCTCGTTCCAGCTGATGGTGGAACTGGACGACATGCGCATCATGCGCATCCTCGCCGACACCACCAACACCATTGCCGAGGGCGAGGTGCTGCAGTTGCTGAACATCGGCAACGCCGACGTCAGCGAGACAGCCTATCTTGCGGTGATCGAGCGCAAGACCGCCGTGCTGTTCGCCGCTGCCACCGAACTGGGCGGCCTGCTCGGCGGCCTGCCGCAGGCACAGGTCGCCGATCTGCGTTGTTACGGGATGGAGCTGGGCTACGCGTTCCAGATTGCCGACGACCTGCTTGACTACACCGGCGACGCCGGCACGCTCGGCAAGAACATCGGCGACGATCTGGCCGAAGGCAAGCCGACGTTGCCGCTGATCTACGCGCTGGAGCAAGCCAGCCCCGAACAGGCGCAATCGCTGCGCCACGCCATCGAGCACGGCGGGCTGGCTTCGCTGGACCGCATCATCGCCTCGATCCGCGACTCCGGCGCGCTTGAGCGCACCCGCGCGCGCGCGCTGGCGCATGCTCGCGCCGCACGTGAGGCGCTGGGCTCGCTGCCGGCGTCCGACTATCGCGATGCGCTGGTCACGCTGGCCGACTACTCAGTGCAGCGCTCGTTCTGAACCGTTCATCCCGGTACCCTGTCGGGTACCGTTTTTTGATCACATCTTGCATTGATGCACGGGAGCCGGCGGGCGGTGCCCGCCCTACAATCGCCGCACCGTAGGGCGGGTACTGCCCGCCGGCTGTTGCCTGACCTCCGATACCCAGCAAACCCAGCATGCACGCCTCGCAAGCTGGCACCCGCCACGCCGATCGGCCAGACTTCACCGCATGTCTCATGTCCGCCTCAATGCCTGGCCGTTCTGGCTCGCGGCAGCGTTGCTGCCACTCGCCCCGGCGCATGCTGCCACGTGGCGTTATGACACCGTCCATAGTCAGATACTTTTCAGCATCAGCCACAACGGATACTCGCGTCCGTTCGGCCGGCTGCATATCGCCAAGGGCTGGCTCCGCTTCAATCCGGACGACTGGGGCCACGCGGCCACCGAACTGGATATCGACCTGCAAAGCCTGGACCTGGGCGACACCGAGTGGAACGAGGCTGTGTGCAAGAAGGCGCTGCTCGACTGCCATACCCATCGTTACGCCCATTTCAAGAGTACCCGCATCGAACGCACCGACGCGCAGCACGGCGTGCTGCATGGGCAACTGAGCTTGCGCGCGATCACCCGGCCGGTGAGCATTCCCTTCACCTTCAATCGCGCCGGCCCCACGATCTACGGGTTGCGTGACATCGCCGGCTTTTCCGCCACCGCGATGCTGGACCGCAACGATTTCGGCATGCATGCCTACGCCGGTTCGATCGGCGCGCACGTCAGCGTGTGGCTGGAGCTTGAGGCGGTCCGCGACCACACCTTGTCCAAGGAGCAACCATGAGTCTGCGCAGCAACGAGCGCCAGTGGGGCTCGATCAGCAAGTCCTTCCACTGGATCATTGCGCTGGCCATTCTCTGCAACGGCATCTTCGGCCTACTGATGGACCTGGCCTCCTCGCCGATGCAGAAGATCAACTGGCTGGCCCTGCACAAGTCGATTGGGCTTACGGTACTGGCGCTGGTACTGCTGCGGATGCCGTGGCGCTGGCGCGACGGCCGGCCGGCCGAAGAGCCCGCGCCACGGTGGCAGATGCTGGCGGCACGCGTCGTGCACGGCGTATTGTACGTCGTGACCCTGGCGATACCGCTGACCGGCTGGTGGTTCAACTCGGTCAGCGGCAAGCCGCTGCAATGGTTCAAGCTGTTCAACCTGCCTGCGCTGGCAGCAAAGAACGACCCATTGCGCGATTTCGCACACGGCGTGCATGAATATCTGTTCTGGTTCCTGCTGCTGGTGCTGGTGGCGCATGTCGGCGCCGCACTGAAGCATCATGTGTTCGACAACGACAACGTGCTGCGCCGGATGCTGCCCTTCGTTCGCCTGCGCCAGCCACCGCCCGAAGGAGTGTGCCGATGAAACGCCTCGCCATCCTGCTGCTGGTGCTCACCCTGCCCGGCATGGCCGCCGCCACCGGCTACACGGTGCAGCCAGCCGCCAGCCAGCTCGGCTTCAGCGCCGTGTTCCAGGGTGAATCGTTCGATGGCCATTTTGGCCAGTGGACTGCCGCGATCGATTACGATCCGACCGACCTTGCTGCGTCGAAGTTCGATGTAGTGGTGACCGTGGCCAGCGTAAAGACCGGCGACAGCGATCGCGACTCCGCCTTGCCTGGCAAGGCCTTTTTCGACGTCGCCCAGTTTCCCAAAGCGCATTTCGTCACCACCGGATTCCACCGCAACGGCGAGCAGGTGATCGCCGACGGCAAGCTCACCCTGCGCGGCGTGAGCAAACCCGTGAGCCTCGAGATCACCTTCAAACCACAGGCGAGCGGTGCCACCCTGGACGTGGCCGGCACGCTGAAGCGACTGGACTTCGATGTCGGCAGCGGCGAGTACGCCGACACTTCGGTGATCGGCGCCGAGGTGAAGATCAAGGCCCACCTGCAATTGGTGGCGAAGTAAGCCGCGGCGATGGCCCGCGACACCTGGTGGCAACGCCTGCGCGACCGGGTCAGGCCTGACCCGACTCGCCGCGGGACTACGCCTGCACCACGCGACACCGGCGGCCCGACGCGGGTGGCCGACAGCCTGCGCAACCTGCTCGATGATCCAACCATCCCGGCGTCGGTGCGCAGCGAACTGGCCGGCGATTTCGCGCGTATTGAAAGCATGCTGGCGCGGCTCGAACGCGGCGAGCTGCACGTGGCAGTGTTCGGTCGCGTGTCGACCGGCAAGTCGGCGCTGGGCAACGCCCTGCTCGGCCGCGAGGCGTTCCAGGTCGGCGTATTGCACGGCACTACCATCGACGCCGCGCAAGCCACGCTCGACGAGGCGCGCCACGACGGCCTGGTGCTGATCGACACCCCCGGCATCAACGAACTCGACGGCGAGGCGCGCGAGCGACTGGCGTTCGATGTGGCCGAGGTCAGCGATCTGGTGGTGTTCGTGTGCGACGGCGACCTCACCCGCGAGGAGCTCGACGCGCTGAAAACCCTGGCAGCCACCCAGCGCCCATTGCTGCTGGCGCTCAACAAGGCCGATCGCTACAGCGCCGACGAGCTGGCCGACCTGCTGGCGCAGCTGCGCCAGCGCGTGGCCGCTGTGGTGCGCGCAGACAACGTGCTCGCGGTAGCCGCCCATCCTGCGCCGCGGCGGCTGGTCGAGGTCGATGCGCGTGGTCACGAACAGGAACGTACGCAGATCGCGACACCGGACGTGGCCGCGCTGCGCGAGCGCCTGCTGGCAATCGCCACGCATGAGGGCAAGAGCCTGTCGGCGATCAATGCCGGCCTGTATGCGGGCCGGCTCACCGACCAAGTCAGCGCGCGCATCGCCGACACCCGGAAGACCGTGGCGGCAAAGGTGATTCACAACTACTGCATCGCCAAGGGCGTGGCGGTCGCTTTGAACCCGATTCCAGTGGCCGACCTGCTGGCCGCGGCAGGACTCGACGCGGCGATGGTGGTGCAGTTGTCGCGTGTCTACGG
Source organism: Rhodanobacter sp. (assembly GCA_004298505.1). Classification (GTDB taxonomy): domain Bacteria; phylum Pseudomonadota; class Gammaproteobacteria; order Xanthomonadales; family Rhodanobacteraceae; genus Rhodanobacter. Next base: position 8,876 of record SCRO01000078.1, read on the forward strand.
CCTGCCGCTGACCCGCACCGAATCCGGCCGGCTGGTCGCGGTGATCTCGGCCCAGTTGGCCGCGCTGATGGGCGCGATCTGGGGCATCCAGCTAGTCGCCTCGGCGCTAAAGGGCGTCAGTGCCGGCCTGTCGGTGCTGGTCACCGCCGCCGCGCAGGGCGCGCTGGGCTGGTATGCCACCGTGCTGATCGGTCGCGCCGCCGAACGCTACCTGATCGCCGGCAAATCCTGGGGTGAAGCGGGCGCCAAGCGCGCCGTCGCCGAGGTCGTAGCCAGCCTCGACCGCGACTCGATCCTGCGCGAGGCACGCGAGGAAATCCTCAAGCGATTGAAGTCGCGCCGCCGGTAACGACCTCGCCGACGTACAAGGAGCTCGCTCGCGGGCGATGCCTTTGCTCTTGCTCTTGCGATTCCCGATTCCCGGTCAAGCAGCATCGCCCGCGAGCGGGCTCTACGGAGACATCTTCAGGAACGCATGCACCGCCGCTGCATCGAATGGCCAGTCCAGCTCGCGCCCATCGCGCGCATCACGCAGCACCGGCAGGCGGGTACCGTAGCGCTGTTCCAGCTCGTCCGAGTCGTCCACCCAGGCGCTGTCGAAATCCGGCGCGCGGGCTGCGGCCATCACCGCGAGCGCGAGATCGCACAGGTGGCAGTAATCGCGCTGGTACAGGATCAGGTCGGACATGCGGCTGCGAATGGGTTGAGGCCACGCGTAGAATAACCGCTCACCCCACAGCACAGCAGCAACCATGGCCGTCAGCGTATTCGACCTGTTCAAGATCGGCATCGGGCCGTCGTCTTCGCACACGGTGGGGCCGATGCGCGCCGCGGCGCGCTTTGCCGAGCGCTGGCTCGATGAAAAAGGCGTACTCGACCGCGTGGCACGAGTGCAGGCCGAACTGTTTGGCTCGCTGGCACTGACCGGTCGCGGCCATGGCACCGACAAGGCGGTGCTGCTCGGCTTCGAAGGTGAGCACCCGGATACGGTCGATCCCGACCATATCCCGCAGACCCTCGAGCGCATCCGCAGCAACAAGCGGCTGCGTGTGTTGGGCAAGCACGCGATCGCGTTCGACGAGAAGCGCGACCTGATCTTCAACAAGCGCCAGAAGCTGCCGTTCCACTCCAACGGCATGCGCTTCAGCGCATATGACGCCGACGGCAACGAACTGGCCACGCGCGACTACTACTCGGTCGGCGGCGGCTTCGTAGTCAACACCGACGAGGCCGCCGAAGACCGCATCGTGGCCGACACCACCGTGCAGCCCTACCCGTATTCCAGCGGCGACGAGATGCTGGCGCTGTGCCAGCAACACAACGTGACCATTGCGCAGTTGATGCTGGCCAACGAATCGGTATGGCGACCCGAGGCGGAAACCCGCGCTGGCCTGCTGACCATCTGGAAGGCCATGCAGGACTGCGTGACGCGCGGCCTGCGCTCGCCCGGCACCCTGCCCGGTGGCCTGCACGTAAGCCGCCGTGCACCAGCGATGCTGGAAGATCTGCGCAACCAGCCCGAAGCCGCGTTGCGCGATCCGCTGACCATCCTCGACTGGGTCAACCTCTACGCGCTGGCGGTGAACGAGGAGAACGCCGCCGGCGGTCGCGTGGTCACCGCCCCCACCAACGGTGCCGCCGGCATCGTGCCTGCAGTCGGCCACTACTACCTGCGCTTCTGCCCCAAGGCCGACGAGAACGGCAGCATCGAGTACCTGCTCACCGCCGGCGCTATCGGCATCCTGTACAAGGAAAACGCCTCGATCTCCGGCGCCGAAGTGGGCTGCCAGGGCGAAGTCGGCGTAGCCTGCTCGATGGCCGCCGCCGGCCTCACCGCCGCGCTCGGCGGCAACGTGATGCAGATCGAGAACGCCGCCGAGATCGGTATGGAACACAACCTCGGCCTCACCTGCGACCCGATCGGCGGGCTGGTGCAGATTCCCTGCATCGAACGCAACGCGATGGGCTCGGTCAAGGCCATCAACGCCAGCCGCATGGCACTGAAAAGCGACGGCAAACACCGCGTCAGCCTCGACAAGGTGATCAAGACCATGCGCGACACCGGCCGCGACATGAAGGACAAGTACAAGGAAACCAGCCGCGGCGGGCTGGCGGTAAACGTCATCGAGTGCTGAGGCAAAAAGGTACGGCAGTCACCTTGGCCGAGTAGGCTCTTGGCGCTCAACCGTGGTTGCGGGCAAGGCCTCTGCGCAAGCATTCTCGTGGCCCGTCCAGTGTCGCCACTTGGAGGTTTTCCCAATACCGGGGTTGAAGGTATTGCAGGGGTCAAGCTCCCTGTAGAAGCGCTGCAGTGCGGGCTGCGCGCCATATAGATGGCCCACATTGTGTTCGGCCGGGTACTGAACGCCGCGCTCGTCCAGCAGGGCCAGCATGCGCTGCTTGATCCGTTCGCAATCGTGCCCCTTGCGGACGATATAGTCCTGGTGCAGTACATGACATAGGAAGTGCCCGTAATAGAGCTTCTTCTCCAGCACCTGCTCCAGTTCGGCGGGCAACCGCTCAAACCAGTCGGTCTCGTTGCGTCGCAGCGCGATGTCGAGCGCCACGATGTCTTCCACCTGCCGTGGGTGGATGGCGCGATAGCGTATCGCGGCACCCGCGGTGACGAAGCGGTGCAGGAAGGCTTTTTTGCCCTCCGCGGGCTCGCAGACGAAATAATCGCCACCGGCGCTGGCGAAGAAGGCGCCGAGCAAGCTGGCCGTTTCCTCAATCGCTGGCTCGGCGACCTTCAGCAACAGGTGGTGCTCAAAGCGCTCGCGCCAGAGCCTTATGCGCGGCGGCAGGTGGTTCGGGAACAGCTTGCTCGCTGCCTGCATCACCCGATCAGAAAGTTGATCGGGCAACCAGCTGAAACGCTCCACGAACGCATCGACCCGGGCCTTGGCCGCGAACAGCCGTGGCAGCCGCCCGGTGCCCAGTCGCTCGACCGCCAGGAATATGTCCTTGCCGTAGGTCTCGGCGATGTCGAAGGCATCCCGGTGCATGTACTCGGCGGCGACCGGCAGCACCGATGAGCCGGTGAGGATCGCGCGGCGCAGGGTCGCCAGCTCCGCCGGATCGTTGCTGCCAATGTAGAACACCTGGGTCCGGCTGTCGGCGCAAAAAGTGTCCAGCCGCACGGCAAAGACAATCAGTTTACCGGCACAGCCGGACGCCTCATGCAGGCAACGGGTGTCGGCGTTGTAGCGGGCCGGCGTGTCGGCCTCGATATCACGCACGTGCGCGGCATAGTCATGATCCGATCCGAGCCCGGCATCGTGCTCGATATCGGCCTCGGTGTAGTCGCCACGCTCCAGCCGGTCGAGGATCTGCTCCGGGTCGTCACCGAGGCGAATGCCAAGGTGGTTGACCAGACGCAGTTCGCCGCACTCGTCGAGGCGTGCATACAGCGCCATCTCGGTGTACGCCGGCCCACGCTGCACCAACGAACCACCTGAATTGTTGCAGATGCCACCCAGCACCGAGGCCCCCAGACAGGACGATCCGATTACCGAGTGGGGTTCGCGTCCCAGCGGTCTGAGCCGCTGCTCCAGCTGGTCGAGCGTGCTGCCCGGCAGGCACACCACCTGGCGCCCTTCGTCGATCAGCTGTACGCCAGCAAGGCGCAGCGTGCTGATGATCACCACCGGGCGATCGTAATCGTTTCCATCGGGTGTGGAGCCGCCGGTGAGTCCGGTATTGGCGGCCTGCATGATGACGATGGTGTCGGCCGCCACGCAGGCCCGGAGCACGCGCCAGAGCTCGACCAGGCTTCCCGGCCGCACTACCGCGAGCGCTTGTCCACCACCATGACGGAAGCCGCGCCGATACCTGCGCGTGCGCTGCTCCCCGATCAGCACCTGGCGGCGCCCGACGATCTGTCGCAACGCCTCGGGCAACACGTCGGCGCGACCGCCTGGCGGAAGCTGCCGCGCCCCCGCGGTGGAGTCATTCACATGCATGTCATGCCCGCCCGCCAGGGCATCGTCAGCAACACCTCGGGGGTCACCGCCCGAATGTCGGTCAGCCCACAGAATGCCATGGTCAGATCCAGCTCATTGCGGATCAGTTCCAGGCAGTTCGACACGCCCTTCTCGCCGCCCGCACCCAGTCCGTAAACATAGGCGCGGCCGATGAGGGTTCCCCTCGCACCCAGCGCAATCGCCTTGAACACATCCTGTCCGGAGCGGATGCCGCCGTCCATCCACACCTCGATCTGCGCGCCGACGGCATCCACGATCGCCGGCAGTGCGACGATGGAACTGGGCGCGCCGTCGAGCTGACGGCCGCCATGATTGGAGACGATCAACGCATCGGCACCTGACTCGACGGCCAACCGGGCATCCTGCGCATCCATGATGCCCTTGAGGATGAGCTTGCCGCCCCAGCGCTTCTTGATCCACGCCACGTCGTTCCAGTTCAGGCGCGGGTCGAACTGCTGGCTGGTCCATGCCGACAGCGAACCCATGTTCTCCACGCCCTTGACGTGCCCGACGATGTTGCCGAAGTGGCGCCGCTTGGTACCAAGCATGCCGAGCACCCAGCGCGGCTTGGTCGCCAGATTCAACAGGTTGGACAGGGTCGGCCCGGGCGGCGCGGACAGCCCATTCTTGAGGTCCTTGTGGCGCTGCCCGAGTATCTGCAGATCCATGGTCAGCATCAGTGCCGAGCAACGCGCCGCCTTGGCCCGATCGATCAGGCGTTCGATGAAGTCCCGATCACGCATCACATACAACTGGAACCAGAACGGGGCCTGGGTGTGGGCTGCCACGTCCTCGATCGAACAGATGCTCATGGTGGACAAGGTGAACGGAACCCCAAATTTCTCGGCCGCCCGCGCCGCCATGATCTCGCCGTCGGCATGCTGCATACCCGTCAGGCCGACCGGGGCCAGCGCCACCGGCATCGCCACCTTCTGGCCGATCATCTGCGTGGCCAGCGAGCGGTTGTCGATATCCATCGCCACGCGCTGGCGCAGCTTCATCTGCTGAAAATCCTGCTGGTTGGCGCGATAGGTCGATTCAGTCCACGACCCTGAATCGGCGTAGTCGTAGAACATCCGCGGCACCCGCCGCCTGGCAAGAAGCCGCAGGTCCTCGATACAGGCGATCACCGCCATGATGGGGTCTCCTCGTGGTGCCAGGGCCGGATCAGATCCGGCCTGGACGGGTTGCAGCGGTTCATGGGTGCACGATCGGCAGGGCGGGAATCATCCATGGCACCACGTACTGCTGCAGCAACACCAGCAAGCCCAGCAACACGGTGAGCAGGATGCTGTGCCAGAACGTGCGGGCAAACACGACGCCTTCCTTGCCCTTCAGGTTGGTGGTGGTCACGCCGGTGGCGATATTCTGCGGCGAGATCATCTTGCCCATCACACCACCCGAGGAGTTGGTTGCCGCCATCAGCACCGGATTCAGGTGCAGCTGCTTTGCCGCCACCACCTGCAGGTTGCCAAACAATGCATTGCCCGAGGTGTCGCTGCCCGAGAGGAACACCGCAATCCAGCCGAGGAAAGCCGATACCAGCGGAAAGAAAACGCCGACCGACGCGACCCCCAGGCCCAGCGTGTAGCTCATGCCCGAATAGTTCAGCAGATAGGCCAGGCCGATGATCATCATCACGGTGAGAATGGCCAGCCAGGTCTGGCACCAGGTGCGGTACACGCAGCCGAAAAAATCAGCCAGCCCGGTACGCGTCCACACCGCGACGATGACGGCGGACAGCAGGATCGCCGTACCGGTGCCCATCGGCTGCAGGTTCCAGATCGCCGCATAGGGCTTGCTGTAGAGCGTGATGAACACCGACTTGTCCAAACCCGGCCATGGCAGCTTGATGTCCCCGATCGCCGAGAGCTTCAGGTTGATCCACGCGATCACCACCACCGTCACTACCAGCCATGGCATCCAGCCACCATACCCGGCACGCTGTGCGCCGCGCGCCGCGGCCTGACTACGCACCACCGCAAACGCGGGGTCGGGCTCCGGCTTCCACACCTTCAGGAAGCTCACCGTCACCACCAGCGACATCAACGAGGCCATCACATCCGTCAGCTGATAACTGATGAAGTTCGACGTCACGAACTGGGTCACCGCGAAGCTTCCGCCCGACACCAGCAGCGCCGGCCAGAGCTTGGCGATGGACTTCAGGCCGCCGTACATGCCGACCACGTAAAACGGTAGCAGGAAGGCAAACAGCGGTAGCTGGCGGCCGACCATGGCACCGAGGGTGTCCGGAGGCATGCTGGTGACGGCACCCAGTACCGTGATCGGCACCCCCAGCGCGCCAAAGGCGACCGGGGCGGTGTTGAAGATCAGAGTGTAGGTGAGCGCCTCGATCGCCGGAAAACCCAGGCCGATCAACAACGCGCTAGTGATCGCCACCGGGGTGCCAAAACCGGCGATGCCTTCCAGCAGGCAACCGAACGAAAACGCCACCACCAGCAACACCAGGCGCCGGTCGTCGGGCAAGTGGTCGAGCATCCACTGTCGGAACTGCTCGAAGCGGCCGGACTTGACCGCCACGTTGTAGAGCAGCAGCGCGGTGAAGACGATCCACATCACCGGCAACAGCGCCAGCGCCATCCCCGCAGCCACTGAATCAATGGCCAGCCCGGCCGGCATGCCCCACAGCGAGATCGCGATCACAAGCGCGGCAATCAGTCCGGCCAGCGAGGCCTGCCACGCTGGACGACGCATCACGCCCAGCATGAACAGGGCGACCACGATCGGAATAGCTGCGGTTGCGAAGGAAAACAGCAGCGAGCCATGAATCGGCGTAAGCGGCTGCGTGAAGACAATGCCCGGAGGCAAAACGGTGGTGGGAGTCATGGAGTCAGCTTCCTGTCATGGAAAGTGGCATGGATGAGCGCGCCTGTCTTGCCAAGGCCGGGCACTGAGACGCGCCTGCGAATCCATCCGAGCCCCTGGGCACCCCGGTCAAGATCAACACCAATGCTTATCTGGACAATTGGTATGACCTATTGTGAAGTTATGATAGAAAATGCACCGCGTCAAGTTCCCCATGAGTACGACATTGGTCTCAGGTTTGACGGTCTGAGGGAAACAAAACATAATTGGTCTGACCACATTTAGGTGACGCAAGATGGATGTGATCCGGCTGTCCGACACCATTGCCAACGATCTGGAACGACGCATCCTGGAAGGCGTCCTCAGCGCAGGAGAGCGCTTGCCGCCGGAGCGGGAACTGGCCGAACAACTCGGCGTATCCCGCCCGTCGCTGCGCGAAGCGCTGCAGAAGCTGGCCTCGAAAGGACTCGTGCGGACTCGCCAGGGTGGCGGCACCGTAGTGACGGACCGGCTTCAATCCGGCTTCGTAGACCCGTGGCGGGACATGCTTAGCGGCAACCCTTCCCTGCAGCATGACCTGCTGGAGTTTCGCCACATGCTGGAGAGCCAGGCGGCGCTACTCGCCACCGAGCGCGCGACCGAGCTGGATATCGAGCGCATCGGTGATGCGTTCGGAACACTCGAACAAGCCTATGCGCAGGACGACATGTCCACCTGCATTCGGGCCGATGTCGAATTCCACCAGGCCATCGCGGATGCATCGCACAACGCGCTGATTACCCACCTGAGCGCCAGCCTGCACCTGCTGATCCACGACCACGTGGAACAGAATCTGCAGTACCTGCATCGTCACCCGGACAAGTGGCAGAACATACGCGACCAGCACCGCACCATCTGGGAGATGATCCGCGCACGAAATGCGCAGGCCGCGGCCAATGCCGCCAAGGAGCACATCGCGTTCGTGCAAAAAAGCATGTCCGAGACCGCACTGGATGCGTCGCGACAAGAGAGCGCCAAACGACGTATGCGCGGGCGTTCCGGTGCAACCAAACCCAGCTGAGGCTCAAGCTGCGTGCCGGGTTCGAATCCGTAGTGTGGGGCGCAAGCACTACATCATGGCTCCGATCAAGTTGTCAACGCAGTCGCATGGCGCTGAAAAACGACGGCAAACACCGCGTCAGCCTCGACAAGGTGATCAAGACCATGCGCGACACCGGCCACGACATGAAGGACAAGTACAAGGAAACCAGCCGCGGTGGGCTGGCGGTAAACGTCATCGAGTACTGATCCCCTCGCGGCCACAAAAAAGTGCCGGTCGAAAGACCCGGCATTCGTCGCAGCCTACGACGCGCTTGCCGATGAGTTCGCCGCGCTGGGCGAACTGGTGTGCGCACGCCAATTTGCCGAGATGACCCAGGCGGATGTCGCCGCGAGTATGGGCATCACGCAGGCCTCCGTGGCACGGGCTTGAATCAAGCGCCGGCGGTCGCAAGCACACACCGTCGATCGCCACGCTGCGCCGTTATGCCGATGCGGTGGGTTGCGAACTGCATATCACGCTGGCACCCAAGCCAAGGATATCGCGCTGGTCAAAAGCAGCGACTCCGTAGGGCGGGCACTGCCCGCCAGCCTTTGCGGGAAGAGCGGCGGGCAATGCCCGCCCTACGCGCGCGTGTTGGTTGCTTGTTGCAGGGCCGTCAGAATCACGCGGTCCGCCGGTGCCAGAGTCATGGGCTCAACCGTCGCCGGCGCCAGCCACTTCAACGGCTGGCCTTCCAGCGACTGCGGGTCGCCGTGCCAAGCGGATACGCGCCAGGCATCGAGCAGCAGGTCGTGATCGTCATGACGCCAAGGCACGCGAACCAGCGCAAGGGCATGCACGACGTCGATGCCGAGCTCCTCGCGCAATTCCCGCACGAGTCCTTGCAGCGGCGTCTCACCAAGTTCGAGCTTGCCACCGGGAAATTCCCAGAACCCCGCCAGCTGTTTGCCGGCCGGACGCTGCGCCAGTAGCACACGCCCGACCGCATCCAACAGCAGGCCGGCCATCACGTGCATGACCGCTCGCGGCATGGAGGAAGCAGGCATCAGGCGCTGCGCAGGTACTCGACCATATCGAAGTCGTAGGCGTGTTCGTTATCGGCCTTGTGATGCACGCGCGAGACCTCGGTCCACTCGGTGAAGTGGACGCCGGGGAAGAACGTGTCGGCCCCGTCGATGGCCGCGCTGACCCAGGTCAGATACATGCGGCGCGCGTACGCCAGCGCTTCGGCGAAGACCATGCCACCGCCGATCACCATCAGACCGGTTTCGCTGCAGCGCGCCTGCGCCTCTTCGATCGAACGGACCGTGATCTGGCCAGGAAACGGTGCCTCGTGCCGCCGCGACAGCACCAGGTTGACCCGATCCGGCAAGGCGCGGCCAATCGACACGGCCGTGTTGTAGCCCATCAGCACATTCTTGCCGGCGGTCAGCTGCTTGAACCAGCGCAGGTCGTCAGGCAGATGCCACGGCAACTGACCCTGGCGGCCGATGGCGAAGTTTTCATCGAGTGCGGCAATCAACGAGATAGCCATGGGGAATCCTTGGGAACGTGATCAATGAAAAGGTACGCCGCTCGGGCGGCACCGGACGCATGGAATCTTAGCAGGCCGCGCACCTCGCGGCCGGGAACCGCATTGTGCGACGGCGTATGGACGCAACGCCTCAGGGCTAAACCGCCACGGCAGCCGTGATCGCCGGATGCGACTGGTACCCCTCGATCGCAATGTCCTCATAGCGGAAGCCGAAGATCGAGCGCACCTCGGGATTGAGCTTCAATCGCGGCAATGGCAGCGGTTCACGACCCAACTGCAGACGTGCCTGGTCGACATGGTTGTTGTAGAGGTGGGCATCGCCCAGGGTATGCACGAAGTCGCCCACGCCCAACCCGCAGACCTGGGCCACCATGTGGGTGAGCAGCGCATAGCTGGCGATGTTGAACGGCACGCCGAGGAAGATGTCGCCCGAACGCTGGTACAGCTGGCAGCTCAGCTTGCCGTTCGCGACATAGAACTGGAACATCGTGTGGCATGGCAGCAGCGCCATCTTCGGCAGCTCGCCGACATTCCAGGCACTGACGATGAGGCGGCGCGAATCGGGGTTGTGCCTGATCTCGTCGACGACCCACGCGATCTGGTCGATGACCCGGCCGTCGGTAGTGGGCCACGCCCGCCATTGCCGTCCATAGACCGGGCCGAGGTCGCCGTTGGCGTCGGCCCACTCATTCCAGATGCGCACGCCGTGCTCTTTCAGGTAGGCGATATTGGTGTCGCCGCGCAGGAACCAGATCAGCTCGTGCACGATCGACTTCAGATGCAGTTTCTTGGTGGTGACCAGCGGAAAACCCTGCGCCAGATCGAAGCGCATCTGCCAGCCGAACACGCTGCGCGTGCCGGTGCCGGTGCGATCGGCCTTTTCGGTGCCGTGGTCGAGAACGTGGCGGAGCAGATCGAGATAGGGACGCATCTGTCAAGGATAACCGTAGCGAAGAGCCTTGGCAGCCGGCCCATGACAACCGTCACTCCCGCAGACGAAGGTTTCGGCCTTTCCACCGAGCTGTAGGGCGGGCAGTGCGCGCCGCTTTTGTTTGTACGCGCATACGCTACCCTTATGGTCCGCCCTCTGCCGGCGGGCTCCGAAACACCAGGCTCACACATGCCCGACCTTCCGCCCACCGTATGGATTGCCCTCGCCGCCGTGCTCGGCCTGCTGGTGGGCAGCTTTCTCAATGTAGTGATCCTGCGCCTGCCCGCACGCATGGCGGCGAGCTGGCGGCGGGAAGCGCGCGATGTGCTGGAGCTCGAGGCCGATATCGAGCCGCTGCCGCCGGGCATCGTGCGGGAACCTTCGCACTGCCCGCAGTGCAAGCACCCGCTGTCGGCGGCGGATAATATTCCGCTGTTCAGCTGGCTGCTGCTGCGCGGACGCTGCCGCTACTGCAAGGCGAGAATCTCGATCCAGTACCCGCTGGTGGAACTGCTCGGCGGCGTGTTGAGCGCGGTAGTAGTGTGGAAGTTTGGACCGACCTGGGTCGCGCTGGCTGGGCTGCTGCTCACCTGGGTGCTGATTGCCGCAGCAGGTATTGATTTCCGCACCCAACTGCTGCCCGACCAGTTGACCTTGCCGTTGCTGTGGCTGGGCCTGTTGCTGTCGCTGCCGCCGATGTTCGTCGGTGCGCAGGCGGCGATCATCGGCGCGGCGATCGGCTATGTGAGCCTGTGGAGCGTGTACTGGGCTTTCAAGCTGCTTACCGGCAAGGAGGGCATGGGCCATGGCGACTTCAAACTGCTCGCAGCGCTCGGTGCGTGGATGGGGCCGGTAGCGCTGTTGCCGACCATTCTGCTGTCCTCGCTGATCGGCGCCCTGGTCGGTGGCAGCCTGATTGCGCTACGCAAGCACCAGCGCGAGATTCCGATGCCGTTCGGTCCGTTCATCGCCGCCGCCGGCTGGGTCTGGTTCATCGCCGGCCACAACCTGTTGCAGGGTTACATGCACTTCACCGGCTTGCGATGAGCGGAAATCCGCACGCCCTGGTGGTGGCGCTGACTGGCGGTGTCGCCGCCGGCAAGTCGGCGGTGGCGCGCCGTTTCGAGGCGCTCGGTGTGCCCGTGCATGATGCCGACGTAGCTGCCCGTGAGGTGATCGCGCCAGGCTCGGCCGGCTTGGCCGAGGTGGCGGCCGCGTTTGGTCACGACGCACTGGACAAGACCGGCCAGCTGGACCGAGCGGCGATGCGCCGGCGCGTGTTTGCCGACCCTGCGGCACGCGGCACGCTGGAAGCGATCATCCACCCACGCGTGCGCGCCTGGCTGCGCGCACGCGTGGCGCTCGAACGCGCGCCCTACTGCCTGCTGGCGATCCCCTTGCTCGCCGAGAACATCGCACAGTATCGCTGGGTCGACCGCGTGCTCCTGATCGACGCACCCGAAGCGGTGCAGCTTGACCGGCTGATCGCTCGCGATGGTATCGACGAGGCGCTGGCCCGGCGCATGATTGGCCAGCAAGCCAGTCGCGACGAACGACTCGCCCTGGCCGACGACGTGATCGAAAACAGTCGCGACGAAACCGCACTGGATGCAGCGGTGGCGTCCCTGCACAGGCGTTATCTCGAATTGGCGACCGCCCCGTAATCGCATGGACTCGCCCCCGCGCATTCAGGCATCGCCGCGCCGTAGGGCGGGCACTGCCCGCCCTACGCGACTATCGGTGACTGTTCGCTTTCGCGCCAGTGCGGTGCTTGATTGAAACCGGCCGCCTCGAAGGTGACGCCGCCAAGGCAAGTATCACGTCGCACGCGACCTTCTGCTGCGCAGCCGGCAGTGTTCGGTAGATAGCGAAGACCTGCTGGTCGTCGTAGGCCGGAGCCTCTTCCTTGACCTGCCTGGCACCGCGCTTGCCGTGCGCGCCCCGATCGCCGAACCGCAGGAAGTCCGGGCCCTCCTTCAGCCAATCGGCCAGAACGACCAGTTTGTCCTGCTCAGGGATCCCTTTGCCGCTCAACCAGCGCGAGGCCGTCTGGAACGACACCGGGTCGGCCTGCAGACGTGCGAGTGGGTGCTGCCGTCGAAGGACACGCGCGACAGCGACTGGATCACCGCAGCAAATCGGCAGGCGCATCTAGACGACGAGGGCAACGCCGACTGGACCAACCGGCTGATCTACGGCGACAACCTGCTGGCGATGGCCGCGCTACTGGCCGGTGATGAACACACGCCCAGCCTGCGCGGCATGGTCGACCTGATCTACATCGACCCGCCGTTCGACTCCAAGGCCGACTACCGCACCAAGGTGACCTTGCCCGGCATCGAGCTGGAGCAGAAGCCGACGGTGATCGAGCAGTTCGCGTATTCGAATACGTGGTCAGATGGGACGGCGTCGTATCTGGCGATGATCGTGCCACGACTGATCGTCATGCGGGAACTGCTTTCGGATCGAGGCAGCCTTTGCGTCCACATCGGCATGCAAGTCAGCCATTACGTCAAAATTGTGGCTGATGAAATCTTCGGGAAGAACAACTTCAACACCGAAGTAACTTGGTCGTATGGAACTCCAAGCGGTGGCCGCGCGGCGGGAAACAAGATCGTCAAAGCCCACGAATACCTGCTCTGGTACACCAAAAACTACGGTGAACACATCTATCACAAGGAATACCTCCCGTACTTAGAAAAATACCTGGCCGATCGGTTCACGGAAGTCGACGCTGCTCTCGCCCGAGGCGATCAACCTGGACGAGGGCAACCGCAAGAAGCTGCTCGAGGTGATGAACGCCGAGCCGCTGGCGCTGATCGAATACTGGGCGGTGGACCCAGACTACGACGGGGCGGTGTTCCGCTCGGTGTGGTAGGACTACCGCGGCAACACCGCCAACGACGACGACCCGCTGCGCGTGGTCACCGAGGCGCGTTTCAACGTGCCGTACAAGGCCGGCGAGCGGCGCGTCTGCGTACGCGTGGTTGACGTGTTTGGTTTCGAGGCCGAGGTGGTGCACATCGTTGCGGAGTCAACAAGATGAGTGCTGACGTTCCGCTGCTGCTCGTCATTTTCGCAGAGGCAGGATTTTCAACAGACGAGCGACCGGCCATCCATGAACGCTGTCGCTCAAGCCGCCAGCGGCTGGATCTTCTTCAGGCCAGCACCGAGCTTGCGTTCGGCGACTTTCAAGTCGTAGCTGGCCTGCAGGTTGATCCAAAACTGCGCGCTCTGCCCGAAGGCGCGGCCCAAACGCAGCGCCAGCTCGGCGGTCACGGGCCTCTGCTCGCGGACGATGTGCGAGATGCGCATCGGGGATACGCCGATGGCCTGGGCAAACGCGGTCTGACTCATCTTGTGGTCTTCGAGAATTTCACGCAGGTAGTAGCCGGGGTGGATCGGCGGCAAACCGTTCTTGGCAGCTGGAATGCTCATGATTGCGGCACCTCAGTGGTACTCGACGATTTCGACATCGAAGGCTTCTCCTTCGACGAGCCGGAAGCAAAGCCGCCATTGCTGGTTGATGCGGATACTCCATTGGCCTGTGCGATCGCCCTTCAATGGCTCCAGCCGATTCGAAGGCGGAGACCTCAGATCCTCGAGGGATGTAGCGGCATGCAGCCGGTTGATCTGCGCCAAGGCCCGGAACCGGATATCGGGCGGCAACCGCCGGGACCGCTCCGTGGCGAACAACCGCTCCGTTTCCTTGTCGGCGAAGTTCCTTATCACCCGGTCACTCCTGTTTACCCGGCAAATCCTTCTGTCCAGACCATAAACAATAAGTTTATTCATTGCAAGCACCCGGAGCCAGCCGATGTTTGACGGCAGCAACCCGCTGACACTCGCCGCCGCCCTCACCCGTCGCACCGAGCAACTGTGCATCGGCCTGGAACAGGGCATCGCCGACATCTACGAATTGGTGACGCCGGTGACCGCCGAGCTGCTGCGCTGGTGGTTCGGCGAGGATGCCTGCCAGGCGCGCACGTTCAACTTCCATCCCGGTCAGCGCCAGGCGATCCTCAATGTGATCGTGGCGCACGAGGTGCTGGACAGTCCGAACCTGAAGGATCTTTACGAGCAGGTATGCGCCGATGCACTGCTTGAAGGCACCCGCCTCGCCGACGTGGCGCAAGGCAAGCACGGCCACCCGAAGTACTGCCTGAAGATGGCCACCGGCACCGGCAAGACCTGGGTGCTGCAGGCACTGCTGGTGTGGCAGCTGCTGAACAAGACCGCGGCGCTGGAGGAAGGACCCGACGATCCGCGTTTCACCCGCCGCTTCCTGATCGTCGCGCCGGGGCTGATCGTGTACGAGCGGCTACTGGATGCGTTCCTGGGCAAGGAAAACGAGGACAAGAGCCGCGACTTCGCCAGCTCCGATATCGCCAGCTATGCCGAGCTGTTCACCCCGCCGGCACGGCGCGAACGCATCGCGCAGTTCGTGCGCAACAACGTGTGCCAGAAACAGGAGATCGGCCTGAAGGCGGCGATGCGGCTGGGCCTGGTGAAGTCGCTGGTACTGAACAAGCGCAAGGAGGTCGGCGCGCTGGCGCTGGAGTTCAAGGCCGAGCGCGACACGGACGGCAATGTGTGCCTATCGGAAGGCCAGCGCGTGATGTTGCGCGCCGGGTTGCAAAAGCTGCGCAAGCTGGCGGCGGATTTCGCCCGCCTCGATGCCACGCGCCACCCGAAGATGCTGGTGGTGTGCGAGGACACGGCGGTGGCGCCACTAGTGGCGCAGTTCCTCCGTGACGAAGGGCTGCATGACGGCGACGTGCTCACCGTCGATTCCGGCAGGAAAGCCGAGCTGGGCGAGAAGCAGTGGGCGCCGCTGCGCCAGCGCCGGCTATCCGAGGTGACCAAGCTGGTGATGCGCGAGAGTGCGTCGCTGGAGGTGTCCAAGTGCATCTACACCCGACTGCCCTACCCGACCCGCAGCGGCGGACTGGAGCGTGCGTTTATCGAGTGGGCGCAACTGGATGCCGGCGTGGAAGCGTTCTGCAAGATCAGCGAGAACCGCCATGACTTCGTGCGGCTGCGTTACATCAAGGACGACGGCCTGCCGGCGCTGTACATCCCCGACTTCCTGGTGCGCACGGCGGACGCGATCTACCTGGTGGAAACCAAGGCCCAGCAGCAGGTCGGCCACCCGAACGTGCAGCGCAAGCTGAGGGCGGCCACCACCTGGTGCGAGCGAATCAATGCGCTGGAACCGGAACGGCGTGGCGGCCGCCGTTGGCATTACGCCCTGATCGGCGAGTCGCTGTTTTACGACTGGCGGGGCAAAGGTGCCCGGCTGAGCGAACTGCTGGCGTTCTCGCGTGCTCGCGCGGTGTCCACGGCGCAGTCGCAAGGCGACCTGGCGCTCTGACCGCGTGATTCCCAAGTGAGGAGCAAAAATCCCAGCCCGTCATCGTTTTGGGCCATTCGTGACCTATGTGAGGTGACATGGGCCAGCGAATTCTGTAACCATCAGCCTCTTTTGGCGGATTCAGACGCCCTCTGCAGGAGCCTACATGTCCCAAGACAGCCAGATCCGCCGCGACGTAGGCCCGTTCGCCCTGATGCTTACCGGTCTGGGGTCGATCATCGGCTCGGGCTGGCTGTTCGGCGCCTGGCGCGCCGCGCAGATTGCCGGGCCTGGCGCGATCTGGGCGTGGGTGCTGGGGGCGGCGATCATCATGACGATCGCGCTCACCTATGCCGAGCTGGGCGCGATGTTCCCCGAGTCCGGCGGCATGGTGCGCTATGGGCATTACTCGCACGGCTCGCTGGTCGGCTTCATCGCCGCCTGGGCGAACTGGATCGCGATTGTCTCGGTGATCTCGGTCGAGGCGGAAGCATCCGCACAGTACATGTCGTCGTGGAAGTGGCAGTGGGCGAAGGATCTGTATCACAAGGTCCCCGGCGGCCAGGGCGAGCTGAGCACCAATGGCCTGTTGATTGCCGCGGCGCTGGTGGTGATGTACTTCCTGTTCAACTTCTGGAGCGTGAAGCTGTTCGCGCGCTCGAACACCGCGATCACGCTGTTCAAGCTGGTCATCCCCGCGCTCACCGCGGTGCTGCTGATGACGACCGGCTTCCATCCGGAAAACTTCAGCGTCGGCATCCATGGCGAACTGCACAAGACGGACTTCGCCTCGATCCTCACCGCGGTGGCGATCGCCGGCATCGTGTTCAGCTTCAACGGCTTCCAGAGCCCGGTGAACCTGGCCGGCGAGGCGCGCAACCCGGGCAAGAGCATCCCGTTCGCGATCGTCTGCTCGATTGCGCTGGCCACCGTAGTCTATGTGCTGCTGCAGGTGTCTTTCATCGGCGCGGTGCCGCGCGAGATGCTGGCCAACGTGGGCTGGCACGGAATCGATTTCAGCTCACCGTTCGCCGACCTGGCGCTCATCCTCGGGCTGCAATGGCTGGCCACGCTGCTGTTCATCGATGCGGTGATCAGCCCCAGCGGCACCGGCATGACCTATACCGCGACCACTGCGCGCATGCTGTACGGCATGGAGCGCAACGGCACGTTGCCGAAGATTCTCGGCACCGTGCACCCGCGCTGGGGCGTGCCGCGTCCGGCGATGTGGGTGAACCTGGCGGTGTCGTTCCTGTTCCTGTTTTTCTTCCGCGGCTGGGGTTCGCTGGCGGCGGTGATCTCGGTGGCCACGATCATCTCCTACCTCACCGGCCCGGTCAGCGTGATGACCTTGCGACGCACTGCGCCGGAACTCAATCGTCCGTTCCGGCTGGCCGGTCTGCCGATCGTGGCCGGCATCGCCTTCATCATGTCCACCGAACTGCTGTACTGGGCCAGGTGGCCGCTGACCGGTCAGATCATTGTGCTGATGGTGGTCGCGCTGCCGGTGTATTTTTACTATCAGGCCAAGGCCGGCTGGCATGACTTCGCACGGCAGCTGAAGGGTGCCTGGTGGCTGGTGTGCTACCTGCCCGCGCTGGCCATGGTATCCAAAACCGGCAGCGCCAGGTTCGGCGGTCTGGATTACATCCACTACGGCTGGGATCTGGCCGTGGTCGGCGTGATCGGCCTGGTGTTTTTCCTGTGGGGCGTGAAGTCCGGCTGGCGCACGCCATCGGTGGAGGCGGCGCGGCTGGAGGTCGGTCTCGATCCCGATGCGCCGCTGGTGCCGCCGGATGAGGAAGAGGCTGAGCGGGTTACCGGGCACTGAGCCTCTTGAGCGCTGGTCGCACTGGATATCCACGTTCACCTAGCTGAAGTATCCAATGAGGTCCAACAAATCGCGGTGGGCACCCAAGCCCAGCGCTTCGATCTGCCTTCTTCGGAAATCGCATGGGCATTCGTCTGAAAATCTTTCTGATCATTCTCGCCGGGGTGACCGTTCTTGCATGCGCCGCGGGCTGGTATGTGGTGCACAACCCTGACCGATATATCCCGAAAATCGCAGCGTACTTGCACAAGGATACTGGCTTGCAAGTGCGAATCCAGCACCTCGAAATCCAGGTATTCCCCACCTTGCTGGTCCGGGTATATGGCCTGGAAATAAAAAATCCGAAGCCGTTTCCCTCCGGCGATTTCTTGAACGTACCCAGGCTCGATGCCACGATTGAAAAACTCCCGCTTCTACACGGCCAGATCACGATCCGTTCTTTGCTGTTGCACAAGCCAACCATCGACTTCATTTCCGATCCCGACGGCCTGTGGAACTTCCAAAACCCCTCCAGTTCGAAGAAAGTGTCCACGCACCTTTCGACGATGCTAATCCCCAGCTTGCACATTGAAAATGGGGTCCTGCGGGGTTCGAACCTGGTAGATCCGACGGACAATCCCGGACCGGTGGTTCTCGACATCGGCAATTTTTCCGCGCAACTCAACCAGACCTTGCGCAAACCATCCGACGGCTCCGGCCAGCCAGCAGGCCTTGCCGGTCAGCTTGCGGCGGATACGGCACGTTTCGGTTCGATCCACACGAAAAATCTTCGGTCGCAACTGCGTATCACGTCGAGCCAATTGGTCTTCAGCAACATTGAAACAAAGGCCTATCGTGGGCAAGCCAGCGGCGACTTTTCGTTGGACTTCGGCGGCAAGAATGCGATGTTCAAAACGGATCTGCAGGCAAATGGCGTCGGAATGGCGTATGTGTTGGCGGAGTTTCAAAAAGGCATCCCCTCGATCACCGGAGCGATGCAGGCGAAGCTGAGTCTGGCGGGCGAGATCACGCACGCTTCAAGTCCGCTGACCGGCATTCATGGTACCGCGCAGGTGACGATACGAAAGGGTGAACTGCCGAAACTCGACCAGAACCAGAGCATGATCGCGCTGGAGCGCTTCCGCCCACCCGGCACGGGTGCTCTGCCGGCCTCGGCATTTTCCACGTTTACCGCCGACATGGAACTGCGGAACAAGCACATCTACAGCAAACGTATCGATGTGAGCTTCTATGGCACGGACGTGGTGGGGTCTGGCGACACATCGGTGCTGGACGGCGCACTGGACTATCGCGGGGCAGCCACCGTTTTGAAAAAACAGGGTCTCATCACCAATTTCTTCGCGCGCATGTTCAAGAAGGCGCAGCAGAAAAATGGACGGCTGACGTTCCCTCTGCGGCTCACCGGCACCCTGAGCAACCCAACGCTGTCCGTTGTCGACTGAGCCAGGCGTTCGCTATCGTCTTCGTCAACGTCTGGACTGAACCGTCCCCCGCGAGAGGGTCGCCAAGACCGGCACAATGAGTGACCGCCTCGTACCGTTGCGGCACAACACAGACAACCCCGATGTACACCGAGATGGGCAACTGACTTACGCTTTCAACGCCAGCACGTCGCCCAGCAGTGCCTGCGCCGTGACCTCCGGCCCCGCGCCCGGCCCCTGGATCACCAGCGGCTGGGTGTTGTAGCGGGTGGTGCTGAGCGCGAACTGGTTGTCGGTACCATACAGGCGCGCGGCCGGGTGGGTGGCTGCGACCTCGACCAGGCCGACGCGGGCATGGCCGCGCTGGTTGAGTCGGGCCAGGAATCGCAGCACGTTGCCCCGACTGGCCGCCTCGGTGTGGCGAACGGCAAGCGGCGCATCCAGTTCCTCCAGTCGTGCCAGGAACGCCTCGCTGCCGATGCCGCGCAAGGCTTCCGGCACCAGGCTCTCCACCACCACTTCCTCGCTGCTGATCGAGAAGCCGGCGTGGCGGCCGATGATCAGCAGCTTGCGCGCCACGTCCTCACCGGACAGATCCGAACGCGGATCAGGTTCGGTGTAGCCAAGCTGGCGCGCCTCGCGCAGCAGTGCCGAGAACGGACGACTGCCGTCATACTGATTGAACAACCATGACAACGAGCCGCTGAACACGCCTTCCAGGGTCAGCAGCGCATCACCGCAAACGCGCAACCGGCGCAGCGTGGACAGCACCGGCAGGCCGGCACCGACAGTGGCCGAATCGCCGTAATGCGCACCATGCGCCAACGCGGCCTGCAACGCGCGCCAGCCGACCAGGTCGCCGCCGGCCAGTGCCTTGTTGGCGGTGACCACGTGATAGCCGCGCGCCAGCCATTCGGGGTGGTGCGCGGCCAGCGCGGCGCTGGCGCTGGCGTCGATGATGACCTTGACCGCCGAACCACTGGCATCCAGCGCGGCAAGCAGGCTGGCGTTGTCGCGTGGGTCGCCGTGCTGGTTCAAGTGTTCGCGCAGGTTGCGCTGGCTGAGTCGGACCGAGTCGGTCTGCTGCCAGCGCGAATTGGCTACACCCACCAGACGCAGCGAGCCGGCGGCCGACGTGTTGAGCAGCTTGAGCAAAGCACCGCCGACCACACCGGTGCCGAGCAGCACGACCGCAATGGAGGGCGTTGTCCCGCCTTGGGGCCGCACTGATCGTTCGGCCAGTACCGCACTCATGCAACCACCTGACGTTTGGATTTCCCCAGCGACACTGCACGCACCAGCGCGGCGTCCAGATCACGCAGCAGATCGTCGCCATCCTCAATGCCCACCGACACCCGCAACAGGTTGTCGGTGATGCCGGCGCTGCGGCGCGCCTCGGGCGCCATCGAGGCATGCGTCATGCTTGCCGGGTGGGCGATCAGGCTCTCTACGCCACCCAGGGATTCGGCCAGCGAAAAATACTCCAGGCCATCGACGAACGCCGCGATCTGTGCCTCGTCGCCGTCGAGCTCGAAACTCAACATGGCGCCGAAACCCTGCTGTTGACGCGAGGCCAGCGCATGACCGGGGTGGCTGGCCAACCCCGGGTAGTACACCTTGCGCACGATCGGATGGGCATCCAGTTGCGCGGCGATGCGCTCGGCGTTTTCCTGGTGCTGGCGCAGGCGTACCGACAGCGTACGCAGGCCGCGCAGGGTCAGATAACTGTCGAACGGCGCGCCGATGAGACCGCTGCAGTTGCCCCACCACGTCAGCTGCTCGGCCACCGCGGCCTCACGCGCCACCACCGCGCCGCCGACAACGTCGCTGTGGCCGTTGATGTATTTGGTGGTCGAATGCACGACTACGTCGGCGCCGAGCAGCAGTGGTTGCTGCAGGGCCGGCGACAGGAAGGTGTTGTCGACCACCAGCAACGCGCCGACCGCGTGTGCCGCCTGCGCCACGTGACGGATATCGGTGATGCGCAGCAACGGATTGGATGGCGTTTCCACCCACACCAACGCCGGCTTGAGCGCCACGCCGGCCGCCAACGCCACGTTGTCGGTGAGGTCGGCAAACTCGACCTTGAAGCGGCCTTTCTTCGCCCAGGCATCGAGCAGGCGCCAGGTGCCGCCGTAGCAATCGTGTGCCGCCAGCACGGTGGCGCCGGCCGGCACCAGCTCCAACGCCAGCGCCACCGCCGACATGCCGCTCGAGGTCACCACCGCTCCGGCACCCTGCTCCAGCTCCGCCAGCACCTCGCCGAGCAAATCGCGCGTCGGGTTGCCGCTGCGTGAATAATCGTAGACGCGCTTGCGCCCGAAACGCTCGAAGCTGTAGTTGCTCGACAAGTGCAGCGCCGGCACCACGGCGCCATGCTGGGTGTCGCTCTCGATGCCGGCGCGTACGGCGCGGGTACAGGGGGCGGAATCGGTCATCTCAATCTCCAGGACTTTCATCAATCTGTGGATGCAACACGATGTTCTTCGCTACGACTTGGTAGGGCGGGCACTGCCCGCCGCCGCTGGCCGGGATGCATCGTCGAGGAGTTGGCGGGCAGTGCCCGCCCTACGCAGCATAAGTTGTCGTGCATTTCCGTCACTCCTATGCGAGCGCCTCGCGCAACAGCGGCGCGAGCTGTTCGGTTTCCTTGAGAAAGGCATCGTGGCCGTACGGCGACTCGACCACTTCGAGCGTGGCCGGTCCGCGCAGGCGCCGCTGCAGCTCGCACAGGTCGGCCAGTGGCACCAGCCGGTCCGACGGGAAGCCGATCAGCGTGGCTGGCACGGGAACCTCTTCCGGCGCCACGTCGTGCAGGTCGATCGACTCGGACAAGACGAGGAAGCGCTCGGCATCGAAACGCTCCACGAAGCGACGGCCCTGGTGCTCGAGATAGTCCTCGACCGGAAAATGGAAGCGTTCGCCGCGCAACTCGGGCGTACCGGCGAAGCGCCGGCCGAATTCGGCGCTGCCGCGGTAGGTGGTGATCGCCAGCTGGCGTGCCAGCGCCAGCGCCTCCCCGACCTGGCCGCTTGCCTGGCCCAGCCGCACGATGCCGCGCTGCACGCTGCGCTGGGCGGTGCTGAGCGGATGCGGTCGGTGCGCGCCGGCCAGCAGCACCAGCCTGCCGACCCGGCGCGGATGCCGCGCCCCGAACGCCAGCGCCACCATCGCGCCGTAGGAAGAGCCGATAAAGGCATGCGCCTGGGTCACACCCAGCGCCTGCAGCAGTGCGGCCAGCGCGTCGGCCTGGTCTTCGCTGGACACGGCGTCGACACCGAGCTGGCCTGCATCCAGCCAGTCGATCGCCAGTACCCGCCAGCGGGCCAGGTCGATCGCTGCGCCGGCGCCGACCAGCGCCTGCCACCAACCCGGCGTTGCGTCTTGGTCCAGCGCGGTAACCTCGCGGTCAGCCGAGATACCACCTTGCACGATCACGGTGGGCGTGTCTGCCGAACCGCTCCACGAGTAGCTGACCTCGACTTCACGCCTGCCCTCGCCATACTTCGGCGTCAGCACCACCGGCCGCGTACCGCGCTGCACGGAAATATCCGGACGGGCACGCAGCAACTCGGGCATGCCGGCAAAGCTGGCATGCAGGTCTTCGGCGTAACTGGTCTGGCTGTGCAGTGTCATGTAACCATCTCCGGCAGGCATCGCTCTGCGGGGTGCCGGAAAGGTCGCCTTGGTGTCGACAGCAGGTTGCTGCACAACGCCGACGCCCATCTACCGACAGGTGCACGACACACCTCCGCAGGAGTTGGCACCGTGGCGGAAACATTCCGCAGGTTGCCCCGGCTTCAAAGGGCCTGTCCCTCAGCCGGTCTCGATGAGTGGCTGGATAGTGACGTCTGGAAGGTATGTTGTCAATAGACGTCTAAACATCTAAACGTTTATATGCTTGCTTGCGACGCCCAAGCCGGGTCACAGGGCCGGCCTGGAGCCTGGCCTTTCAGCTGCGCCGTTGGGCAGTCGGAAGCGACCGGGCCTGTCTGGCAGGTGACCAGCTGGCGGCCAGCGCTGACACTGCCGGGCTCGGAACCGGCGTTCTGGGTCAGATGGGCAACATTGGCCGCCAACAACGATCCTGCTAACGTGACGCCATGACTCCCCACCTCAATCGGGCCGCGCTGCAAAGGCGCCTGCATCGCGACGGCTTTGCGTTTGTCAGCGCCGACAACATGCGCCACCTGCTGCCCATGCAGGACATGAACGACTGGGCTGCTTTCAGCGCCAGCTGGGATGATCTGGCGCCGGACACTTACCTGGCGGCACTCGGCCGGCACCGCCGCCGGCGCCATGCCACGTTCAGCATCGGCCAGGACGGCGTGCTGCAGCGCGAGCCGCGCCAACCGCATTGGCAGAGCTCCCTCTACAACGCCTTGCAGGGCGACATCCAGCGCTGGTTCCTGCCGATACGACCGGCGCTTGCCGAAGGTGCCAGCATGCGATGCATCCTGCACTTCGCGCATGCGCTGTTCGCGCCAATGAAGGTCGGCGGACCGCAGTGCTGGCACGTCGAGGCCCATCAGTTTCGCATCGAGGCGCGCGCCGACGAGGCCGGTGAGCCCACCCCCGAGGGCGTTCACCACGACGGCGTCGACTATGTGCTGGTACTGATGATCGATCGCCGCAATATCGAGAGCGGCACGACCACCATCCACGCCAACGATGACAGCCTGCTCGGCAGCTTCACCCTGACCCACCCGCTTGACGCCGCCATGGTCGACGACGCGCGCGTCTGCCACGGCGTGACGGCGGTGACGCCGATCGACCCGGGCCAACCCGCGCATCGCGACGTGCTGGTGGTGACACTCAAGGCCGTCGAAACACTGGCCGGCTGAGCCAGTCACGACCTGTCGTTGCGGCGCACGGTCCGGGCTGCAACATTTGCGCGCCGACCCGCCCAGGCAGGCCATGACCATTGCCGCGAACGTCCTGATCGCCCTGATCGCGCGCGCCGGGCCATGCACGGCGTTCACGGTCGCGCCCGTTACAATAGGCGGCTTGCGCCGCCGGCCCGTCGTCGTGCCGGCCCACCCCCGATTGGAACTGCACCGTGGCCCGCCAGAAATCGCTGAAGCTCTACCGCAACATCGGCATCATTGCCCACATTGACGCCGGCAAGACCACCACCACCGAGCGCGTGCTGTACTACACGGGCAGGAAGCACCAGATCATCGACGTGCACGACACCAAGGATGGCAAGGGCTCGACCACCACCGATTACATGGAGCAGGAGCGCAAGCGCGGCATCACGATCCAGTCGGCGGCCGTGACAGCCGAGTGGAAAGGCCACCAGATCAACGTAATCGACACCCCCGGACACGTCGACTTCACGATTGAAGTGAACCGTTCGCTGCGCGTGCTTGACGGTGCCGTGGTGGTGTTCGACGGCGTCGCCGGCGTGGAACCGCAGACCGAGACCAACTGGCGCCTGGCGGACCAGTACCACGTGCCGCGCGTGTGCTACGTCAACAAGATGGATCGCATCGGCGCCAATTTCGCCTACTGCGTAAAGGGCATCCGCGAGCGCCTGAACGCGCCGGCCCTGCTGTGCCAGATCCCGCTGGGCAGCAGCGACGAGTTCTGCGGCATGGCCGACCTGGTCGCCAATACGGCCTACATCTGGAACTCCGACGACAAGGACAGCAAGTGGGAGACCATTTCCTTCGAGGAGGCAAAAAACCGTCTGAAATTCGCCTCTACCGCGGACAATGACGGGGTTGCCCAGTTGCCGAAACTGCGCGAAGAACTGCTCGAGCGCGCCCTGGCGATGGACGATGACGCCTTCGGGCACCTGATCGAGACCGGTGAGCATGACCCGGAAATGCTGAAGAAATGCATCCGCAAGGGTTGCGTCAGCGGCAAGCTGGTGCCGGTGTTCTGCGGCTCCTCGTACAAGAACAAGGGCGTGCAGCAGCTGCTCGACGCCATCGTCGACTACATGCCCTACCCCGGCGAGAACGGCGGCATCTCGATCGTCGACGAGGACGGCAACGTCATCGGCGAGCAGGCGGTCACCGACGACGCCCCGCCGCGCGCGCTGGCGTTCAAGGTGATCAACGACCAGTTCGGCACGCTTACGTTCTGCCGCATCTACTCCGGCGTGATCAAGAAGGGCGACACCCTGCTCAACGTCACCCGCGGCAAGAAGGAGCGCGTGGGCCGCATCGTCGAGGTGCAGGCCGACCACACCCGCGAGATCGACGAAGTGCGCGCCGGCGATATCTGTGCGTTCGTGTCGATGAAGGACACAGAGACCGGCGATTCACTGTCCGACCCGAACCATCCGGCCCTGCTCGAGCGCATGCGCTTCCCGGATCCCGTCATCAGCGTGTCGGTCGAGCCGAAGAGCCGCAACGACGTCGACAAGCTGTCCACCGCGCTGTACAAGATGGTCAAGGCCGATCCGTCGCTACGCATGGAAGTGGATCAGGAGACCGGCCAGACCGTGCTCAAGGGCATGGGCGAGCTGCACCTGGAAATCACCATCGACCGCATGCGCAGCGAACTGGGCGTGGAAGCGAACATGGGCAAACCCAAGGTCAGCTTCCGCGAAGCGTTCGGCCAGAGCGTCGAACATATCTACACGCACAAGAAGCAGACCGGCGGCTCCGGCCAGTTCGCCGAGGTGAAGATGATCTTCGAGCCGGGCGAGCCGGGCTCGGGCGTGGTGTTCGCTGACGAGGTGGTCGGCGGCCGCGTGCCGCGCGAGTACATTCCGGCAGTGGAACACTCGATCAAGGCCGAAGCGCAGCAAGGCCAGGTGGCCGGCTACGAGGTCGTCGATTTCAAGGCGCGCCTGATCGACGGCAAATACCACGACGTCGACTCCTCTGCGCTGGCCTTCGAGATCGCCGCGCGCCAGTGCTTCCGCGAGGCGCAAAAGCTCAGCAAACCGAAGCTGCTCGAACCGATCATGAGCCTGCAGGTAGTTACCGAGGCCTCCTACCTGGGCGATATCATCGGCGACATCAACCGCCGCCGCGGCACCATCACCGACCAGGGCCAGAAAGGCAGCTCGGCCTTTGTGCAGGGCTTCGTGCCGTTGTCCGAGATGTTCGGCTACATCAACTTCCTGCGCTCGGCCACCAGCGGCCGCGGCAACTTCTCGATGATCTTCGATCATTACCAGGAAGTGCCGGCCAGCATGATCGAGAAGCTGATGGAAAAGGAGACGAAGCAGGCGTTGCCTCCGCATTGACGCGAACCATTTGCAGTCGCGTCAGAAGGAAACGCCCAGGGATTCATACCCGGACCTTTTGTCCGTTGCGAAGCCGTGGGAGGACGATGGGCGCGGCGTCCAGCGCGGGAACGTGTGGGCTGAAGCAGAAAGACTCCTCTGACCTTTCCAAGGATCAACTATCCATCGGGCAGGCATCGAGCAGAATTTTTACGACAATTTTATGCTTCAACGCGGCACTGTTCTACGGTGACGGCGTGATCACACCGGCAATCTCGGTGCTGTCGGCAGTCGAAGGCCTGGAGGTGGCGGCACCCAATCTGCAGCCGTGGGTGGTACCGATCACGATCGGCGTGATCATCTCGCTGTGCCGGCTGCAGAAGCGCGGAACCCGCCAGATCGGCGCCTTGTTCGGCCCGGTATGCGCGGCGTGGTTCATCACCATCGCCGCCCTTGGCGTACTGGGTGTCGCGCGGCACCCCGCGGTGCTGTTGGCGATAAACCCGTCCTATGGCGTGGCCTTCTTCCTCCACAATCACGCCGAGGCGTTCTTCGCGCTGCTGACCGTCGAAACGCTCGACACCCCGCTGGCCGAGCCGGTCGAGCCGGTCGAGCAATGCGAGGGGACGACGCTGGGCGAGGGTTTCATTCGATTGCGGTTGCGCTTCGGCTTCGACTTCGGGGAAGATCCCGATGTGCCGTCGCGGCTGGCGCAATGCAGCCACGACGGGCCGCCGTTCGACATGATGGACACCACCTTCTTTCTCTCGCGCGAGACCGTGGTGGCCGGCAAGCAACGGCATGGCATGGCACTGTGGCGTGACCGCCTGTTCGCTTTCATGGCGCACAATGCGCTCTCCGCGACTGCCTTCTTCCAGATCCCCGGCAACCGGCGCATCGAACTGGGATCAGAGGTCGAGATATGAAACGAGGCCAGCCATGCCATGGATACGTCGGTGGAAATTCAAGTCGGGGTCTCGAACGTGCCCACAACCGCCGCGCCGGCTGGTGGAGGTGTGGATCAACCCGAAGCCTGGGTCATTCCGCTGGTTGTCGGCGTGCACCAGTACGGCATGCTCGTGTTTTCGCCCGATGCGGCGGCTGCCTTCGACCCTGACCGGCGCGATCTCGCCCACGCCATGGCGCAGGACATCGCCCTCGCGCTGGAACGCGCCCGGCTCGCCGAGGAACTGGAGCAAGCCCGCGTACAGGGTGAAACCGAACGTCTGCGCAATGCGCTGCTCTCGTCCGTCTCGCACGACCTGCGCTCGCCGCTGGCCTCGATGATCGGTGCCGCCGACACCCTCGCCATGTACGAGACGCAACTGCCGGGCGATGAGCGGCAGGAACTGCTGCAGACGATCCTGCACGAAGGCCGGCGCCTCGACCGCTACATCCAGAACCTATCCAGAACCTGCTCGACATGGCCCAGCTCGGATACGGTACGCTCAAACTGCACCGCGACTGGGTCGATGCGACCGAAGTGGTGATCGCTGCCACCGACCGGCTGCGCCGGCTCTTCCCCGAGCTGGTTCTGCAGATGGCGCTGCCGCACGACACCGTGCTGCTCTACGTGCATCCGGCGTTGATCGAGCAGGCGCTGTTCAATGCCGGTGCTGATACTGTCCGTGCCCAGCGCCGAGAGCGAGCTGGTACAGCTTGCTGACGAAGCTGGCGAAGTAGTCTCGCCGGACGCTATCATTCGAGGTTCTGCAATCCGGAATCCCGTTATGAAAACCCGCATACAGAACCCGCAGCTAGCGAGCCGGCTGATGCCGGTCGCGCAGGCAGTGACGCTGATCCGCCCCGGCATGACGGTGGGCATGAGTGGATTTACCGGCGCCGGCTACCCCAAGGCCGTGCCACTGGCGCTGGCCGAACGGATCGGCGAGGCGCATGCGCGCGGCGAGAAATTCCGCATGAGGATCCTCACCGGTGCGTCCACGGCGCCAGAACTGGATGGCGTGCTGGCGCGCACCGGCGGCATCGACTTCCGCCTGCCGTATCAGTCCGACCCGGAACTGCGCGCGCGCATCAACCGCGGCGAGATCGAGTACATGGACATCCATCTGGGCCATGTCGCGCAGTACGCCTGGTGCGGCTTCTTCGGCAAGATCGACATCGCGGTCGTCGAGGCGGCCGGCATCTTGCCGGATGGACGGCTGATTCCATCGACTTCGATAGGCAACAACAAGACCTGGCTGGATCTGGCCGATCAGGTGATCGTCGAGGTCAACGGCGACCAGCCGGAAGGGCTGGACGGCATGCACGACATCTACTACGGCACCGCGCTGCCGCCAAACCGCAAGCCGATTCCGCTGGTGGCGCCGGGCGACCGCATCGGTGAGCCGTACCTGCGGGTCGACCCGGCCAAGGTAGTCGCCGTGGTGGAAACGCGTGGCCGCGATCGGCTCAGCCGGTTCGCCGAGCCCGACGACAACTGCCAGAGGATCGCCGGCCACCTGGTCGAGTTCTTCCGTCACGAGATCGCCAAGGGACGCCTGGGCGAGCACCTGCTGCCGCTGCAATCGGGCGTGGGCAACATCGCCAACGCGGTGCTGACGGGGCTGCGCTCGGGCGGGTTCGAGCAACTCACCGCCTTCACCGAGGTGATCCAGGACGGCATGCTCGACCTGATCCGCACCGGTACCATCACGATGGCCTCGGCCACCGCGCTGTCGCTGAGTCCGGAGGGCGTCGACGACTTCATCAACCGCATCGACTACTACCGCAGCCGCATCGTGCTGCGTCCGCAGGAGATCTCCAACCACGCCGAACTGGTGCGCCGGCTCGGCTGCCTCGCGCTCAATGGCATGGTCGAGGCCGACCTTTACGGCAACATCAATTCCACCCATGTCGCCGGCACCAGCATCATCAACGGCATCGGCGGCTCGGGCGATTTCGCCCGCAACGGTTTCCTGTCCTGTTTCCTTACCCCGAGCACGGCCAAGAACGGGGCGATCTCCTGCATCGTGCCGATGGTCAGCCATGTCGACCACACCGAGCACGACGTGGCCGTGGTGGTCTCCGAACAGGGCCTGGCCGATCTGCGCGGGCTGTCGCCCAAGCAGCGCGCGCGCGCGATCATCCACAACTGCGCGCACCCGGACTATCGACCGCTGCTGGAGGATTATTTCGACCGCGCCTGCCGCGACAGCAAGGGCAAGCACACTCCGCACCTGCTAATGGAGGCGATGTCCTGGCATCAACGTTTCCTCGACACCGGCAGCATGAAGCCCTGACCCTGCCTGTGTCGGCCGGCGCGCACCTGGCCGACATCGCTCCAGTCGACACCAAACGGCGCGAGTTCAGTTCCGCTTGCGGGGTGTGCGCCGGTTCGGTGCGCCTGCGGCGGCCCGTGCGCCGTCGGGTTTCGTCCGAGCCGCCGCATGTTCACGCCGACAGGTGCTCGTACAGGATCACCGCGCCCACGCCGATCAGGATGACGCCGCCGATCACCTCGGCGCGCTTGCCCACCATGGCGCCAAGCACCCGACCGAGCATGATGCCCAGCGTGACCATGCCGAACGTGCACAGGCCGATCACGGCGGCGACCAGCGCGATTGGCGTGTCCACGAAGGCCAGACCCACGCCGACCGCCAGCGCGTCGATGCTGGTCGACAACCCGGTGAGGGCCAGGCCGACGAAACCATGTTTCTTCGACTCGTCGACCGGCTCGTCCGACTCCGGTCTGAGGCCGTTCCAGATCATGTGCAGACCCAGCGCCAGCAGCAGACCGAAGGCGATCCAGTGGTCCCAAGCCTCAATGTAGTGCGAGGCGCCCTTGCCCAGCAGCCAGCCGATGACCGGCGTGATCGCCTCGATGACGCCGAAGATCAGGCCGGCGCGCAGGGCCTGACTGAGCCGAGGCCGGGTCATCGCCGCACCCTTGCCGATCGCCGCGGCGAACGCGTCGGTGGACATGGCGAAGCCGAGCAGAAGCATGGAAACGGGATTCATGGATAGCCGGGTCGGTCGGGCTGGACGCAACGGCGCGACGACACGCCCCACCGCTGTGGCGTCGTCAGCCGTTGGTCTCGCCAACCGGAATCGGTGTCTTCGCCACGGCAGGACAAGCCGAGCATGTTGACGAAGACGCCTCGTCGCAACGAGGTAGGCTACTCCCCAAGGGGTGTCGCGCTGAGGGCATCGCCGCCAGCGCGCGGGCAAGATTAGCACGATGGCGCGGCGGCCAGATACCCACCATCTCGGCCGAGCCCGCCTACGTCGGCCAGGTCCGCACCACCTCGCGTCCAGGCGGCCACGCCCTCAGCGCGTTGCCGCAAAACGCCAGCGTCAACATCAACTGCCGGATCTTTCCCGGTACGTCGCTCGGCAGCGCTCGCCACTTGTCGATCGAACGGACTCATCACCCCACTGGCGTTGCGAGTGAGTACACGCGTATAGATCCGTTCCACCTAGCCACGAGACAGCCGTCAGAAAAGTCTAACGGGCCTTCACCACGAACAAGGTAAAGCCTGATACAGATTTGCCCCGTTCAGCGACTTTTGCGCCAACGAGATAGACGATGTGGTGCGTTTCATCCAGAGCCAAGGTGCGGACACTTTTCATCGTGGGGAGCGCTTCCACGGCCTGATAATGGTCGGCATCGATCTGACGGACGATGTTCAGAACCCCTGTGCGGCTGGGGCTGAAAATCATACCTGTGGCGGCATCGTAGGCAACCGCGTCGGGATCCTTACCAACAGCGATTTTAGCGACCTGGTGACCATTGGTGGCGTCGGTGACAATCAACCAGCCGTTGGCGCAGACGGAGAAGATGCGCTGGTGCGACTGATCGAGAGCCAGGCCGGTCGGTCCCTCGCATGGAGCCAGCGGCCAGTTCCGGAGCACCGCGTTGGTCTTGGTATCAATGTGGGCCAACTCTCCCTTGTCCTCAAGATTCACGTAGACGTTGCCGCTGCCGTCGCTGGCGGCAAATTCGGGATTGCCAACCAGCGCAATCGTAGTCAGCTCCTTGCCCAGTTGGGGGTCGATCACACTGATGCTGTTGCTGTCGCCGTTCATGGCTAGAACATGCCCCGACGCGTTGTCATAAATCACGGCGTCGGGATTCTTCCCGTCCACCTTGATGTGTCCGACCGTCGTCAGGGTCTCCAGATTGATGACACTGACGTCGTCGCCATGGCCATTGGTGACATAAGCACGACGCAGGGCTGGAACGAGTGCGACGCCGTGAGCATGTTTGATGCCGGGAATTTCCCGCGTAATCTTGCCGGTACGGGCGTCGACTACCATGACCCGGTTGTCCCGTGCGATAAAGAGCCGGTTCGCGGCGCTGTCAAACGTCACGTAGTCCCAGCCGCCGGCGCCACCCAGTGGATAGGTGCTGGCCACGTGATACGACGAGGCCGGTGGCGCGGCTGCCCATGCCGGAGGGCTGAGCACGCCAACGAGAACCAGCGCCCATGCAAAATGTTTCATGATCTTGTCCTTTGATTGGAGGCGACAGCCAGTGCCTTCGACTGATCGAGAGATGGGTCAATCCCCCGCAAACCCCGGTTTGAGTCTACCCGGCACGCAACGACCCGGATAACCGCCAGCACCGACCCTCGTTGGCTATTTGCGGGCCCACGAGACGCCTATGCAGCTCACCCTACTGTGCCACCGCAACCTTTGCATTTGCTTGGGCGGGCGGATCAGAGCCACGCGATCCGCCCGCCGATGTGACGCGCAAGGTGGCCGCGTGCAAATCGGGACCCGAACTCAGAACTCGAAGCGTACGCCGGCCAGGTAGGTCAGTCCGTAGAACTCGCGCTGACCATGGCCGTTATCTGATGTGGACGCGCATCCTGCATCAGGCTCGATGGCGATCGAGCAGCCATTGCTGAGCCGAATGCGCTGGCGCGTCGCTCGGGGTGGCGCGCTGGTACTGGCCGCTGGCGTCCAGCAACCACGCCTGCACGTTGTCGTCGAGATAGTTTTGCAGCGTTTCGTGGAATATGCGCTTGGCCAGGTGGGAGTCGAGAACGGGAAAACATGCCTCGACCCGGCGCAGCAGGTTGCGCTCCATCCAGTCGGCGGACGAGCAGTAGAGCTCTGCGTCGCCGGCATTGGCAAACCAGTACACGCGGCTGTGCTCGAGAAAGCGACCCAGTATGGAACGCACGCGGATGTGTTCCGACACGCCGGGCAAACCGGGGCGCAGGATGCAGGCGCCGCGTACGATCAGATCGATCTCGACGCCTGCACAGGAAGCGCGGTAAAGCGTCTCGATCATGGAAGGTTCGTTCAGCGCGTTCATGCGCGCGACGATGCGGGCGGGCTTGCCCGCGCGGGCGTGGGCCATTTCGCGCTCGACCAGTGACAGCAATCCGGGGTGCAGGCTGAACGGTGATTCAAGCAGATACTGCAGTTCGATCAGCGGCCCGAAACTGCACAGCTGCTGGAAAATCGTGCCGACGTCCGCGCAAATGCCGGCATCTCGCGTCATCAACCCCACGTCGGTGTAAAGACGGCCGGTGGCCTGGTGGTAATTGCCGGTGGACAGGTGGGCATAACGCTGAAGCACACCGTGTTCACGGCGCACGATCAGTAGCATCTTCGCGTGGGTCTTGTAGCCGACGACGCCGTACACGACCTGCACGCCGGCCTCCTGCAGGCGGTCGGCCAGGCGGATATTCGCCTCCTCGTCGAAGCGCGCACGCAACTCGACGACTACCGTGACTTCCTTGCCCGATCGGGCGGCGTCGGCGAGGTATCCGACCAGGGGCGAATCCTCGTCGACGCGATAGAGCGTCTGCCGGATCGAGAGCACGTCATTGTCGGTGCTGGCGTTGCGCAGCAGTTCGAGAACCGGGGTGAATGATTCGAACGGATGATGCAGCATCAGATCGCCTTGGCTGATCGTTTCGAAGATGCTGGTGTCCGACGTGAAGGGTGCGGGAATGATCGGCGCGAATGCGGGAAATTTCAGGTCTGGGCGATCGACGATGTCGTACACCGCCGACACGCGATGAAGATTGACCGGGCCTGCGCACAGATACACGTCCGCCTCCTTGAGCCCGAAGTTGAGCAGCAGCAGCTGCCGAATATCGGGCATGCAGTCCTCGTCGAGTTCGAGACGTACCGCGTCGGCAAAACCGCGCTGGCGCAGTTCCAGGCTCAGCATCCGTACCAGACTCTGTGTGTCATCGTCTTCGAGTTCGAGCTCCGAATCGCGCGTCACGCGGAACTGGCAGACGTCCCGGATTTCCATGCCCGGAAACATGGCGTCGGCGAATTTCTCGAGCAGGGTGGACAGGAACACGAATTGCCAAGGCGCATCGGCGACGCTCGATGGCATGCGTATCACGCGCGGCAGTGAGCGGGGCGCGCGCACCACCGCAACGTTGCCTTCGCGGGCGAAGGCATCCTCACCGTGCAGCACTACCGCAACATTGAGGCTCTTGTTGAGAATGCGCGGAAAAGGATGGGCCGAACTCAACCCCAGGGGCGACAGCACCGGAAGAATCTCGTCCTGAAAATGTTGCCGCGCCCAGCGCAGCTGCGCAGGCGACCACTGGGTGCTGTCGCTGAAAACAATGCCTTCATGAGCCAGCGCCGGCCGCAGTTCGTCGTTCCATGTTTCGTACTGCGCATGCACCAGCCGGGTCGCACGTTCGCGCACCTGTTCAAGCACGTCGCTCAACGGCAGGCCGTCCGGGCCGGGCCGCGCGTCGCCATAGGTGATCCAGTGCCTGAGGCTGGCCACGCGCACCTCGAAGAATTCGTCGAGGTTGCGCACGGAGATGCACAGGAAGTGCAAGCGTTCCAGCAGCGGTACCGATGCCGCGCGCGCCTGCGCCAGCACCCTGAAATTGAATTCGAGCGCGGAAAGCTCGTAGTTGAGGTAAAGCTCCGGTGCCTGAAAGTCGACGCTGGCCGGTTCTGGCACCGCTTCTTGCGCTGCGATTGCAGGATTCGTCATGGGCTCGGTCTTGTTGGCGGCAACTGCCGGTACTGCAGGGGAACAGGCTGCGACGGGCCGGTGGGGATATCCATTGGAACGCCGCTGCATGACCACCTGATGACTATCGCCGCAGACTTCCCGCGAAGCTGTTTCAGCGGCGATGGCTCACCTTTGCAGCGTGGCAACCAGCAGGGGATCGCTCCACATTGAGCCCACACCAAGCAGCGTGCCGAGCGCGGCGCCGGCGAATACGTCGGTCGGATAGTGCAGCCCCAATATCACTCGCGACATCGCCACCAGCACCGCGAACAGAATCAGCGGCAGCGTCAACACCGGAAACGAGTTGGCGGCGACGATGCCGAAGCTCACCGCATGTAGCGTATAGCCGGAAGGGAAACTGTATTCGTCCAATGGTGCAGCGCGAGCAACCACACCGGCGAGCACGCAGAACGGCCGCAATCGACGCGTTCGACGCTTCAGCGTCCTGTACAAGATCCACGCGACGATGCCGGTGGCCAGCATTTGCAGTGCGGTGTGCAGGCCGCGTTTGCCGGCACCTGCCGCCACCTGCCGCCAGCGCGGCCATCAGACCGTACCAGAGCCAGCCGTCTCCGAGCCGACTGACCATAGTGAAAGTCCGATGCACGACCGGTCGTGCAGCCCAGCGACTCGCCACATGGCAAAGCAGGGGATCCCATACCCATCGTGGACGCTCAGGCGACGGCGCGGAGATGGTCATCGGGATATCCGCGTACCAGTGCGTGCAGCAGGCTGTCGAGCCCGGCGATCGCCGCATCTGGCGGGCAGCGTTGGGCGGCGCGCCGAGCGTTGACACCCAGTAGCCGGCGTGTGTCGGGGTCCACGCCGAGTTGGTAAGCAGAGCTGATGAAACCACGCGTGTCCGTCGTCGGCACGACCAGCCCGGCGATGCCGTTGGCAACGTGTTCCTGCGCCGCCGCATGGTCGAAGGCGACCAGCGCCAGGCCCGACGCCAGGGCCTCCAGCACCACATTGCCGAAGGTCTCCGACAGACTCGGAAACACGAACAGATCCGCGCTGGCGTAGTGCACGGCCAGCTCCGTGTCGCGCTTCGTGCCGACGAACAATACGTCCGGACAAGCGACCGCCAGGGCCTCGCGCTGGGGGCCGTCGCCGACCAGCACGATGCGCGCGCCAGGTATCCGCGCGTGCACGGCACGGAAAGCCTGCACGGCGAGGCCGAGATTTTTTTCGGCGGCGATCCGGCCGACGCACAACAATACCGGGGCATCGTCGTGCACGCCCCAGCTCCTGCGCAAGGCCAGGTCGCGACGTTCTGGCGAGAACAGCCGGGCATCGACGCCGCGGCGCAGTTTGCGCACGTGACTGATGCCGGCATTCGTCAGTTCGGTCTGCAAGGCCCTGGTCGAAACCAGGGTCATTTGCGCGCGTCGATGAAAGCGAAGCAGGTGTGCGCGCACGAGCGGCGCCAGAAGTCCGATACCGTAGTGCGCGGCGTAGTCGTGGAAGCGCGTGTGAAACCCCGACACGACGGGTATATCCAAGGCGTTGGCCGTGCGCATCGCCGAAGCACCCAGCGGCCCTTCTGTCGCGATGTATATCGCGTGGGGCCGCTGCGCGATCCAGCGACTGCGCAATGCGTTACCAGCGGGCAGGCCGAACTGCATGCTCGGATAGCGCGGCATGGCTACGCCACGGGCACACACCAGGCCAACCTTGCCATCGTGGCCGTTTGCACCCGGGCGTACCACTTCGACTTCGAAATCGCGAGCAGCCAGTCCCTCGGCGAGGGTACGCACGGTGAGGGCGACGCCATTTACCTGGGGTGGCCAGGTTTCCGTAACGAAGGTGATTCGCATGCCTGGTCTCCCGTCGGAACTGGCGCTGATCTTCGCGCTGGCGTGTTGCACCCACGCGACCGGAGCATGACATCTGCGTGTGCTTCCTCCATCAATGAGGCGGATCCGGCAGCGCGTCATAAGAGCAGCGCGTCATAAGATCTGTCTGCCACCGTCTCGACATCACGATGGACAGCTGGACGGTGTTTAGCGGGTGCCTGAGCTCCCAGGCAATGTCCGCGTGTGGCGGTGAGGATTCTGCGGTCGCACTTGCCTGAAAAAATACCTGGCGCATGTCATTGGCTTGTCATGCTGCATCGGCAAACTGCACCTGCCTGTCCTGACTCCCCTCGATGGCAAGGCACCTTGGAGACGCCGCTCTCTCCTCTCCCCAAATCGGCCCACGGCGTGGATTGGTTCCACGCCGTCTTTTTTGGTGCGCCAGGCATGGCGCGTAGCGGCGAGCCTCGCTTCATCACGGCGCGTTGGCTTGATTCCCGGCTTGTCGTGTTCGCATGGACGCCACGCGGCGGCGCACGACGCATTATCAGTATGAGGCAGTGCCATGAGCGCGAAGCGAAAAGACTCCAACGCCATCTCGCATGACCCGGAGACCCCGCCGGAGATCACGGATGCCTGGATCGCCGAGGCCGACTTGTATCACGGTGAGAAGCTGGTCAGCCGGGGGCGTCCCAAGCTCGCCAGTCCACGTCAGCTCTTGTCCCTGCGCTTGCCACCCAAGGTCATTGAGCGCTCGCGGGCTACGGGGCCTGGCTGGCAAACACGCATGGCTGACGCCCTGGAAAAGTCGGCGCCCAAGCCACGGCGAGTTGCTGGCTGACAACCCGACCCAGCGCACGCCGTGCCGGCCCTGCTGCTTTCAGGCGTTGCGGGTCAGCTTCTGGCCGTTATGGACACGGCAGAACGAGTCGAATCAGCCTACATCGCCATCCACGCTACAATTGACGGTTCGCCCTCCCATCGATCCGCCTGCATGCCCTCGCACCTCCAGGAAACCCGCCGCCGCCGCACCTTCGCCATCGTCAGCCACCCTGACGCGGGCAAGACCACGCTGACCGAAAAGCTGCTGCTGTTCGGCGGCGCGATCCAGATGGCCGGGTCGGTGAAGAGCCGCAAGACGTCGCGGCATGCCACCTCCGACTGGATGGCGCTGGAGAAGGAGCGCGGCATTTCGGTGACCTCGTCGGTGATGCAGTTTCCGTACGAGGACAAGATCGTCAACCTGCTCGACACGCCGGGACACGCGGACTTCTCCGAGGACACCTACCGTGTGCTGACCGCGGTGGATTCGGCGTTGATGGTGATCGACTGCGCCAAGGGCGTGGAGGAGCGCACGATCAAGCTGATGGAGGTGTGCCGCCTGCGCGACACGCCGATCATGACCTTCATCAACAAGCTCGACCGCGAGGGCCGCT
>SCRO01000079.1 GCA_004298505.1 Rhodanobacter sp.
CTCAACCAGCTCCGTAGAGGCGAACAATACGGACGCACCCGAATCGCGAATGATAAATTCAGCTTCCTTCGAATGCAGCTTGGCGTTAATCGGTACGACCACCAAGCCGGCTAACCAGCATCCGTAGAGCACTTCCAGGTATTCCGGAACATTGCTCATGAAAATGGCGACACGGTCGCCCCGCGCGAGGCCGAGCCCGTCGCGCAGATGCGCTCCTACGCACCCCGCACGCCGCGCAAGGCTGCGGTAATCGCAAATCAGTTCCTCGCCCAAGTAAAGCGCCGGTCGTTCGGCGAAAGCTTTACCTGCGCGTATCAGCAAATGCCCCACATTCATGCGGCCCGCTCCAAGATGCTTGCATAGTTGGCAACTGCGGACCCACCCATGTTGAACACCATGGCCACCTCGGGATTGCGGACTTGTATCCCGCTAGCCTCACCGCAGAGCTGCATCGCTGCGAGGGCGTGCATGGAAACGCCTGTCACGCAGGCGTCTGTGAGTGTGCCGCCGTTGTCGATGCTAACTAGTACTGCCATGGCTAGGACCTGTCCGTTATGGGTTCCGCATTCGAGCCGGGACCGAACCCCATGCATCGGGGTTCGCGATCTAGAGCTGGAAGCAAATATTACAAATTTCGACCGCCGACGTAATTAGGATAAGTCCCTAACTTTGTGCGGGTTTCGCCTGGGAGCTTGGGCTGTAGAAACTTTGGAGAGCTAGATGATGCTATCGCTATAGGGTGCGTCTATCGGATGGTGCGCATAGTCATTCTATGCAAACCCGACGAGAGGCACAGCCTATAAATAAGAGCATCATCGCAGCCCAAAGGCTCCTAGGACCCACGCCCCTAGCAGTCTGTCGGACTTAACCCTTGCTCCCACGTTCGACAGTTAACCGTGTAAACCATTGGCCATATTGAGCTATGATTTAGAAACGTGGACTACAATAGGGCCTGCCAGCGTGGTGGACTCAGCTTTTTTAGGTGGTTGGAATCACCGGCTGCGTTCCCCGCCCTCGTTGTACCAATGCACCTTGAAGTCGGCGGCGTCGCGTACTCCTTGCCGTAGAATGAGTCAGGCGTCGAGGGACACATTCCGCGAGCACAAGGTCCCCCTTTGGGCCAAATGTAAAATTGGCCCCTTACCTGATTTAGTTGGACTTTTCCGGTAGCGGCAGGTGTACCCAATCATTATAAAAAGCCTCGATATCCGGTTCGAATTCGTGAATCACCGGATACCACGGAGTCGGTGCCTCAACGTCATGCATGGTCCCGCACTCCGGGCAATAGTATTCGCGGTATACCTGCCAACTGGTGTCGGGTGCCATCAGGCTCGGATAGACTTCATGCATGGCTTCCGCCGTGTCGCGAACGTAAACCAGAGCTTCCAGTTTCCAATTCTTGCGGTAGTCACCAAATACATGGCCGCAACTACATTTGGTTACCCACTCCTTTGTCTTCTTGTTTTGCGCGATGTAAAGATGCAGACTAATTGGCAGAATGATCTTGTCATCCCAAGGCAATTTGGACTGTAACGTATTCAAATACATACGGAAGCGATTCGCATCCTTCGGCATGGAAAGCATACGCATGGTGGTTTCCCAATCCAGCTTGCCCTCTACGAGGTGATTCACTTGCTCTTGTGTGTAGACAGACATTGTTGTCTCCAATTATAATGAATAAATATCCTCCGGTAGAGTCGGAGGCTTTACGATGGCTGGCCCCTCAAACGGGCCGCTTCGCCATCGAAGATCAGGGACTCGTCACTCAACTCTCCACGCATCGATTTTATCATTCCAAGTCAGAATGCACCGTCGACTCGATCTCTTCGCTTAAACTACCTCAATGCCGACGGCCACTTCTGTAAACGTCAAACTTCTACTGCCTCCCCGGCAGAGCCGGGGGAACTCTCAGATTGGTTTAGCCGGGGCTGACCCCAGCTTTACTTCAAATCACTCTTCGACCAAGGTCACGGTGCGCACGTCCGGCAAATCCGACAAATCCGCGCGGTATTTGGCACCGAATGAAGGAACGCCAAGTTCGGACTCCGGCAGCTCCCAATCGGCCGGCAGATTCCAGAATGCCTTGAACTCATCCTTGAACTTCACGCTGAGGCCAAAGCTGGTCGCAAACATGTGGCGAACTTGAACCGATGCGGATTTAGTTATGATCCGCGCACGCTCGTCCTTCATCCATTCCCGAGTTGGAACAGCTCTGGCGATACGCTCCTTGCGGACTCCTTTGCGACGGACGGCAGTTTTGGCAACATCCACTTTCCAGACGCCTTCTTTATCTTGCGAAATAATTACCCCATAGACTTTTTGGGCGAACTCTGGCAACACGAAGCGGCTGTTGAGATCATTTTCAACCGAAGCGCAATCACGATCGAGCGGATCGCCAAAGCCAGGGCCGCCCCGCAAGTAGTTCAGATAAAGGTCATAGTCACTGAAAATATTTTCAGTAGTGGTGCATTGCTGATCACGCTTGACCCTGGCAGTGGCACTAATATGACGCTCGTATTCCCTATCGTCCGGATTGCGACCGGCACCCAGCGTCAGGGGCATTTCGTCCCTGATGGCTGCTTTCAGTCCCGTATCGTGCGCTTCAAAACGATACCCGGTGGCAGCTGGGTATCCGCCCATCAAACCCCAGTCACTGTTCATGTAGCCATTGCCCATGAAGAACATGGACCAGTCATGCGCGTTCCATACCATGCGCAAGCTCTCGAAGCCGCAACCGCCACGGAACTTGCCGTAACCGCCGGAGTTGCTCTTCACGTTGCGGCCCATGTACAGCAGTGGTTCCGCCATTTCCCAAATCTCGATATCACCCATATCGCCTTCGGGATTCCATACTGCGGCAGCGTGGTTCAGCCCGTCTTTGATCGCGCAGGCACCGGTGCCACATGCGGCTGTCTCAAAACTGTTGACCGCATGCACCTCACCGTCCTGATTGATTCCGCCACCCTGCAACCAGTTAGAAGTGTTGGCGTTACCAGCATTGACCTCTTCGAGATAGCCGCGTGCAAAGTAGCTTTGGCTTATACCGCGCCAGATGGCGCTCCAGCCGGAAACCAAGAAATGCCAAGAGTACGCGTGCCCAGTGCGGCGGTCGTCCGGATTCATCCAGGTGCCTTTGGGTAGCTTGAATTGCGTTGCGTAGTAGGCGCCATCGTTGATCCGGGAGGTCGGCACTAGGGTCTGCGTCAACAAGACCCAGATGCCGCTGGTAAACGCGACCTGATTGGCATTGAAGCTATGCCAGCCCCAGCGGCTGGCGCCTTCAAAATTGAGCTTCCAGGTTGCATCCGGATGTATCGTTATCTCGCATGGCGCATGCATGATGGTGTTCATCTTGCCGTACTCGGAAATAAGGCTCACGTCCTCATGCTTGTATGGAACGTCGACAAATGCGACCCGACGGTAGATTCCAGGAACAGTCATTGCCTTGAGTCGTGACTGGAGGCCGCGCCGGCCTTCCTCGACTACCTCATGAGCAAACCTGTTGAAGTTTTCCGGGCCTACGTCTGCCAGAACTTCCTCCACCATCGTGCGGATCATGTGGCATCCGGCAATCCGGGTACGTTCGTCCAGAATCCAATACTTGGTGGTGCGTACATTGCGCTGGCTTTCATGCAGCCAGTCACGCAAAGGAGTGTCATTGATACCGGTCTTGCGGCAGGTCACCTGCAAGCCATCGCCAAAACGCGACACTTGGCCAGTCGACATCGAACCCGGCGTTACCGCACCGAGGTCGATCACGTGGGTGACACCGCCGACCCAACCCACCAGTTTGCCTTCCCAGAAGATCGGCACGATGGTGCAGATATCGCAAGGATGCACATTGCCGATTGAGCAATCGTTGTTGGTAAACATGTCGCCGGGATTGATGCCCGGATTGAGTTCCCAGGCATTTTCAATCATGTACTTGATCGCCGCGCCCATGGTACCAACATGGATAATGATCCCGGTGGAAGTCAGGACGCAGTCGCCCGCTGCATTGTACAGCGTGAAACACAGTTCGCCTTCCTGCTCGACGATCGGCGAGGCCGCAATTTTTTTCGCCGTCTCGCGGGCGTGCACCAAGCCACCGCGAATTCTGGAATACACCTTTTCATAGGCAATCGGATCTGATTCCTTGAACTCCAGCCTTTCCAGACCGTTGTAGAAGCCGGTAGATTTCGTGCGTGCCAGTGTCTCATCGCGATGCTGTTTGAGAGTCTTACCGTTACCGAGCAAATTTGGCCAACCCATTTCTTCTCGTGACATTTTATTCATGACCGGTCTCCTGATTTAACTTCTTTAAGTGATTTAACTTCTTTAAGATGAAACAAGCGGTGTTTATCGCAATAGGTTTCGAATCCCAAAGGCACGATGAAGGTAGTCGCCGGTGATTCGATGATGGCTGGACCGACCACGTGATTGCCTGATTTCAATGCTTCCATCGACCAGACCTTGGCATCCTGCCATTGCTTATGGCGATAGAAAGGACGGCTGCCGGTATATGCTTCTTTCGGTGGAATCGGACCGGCATCCGCTTCTTCAGGCAGTTCCGGCTTGGATGAAACAACACTGCCGCGCACGATTGCGCCCGTCACGCCAAAACCCAATTCCGGTGAACTTGCCGCCGCCGCATAGACCCGCGCATAGGTTTCGTCAAAGGCCTCGACCATCTTTTCCCAGTCCG
Source organism: Rhodanobacter sp. (assembly GCA_004298505.1). Classification (GTDB taxonomy): domain Bacteria; phylum Pseudomonadota; class Gammaproteobacteria; order Xanthomonadales; family Rhodanobacteraceae; genus Rhodanobacter. The sequence goes on from SCRO01000079.1 coordinate 4,685, forward strand.
CCGCTGTGGAAGCACTCGTGACAGGCGAGTTGATCTCAAGATCATTCAACTGACCCATAAACTGCATCCGATAGCCGGGACGCAGCAATACATCCTCCGGCTTGAATCCATTGATGATGAATTCATCGATAACTTTTACGCTCAGTTCCTCCCATGCTTCAGTCAGGGTTTTGGATGCTTCCGCTTTCTCGGCATCGCTGGCATTCGGGGCGACGCCAATATCGACACTCTTGTCATAGCGGTATTCGTACTCGGCACAGGCACAGCCAAAGGCCGAGAACCCAGCAGCCCATGCCGGGATCACAACATCTTGGAAGCCGAGGCCTTCCGTATAGCCGTAGGTATGAACAGGACCGGCTCCGCCATACGAGAAGCACACGAAATCGGCCGGGTTGTAGCCCTTGGCGCTGATGGTAGAGCGCATGTATTCACGCAGGTTCAGATCGAGCAGTTCGATGACGCCTGCAGCAGCATCTTCAACTGTCAACCCGAGTGGATCAGCGATTTGTTCCTTCAGGTACTTCCGGGCACGTTCGACATCGAGCTTGATGGCGCCACCGAGAAAATTGTTGGGGTTGAGGTAACCTAGCACGACGTGACAATCGGACACCGACACCGTATCCAAGCCACTGTCAGCCCAACACATTCCAACCCGGTAACCTGCGCTGTCCGGACCGAGTTTGATAGATTTACTGTACGGATCAATGCGAATGAAGCTGCCTGCACCGGCACCGACCGAGTCCATTGCGACCAGAGGCAAAGACAGCAACAAACGCGCCATGTCCGGATCGGATTGGATTGCGAAGCTACCCTTGGTGATGATCGCCATGTCGAAACTGGTGCCACCGATGTCGCTGCAGGCGATATTGTCGTAGCCCAGTTTCTTACCCAAAAATTTCGAGCCGATCACGCCCCCGATGGGGCCGGAGACGATCGTCCGAGCCAACTCCTTGGCTTTCCAGCCAATGGTGCCGCCGTGTGTAGCCATTACACGCAGGTCGAACTTGGCACCATGCTTTTTGAAGCGGTCGCTGACTTTCTTCAGCGTTGCGCGTGAAGGCTCTGCCGCATACGCCTCCAGAACGGTGGTGTTGGTGCGATGGCTTTCCTTACGCGAAGGATAATAATCGACGGTCGCGAAAACCGGGATGTCTACGCTCATCTTCTTGAGTTCTTCTCGGCAGATATCGCGTGCGCGTAGTTCACTTTGGTGGTTCTTGTGCGACTGAAGGAGACTGATGACGATTGCCTTGGAACCGTGCGCAACCAACTCGCGGGTGGCAATACGTACTTCATCTTCGCGCAGGGGAATCACGACCTGTCCTTGGACATCGGTACGCTCGGTGACGCCACGGGTGCGCGAGAGTGACACCAGTGGTTCATCGTAGCGATGGCAGTTCAGATGGAGGCGTTCCTCTAGCGCATACCCTAGATAGCACTGTATCGCACGACCCATGGAGTGGACGTCCTCAAAACCCCGGTTGCACATCAAACCTACATCTAAGCCTTTGCGCTGCAGCACCCGATTTAGCATAGCGGTGCCCGAATAGACGCAGGTCAGAAGCTCCGGAAAAACATCATCAACTTCGCGTTGCCATTCGGCCAAGGCATCGACCGATGATTCATAGATGGCTTGGGATTCATCCTCCGGATTGCTTTGTGCTTTGCCGACGACGAACGATCCATCCGTCCGTACGAAGAAGGTGTCGGTCATGGTGCCACCGGCATCGATGCCCATCACCGGTACGGACGAGTCTTGCGATTCCATAGTGTTTCTCCTCAGTGAATGTGATTATTTCGAACCCCGTACGAGCGAGGCTTTGGCCGCCGGCCATGCAAGGCTGCGAACACAATAGCTACGGACATGACATCGAATGCAAACACCATGCCATACATTTCCGAGAAGATGTTGATATTGCAAGTTACTGAAACGATGCGGTTTTCTTTCGCATGTGAGAATGCGTTGCGTAGCAGCAATTCGAGTTCGGCGATCGGTCGGTGACCGTTATTCAGATGGTTTGGTGCTACGCACCATCAATGGTCGTGTCCACGCCGAAGCGTCGCAGCGTCTAGCCGGTGGCATGTGTCTGCGTCGACAGAGGCTGCGGACGAGCCAGGAGATGTCACCAACCGAGCCAGCTGGACGGGAAAGGACCAGCGCACCTTTGACCTGCTGATCCATCGGCGCTATCGGCCATCGGTCGGACAAAACCGCTCTTTTTCAGTAAGTATCCTCCGGCAAAGCCGGAGGCTTTACGATGGCTGGGTCCTCAAAGGGGCCTTTTCGCCATCGAAGATCAAAAGCTCGACACCAGACGTATCGAGGTAATTTGATCGATCCCGAAACGCTCCTAAAGTGCCGACCGTCGTAAAAGTCAAACTTTGGGAGTCCCTCAGCTCTGCTCTGACCTTGTCCCACAACTTTCCTTGTCCCACAACTTTCGCTGAACACGGTGCGGCATGGTTTGTATGCTCGCGGCCCATGCAGATCAACGGGCATGAGATGGATGAGGCGATCGTGGAGCGCATCCGGTGCCGGGTGCGTGATGAAGCGACGCTGACGCGCATGCAGCTGTCACGCGAGATGGCTGGGTGGCTGGACTGGCGTGACGGGTGCTGCCGGTTGCGTGACATGAGTTGCCGGGTGGCTTTGCTGAGGCTCGAACGCGCGGGGGGGGGGGAGGGGGGGGGATCGAGTTGCCATCGCCGTGCCCGGTGTCGTTTGCGCCCGCCGAGGAGGCGGAGGAGGCGGATGTGGCGATGGTGTCGATCGAGGCGCCGTTGGCTGCATTAGGCACGGTGGAACTGGTCGAGGTCGCGAACCGGACACAATCGCGCACGTGGCGTGCGCTGATGCAGCATCACCCGTTGGGCGCGGGGCCGCTATGCGGCGCGCAGCGGCGCTATTTGGTGCGAAGCCGTGCCGGCTGGTTGGGCGCGCTGAGTTTCAGCGCCCCGGCGCGCCGGCTGGCGGCGCGTGATGGCTTCATCGGCTGGGACGATGCCATACGCCGGGCGCAGCTGCCTCTGGTGATCAATAACAGCCGCTTCCTGATCGTGCCTAGCGTGAAGGTGGCGCACCTGGCTTCGCATGTATTGAGCCTGGCTGAGCGACGATTGGCCGATGACTGGCACACCCGCTATGGCGTACGGCCGGTGCTGCTGGAGACCTTCGTTGACAGTGCGCGACATCAGGACACCTGTTACCGGACCGCCAACTGGATCGCGCTCAGGCACACCTGCGGGCGCGGCCGGCAGGACCGGCATCGCCAGGCGCAGGGCAGCCCCAAGCACATCTTCGTGCGGTCCTTGCTGCGGAACTGGCGCAACCATCTGGTCGATGCGGCCCCTCCAGTCGCACCCGCGCCCGCACCCGCCATCGCGATGGACTGGGCCGAGCAGGAGTTCGGGCCGGCGCGATTGCCCGATGCACGCCTGCAGCGCCGCTTGTTGACGGTGGCGCGCGACTTCTATGCCCGTCCCTGCGCGAATGTGCCTCAAGCCTGTGGCACGCGCGCGAACCAAGGCAGCCTATCGGTTCTTTGATCACGGCGGATTCACCATGCAAGACCTGCTGGCAGGCCATTCTCAAGCCACGGCCCGGCGACTGGGGCGCGAGCCGGTGGTATTGGCGGTGCAAGACACGACCAGTGTCAACTACACCGCGCATGCCGCCACCACCGGCCTCGGCCCGATCGGCAACTGTGCCGATGGCCCGCAGGGGCTGGAACTGCACAGTACGCTGGCGTTCACGCCCGCCGGTGTGCCGCTGGGCCTAGTCGATGTGCAGTGCTGGGCGCGCGATGGCGCGGACTTCGGCAAGAAGGCGCGCCGCCATCACACGCCGATCGAGCACAAGGAAAGCGCCAAGTGGCTCAACAGCTACACGGCCACGGCGGCCGTGGCCAAGCACAACCGCAGCACGCGGATCGTGAGTGTGGGCGACCGCGAAGCGGACATGTATGAGCTGTTCGAACTGTCCGCACGCAGCGAGGCAGGTCCCGACCTGCTGGTCCGGGCCAGCCACAACCGTGCCCTTGCCAACGAGCAACAGCGCTTGTGGCTCACGCTTGAGGCGCAGCCCTTGGCCAGCGTCGTTGAACTTGCGGTGCCGCGACAGGGCAATCGCAAGGCACGCACCGCCCAACTGGAGATCCGCTTTGCCCAGGTCAGCCTCAAAGCCCCGCGAGCCCAGCGCGACAAGCTGCCCCTCACGATATGGGCCGTGCTGGCCAACGAGCGTGACGCCCCGGCCGAGGTCAAGCCGCTCGAATGGATGCTGCTGACCACGATCGCGGTGATAACCGCCGAACAGGCGCTGGAGAAACTCAAGTGGTATGCACAGCGCTGGGGCATCGAGGTGTTCCACCGCACCCTCAAGAGCGGTTGCCGCATCGAGGACCGGCAACTGGGCAGCGCTGACCGGCTCGAAGCCTGCCTGGCCATCGATCTGGTGGTCACCTGGCGCATCCATTACCTGAACAAGCTCAGCCGTGACGTACCGCACATGCCATGTACCGTCTACTTCGACGAACCCCAATGGCGAGCACTGATGGTCTTCACCACCCGTGATCAAGCGACCCTACAAGACCCTGCGCTCCTGCACGACCCGCCCAGCTTGCACGAAGCCACCCGCCGCGTCGCCGCCCTCGGCGGCTTCCTTGACCGCGACGGCGAACCCGGTACCCAAACCCTTTGGCGCGGCCTGCAGCGCCTCGATGACATCACCGACATGTACGCCCACATGACGCGCGTCCCACAACGCCGCGTGTTCAGCAAAGACGATTATGGGTAAAGGTCAGAGCAGAGCTGGGGGTTTACCTGTGTGAATTAGGTGGTCAAGACCCAACGCAGGAGCGGATGCAATTGCGAAGTGGCTAGCCGGGATAGCGCTCGCGCAAACCGGATACTTCATCACGAAGACCATACCTATCGAGCTTCAAGTACAAAGTACTCTTGGCGATGCCAAGCAATTTGGCGGCGGTGGTCAGGTTTCCCGATGCAGTGCGGATGGCGTCAACAATGACCCCACGCTCTACGTGTGTCATATGCAGTTTGGAGCATTGGGCACTGCGCTCGCTGGTGGCCTGGTCGCCACGTTGTTCCCCACGGATGTCCAGCGGCAAGGAATCTGACTCGATCATGGTCGACGTCGAGGTCAACAACATTGACTCGACTGCGTTGCGCAGTTCACGGACATTGCCAGGCCAGGCATACGCTTCCAGTGCTTCGATTACTCCGCTACCGAGGCGGTGGTGTCCCAGACCATGCTTCCTGACCCCGCATTCCAGGAAATGTTCGGCCAGCGTGCGGATGTCCTCCGGACGTTCGCGCAGGCAGGGAATGTGGATACTGGTCACCACGATCCGGTAGAACAAATCCATCCGGAATCGACCCTCGGCGACTTCCTTGCGCAAATCGCGATGCGTGGCGGCAAGCAGGCGAAAATCCACCTTGCGCGGCTGGTTCTCGCCCAAGCGGTAGATCTCACCCTGCTCCAGTACCCGCAACAGGTGTGGCTGCAGATCCAGCGGCATTTCCCCGATCTCGTCAAGGAACAATGTCCCTCCATTGGCCGCCTCGACCTTGCCGCACTGGCCGCCGCGCCGTGCGCCGGTAAATGCGCCCTCGGCGTAGCCGAACAGCTCACTTAGAAGCAGTTCACGCGACAACCCTCCGCAATTGACTGCGACGAATGGTCCGCTGTGGGCGGCGCTGGCACGGTGAATGCCGTGGGCGAATTCCTCCTTGCCCACTCCGGTTTCACCTGTCAGCAGTATCGACACCCTGGATTTCGCCAGCTGCGCTGCCTTGGCGACCGCCTCCCGCAACTGAGTCGAGTTACCCATCAGCGAAGCAAATGCTCTGGCCTCGTGTTCATCCGTCGTGCCGATGGCACTGCGATCAGGGGCGGCCACCCGCGAGGCGGACCCGGCCATCGGCAACACCAGCAACGTGCCGATGCGCTGGCCGCCATGTGATACCGGGTGCAGCCATTCCGGCTGCATCCAGCAAGGCAGCTCGGAGGCCAGCGATGCGCTGTCCTTCCTATCCAGCGACAAGGCACGGATGCGGTCGATGCGGGAAAGATCAGGCGGCCCCCCACGCCGGACCAGTATTGTCTGGGCCACGTCGTTGGCCTTGATGGGATGGCCGCGCGGGTCGAACAAAATCGTGCCATCCGACGAATTCGAGGACAGCTTGTCGATGGTGGATTCCAGCAGCCAGTAACGCAGTTCCATCGCACGCGCTGTCAACCGACTCTCGATACGACTGGCCGTGGTGACGACCAGACCGAGGGTGTGCCGGCTGAAAGTTCCCGACAATCCGGAAACATTGATCACCCCGAGGATCTCGTTGTCCAGCGGATGACGGATGACCGTCGCCGAACAAGTCCAGCGCTTGATGCCTTCGCAATAATGTTCTGCTGAGTGAATTTGTACGGGCTGACCAAGCTCCAGCGCTGTGCCGATGGCATTGGTGCCGCAAACCATTTCGCTCCAGGTCACGCCAGGTATCAGCTGGATGCTTTCGGCATCGTCGACCGTCTGGTTGTCACCTTCAACCGCCAGGATGGTGCCGTCGGGATCGGTCAGTACCATCAACATGCCGGTTTCTGCCAGAAACTCGCGCGCATGCGCCATCACCGGTGCGCTCAGGTCCAGCAGGTCGCTGCACGACTGACGCAGCAAATGCAGCGAACTGGCGGGAACCGGCGGCGGGCCGCTACGGCGGGTCGGATCGACGTTGCTGACCAGGCAACGCTGCCAGGAGCTGTTGACCGGATCGCGCAGGATATTGCCCGGCTGCTGGCCACCCAGAAACCGCTCCCACGCCGCCCCGACGACAGTTTCCTGATCCGGGTTGGAGAACATCTGGCTGGAATCGAACGTTCGCACCTGGTGCTACTCCCCTCCGGTGGATGCCTCGAGTGTCAAGCTTTTTGAACGTGTGACTTTCCGACGGCGTTGTCAAGATGCGGTGCACCATCGATTCTGACAACCGGATGGCCATACGGGTTTGCGACGCCGCGATCGGCTCGTTGCGGAACCGATCAGTAGCGTGGCGCCTTCACCCCAGGAGCCTGTCAGCTCGCGGGTGCGCGGCAGCGGCAGCGGCAAGCCCGAGTGGCGCGGCCGTCCCCCCGCTGCCAAAGGCGTTCACAGGCGCCGCGGCTTCGTAATCGCATGGACTCGCCCCCGCGCATTCAGGCATCGACGTGCCAATGGTGGTGAGCTAGTACTCCCAACACAGCCACGCGAGGGCGAGCCCATGAACGAGATTACTGCCATAGCCATCGATTTGGCCAAGCATGTGTTTCAGGTTGTCGGCGAGAACGCGCGTGGTGAGGTCATGCTGACCGAGCGCCTGAAGTCGCGTCAGGCGATGCACAAGTTCATCCAGGCACTCGAACCACCGTTGACGGTGGCGATCGAGACGGGGCCGGGTGCGCAAGCGTGGGCGCGGGAGATCCAGGCACGCGGGGTCGAGGTGAAGATCCTGCCAGCACAGCACACCGCGGCGCACCGCAGCGGCAACAAGAACGACGCCAACGATGCGCTCTCGATTCTTCGCGCGCTGCACGATGTGAGCGTGCATCCGGTGCCGGTCAAGACCCAGGAGCAGTTGGCCATGCAGGCCCTGCACCGGGCCCAGCACGGCTGGCGGCGGCGCATGACCGCCATCAGCAACCAGGTGCGCGGTCTGTTGCTGGAACAGGGCGTGGTCATCGCGCGCGGCGATCTGGCGCTGGTGCGCAAGGTCGAGCGCACGTTGGAAGATGCCACGTTGCCGATCCCGGATCGTCTGCGTGCGCTGGTGGCCTACTTGATGGGTGAATGGCGCGGACTGGGTGAGCGGATGGCCGCCATCGACGGCGAACTGGCCGTCTTGAGCCGCACCGACCCGGTCGCCAGACACCTGTGCCAGACCCGCGGCATTGACTCGATCATCTCCACCGTCATGGCCTGCAAGTCGCTCAACCCGGACCGGTTCGCCAACGGCCACCAGTTTGCCGCCTACTTCGGCATCACACCCAGCCAGCACAGCAGCGGCAACACCATTCGGCTGGGCCGCATGAGCCGGCGCGGCGACACCTACCTGCGTAGCGCCATGATCGAAGGCGCGCACGCGGTGATCCGGCAAATCCGTCGCGATGCCACCGACCCCTACAGCCGCCGCATCCAGCGGTGGGTCCAGCGCTGTGGTCAGAAGGGCGCTGCCGTGCGCCTGGCCAACCACAACCTGCGCGTGGTGTGGCTGCTGCTTAAGCACCCCGACATGCCCTTCTGCAGCGATCCTGCCCACCGCGGCACCGAAGCGAGGGACGCTGCCATGCACTGAACGGGCGCCCCTCACAGTCCGCCCCACGGTCCGGTCTTGGGTACCCCCTGTCCATGGCTTCGCAAGCGCTGACGCGCCATGGACAGCCGCTACCCAAGACCCTCGGGGGCGGCAGACCGTGATGCGCGCTTGCATGCTGGCTTGCCACCGCACGTGATCGCCCAGCCTTCCCGTATCCTCTTTCACCCCTTTGCGCGCTACCGCTGCTACCCAGCTCGAATCACCCGGTCAGACCATCGCGGCACCAGGCCTTCCGCCCTACCGGCTCTTGCAGCCTCTTTAGTAATCGGCCTTTCCGCGAGCTCTTCCGATACCGGCCCGTGGTCCCAACCGACCACCTCGACGAGGCCTTATACATAAATGCAGCCAGTGCTTTCCTGCCCACACAGCGGTTGACACCAGGGGCGAGTCCATACGTAGGGCGGGCACGGCCCGCCCTACGAAGCGGCGGTTTCAGCTTCAAAGAAGGCCTGCACGTCGAGTAGATCGCGGGTGCGCGGCATCGGCGGCACACTGGCGAGGAACAGCTTGCCGTAACCCTTGCTGGTCAGGCGAGGGTCGCACAGTACCAGCACGCCGCGGTCGCGCACGTCGCGGATCAGACGGCCGACACCCTGCTTCAACGCGATCACCGCGCTGGGTACCTGCCAGCCCATGAACGGGTTGATGCCTGCTTCCTGCAACGCGGCGAGGCGGGCCGTCAGCACCGGGTCGTCCGGCGCGGCAAACGGCAGCTTGTCGATCACCACGACACTGAGGGCCTCCCCGACCACGTCGACGCCCTCCCAGAAACTCGCGGCGCCAAGCAGCACCCCGTGGCCGCTGGCGCGATATTCCTCCAGCAATCGTGGCCGCGGCGCCGTGCCCTGCACGAACAGTGGCCACGGCACCTTGTCCTGCAGCAACTCGGCCGCGCGGCGCAGCGCGCGATGCGAAGTGAACAGCAGGAAGGCACGGCCGTTCGATGCCTGCAGCACCGGCAGCACAGCCGCGATGAGCTGTTCGGTGTAGTCGCGCGCGTTCGGGTCGGGCAAACCGGCAGGCAGGTAGCACAGGGCCTGGTGTGCGTAGTCGAACGGACTTTCCAGGCGCAACGTGCGCGGATCGTCCAGGCCGAGCAGGCGGGCGAAGTGATCAAAATTGCCGGCCACCGACAAGGTGGCCGAGGTGTGGATCCACGCCGCCTGGGTGCGTTCGCGCAGGCCACGCAGCGGCGCGGCCAGGTCGAGCGGCGTAGCGTACAACGCGAAGCCGCGCGGAAAGGTTTCGTACCAGCGCACGTCCTGGTCGCCGTGCGATTCGACGATGCGCTGCAACCGTTCGCTGAACAGTTCGGCGCGCTCGTGCAGGTTGGCGAATCCACGCGAGCGCTCGGCCTGCGAGGACAGCAGTTCGGCCAAGGTGGCCAGCAGTTCACCCAGATCGCGCAGCGACGAGCGTACGTCGGCGCGCTCGTCGAGCAGCGCGAACGCGCCACGCGAGGGCAGCGGCGCCATCGCCAGACGCAGCTTGCGCAAGGCGTCCTGCAATGCCTCAATCGGTTCCAGCAGCAGGCCGATGGCACCGGTGATGCCGCTGCATTCGGTCAGTGTGTCGTGCGCCATGTCGGTGAGCTGGCGCGCGCTGATGCTTTGCGAGAAGAACTGGCCAGCCAGTTCCGGGACCTGATGCGCCTCGTCAAGAATGAACGCCGCCGCAGCGGGCAGGATCTCGCCGAAGCCTTCCTGCTTGAGGGCAAGGTCGGCGAACAGCAGGTGATGGTTGACCACCACGACATCCGCCTCCATCGCCTCGCGGCGCGCCTTGAACACGTGGCAATCGTCATAAAAAGGACATTCCACGCCGAGGCAGTTTTCCGGCGTCGAGGTGACCCGCGGCCACAGCGGCGATTCCTCCGGCACTTCGGCCAGCTCCATGCGGTCGCCGCGGCGCGTGCGCGCCGACCAGGCGCGGATCGTGGCCAGTTGTGCTGCCTGCACACGGTCGAAGCTGGCGCCTTCGCGCACGGTCTGGTCGAGCCGGTACAGGCAAAGATAATTCGCGCGACCTTTCAGCAAGGCGGTTTTCAGCGGTGCCCCCAGCACCGAACGCACCTTGGGCAGATCCCGAAAATACAGTTGATCCTGCAGCGCCTTGGTGCCGGTGGAAATGATCACGCGCTCGCCCGAGAGCAAGGCCGGCACCAGGTAGGCGTAGGTCTTGCCGGTGCCGGTGCCGGCCTCGACGATCAGTGTGTCGCGACCGTCGATCGCCTGCGCTACGGCACGGGACATCGCCTGTTGCGCCAGTCGCGGCGCAAAATTGGGCAGTTCGCGCGCGAACGGGCCATCAGCGCCAAGAAGTTTGCCGACATCATCGTCGTCACGCGTATCCGGATTGATCATCGTTGCAGTATCTCGCAGCGCCGGCATCCGAAAAACCTGCACGGGCTGACCTCGGCCGCCAGCGCGCGCGATGGCGAGGCCAAAACGCTGACTGGCGACCTCGTCCCGGACCGGGCCGGGCCGTCGACGGCAGCGACATTCAGTAGCGCGGAACGCCCGCCTTGTGGCATTGCTGCACCCATTTGCGCGCGGTGGCCGCGCCAACCTGATCGTGCACCTGCAAGCGCGTTTCCACGATGGTCTGCCAGTTGCGTGCGCACAACGGGCCGAGTTTGGGGCCGAGCGCCCACGACTGGTGGGCCAGCTTTTCGGCACTGGAAAAATGCTTCAGCCGCACGGCGATCTCGGCGCGATCCTGCAGCAGGTCGGGCGAATCGGGCGAGATCTTCAGCGCCTGATCCAGCGCGCTGGCGGCATCGGCATATTCGCCGGCCTGCTCGTCCTGGTGCGCGGCGTCGCTCAGCGCGGCGGCCGCCGGGTCGCGCAACGGCTGGACGTCGATGACGGAGTTATTGGCGGCGCCGGCGGCGCGGATGGCCGCGACCAGGTCGTAGCTCGGCGCCGGCGGCTGGGCCACCGCAGGTTTGCGCGAGACCAGGCTGCAGCCTGCGGTCGCGACGGCCAGCAGCAAAACGGGCAATAGCGAAAGATGCTTGAACGGGAATCGCATGCTCAGTTCCGGATCGATGGACTGGTGGAAGACGCGGCGGGCGCCTTGCCTGCCGGGGTGGTGGAATCGCTGCTGAACAAGTTCTGCACACCTTGCCAGAAGCAGCCGTCGGTATCGGCGGGCAGGCTGCCGGCCACCACCGGCACCTGCTGCGCGCCCTGGCATTGCGGCTCGGTGCGCTTACCGTCGCCAGGGTTGATCCAGGCCATTTCCAGGCCGGGCCCAGGGGTCGCCGACAACGGGGTGGTCGGCAACTTGGCGAACAGGTCGCGCCAGGCGCGCAGGCCACCGCTGGCACCGAACAAGGTAGTCGGCTTGTTGTCGTCGCGACCCATCCAGAACACCGCCAGGCGATCGCCGGTGAAGCCGGCAAACCAGCTGTCGCGCAAGTCGTTGCTGGTACCGGTCTTGCCCGCCGCATGCAGCCACGCCAGGTTGGAATTGCCGATCGCGCTGGCGGTGCCGTATTCGGCTACCTGCTGCATCGCCCAGGTGACCAGGCGCACCGCTGCCTGGTATTCGCCCGGCCCGCTCTGCACCTGGTAGCGCTTGATCGTACGCCCGTTGCCATCCAGTACACCACGCACTGCCAGCAACGGCAGCGCATGTCCGTCGGCAGCCAGGTATTCATACATTTGCGCCACCTGAAACGGCGCCAGGTCGAGCGCACCAATCAGCACCGACGGACTGGGATTGACGTCGGGTAGGCCGAATGATTGCAGGAACGCGCGGATGCGCGGCAGCCCCACCGCCAGCCCCAGATGGATCGTGGCGAGGTTCCACGAATGGGCCAGCGCATCGACCATGACCAGCGGATCGTGGCTCCGGTGATCGTCGTTCTGCGGCGTCCACACGCTGCCGTTGGGCTGGCGCATGCTGATCGGGCGGTCATCCATCAGGCTGGCCAGGTTCCAGCGCTGCGGCTGGGTCAGTGCCACCAGATAGACGAATGGCTTGATCGTGGAGCCAATCGGCCGCTGGATCTCCAGCGCGCGGTTGAAACCCTGGTCACCCGGCTTGCGGCTGCCGACCACGGCCAGCACGTTGCCGCTCTGCGTATCGGTGACCACCGCCGCCGCCTGCACACCATCGCCGCGCTTGCCCAGCCCCTTCAAGGTGCTGGTGATCGCCTGCTCGGCATACAGCTGCGCCGCCGGGTCGAGCGTGGTGAAGATCGACAGGTTGCCCTCACGCAAGGCTTTCTCGTCGAAGTCGGCAGTGATCTGCTTGCGCACCAGGTCCATGAAGGCGGGGAACCGGTTGTGCGGCAGCTGACCATCCCTGATCACATCCAGCGGCGCCGCCTGTGCAGCATTGAGCTGGGCCGCGCTGAGCAGGCCCGTGTCAAAAAATTCCTGCAGCACCAGATTGCGCCGGGTCAGCGCACGCTGCGGCGCGCGGCGCGGATCGTAGTAGCTCGGCCCCTTCACCAGGCCCACCAGCAACGCGATTTCCTGGGGTCGCAGTTCCTGCAACCTGCGCCCGAAATAGAACTCCGACGCGGCGCCGAAGCCGTGCACCGCCTGACCACCCTGCTGGCCCAGGAAGACGTCGTTGACGTAAGCCTCGAGGATGCGCCCCTTGCTGTAATGCGCTTCCAGCAACAGCGACATCAGCGCCTCGTTGATCTTGCGCGTGAACGTCTGGTCGCGGCTGAGGAACAGGTTGCGCACCAGTTGCTGGGTCAGCGTGGAGCCGCCCTGCACGGTGTGGCCAGCGCGCAGGTTCGCAAACGCCGCCCGCGCGATCGCGCTGAAATCGATGCCGATGTTGTGCTTGAAATTGCGATCCTCAACCGCCTGCAATCCGCTGAGCAGCAGTGGTGGCACGTCGGCCAGTTGCACGAAACGGCGCTCTTCCTGGGTGGCGCCATACAGCGTGGCGATGCGCGCCGGATCCAGATGGGTCAACGTGATCGGCTTGCCGCTGGCAACGTTCTGCACCGACTGCACCTCGCCATGGCCCAGGGTGACGCGGATCCGCTTCGGCAGCTCGCCACCATCGGGGCCGGCGTAACCACGCGAGGAGATCGTGTAGCGCGCGCCCTGCTTCACCCAGCTGCCGGGAACCACGCCGTGACCATCATGGCTGTAGCCGGCAAAGGTCAATTCCAGCTCCAGCGCGGCCGTGGACATCGGCTCGCCCGTACTCAGCGGCAGCGGTCGCGCATACACCCGCGTCGGTACCGCGAATACCAGGTCGCTGAAACGATCCTGCACGCGCTGGTTCAGCACCAAGACGTACGGCAGCACGAAACCGACCAGCAAACCCAGGCTGATCCAGAAAGGTATGCGCAGCCACGGCCAGCTGCGACGGACGAGCGCACCGGTGCGGGTCAGAAAAGCCAAGGCGGGGAAATCCGGCAATCAGGTGGTTCAATGATAGGGCCTGCATCCCCGCGCGCCCATGAACGTGGCGGCCCGTTTGCGGGCAAAACGCGGGCAGCGGCTGCGTCCGGCTTCATGGACTCCGCCGTGGCGCCACCCACATCGCGGCATCGGGCTGGAATGGCCGCGGCTGGATATGCAGCAGGCGCTGCAGTTCATCGTTGTCGGCCACAAGGTCACGGTCGAGCCGACTCAATGGACCGCGCAGCGGCGGATACAGCCGCCGACCGAGGCGCAGCAGCCAGGCCGGCAGCCACACCGGCACGGTGGCACGCGGCAGGCTTCGGCGCACTCGCGCAAACATCTGCGGGTAGAGCAGCCGCTCGCCACCGCCGATCGACAGGACACGCCCGGCCGCGGCGGGGCATTCCAGTGCGGCCAGCACCGCCTGCGCGATGTCGTCGGCATGCACCGGCTGGCGCAGGCCACGCCCGGCGGGGATCGGAAACAAGCGCGTGCGCAACGCCCGGCGCGCAATCGGGGTGAGGCTTTTATCGAGCCCCGCACCGTACACCAGGGTGGGCCGCAACACCGTCCAGGCGCAGCCCTGACGTGCGCAAGCCGCTGCCAGTGCCACCTCGCCGGCGCGCAACAGACGCGCTATTTCACGTTCGGCCGGCACCATCGAATCGCGCTTGGTTTCGGCGCTCATCGAGCTGGTGGCGATCACCCGTGGCGCGTCGGCGAGCGTGGCTTGCGCCAGCCAGTCGGCCAGCGCCTGCAGCGGGCCGAAACTGATGATCGCCGACAGCGTGGGCAGCGCAGGGACCGCGTCCGGAAGCGCCCCACGCAGCCACTGCACGCCGTCGCCGGCCGGCCGCGCGATCCGGCTCAGGGCCATCACCGGCTCGCCGCCAGCTACAAGGCGCGGCAGCAGGAAATGGCCGATCTGGCTGCTGCCGCCGACAACCAGAACGGTCACGCCATGCTCATTGCCCGCCCTGCAGGCGGGCGCTCAAGTCGAGCAGGCGCGGATGATTCGGTGCCAGCTTGCGCGCACGGGCCAGCGACTGGCTGGCACCAATGCGATCGCCACTGGCCAGCTGCTGCTCGGCACGATCGAGCCAGGCGCTGGCCAGCTGATTGTCCTGTGCACCTTGCGCGGGATCCCCGGGCGCCAGCTCGGCGAGGTCGGCCAGCATGTCGCCGGCCTGCGCCAACTTGCCGGCGGCGAGCGCCTGCTTGAACCGCTGTTCGACCTCACCTGCCAGGCCTTGCAGGCCTCGCAGTGCGGCGGCGCTGTTGCCGTCGATCGCCAGCGCGCTGCGATACAGGTCATAGGCGCTGTCGCCGGGCGGCATCATGATGTTGCCGTGGCGGGTCGCCGCCTGGGCACGCCGCACCAGCTGCGCCACCGCCGCGCTCTGCTGGGGCGACAACACGGCCGTGCCCACGGGCGCCTCACCCTGATCGGTCGCGGCGTTGCTCGGCGGCGGCGAAGCCTTGCTGTGCAGGCGTGCACGCGCCGCCGCGAGATCGGCCGACTTCGGTGCCAGCTGTGCCGCCGCGTCGAGCAGTTTGCCCGCCTGCTCGCGGTCACCCGCGTCGAGCGCCGCGTTCGCCTGCACGGTCAAGGCCTGTGCCACGTCGCCGAGGCCGGCCTTGGCAGCTGCATTATCGGGATCCAGCACGAGCGCGGCCTGGAAATGCGCCAGCGCGGTATCATCGCCGACGCCGGCGATGTGGCCGGCGCGCAAGGCCTCCTGGCCCTGCTTGAGGGCGGCCTGCAACGCGCCATCTTTCTGTTGGCGCAACTGCGCCTGCAGCGCACGCAGCGACGGCAGGGCACCGTTGTTCGGCTGCAAGGCCGCGAGTTGCTCGATGCTGGCGCTGGCCTTGGGCAGATCGCCGGACTCGAGTGCATCGTGTGCCCGCACCGCCAGCGCATTGCCCACCTGATCCAGCCCATGCAAGGCCACGGCATTGCCGGGGTCGGCCTGGCGCACCCGCTGGTACAGTGCGCCAGCGCCCTGCGGACCATCCAGCTTGCCCGCTGCCAGCGCCTGCTGCGCCTGGTCGACCAGGTCCACCGTCTGTACCTGCGCCGCCTGCGCACGGCCGATCAGGCTGTCGAGCCGGTCGACGTCACTGCCGCCGCCGAGCAGCTCGCGCGCCACCGCCGCCTGCTGCTGCGCCTGGGCGAGCTGGCCGGCCTGCAGCGCGGCATCGGCTTTGGACAATTCGGCCTGGCCGACCTGGCGCAGGCCGTCACGCGCACGATCGTTGTCCGGTTCCTGTGCCACCACCTGCTGAAACAGCTCGCGCGCACTGGTGCCGTCCTGGCCGTCCAGATGGCCATCCTTCAGTGCCTGTTGCGCCTGCACCAATACCCTATTGAGGTCGGTGCGCGGAAGCATGCCGCGCAGCCGGTTCTGATTGAACCACAGCGCACCAACCACCACAGCTACCAGCAGCAGCAACACGGCAACCAGCCAGCGCCGGCGTCGGCGCGAAGGCGGCATGGATGGTGCTGCGGCGTGGCGGAGGCGGCGCGGTTCGACAGTAACCTGTGGCAAGCCGTCGGTGACGTGTGCACGGGGGTCGTCCACGCCGTCGAGATCGCCCAGGGTGGGTTCGCTGCGAAGGTGCGGCCTGTTGTCGTGCGGGTCCCGGCGAGTGCTCATGATCCGTGGTGCTGGAGATATCTCATGCAGCTTAACATCGGGTCAGCGAGCGGCTTCGCGTCGCCGGCACCGGCGTTCAGCATTCAGCCGACGCCGACGCGACGCGCATCGGTCACGTTGGGCAGCGCCAGCAGCTTGCCCAGCAGGGTCGACAATTGCTCGAAATCGCGCACGCGCAAGGTGTAGCGCATTTCCACCTCGCCGCTCTGCGGCTGCGACCGGCTGGACGAGGCGACGATATGGGTGCCGGCGTTGCTGATCACGTTGGTGACGTCCTTCTGCAACTCCTTGCGATCGTAACCGCGCAGTTCGATATCGACTTCGTAGGCCTGGCTGCCGGCATGACCCCAGCTCACCTCGATCACCCGATCCGGGGCGCGCCGCAGCAGCCGCGCCAGGCTGCCGCAATCGGCACGATGCACCGACACGCCGCGACCCTTGGTGATGTAACCGCGCACGGCATCGCCGGGCAGCGGCTGGCAGCAGCGCGCCAGCGTGGTCAGCAGGTTGCCGACGCCTTCGATGCTCAGCGCACCCTGGTCCGGCGTCGTCGGCCGGGCCGGCTGCGGGGCAGGCGTCGGCGCAGGGGGTTGTGCCGCTTCCTGCAACACCCGGGCGATCTGGCCCGGCGTAACCTCGCCCAGCGCCAACGCGGTCAACAGCTCGTCCTGAGTCTGCAGATGGAACAGCGCGGGCAGCTTGCCGATTTCGACCTGCGGCAACGCCAGTCGCCTCAGCTCGCGCTCCAGCAAGCCGCGGCCGGCGGTGAGATTGGTATCGTGCGCGATGCGGCGAAACCACGCCCGCACCTTGTCTTTCGCGCGTGCGGTGTTGAGGTAACCGTGGTGCGGCGACAGCCAGTCGCGGCTGGGCTCGGCCACCTTGGTGGTAAGGATTTCCACGCGGTCGCCGCTCTGCGGCTGGAACGTCAGCGGCACGATGCGGCCATTCACCTTGGCGCCGCGACAGCGATGCCCCACCTCGGTGTGGACCAGGTAGGCGAAGTCCAGCACGGTGGCGCCGCGCGCCAGGTCGAACACCTCGCCCTTGGGCGTGAGCAGGTAGACGCGATCCTCCAGCAGCTCGGTCTGCAGGTCCGCCGCCAGCGTACTGTCTTCGCTGCTGCGCGGTTCGAGCAGCCGGCGCATCCAGGCGATCTTCGCCTCGAACTCGGCATCGCTGCCGCCACCTTCCTTGTAGCGCCAGTGCGCGGCCACGCCAAGCTCGTTGGCGCGATGCATCTCACGGGTGCGAATCTGCACCTCCAGGGTCTTGCCGGCCGGCCCCATCACCGCAGTGTGCAGCGATCGGTAGCCGTTCGGCTTGGGCCGCGCGATGTAATCGTCGAATTCGCTCGGAAGGTGCGGCCAGCGCGCATGCACCACGCCCAGTGCGGCATAGCAGTCGGTGATGTTGTCGACCAGCACGCGCACTGCGCGGATGTCGTACAGGTCGGAGAAATCCAGCGACTTGCGCTGCATCTTCTTCCAGATCGAATAAATGTGCTTGGGCCGCCCGGCCAGCTCGGCGTGAATGCCAGCGGCGTCCAGCGCCTGCTGCAGTTCATCCAGCGACTGGCGGATGAAACTCTCGCGGTCGACGCGGCGTTCGTCGAGCAGCCGGGCGATGCGCCGATACATGTCCGGCTGCAGGAAGCGGAACGCCAGATCCTCCAGTTCCCACTTCAATTGCCAGATGCCGAGCCGGTTGGCCAGCGGCGCATGGATGTCGCGGGTCAGCCGCGCCAGTGCTGCCGCCTGCTCCGCGGGCAGCGCCACTGCGGAGCGCATCCGCGCCAACTGCTGCGCCAGCAGCACGAACACCACACGCAGGTCGCGCACGATCGCCAGCAACAGCCGGCGCAGGCCCTCGGCCGCACCCTTCGGCGCCCGTTGGGCATGCAACGCCCACACCTGTTCAGCGGCCTGCTGGCCGGCGACCAGGCGCTGCAGTTCGGCGGGCAGATTGGCGCTGTGCACTGCCCACAGCGCCGGGTCGACGCGCGCTAGCTCGAACCATAACGCAGCCGCCTGGGTCTGCGCGTCGCAACCGAGCATGCCGAGCAGGTCGAGCGTGTCGCCGCATTCGGCCTCGCGCAACGGCAGCGTGGCCGTCAGGCGAAGGGCCTCGGCGAGCTCCGGCGGCAAGGTGTCGGCACGTTCGCGCCAGTACGCCAGACTGGTTGTAGGTGCACGTTGCGGCATATCAACAAAGATTCCTTCCTTGCGTGCAAGCATAGTAGCGAGAGCGTGAATCGCCGCCGCGCGGCGTCCGCTTTGGGCACCGCGCTTGGCTTGGAGGTGGCCTGACGCGCAAAATCGACACTTGCCGCCCGTATCCAGAGGAAGTCATCCATGCCGATCCGTTCGCACCACCTGCTGCCGTTGCTGCTGCTGATCCTTCCGCTGTGTGGCGTGACCGCCCTGGCACAGCCAGTGTGCACGTGGAACGGGTTCGCTGAGACGGACGGCTCAACCCAGGGCAGCCAAGACCCTCGCCAGCCGCTTGGCCGACACCGGCTCGGCGGTTTTCAGCTCCTGCGCAAACAGCGATACGCGCCATTCCTCGATCAACCAGCGCAACTCGGCCAGTGCGCCAGACTCGACGCCGGTCGCGCGCTGCTGCAGATAAGCACGCCAGTACGGCAGCACCTGCAACATTCGCTGCTGGTCCTTCGCCGGGTCCTGGCGCAGCCGCTCGCCGCGTAGACGCATCGCCTTCAGATAACGTGGGTAGTGGGCCAGCCGTGACGGCGGCAGCTCGCGCACGAAGCCGGGGCTGAGCAAAGCGTCGAGCTGTTCGCGCAGGTCGTCGTAACTGGCACGGGCGAAGCCCAGCAGTGGCGGCTCCAGCCACGGTTTCAGCTCGGCCTGGGTCTCGATGATCGGTTCGGCCAGCCGCAGCCGCTCGACGCCGGCCGCGAACAACTCGCGCGCGCATCGCGTGTGCAGCGCCTCGAACGCCGCGGCGGTGCGTACGTTCAGGTCATGGCGCTGCAGCAGATCGTGGAAACCACCTTCAAGCAAGTCTTCACGCAGGCCATCGACACTACCCAGCGGGGCGTATTGCAAGGCCAACGCATGCCCGATCGGCAGTCGCCGGCGGGCCTGCTTCGCCTCGCTGGCCAGGGCGTTGCGCAGCAGGCGCAGCACGCCCTGGTGGTGTGCCAGGAGCGCTTCATCGCTGCGTTCGAACACGCGCAGCGCGACGCCCTCACCCAGATCGACCAATGCCGGGAACGCGGTCAGGCCACCGGCGGAGCGCACCTGCGCGGGGATCGCGTCGAAATCCCAGCTGGCCACGTCCTCGCGGATCAGCTCGAACTCGGTCTGGCGCGAAAACGCCTCGCGTGCCCGGCGCTCCCACTCACCGCGCAGCGCTGTGAGGTCACGGCCGCTGGCGAGCGTCTCACCGCGCTCGTCGTGCAGGCGGTAGCGCATCAGCAAGTGGGGCGGAAGTTCGATGGCAGCGAATTCGCCCGTATCGATATCGACGCCGGTGGCGCGTTTCAGGAACGCGGCCAGTGCTTTTGCCAAAGGTTCGTCGCGCGGCGCTTCCGCCTCGACGAAGGCGCGGGCGAAATCCGGCGCCGGCACGAAGTTGCGACGCTGTGCCTTGGGCAGGCCGCGGATCAGTTCGGCCACCTTGCCGGCGAGCAGGCCCGGCACCAACCATTCGCAGCGGGCGGTTGGAAGCGCGTTCAACATCGCCAGCGGCAGGTGCAGGGTCACCCCGTCGGCGGCATCAGCGGGAACGAACCGGTACTCCAGTTTGTACTTTTGCGTGGCGACTTCCAGCGGCCGCTCCTGCGCATCCGGCAATTGCTCCTTGCATTGCTCTACCTCCGGCATCCCTGCCGTCGCCTGCGCCCGCGGCACTCGAACATCCATATCCAGCGTGGCCGGGAACGCCTTGGCATCGAGTCCGGTGCCACCGACCAGCACATCGTCCAGCGACCAGCGCAGCGCCGCCTGCTCGGCCGGACGCGCCCTGCGATACCAGGCGTCGAGCGCGCGGCTGCTGGCGATCTCTTCGGGCAGTTTGCCCTCGAAGAAGGCGGCCAGATCGTCCTCGTGGCGGATCAGTCCTTCGCGGCGTTGCTTCGCCTCGATGCCGAGTGCTTCTTCCAGTACGCGCTGGTTGGCGCGCACAAAATCGGACTTGCTGTCGATGTCGCCGCGGACCAGCGCCTCGCGCAGGAAAATTGCGTGAGCCAGCATCGGGTCCTGCGACTGGAACGTGACCGGCCGCTTCTCCACCAGCACCAGGCCAAACAGACTGGCTTGCTCATAGGCGACCACGCAGCCGCGTTTCTTCGACCAGTGCGCGTCGCGGCAATGCGTGCGCAACAGGTGCGCTGCTTGCTGCTCGATCCACCATGGTTCCACCCGCGCATTCGCCATGCCCCATACGCGCCCGCCCACGTCCAGGATCTGCGCCGAGAACAGCCAGTTCGGCGACGCCTTGGCCAGCGCGGAGCCAGGAAAAAGCTGGAACTTGCGCTCACGCGTGCCCTGATAGATGCCCTTCTCGTCCTTGCGGCCGACCTGGGTCGGCAGGCCGGTCAACAGGGAGCGATGGACTGCCTCAAAAAGACGCGAAGCGTCTTTTTCATCAACAACGCGCTCTTCGCGTTGGCTTCTTCTCCCCGGCGGAGAGAGGATTGAGGTGAGCGGCCGGGGCTCGCGGGAAACCTTCCTGCCGCCGCTCTTTCGCGCTTTTGCATTACCCGAACGTGAAGTCCCGGGCGAAGCCACCTCCCCACCCCGCTCATCTACCCCCAGAGGAGAGGGAGAAGAGCGCCAGCCCAACTCCCCCACCACCAGCAGCAACTGCCGATGCAACTCACGCCACTCGCGCATGCGCATGAAGCTCAGAAAGTGCCGCGAACACCAGCCGCGCAACTTCGACTGGGTCAGCTCCTCGTGTGCCTCGTGGTAGGCGTGCCACAGGTTCAGCACGCCCACGAAGTCCGACTTCGGGTCGGCGAACGCCGCGTGGGCGGCGTCAGCCTGTTGGCGAGCATCGCCCGGACGCTCGCGCGGGTCCTGGATGCTGAGGAACGACACAATGGTCAGCACCTCGCGCAAGGCATGCAGCTTCTCGCCCTCGACCAGCATGCGCGCCAGCTGCACATCGAGCGGCAAGCGCGCCAGCGTACGGCCGATCGCGGTGAGCTGGCGCGCCTCGTCGATCGCGGAAATCTCGCTGAGCCGACGAAAACCGTCGGCAACCACGCGCGGATCGGGCGTGTCCAGGAACGGGAAATCCTCGACCTCGCCCAGCTTCAGCGCCAGCATGCGCAGGATCACGTTGGCCAGCGACGAGCGCAGCA
This sequence comes from Rhodanobacter sp., assembly GCA_004298505.1. GTDB lineage: Bacteria > Pseudomonadota > Gammaproteobacteria > Xanthomonadales > Rhodanobacteraceae > Rhodanobacter. Next base: position 26,428 of record SCRO01000079.1, read on the forward strand.
GTTCGGGGTCGGTGAATGCATCGCGACTGGCAAAATCGGCTTCGTCGTACAGCCGATAGCAGATGCCCGGCCCGACCCGGCCGCAGCGGCCCTTGCGCTGGTCGGCGGCGGCCCGCGAGATTGGCTCCACGTGCAACCGTTCGAGCTGGCTGCGCTGACTGTAGCGCTTGACCCGTGCGGTGCCGGTGTCGACCACGTAGCGGATGCGCGGCACGGTGAGCGAGGTCTCGGCCACATTGGTGGCGAGCACCACGCGACGCTTCACGCCGGGCTTGAACACGCGGTCCTGGTCGCCGGCCGAAAGCCGTGCGTACAACGGCAGGATTTCGGTTTCGCGATACTGCCGACGCGACAGCACCTGGTGCGCATCGCGAATCTCGCGCTCACCGGGCAGGAACACCAGCACGTCGCCGCGGGGATCGCCGTGGGTGATTTCGTCGAGCACCGCGGCGATGTGCTCGGCGCTGCCTTGCTGCAGGTCCTTGCTACGTCCCTGGCGCGCGGCCATTTCATCCAGCGAGCGCCAGCGCGTTTCCACCGGATACGCACGCCCCGCCACCTCGAGCACCGGCGCGCCGCCGAAATGCTCGGAGAAACGCGCCGTGTCGATCGTCGCCGAGGTGACGATGATCTTCAGCTCCGGTCGCTTCACTGCCAGCCGCTTGAGGTAGCCCAGCAGGAAGTCGATGTTGAGGCTGCGCTCGTGCGCCTCGTCGATGATCAGCGTGTCGTAGGCGCTCAGCCACGGATCACCCTGGGTCTCGGCGAGCAGGATGCCGTCGGTCATGAACTTGATCAGGCTGCGCTCGGACACCTGGTCGTTGAAGCGCACCTGGAAGCCCACGATCTCGCCCAGTGGCGTGCCTAGTTCCTCGGCCACGCGCCGCGCCACCGAACGCGCGGCGAGGCGGCGCGGCTGGGTGCAGCCGATCAGGCCGGCCTCGCCGCGACCGGCGGCCAAACATAGCTTGGGCAACTGGGTGGTCTTGCCCGAGCCGGTCTCGCCGGCGACCACCACCACCTGATGCTCACGAATCAGCTTGACGATGTCCTCGCCACATGCGCTGATCGGCAGCGATGCATCGAGCCGGATGACCGGCTTGGCCACGACCCGCGCGCGACGTTTGGCTGCGGAGCGCTCGATATCGGCGGCCAGCGCCCCCAGCTTCTTCTCATCGGGTCGACGCGACAGCGTGCGCCAGCGCCCGAGCAGGCGCGCGAAGTCGCCGCTGCACACCGCATCCAGTTGCCGGCGCAGTGTGCGCAGGCCTGGATCGGTGGCGGCGACGGGCGTAGGCGAGTGGGTGTCGTTCATCGAACTACGCATGATAGCTGGTGGCGGCGTGTCGACCCGATAGGCAGCGACTATCGACGATGTCCGATCAGCTCGGTGTCGGTCACCGGCGAGCGCTGCATCTGCTTGAGATCGCGCACCACGATCTTGCTGGCCGCCGCCATCTTGTCCGGATCGGCCCCGAAGGACACGCTGTAGGTGCTGCGATGCTTGCCCAGGTCGAAACTGGTGCCGACGTTGTAGACCAGCCCACGGGTATCGCGCAGGTCGTGGTACAGGCGCGAGGCATAGAAGCCGCCGCCGAGCACTTCATTGCCCAGGTTCAATGCATAGCGCGCCGGGTCGACCTTGCCGACCACGACGATGGTAGTCATGTCCGGGCGAAACGTGGCGGTGTAATAGGCTTTCAGCTTGTCCGGCGTCAGCGCCATCACGCTCTGCGGGGTGGCATGGCGCAACTGCGGATCACTGGCCGGCAGCAAGGCCTTACCCAGGCCGAGCTCGGTCAGGAACGCCGGCGACTGCAACTGGCCGGCCACGATCCCCGCGACCTGGTGCTGCACCAACGCGAAGGCGCGCGCCGGCAGTGCCGGGTGCAATTCGTTGCCGGCGAGCAGCTTGAAGCCTCGGCGAAATGTGCCGACGGCACTGCCAGCGAGAAGTGGAGGCCGGCGCTTTCCCTCGCGCTGATCTCATCCAGTGCCTGCTGCAGTTGCAGTCGGTGGTTCATGCTGGTGGTACCAAACGGGAACACCGAGGCCACGCCCTCCTCGCCCTTGGGCGCCTGCAAGTCCTGGTTGGTCTTGATCCTGCCGTAAAGCTTCACCGTGTCGCTGATGGTTTCAGGCTGCACGATCAGACGGATACCGTTGGGCAGGGTGGTCGACACCCTTGCTGACCGCATCGGCGAGAATCGACTGCATCCTGGCCAGGATCGTGGCGGTCGGATCGACGTCGCCGGCAATCACCAGGATCGCGTTGTTGGGCGCATACCAGATGTCGTGGAACTGCTTGAGCATGTTCGCGGTGGTCTGGTTCGCCCACGCCGCCTCGTCCAGGTCGACCCCGCGCATGCGCAAGCTCTGCACATGCAACGCCACCTTCAGATCCTGCGACGGCGCCACGAAGTAATACTGGGTGATCGACTGCGTGGTGTCGGCGTTGAATGCGCCGCCCATGTTCGCCGCGATCGCCGCCAGCTGATCCTTGGACAAGCCCGGACTGCCGCGGAACATCATGTGCTCCACCGCATGCGCGGTGCCCGGAAAGCCGGCCTGCACCTCGTCCGAACCGGCCAGATAATTCATCTCCGTAGTCACCACCGGCGCCAGCGTGTCGCGCACGATCACCACGCGCAGGCCGTTGTCGAGCGTGGCGCGGGTGACGTTGGCATCCTGACCCGAAGCCATGGCAGCGGTTGCCGCCAACGCCAGGGAAATGGCAACAGCCAACTGGATAACTCGCTTTTTCATCTGTAGGTCCTTTTCGAGTAGCCCAATGGACGCGTCCCCCGCGCCCCAAGGTGCGCCCCGATAGAAGCGGGCTGCTTGCGCCCCCCGCGAATACCTGTTCCGGCGCGCTCGCAAACTCGATGCGCGATGCGAAGCGGGCGGGCAGAAATGCGGGTTGGCTCGAATGCCATCGCGCTGTCTGCATGCAGCCTTCCGTCGTCTTGAAAACGTCGGCTCCCGCAAAGCGGTCATATCGGGGCTCCATCACGCGGCCTGCACGCTCGCTCGTCCTGGCTTCGCCACGCCAGTTACCTGAACCTTGCGCAGGAGTCGCTTCCGGCTGCTGGCCAGGCTTTACCGGGCAGGATTGGTTACCTGCCGGATAACTAACGCAGTCTCAGAATAGGCGCCTCCTTCGTTCTATTCTTCCCAAGCGCTCAGGCTTTGCCTGGCGCACCAAGACCTGACCCCGTGGCTCGTTTTTCCACCCTCGGAGGCGACCGACACCGCCAGCCTGCTTGCGCCCCATGTGTCCGTTCGCAGGCAAAGCACGCGTCGCTGGGTGACTGGTGCGTGGCGCATTGTCGCAGCCCGTCACGCAATATCACGCAATATGTTGCACGCGAACGTTCCCGGTCCGGCTGGAATGCCCCCGGCGGATCGCTTTTGTCGGTTGCCGATGTGCCTTGAAGCCAGCAGCCGGCTGCTTTTGCGGTACCAGCGGGGGTTCCCCACGCGGTATGTCGGAGAGCGCAAGATCTTGTGATTTCTCGGGGTTTGTTGGCAGCGGGAGGGGGTGGCCTGGAGCACGTCAATTTGATCGAAGTCAAAATGGTGTGTGTGGGACGTCCCTAAACTTTCGCCTAACGACATTTTAACCAATTGGCAGAGGAGCACAGACGCATGTTTACGATGAAAAAGCGGAGTGTTGACGGAGCCCGGCCAGTGAGCCGACTGCTACGCAAGGCCGCCGTGGCAGCGTGTTTGTTGTTGGCACCCACGCTGGTACTGGCGGTACCTTCGTATTCACGCCAGACGCATCAGCCCTGCACGGCCTGCCATGTCGGCGGCTTCGGGCCCGAGCTGACGCCCTACGGGCGCGAGTTCAAGATCAACGGCTACACCATGAAGGTCGGCAACGACGCCAAAGTGCCGCTCTCGGCGATGCTGGTCGAGTCCTTCACGCATACCTCGAAGGCACAAACTTCGCCGCCGGCCAACGGCTTCGGTACCAACAACAATACCGAGCTGCAACAGGCATCGGTGTTCCTGGCCGGCCGTCTGACCGATCACATCGGCGTCTTTTCCCAGGCGACCTATTCGGAGAACGGCGGCTTGCTCGGCTGGGATAATACGGATGTGCGTTACGCCAGCCCGTTCAGTCATGGCAATCACAACGGCACCTGGGGCATTTCGGTCAACAACAACCCGACCATCAGTGACGTGTTCAATTCCGCGCCGGGCTGGATCTATCCCTACATGGGTGCCGATTTGGCGCCAGGTGCGCCGGCGGCACCCATGCTGTTCGGTGGCTTGGGTGGCCAGTCGATCGGTGTGACCGGCTATGCCCAGGTCGATGGCAAATGGTATGTCGAGGCCGGTGGTTATCGTTCCCTGTCGATCGCCTTTACCCACCATGTCAATGCCGGCTACGATGGCAAACTTTCAGGTCTGGCCCCGTATGCACGGGTGGCCTACACTTGGAACATCCCGCACGGCAACTTCACGATGGGCGGTTTTCTGCTGGACATGAAACGGGGTGGTCTGGGTTCGGATCTCAACGGAAACGACATCCCGGTGGCTGGTCCGACCGACAACTTCAATGACCTTGGGCTGTCCGGCGACTACCAGTACTTCAAGGGCGACAACATCGTCACGGTCAGCGGGCTGTACGTTCACGAGAAACAGACTCTCCACAACACCTACGACGGCGGCAACGGTTCCTCGAATCTGCGCAACACGCTGAATTCGTTCAACCTCAAGGGCAGCTACTGGTACCAGAATACCTACGGCGTGACCTTGGCCCAGTTTGTCAGCAATGGCAGCAACGACGTCGTCCTGTACGGCAACAACGGTTCGCCGAATACCCAGGGTGGCATGGTCGAGTTCAACTACAATCCGTTCGGCAAGTCCGCTTCGTGGGCACAGCCTTACGCCAATGTGCGGCTGGGCCTGCAGTACACCTACTACACCAGGTTCAGTGGTTTGGTGCATAACGTGGACGGTGCCGGCCGCAGCGCCAGCGATAACAACACGCTTTACTTCTACGTCTGGTTGGCGATCTAAGCCACAAGACAAGCATTAAGACATGAAAGGGTGGCTCGCCGTGAAGTCAGCCACCCTTTTTGTTGGGCACCTGGCAGGGCGCTCCTACTTGGGAATTAAAAGCCACTGCTTGCCCGGCGAGGGGCGCTGGCCGTATGGCCAAGGTGTCCGGAATCGGTACCTCCGGCGAGGTTGCTTGGGCACGTGACGCCATCCGCTCCGCAAACTTGTCGTCGCCGAGGAACAGTTGCTGTTTGTTCTCTGGCAACGAGACTCCGGCACGACCTAAGGGTTACGACCGACCTAAGGGTCAGGTCTTGTTTTACCATGTATCCACAGCAGGCCTCAGCGACCTAAGGGTCAGGTCTTGTTTTACCATATAAAGGACCTAAGGGTCAAAGGACCTAAGGGTCAGGTCTTGTTTTACCATATATCCACAGCGGGCCTCAGGTAGAGTAGAGAGCAGGCTCTCGCCTGCCCTCCCTTTGCCAGTCGACGCATTCACCGGCTGCAGCGCCACGCGAACGCAAGCAGATCCTGATCAATCACATGGACCAGCCCACGGTTTAGCCTTGGTCAACACGCCCGCTGCCCCCTCCTCTGACAAGCAAGGCGCAAGCATTCGCTGTCGCCCATATCAATCAATCGGGAACCCGCATGAAGATTCTCATGGTGCTCACCTCGCACGATCAGCTTGGTCAAACGGGCCAGAAGACCGGCTTCTGGCTGGAAGAATTCGCCGCGCCCTACTACGTGTTCAAGGACGCTGGCGCGTAGATCACGCTGGCCACGCCAAGCGGCGGGCAGCCGCCGCTTGATCCCAAGAGCGACGATCCTTCGGCACAGACCGAGGCCACCCATCGCTTCAAGGGTGACGCAGGTGGTGCCGTTCCTGGTCGAGGACATGCTGAAGCAGAACGGCGGCCGCTACAGCAAGGCCGGCGATTGGCAGCCGTACGTGGTCACCGATGGCCTGCTGATCACCGGCCAGAACCCGGCATCGTCCGAACCCGCCGCGCAGGCGCTGCTGAAGATGCTGCGCTGATCGACCGCCGCCATCGACGTCGTTCATGGTGTCGCTGGCGGCCCATCACCGGGCCGCTTGCCGCAGGTTCCGACCGTTCCCCTACAACTGCTCGAACATCGCCACCGTGCCACCGGCCTCGTGGCGTAGTTCCTCGCGAAAATGCACACCGTAGCGCGAGTGCGCCAAGATGCTGGGTCATGGCTTGTCCTTCATGGCGGGTAACGCGCCGGGAACACCCCGCGCACACCGAGGCATAGGCGTCCAGCAACTGCACCTGCAGCTCGATCGCGATGACGTGCCATGGCACAGTCATCGGATCCCGACGTGCTGGCACCGCATGCGGGCAGGGGCATCACGCCGGTCAGGGCGGTCGCGCGTATGGTGCATACCTGCCCGCACGGCTGTCTGGCCTGGCTGCGACATTCCGTACCGCAGCACGAAAAGCGCGAGGTGACGCCATTTTTGCGGGGATCACCTTGAATGGCAACGAAATCGTTCTTGTAAAATGATGTTGCATTGCACACAATACGCAAAAGTACGGAGCCGCCATGATTCCTGTCATCGACTTTGCCGTTCCCACCCGCTACGCCGCGTTGCCACCCCCCACCAGGGACCGTTTTGCGCCGCCGCGGGTGGCGCCCTCGGCACATGGCGAGCGGGTACGTACCGAGGACGGCCGCGAGTTGGTGCTGCGCCCGATCGAGGCGGCGGACGTGGCCACGATGCAGCGCTGCTTCACCCGGTTGTCGCCGGAGGACATCCGCCGACGTTTCCTGCACGCGATGTCCGAATTGCCGACGCCGATGGCGCAGCGTTTGTGCCGCATCGATCCGGCCTGCGAGACCGCTTATGTGCTGATGGACAAAACCGAACGCCCAGCCGAAATGCGTGGCGTCGGCCGGATCTACGTCGACGAGGCCGGCGACAGGGCAGAATTTTCGGTACTGGTGGAACAGGACTGGAGTCACCGCGGCCTAGGGGGCTTGTTGATGCAGCGTCTGGTCGACGATTGCCACCGGCGCGGCCTGTATGAACTCTGGGGTTACGTACTGCTAGAGAACCGGCCCATGCTGCGGTTGTGTGACGAGATCGGCTTCACCCGGCACATAATGCTGGACGAGCCGGGCACGGCACTGCTCACGCTGAAGCTCTGAGCCGCGCCCTGCCCGCTGCAGGTGTGAACCAGCGTACCAGCACATCGCGTTACACTTGCCCGCTTTCCCTGGCGCGGCTCGACCGCGGCGCCGTGCACACGCGTTCCCATGCCCAGCCTGATCAAACACCCGCCACTTCCGACCACCCCCCGACAACGCCGTTACTGGACACCACCGCACGGTTCCGCTCGGGCCCTGCTGCTGGCCGAAGTTGCGCGCTCACATGCAGGCCTGGTAGTGGTGGTGACGCGCGACACCCAGCGCGCGCAAGCACTGGAGACCGAGCTTGGCGTCTTTGCCGGCAACCTGCCGGTACTGCAATTCCCGGACTGGGAAACCCTGCCGTACGACGCGTTCAGCCCGCATCCGGAGATCGTCTCGCAACGCATCGCCACGCTGTACCGGCTACCGGGTGTGAAGCGTGGCGTCCTGGTGGTGCCGGTGGCTACCCTGATGCAGCGGATCGCGCCGCGATCGCACATCACCGGCTCCGGTCTGATGTTGTCCAAAGGGCAGAAACTCGATCTTGCCAGCGAGCAGCGTCGGCTGCAAGCGTCCGGTTACCACCATGTGCCGCAGGTGGCCGAACCAGGCGATTTCGCGGTGCGCGGTGCGCTGCTCGACATTTTCCCGACGGGCACGGCCGAGCCGTACCGCATCGAACTGTTCGACGACGAGGTGGATTCGATCCGCAGTTTCGACCCGGAAACCCAGCGCTCGCAGCAACAAGTGGACAAGATCGAGTTGCTTCCCGCCCGCGAATTTCCGCTGACCGACGAAGCCGCCAGGACATTTCGCAGCAACCTGCGCGAGCGCTTCCCGATCGACGTGCGCCACTGCCCGCTGTACCAGGACATGAAGGAGGGCGTGACCCCGGGCGGCATCGAGTATTACTTGCCACTGTTCTTCGAACAAACCGCCACGCTGTTCGACTACCTCGCCGACAACGCGCTGTTCGTGCTGGGTGAAGGCGCCAACGAAGCCGCCGACCAGTTCTGGCTGCAGACCGCCGCGCGCTACGACCAGCGCGCGCACGACACCGAACGCCCGGTGCTGGCACCGACCGAGCTGTACCTGCCACCGGAAAAGCTGCGCGAACAACTCAACAAGCGCCTGCGCGTAGAGGTGGTCGAGACGACCCACGAGCATGCCGTCGACAGCGCCACCTTGCCAGCGCCCGAGCTGCCACTCAACCGCAAGGGCGAGGAGCCGGGCACCTCGCTCAAGCACTTCCTGTCCAGTTATCCCGGCCGCGTGCTGATCGTCGCGGATTCGGCGGGACGGCGCGAGGCGTTGATCGATACCCTGGCGGCAGCCGGGCTGAAGCCGCAGAACGTCGAGAGTTGGCAGGCTTTTCTTGCCCGTCTTCCCGGCGAAAGCTCGAATGACGGGAAAGAGTCCAGCGACGAACCCACCAGGTTTGCGATCACCATCGCCTCATTGGAGCAGGGTTTTGCGTTGAACAAGCCCGCGCTCACCGTGCTCACCGAGCGCGAGTTGTATGGCGAGCGAGTGCGTACCGAGCGCGACCGTAAGCGTCGCCGCGGCACCGCGCGTGACCCTGAAGCGATCATTCGCGACCTCACCGAACTCACCCTCGGCGCACCGATCGTGCATGTCGACCACGGCGTGGGCCGCTACCAGGGCCTGGTCTCGATGGACGTGGGCGGCATGGATGGCGAATTCCTCACCATCGCCTACGCCAAGGGCGACAAGCTGTACGTGCCGGTGTCGCAGTTGGGGCTGGTCAGCCGCTATTCCGGCACCGCTCCGGAGCTGGCACCGTTGCATTCGCTGGGCGGCGACGCGTGGGAGCGCGCGCGCAGGAAAGCTGCGGAAAAAGTGCGCGACGTCGCCGCCGAACTGCTGGCGATCTATGCGCAGCGGCAGGCCCGTGGCGGCGAACCGATGTCGATCGATCGCCAGCTGGTGGAAGAGTTCGGCAGCACCTTCCCGTTCGAGGAGACTCCTGACCAGGAAAGCGCGATCGAGGCTGTGCTCGACGATCTTGCCGCGCCGCGCTCAATGGACCGGGTGATCTGCGGCGATGTCGGCTTCGGCAAGACCGAGGTGGCGCTGCGTGCTGCCTTCGCCACCGCCACCGCCGGCAAGCAGGTTGCCGTGCTGGTGCCCACTACCCTGCTCGCGCAACAGCACTACAGCAACTTTGCGGACCGTTTCGCCGACTGGCCGGTGCGGGTGGACGTGCTGTCGCGCTTCAAGTCCGCCAAGGAAGTAAGCGCGGCCCTGAAGCGCCTTGCCGACGGCCAGATCGACGTGATCGTGGGGACGCACAAGCTGCTGCAGGCAGACGTCAAGTTCAAGAACCTCGGGCTGGTGATCGTGGACGAGGAGCAGCGCTTCGGCGTGCGCCAGAAGGAGCAGCTGAAGAAACTGCGCGCCGAGGTCGACCTGCTCACCCTGACCGCCACGCCGATCCCGCGCACGCTGAACATGGCGATGGCGGGCCTGCGCGACCTGTCGCTGATCGCCACGCCGCCGGCGCACCGTTCGGCCGTGCGCACCTTCATCTCCGCGTGGGATCCGGCGCTGATCCGCGAGGCACTGCAGCGCGAGCTGTCGCGCGGCGGCCAGGTGTATTACCTGCACAATGAGGTGCAGAGCATCGAACGCACCGTGCGTGAACTGGAGGCACTGGTGCCCGAAGCGCGCGTCCGCATCGCGCACGGCCAGATGCCCGAGCGCGAACTGGAAGGCGTGATGGCCGACTTCCACCGCCAGCGCTTCAACGTGCTGGTGTGCACCACCATCATCGAAACCGGCATCGACATCCCCACCGCCAACACCATCATCATCGACCGCGCCGACCATTTCGGCCTGGCCCAGCTGCACCAGTTGCGCGGGCGCGTGGGCCGTTCCCACCACCGCGCGTATGCGTATCTCGTGGTGCCGGATCGCAAATCCATCACGGCCGATGCACAGAAACGACTGGAGGCCTTGGCTTCACTGGAAGAACTCGGCGCCGGCTTCACCCTGGCCACGCACGATCTGGAGATCCGCGGCGCCGGCGAACTGCTTGGCGACGAGCAATCGGGCCAGATCCAGGAGATCGGCTTCGGCCTCTACACCGAACTGCTGGACCGCGCGGTGCGCGCCCTGAAATCCGGCAAAGTGCCGGATTTCGACCTCAACAGCGAACACGAGACCGAGGTCGAGTTGCACCTGCCCGCGCTGATTCCCGACGATTATCTCGGCGACGTGCACGCGCGGCTGACCTTGTACAAGCGCATCGCGAGCGCACGCAACGAAGACGAGTTGCGCGATTTGCAGGTGGAAATGATCGACCGCTTCGGCCTGTTGCCCGAACCTACCCGGCAGCTGTTCACCGTGGCCAGCCTGAAACTGCTGGCCACCCCGCTGGGCATCCGCAAGCTGGATTTCGGTGCCAACGGCGGTCGCATCACGTTTCGCGAAAAGCCCGAGGTGGATCCGCTGGCAATCATCAAGCTGATCCAGAGCCTGCCCCGCGTGTACAAGCTCGATGGCCAGGACAAGCTGAAGGTGATCCTCGACCTGCCCGGCGCCAGCGAACGGATACGCAGCGCACAGGAAGTATTGCTGCTGCTGGGTGCACGCCGCCCGCAATGAGGGGATGCCTGCCGGGCCGGCAGCTACCGCTGCGGCCCGATGGCCGGATACCTGACTGCAGGCAGGTGACCGTACGCGTCCGGTCCGTGTCGTTTCGGGCGCATTGTGTTCAGGTGGGCCCGCATCACCTCAAGCAGACATCCGCTTTCGGACCATCGGCGCAGCGCGCACGCCGTTCTGAAGTGGTGGCACGACCTGTGCTTGACTTGTACCAGTCCGATCGGGCAGCGTTGTGTGTTGGATTCCGTGCCGCCCGGCGGCAGCACTGGCGAACCGTCGCGCAGCTCAGGGAACGGCGCTGACAGGTCGTGCGCTGACAGAGCCGGATTTCACCAAGGATACGGGAGCGGGCTTCGCCTCACAGGGAAAGCAAATTGGAGAAGCGGATCACATTGCCACCCCGGGATCGCCTCTGGCGGCGCGGGTGCGGCTTTGCGTTTGGCCTGCTGCTCTGGCTTGGCGTTGCCCACGCCGCGGGCATGCCGCTGAATGGCGCCTGGGGCGAAGCCAGCCCGGGCGACACCCCGCAGAGCGTGCTGGAAGCCTATCGCGCCGGTCATCTGAAGAGTTTCGATCCCTCGATGTTGCAGCAGTTTCCGCGCAACAAGCTGGGTAGTTGGGTAGTGCTCGCGGCGCAACCGCCCTGGGACAACGAGGAACGGGTGCTTACCGTCTATCCGCCTCCGATGGGTGCGATCAGCGTGATCGATGGCGGCCAGGCCGATATGCTGGCGGTCGACGATTTCAGCGCACCGGTCCACGGCCACGGCCGACTGGCCTGGCGGATACCTTCGACCCAACCGGCCTCGGCACCGATCCTGCTGCGACTGGAACCGACCGAAACGATCAGCGCGCCGTTGCGTTTCCGGATTCTGCCCTGGAACGAGTACCTGCAGCAGGATGCGCAATGGCTGGTATTCGCCAGCGCCAGTTTTGCCGTGATGCTCGCCATGGTGCTGATGGCGCTGTTCTTCTCGCTGGTGCTGCGCGACGTCACCTACGCCTGGTATGCCGGCTACATCGTCTGCTACGCATTGATCCAGAGTATCCAGACCGGTTTCGTGTTCCATCCGCTGGAGTGGCAATGGCTGGCCGGCCATATCTGGCTGGCGGGCTCGGTCGCGGTGGCCTTGTCGGTGGCGTTCGCCTCGTTGTTCATGATGCGCTTCTGCGATCTGCAGCAACACGCACCGCTGTTGCGGGTGCCAATCATGGCGCTGGCCGTCGGCATGATCCAGCTGGTACTGATGCGCTGCAGCGGCATCCCGCTGCTGATCGAGGTGGCGCAGGCCCTGCTCAACCCACTACTCATGATCGGCGCCATGCTGTTGCTGGTAGCCGCCATCGGCGCTGCCGCGCGCGGCTCGCGCCAGGCCTGGTTCTTCCTGGCCGGCTGGACTCCGCTGCTGCTGCTCACGGCATCAACCAGCGCCCAGGTCAACGGCGCCCTGCCCCGACTCGACTGGCTCAACGACGCCAGCCTTGCCGGCGGTGCGTTCGAAGCGCTGGTGCTGTCACTGGGCCTGGCTGATCGGGCGCTGCGCCTGCGCCAGGATCGCGACGTGGTGCAGGTATTGGCCGATCACGATTCGCTCACCCACACGCTCAACCGGCGCGCCTGGAACGAGCGCGCCAGCGCCATGCTGGCTTCCAGTCCGGCACGGCCGATCGCCGTGTTGTTCTTCGACCTTGATCACTTCAAGCTACTCAACGACCGGCATGGCCACAACTCCGGCGACCGCGCGCTGGTCGCCGTGGCCGCCACGCTCAGCGCCGAATTGCGTCCGCGCGACCTGTTCGCGCGCTACGGCGGCGAGGAATTTGTCGCCATGCTCGATGGCATCGACGCTGCGGAGGCCACGCAAGTGGCTACTCGCCTGTGCCGACGCGTGCATCGGCTGGAAATTCCGGTGCGCAACGAACAACAGCTGCTCAGCATCAGCATCGGTGTAGCCATGCATCAGCACGGCGACGCGCTGGAAGCGCTGGTCGAACGGGCCGACCAGGCGATGTATCGCGCCAAGCTGGACGGTCGCAACCGCGTGTGCCTCGACGAGGTTGCCGCCACGCCGCCGCGTACCGTAGCTGGCACGCACCTGCACGCCGTGGAAAAACGGCGCGACGACGCCTAGCAGCCTGTCGGACTTTAGTGGTCGAGGCGAGAATTCGGCTGTGCGAGGACAGATTTTCGACGGTTCGCCGGCCCATGGTGGTTCCATGGGCCAAGAATCGGCGGAAATATGGACC
>SCRO01000080.1 GCA_004298505.1 Rhodanobacter sp.
AGGATCATCCGTGGTCGAGCTATGCCGCCAACGCCACGGGACGCGTGGACCCGCTGCTGACCCCGCATCCTGAGTATCTCGCGCTCGGTGCCGATCCAACGGCTCGCGCGTCGGCGTACCGGGCACTATTTGCCGATGCCCTCCCGGACGAGCTGATCGCAGAAATCCGCAGCTATCTGCAGCAGCAGAAGGTGTTGGGGACGGACCGGTTCCGCTCGTGGGTCGAGGCCAGAACAGGCCGGTTTGCGACGGTGCGCCCGGTGGGGCGACCACCACGCCAATCAAATTGTCCCTGACACCATTTCATGACACCATTTCACTAACTACCCATCAGCTTGCGGCAGGATTCCACCGATCGCACAAGGCTGGTCACCGTTTGCGCGCGGATCGGCCATGACAATGCCCGCTGCGCCAGGGTGCCGGCCGCTTCGGCTACCTCATCGATCACCTGATTGGCCGTTGCTACCCGTACGCCGGCATCGATCGCCAACGCATTCAGGTCGGCCCGCGTGATCGCCGTGCCCTTCCCGCCCACATCCAGGCTGTGCTCTCCGCTCGGCCCCTCGTTGAACGTCAGGTCATAGGCCGGCGCCACGCGCCAGCGCGAGTCGGCACCCAGACGCCAGGCGAAGTTCTTGGCATGGTCGTCGCGGTTGTGCATGACCACGTTGAACACCGCCCGGCGATAGGCTTTGACCACCTCCCGCTCGTCCTTGGTCACGAACCGTGTCGCCCGTAGGAATCCGTTGTAGTCGATCGATCCGGGCACGCTGTAGTCGATGCTCAGGAGGCCCGCAAGGCTGTGGATCGGCACCCGGGCGCCGTGCTCCCAGTCGAAGCGGGCGATGCCAAAGGCCGCCAACGTGTCGCTCAGGTTGAAGTACCGTGTGTCCGGCATGTCGATCCCGCTCGCATGCGCCAGCTCGGAGTACAGCATCTCGATCGCGCAGACTTCTTTGTGCTCATTCGACGCCTGGAACTTGACCAGCCACGGTTCTCCCGGCGCAGCGGGCAACGTGCTGACCTGGTCGGTGCGCGCGTCATACTGCACCAACGCCTTGGGGCGAGCTCCCTGGGGCGAACCGCCGGCCAGGATCAGCGCTGGCAGCTCGCGCACCGGTGCCCCCGACAACGCCCGCTCGCTTTCCTGGGCCAACCCCAGCAGCGTCCAATCCACTTCCAGCCCTGCCAGCTCACCGGCAGGCTTGTAGCGCAACGCACCCATCGCCCGGTCGCCCATGAACGCAAGCCGTTCCAGCGGCCCCGCCGCCGTAATCCCGCGCTGGCGGAACAGCCGATCCATCAGCATCAGACCCCAGCCGTCAGGCAGGCTGTCGGCAAACAAGCCGGGCAACCGGTGCTGGAACGACGGAAAGTCGCCGAAACTGCCCGCACCCAGCTTGAGCTTCACCGGCGACAGCTCCAGCTTGCGATCAAGCGCCGCCTGGCTGTACTCGAAGAGCAGCTGCCGGCCATTGTCCGCCAGCGTGCCCAGCTGGAAGTCCTCTCCCCAACCCGCATACCAAACCTGTAGCAGGTTCATTCCGTCCACCTCCCCGACGCCCGCTGGCGCTGAGACGCTTGTGCGGCCTCCTCCATCTCGGCAATCGACCGCTGCTTGAGCTCAAACAGGTGCGCCAGCTCCGATCCCAGCCCAAGGGCCTGAACCACGCGGATCAACGAATACAGCGTGGTCTTGCCCTCGATCTCCATTTTCCTGAGCGCGCCCACGGACAAGCCGCTCCTCTTGGCCAGCTCTCTCAACGTCACGTTTTGAGCAAGGCGCTGGTCTCGCAATCGCCGCCCGATCGCCAACGACAACTCGCCGGCGGTCGCAAACTCTGGTATCAACATAGTGTGTCTTAGTCATATAATTAAAGTGCATGACACATTATAGTGTGTCTTATGATCGCGAACAAGCTGAGTGTAACCCCTGAACACCGTGGGCTCCGGCTTCGTCGGGTAATCACCACCCAGCTATCGGCACCGAAGTCGAACTGTGGCGATGATGGAGGCAAAAAGGTCGGGTAGCCCCAGCCAGTTCCCCGGCTGAGGCCGCCAGTTCCATTCTTCCCAAGCGCTCAGGCTTTGCCTGGCGCACCAAGGCCTGACCCTGTCATGGGCGCAGCTTTGCGTTCCGCGTCACGTCGAGAACCTGACCTCGCGCACAGAATTCGGAGAATGTCGCTGACACTATTCTACGTATCGGCCCTGGCCACGCCTGTCGATATCTCAGGCAAAGCGCTCATCGGCGCCCCGCTCGCATTCCAGCCGGTGCGTCGCCATCGCCAGCCCTCGCCCACAGCGGGCAGGCCACAGAACAAAATGAGCTGCCCAAGTTCAAGCACCTTGCAACGGTCGAAAGCCTGATCCTTCTTGCCTGACGCTCGAAGCCTCTACCATCCGGCGCAGAAGGCAACCATCCGCAGACATGGAGTCCCGCTATGGATGCTATCCACTCCAAGAGTGCATACGTGTACAGACAGGTCAGGCGCGCCCTGCGGTCAGGACGCTACGCACCCGGGCAGCGGATCGATCCGGCCAGGCTCGCCGCGGAGTTCAACACCAGCCCCACGCCAGTTCGATTCGCCCTGTACCGTCTGGTCGGCGAAGCCCTGATCGTCGATCATGCCCGCGACGGACTGCACGTCCCGTTGCTCACCGAAGTCGCCATGCGCGACCTCTATGACTGGATGGAACGCCTGTTGCAGATGGCATGCGATATCGGCGTGGCGCCGACAGCCCGGAAGATCGGGGAGCTGGAGCTCGCGTCCGCTGACGACGACCTGGTCAAGCTGACGTGGCAGCTGTTCGATGCGATCGCCCGCGCGACAGCCCACTGGTCCTTGCACCACGCCGTGAAGCAGGCCAACGACCGACTGGCACCGATACGGCGGGCCAAGCAAGCATTGCTCGAGCACGCCTACGAAGAGCTTTCCGAGGTGAACCGGCATTGGCAGGCCCGCGACATGCCGGCCCTGCAGTCCGCGCTGCGCGACTATCACGAGCGCCGCAAGCAGCTCATCCCGTGCATCGTGGCCTTGCTGAGTGACGGCAGCGATTACCTTCAGTAGATCTCGCCGAGGTTCTACGCCGTTGATCCGCTTTGCACGACTACAGCGGTTGCCGTGAGAACTCGCGCTCCGAACAGTGCCCATGCCAAGCAGCACGTGTGCCAAACCGAGGAGACGTCGATGCAGAGCGCGGCATTGCGTGACGACCATCACATTCCCGGAATAATCACCGGATGACAGCGCAATAATCATTGGAAAATCAAAATTCCCGACTCCTACGCTGCTCGCGTCATGGGACTGCCATGACGTGAACGCAGGAGACTGAGATGAACACGAACGAGAACATCCACACCGACACGCCGGAAGACGTCATTGAGCTCGGCGTCGCCAGCGTCGAAACCCAGGGGCTGTCCGGAATCACCGAGAACTTCGGCGCCGTCCCCGTCACCGGCATCTCCGATGCATGACCAACAAGGCGCGCCGAAAGGCGCGCCTTTTGTCTGGAGTGATGCACATGACGCAACTCAGACTGCATGGCGACCTGTCATACTGCAAGGTCGATGGCCATCTGATCTTTCTCGACATTCAGAACGATCGCTACTTTCGCCTCGCCGACTACCTGGAGTCCGCCCTGGTCACTTGCCTGGACGGCGGCGACGGCCCGGAAAGCAGCATTCGGAGGTTGATCGACGAAAAGATACTGGTCGATGGGCCGGGCGACTCCGGCCACGCATCGTCCTCCTTCCCGAAAGCCCCCATGCGAAGCGCAATGGAAGAAGCGGCTCATGCCGAGCGGACCAGCATCGGCGTAGTGCTTGATACCCTGGCGATCGTCTGCTCGACGCAGCTGCAACTGAAGACCCGTGGCCTGAAGAAGGCCCTCGGCGGACTTTTAGCCCTTCGTAGCCAGCGGTCGTCCCGGCTTTCGACATCCCGTCATGGCGAATCCCTGGCCCTGGAAGCGGCCGCTGCGTTCCGCCGTGCGCGCCCGTACGTTCCGATCGACACATGCTGCCTTCTCGATTCCATCGCGATGGTGAGGTTCCTGGCCAGCCGTGAGCTGCACGCCGATCTCGTCTTTGGCGTAACGGCAGCCCCGTTCTCGGCGCATTGCTGGGCGCAATGCGGTACCACGGTGTTGAACGATGCCTTGGGGCACGTGCTGGCTCATACGCCCATACGGGTGATCTGATGGACAGCGATTACATCGCCGTCCTGGCCCCCGCCGAAGGGGGTATCGACGCGGCATTTTCCCACCTGGCCGACGCGCTCCATGCGATGAGGATGCGCGTCCGCTACGCGTCGGGCGCGCTGACACTGTTCGGCACGGAGGACCTCCCAACATTGCCGCTGCCAGACGGCGGCGTTCTCATCGGGCACCTGTTCACGCAAGACGGCGCGGCAGTCGCTCGTATTGCACGGCTTCCGAAACACACGGACCCGGCGAAGATCCGGCAGCACATCCTGGAAACCTACTGGGGCGCTTACCTCATCATCCAGCCCAATGCACAAGTCCCGGACGGCCTTACGGCCACGCGCTCCCCGGCCGCCGCCGGCAATCTTCCCTGCTTTTACTCCATAAGAGACGGCACGGGCTTCCTGACCTCGACCATTTCCTTGGCGATGCGTACCCATCTCTACCGGAAGCAGATCGACTGGGATTTCATCGCCCACCGTCTGAGGCACCCCGGCATCAAAACGCAGCGCACCGGGCTCGCTGATCTGCTCGAGTTGCTGCCTGGATGTTCGTTGAGTGCGAGTGGCGCCAAGGTCTCGGTCCGGCAAGCGTGGTCGCCCTGGGATTTTGTTTCCCCCGAACGCCGCTACAGCGACCCGCGCGATGCCGCAGACGAGGTCCGCCACGCCGTCGTGAGCGCTGTCCGCGCGTGGCCGGACGCGGACCAGTCGATCTTGCTGGAACTCTCCGGCGGACTCGACTCTTCCATCGTCGCCGCGTGTCTACGAGGTCGCCATGCGCGCGTCGTCTGCTGCAACCTGGTAACTCCGGTTCCCGGCGTGGATGAGCGGCAATACGCACGCCAAATGGCCGGGCAACTCGGCGTCGAGCTGCACACCGAACACATGGGTCTCGACAAGGCGCGCTTCGACTTTACGCCGCCTACCGATTCCGTAGCTCCCGCGGTGGGCCCGTTGCAGTACGCCGTGGACGAGACCATGGAGGCGGCGGCCGAACGCCATGGCACCGCCGCCTATTACTCGGGAGGAGGCGGCGACTCGGTGTTTTGCTATCTCCGGACCGCCGCCCCCGGCGCAGATGCATGGAGGGCCCTCGGCTTCAGGACAGGCCTCACTGCCGTCAGGGACATGGCCAGCCTGCACCAGTGCACGCTCTGGAAGGCAGGTCGCCTCACCCTCTCCAAGCTGCGGCGGCCTCCTCGATCGCCCTTCCATGAAGATTCCACGTTCCTTGCGCCAGGTTCGGCAGCCGTGAAGCCGGAGGCGCATCCGTGGTTCGCGGCTCCCGCGAATGCGTTGCCGGGGGACCGGGAGCGCATCTTCGACCTGGCCGGGAATCAGCTCTTCCAGAGCCAAGCTGCGCGTGGATTGCGGCGCCCGCTACGCTTTCCGCTGCTGTCCCAGCCTGTGATGGAAGCCTGCCTCCGCGCACCTAGCTGGATGTGGATCGCCGGGGGCAGGAATCGCGCAGTCGCAAGACTGGCCTTTTCCGACGTCTTGCCGCCCGACATCGTGAACCGCCAGAGCAAGGCGACCTACATGAGCTATCTGGGCGCCGTGTACGAACGGAACAAAAATCAGCTCGCGGACTTCCTGCTGTCAGGCCGCCTCAGGTCGCAAGACCTCTTGGACGCACACGCCATCCATACCTTCTTTGCAAAGCCGTTGCGGTCGCGCGATCAAACTTTCCTCAGGATGTTCGACCTGTGCATGGTCGAGAACTGGGTTCGGCATCAGCCGTAGGGAAGTCCGTAAGACCAAGATCCATTTCCCCTTGCGCAGGAATGACGCGGAATGACGCGGGTGTTCGCGACTCTTTAGTGGCCCGCATGCCCAGCGCTCATGCTCGACCGCATCGAGCGCCAGTGGGCGTATTGCGACGCCTTTGCCGGATCCGGATCTTCCTGGCCCAACAGCCAGAAACGAAACCAGTCCAGGTTGCGCGCGTACACGGCAAGCTTGTGTCGGGGCTGGAACTTGTTGTGCGGCTCGTTGGGAAAGACGTAGAGGTCCGCGCGGTTGCTGCGCATCAGCGGGATGGCGTAGTCGAGGCCAAACATGTATTCCTGCTCCGGAAACTGCATCAGTATCGGGGCGCTGATCTTCCCCAGGTTCAAGGTGGGCGAAATCTTCTGCCACTGCGCCGGCGTCTCGTCCGGGGCACCCAGTTGCCAGTTCGTTCGCAGCAGCGATAGGAATGGTTTACCGATATTGCTGCCCAGCAGGTAGTACATCGGCGAGGTGGTGGGCGACGCCATCGACGCGGCCGTAATCACGTCGGAATGGATGAGCGTCCACATCGTCACTTCGCTGCCGAAGCTGAGCCCGCCCATCCCGATCCTTGTCCTGTCGATCCGGCCTTCCGAGGCGAGTTGCTCCACCGCGCTCTCGACCGCCGACTGCCCCAGCTCGTAGCGCTCCTGCGCGTTGGCCGAGAACGAGGGTGCGTTGATGCAAAGCGTGGAGATGCCCTGCTCCGCCATCGTGGCCAACGGCCACTCGTCGCCCGAGCCGCCGCGCACGAAGCCGATGCAGCGGTAGTAGGTGACGAACAGCGGCGGCAGCTTGCCGTCCGCGTGGCGCGCCGAGTAGAGCTGACCGGTGAACGTCCTGCCTTTCGCATCCGTCCAGCGCAGCAGTTGCGCTCGAATCCCGGCAAGGCCCTGCGCCAGCGCCTGGTTGGGATCGAACAGCACCTGTCGCGCACCCGTCTGCAGGTCGACCCGTTCCAACCGTGGCGGCCGGTTGGCCTCGGCCGTCACGCAGGCCAGCGCCGCGGACGACACGCCGCAGGTGCCCGGCCCCCAACGCCCTTCCCCACCGAACAGGCCGTCGGAAGTGGCAACTTGGGACACCGCACCCGTGTCGACATTCCAGCGGTAGATGGATTGCGCGAACCCCTTGTCGTAAGGCGTCACCGTGAAGATCGCCTCGTCGGTTCCGGGGCGCCACTGCACGTCGCTGATCTCCTTGCCGGTGCACGCCTCCGCCACGCATGTCACCAGGCGGCGCGCGCCGTGGGCAGGCAACATCGCCAGTTCGATCCGCGGCTGGCCCGGCGTTGCTTCCGTGCGCGTCAACAACGCGATACGCCCGCTGTGTCGATCACGCTCCAGTTTCCAGACGTGGCGCACCTGCCTGGCGAGATCCGACGCCGCCAGCGCCGCAGGGGGCTTTTCGGACGGCGCGAGATCCCGCACCGCCCCGCTCGCCAGGTCGATCGCCTTCCAGTGGTCGGGCACATCGGCCGTCAGGTCGACTCGGTTGAACATGAGGCCCAGCCGCTGCGTCGCCAGCCGCCCCTCGGTATCGCCGGACCGGAACAGGTTTTGCCCGAGGGGCGTGGCGCGGTCGACGCGAATGCCGCGATCGTATTCGGCCTGCTCCGCCGCAGCTACCTCTTCGCGGGTCGGCCCGACACTGTACTTCAGCACCTTGCCGTCATCGCTCAGCGAGAAGTCGCGCACGTCGGCCCCACCTCCGGTCACGCGTTCGGCCGCCGCGCCGTCCACTGTTGCGCGCCACACATCGATCCGACCGTCCAGGCGGGCGCGGTAGTAGATACCGCGCCCGTCCGGTGACCAGACCGCCGTGGCCGGCAAGGCGATACCGGCCGAATCGCGCAAGGGAACGCCGCCGTCACTCACACGCCACGGGGGCGACGATCCGTCCATCCGCTGGATGTACCAGACGGTGTCGTCGGTGTTGCGCTCGATCGACGCCCGCGCCACCCGGAATGCGACCCGCGTACCGTCCGGCGACACCACCGGACTGCTGAAGTCCGCGACCTCCACCAGCTGCCGCGGCGACACCGCGAACGCGGGGGAGACGGCGCCAAGCGCGCTCAACAACACGCCCAAGCACACAATGCGCCGGACGATGGCGTGCAAAGAAACAGACCTCATGGCCTCGCTCCTGTGTCGGTAGGGCACTGCACAGCTCTATCCATGGCGCGGCATCACCAATGCTTCGAGACGGAGAGGCTGAGATAGCGGCCGATCGCCGAGTAGTTGGTCGAGTCGAAAGGCGCATACGTCCGTGACGTGACGGCGTACAGAGGCGGTGCTCGATCGAAGGCGTTCTGCACCGACAGCTCCAGCGCCAGATCGGACCATGCGTCTTTGCGCGCGCCGGCGTCGTAGCGCAGCGTGGTGTCGAAGGTGGTGAACGAGGCGCCCTTGCTGCCATCGGCGGTGTTGGTCACCCCGTTCTTGTAGTTGCCGAACAGCGATGCGGTGAAGCCGCCCTGCTGCCACACCGCACCGATCCGACTATTGAGCCTGGCCGGAAAGAACAACGTGCCCGCGAGGTCGTGGGCCGGCTGGGCCGATGAAATCTGCTGCGTGCTGTGCAGCCAGCTGGCCGAGCCGCGCACCGTCAGCCGGCCTGCGGCCAGATCGAACCGGTAGGACCCCGACGCATCCAGGCCCCTGGCTCGTTGCCGGGCGGTGTTCATGAACAGGTTGGGCGCGATTGCGGCCACCTTGCTGGCGTCGTAAGCCGTCCCGGTGGCATTGGTGAAGCGGAAGGTTCGGAGCATCTCCGCCTGCTCGGCCGCGGAAGGCGCCTTGCGGATGAACGGCGCGAAAGCCGGGTTGCTGAGTGCCTGGGCGGGGACAAGCGGCTGCACGACGCGGTCGGTGTAGTCGACGTCGAACCAGGTCAGCTCCGCCTCCAGGCCAGCCAGCGCTTCGGGATGGAACGCGAGCGAGGCACTCCAGGTTCGCGCTCTTTCCGGACGCAGGTCGGGGTTGCCGCCGGTGAGGTAGAGCACCGTCGCATCGGGCGCGTAGCCGGTACCGCCCAGCGCGGCCACGGGAAACAGATAGGCATCGCGCGTGAGGAACTGCTGCGCCAGTGTAGGCACCTTGAACGACTTGCCCCAAGACGCCTTCGCCGTAAAGTCTGCGCTGGGACTGTAGATCAAGCCCAGCTTGGGGGTGGTGACCCCGCCAAAGCTGTCGTAGTGCTCACCCCGAACCGCGCCGGTCAGGGCCAACCGTCGCACGCCGGAAACGCCCTGCTCCGGGCCGACCAAGGGCAGGTTGAGCTCGGCATAGGCAAAGCGACTGCTGACGTCCCCATCCACCTGGGTGATGCCGCTGATCGGGTTGCCAAGGCGGAAAGCATTGCTGCGGTAGCCGGCGCCCACCGCGAGCCGCGCCTCGCCACCGGTCAGTGAGAACAGCGGCCCTTCGCCGCCTATCTCGTACACCCGGCTCCGGTTGCGGTAGGCCGTGCGCGACAGCCTCGACATCCCGGTGGCCGGGGTCACCACCGTGAGGCGGGCATCGGTGTTCTCCCGGCCCCAAGTGCCGCCGATCGACACTGTCCAGTCGTGGGGCAGAAACAAGTCGAGGCTGGGCGAGACCAGCGACGTGGTCGTCTTCGGCGTGTTGTGTTCGTAGTTGGTCGCATGCGCCAGGTCCGTGACGATCTCGCGCTCGGTACGGAACGTATCCAACCGAAACTCGCCGATATCCCCCAACGACTGGTGCGCGCTAAGCAGGCCACTGTGCAGTTCGCCCGCCTGATACAGCGTCGAAGGGACATACATGCTCTTGGCGTACGTGCGCTGGCTCGCGAAGATCGGATCGTTATCACTCTTCTTCCATGTCGCGATCAGCCCGCCGGTGGACCAGGTGGTGCCGCCCGTGGCGGTGTACTCGTGCGTGGTCAATCCCCCGTCCGTGGCGGTGCCGTAGCGGGACCCGACCGTCACGCCATCAAAGTCGCGACGCAAGATCACATTGCCCACGCCGCCCACCGCATCGGAGCCATAGATGGCCGATGCGCCGTCCGCGACGATCTCGATGCGGTCCACCGCCTCGACCGGAATGGCGCTGATGTCCACCATCTGGGTGAATCCACCGTAGGACATGCGCCGGCCGTTGAGCAGGGTCAGCGACGCATCCTGTCCGAGGCCGCGCAGATTCAGGCCCGAGCCGCCGGTGATGTTCTGGTTGCCCTGCCCTCCTCCGGTGGCGCCAGCGGCAATGCCGGGGTTCTGCCCACCCGCGAAGTTCTGCGGCACGCTGCGGATCACCTCGCCGAGATCGGTGAAGCCCTCCTGCTGGATCTGCTCGCTGCCGATCGTGATGACCGGTGAGGGCGTGGTACCGCCGCGGATACGCGTGCCGGTGACCGTTACAGTCGGAAGCTGCGACACAGCCGATTCCGCGGGCGGCGCGGTCGTTGCCGAACGAGCGGAGGCAGGACCGTCCCCGGGCCTGGCGCTTTCCTGCACGCGCGTGATCACGATGGTCGTGTCGCCGGCCTGCCGGTAGGTGAGGCCACTGCCCTGCAGCAGGCGGCCGAGTGCCTTGTGCCAGCTCATGCGGCCACGGACCGCCCTCGCCTGCCTACCCGCGACCAACGCGGGTGGATAGTCCAGCCGCAGGCCGCTTTGCGTGCCGAGCGCATCGAGGGCCGCGGAAAGTTTGCCTGCCGGTAGATCGAAGTCGGCCTTGACCTGCGAACCGGTCACCGCGGCCCTGCCCGGCGCGGTCGTGTCCGTAGCGACCGCCCGGGCCTGAGCTAGCCCGGTCGTGCCGGTGGCAGCCACGAGCAAGGCGATGGAAATGGCGTTGCGTAGCGTGCTTGTTTTCATGCTGTGCTTTCCCCCTTGGTTGGTCCTGCTGGCGTGCCGGTCCGGGCGTTTCCCAGAATTGGCAAGGTCTTCGGGCAAGATCTGTCTCGCGTATGGTTTGCGCAGGCGGCGGACGCATCCGATTAGCCGCAGTTCCCCTACCACCGCTAAGATACAGTATATATACAGTAGAGATATATTCTGTAGATTGCAAGACGGTAGAGACAGAGGCTTGAGCTCATGCCTTCCAAGTCTTTGCAATCATTCCCATCAAGCACCCGTTCTCACATAGCGGCGAACATTCGTCGCCGACGCAAGACCAAGGGTCTGAGCCAAGAGAAGCTCGGTGAATTGGCAGAACTCCATCGCACATACGTGTCGCAACTCGAGCGCTGCAAGACCAACATCTCTATCGATAGTCTTGAGCGGATCGCTCGAATTCTTGGTGTGGATACCGCCGAGCTACTTCAGCCCCCGCCTAGAGGAACTGCGCCACTCCGCCCATACGGGATGTAGAGTTAAAAAAAGTAGATTTATACTCTGTAGAATGTAAGCCGGTAGATGGTCAGGCTGGAGGCATGCCTTCAAAGTCCCCGCCACGATCCCTGCCAAAAGCACGCGCCCGTGCGGCAGTGAACATTCGCCGCCTGCGCACGGCTCAAGGATTGAGTCAAGAGCAACTGGCTGAGGTGGCACAGTTCCACCGCACATATGTCTCGCAACTCGAACGCTCCGTTACCAACATCTCCATCGACGGCCTTGAGCGACTAGCACAAGCTTTGGGAGTGGACATCGTCGAGCTGCTGGAGGTGCCTGATTAGGGCAGCAGTTAGGCATTGGAATGCTCCGCCTGCTCTTTGCCAACCAACCAACTTCGTATGCACGGCGAGCCCAGCGGCAAGCGAGTCGTGGTGGAGAGCATCACGCTGCGGCATGTCGCGGAGCGGAATACGGAGCGGAATACGGGGTCAGGTCTAGCTTTGTAGCATCTCTGATTGCGTTCTGCCGCTACGCTGGATGCTACGAAGCTAGACCTGACCCCGAGATCTTTTACCGGGCGCTGTTTGCCGATGCGCTCCCGGACGAGCTGATCGCGGAAATCCGCAGCTATCTGCAGCAGCAGAAGGTATTGGGGACGGACCGGTTCCGCTCGTGGGTCGAGGCCAGAACAGGCCGGTTTGCAGCGGTGCGCCCGGTGGGACGACCACCACGCCAATCAAATTGTCCATGATACCATTTCAGACACCATTTCAACACCATTTCAACACCATTTCAACACCATTTCAACACCATTTCAACACCATTTCAGGACACCATTTCACGACGGCAAACTCGTCGTGCTGACCAATGTCCTGGACTTCAGCGCCGAACACATCATCGAGCGTTACAAAAGCCTGGCCGACATCGAGCGCGGCTTCCGTGTGCTCAAGAACGACATCGATATCGCGCCGGTGTTTCACCGGCTACCTGAGCGCATCCATGCCCATGCGCTGATCTGCTTCCTCGCCCTCGTGCTCTATCGCGTTATGCGCATGCGGCTCAAGGCCCACGGCAGCCGACACAGCCCCAAGACCACGCTGGAGCTGTTGCGGCGTTTGCAAAAGCACCGCGTCCAGCTCGGCGAACAGCATCTCACCGGTATCGGCAAGACCTCACCTCAGCAACTCGATCTCTTCGAGGCTCTCGGTATCGATCAACCGACCTGACGACCGTTGTTGTGTCATTTTTGCCTATCGCTAGATAAGCAAATCAAGGACTTATGCGATTAGCTGCGGAACTTGAGTGACCCAGGCCGGACTTGCGCTCGACCAGCGTCACGACCCGCGCAAACCCATTGCCCACGATGGTGTCGCCTTCCCAGTCACCTACTCGCTTGCGAGTCTCCACGATGGTCGGTCGCTCGGCGATGCGCCGCCCGCGAAAGCGTTGACGCTGCCGCGGTGTGCCACAGCGATGGCGGCGGCAACGCCGTTGCTTGCGGCAGCGCAGCGTAAGCGCTAATTCAGCGGCGTTGTTGCCTACCCGGCATCGACGGCGTAAAGATCCGAACGCAGCGGGTTCTGCGCGAAGCGCTGCTTCCACTGGCGCGGGGTGAGTTCGGCCACGCGCGAGGCGGGATGCTGACCGACACGCTGCAACACATCGACCAGATAGGTATAGGGGTCGATGCCGTGCAGACGGCAGGTGACAATCAAGCTTTGTACGATGCCGACGTGCTTGGCGCCCAGCTCGGTCCAGCAAAAATTCCAGTTCTTGCGGCCCATCGGGATCACCCGCAGCGCACGCTCCAGATGGTTGGTGTCGATCGGCACGTCCGGATCAGTGAGGAACACTTCCAGACCCAGCCGGCGCTCGCGTGCATAGGCCAGCGCTTTGGTGAACGGGTTGCTGGGCAACAGACCCTGGCGCTGGAACTGGCGCTCGATCCAGTCGAAGAACACCTCGACCTGGGGTTTGCTGTGGGTCAGCCGGTACACACGCTTGTGCTCACCGGTCAGCTTGCCCTCGCGGATCTGCTCCTCGACCGCGTACAGCGTGCCAATCTGTGCCAGCGCCTCGCCGGCGCCGTCCGGCGCAGCCGCCTGAGCCTCGAAGAAGCCGCGTCGCGTATGCGCCCAGCACTGAGCGTGGGTCAGGCCGGTCTTCTTCGCGTAGCTGGCGTAGGCGCCGTAGCCATCGGATAGCAGCACACTGCCTTCGGCCGGAGACAACCCCAGCAGGCTGATCACGTTGGCATGGTTGCGCGAGGGGAAGAATGGAAAACAGACCTCGTCGTGTTCGCCGTATACCGGCCAGAAGTAACCGGTCTTCATCGCGCCCGGATGCTTCTTGTCGGCCGCGTTGCCTTCGATCCGGCGGCCGGCCTTGATCGGCGTCTCGTCCATAGCAATCACCCGGCCGTAACGGATCGCCTCGAACTGGGCATCGTAGATCGGCTCCAGCAGCGCGATGATCTGCTGCGCCAACTGGGTCAGCCACGGCCGGCTAACCGTGATCCCGCCATCGGCCAGCCGCTGGTGCAGACGATACAGCGGCAAGTGATAGGCAAACTTGTCCACCAGCAGCCCGGCGGCGAAGCTGACATCGGCACGGCTGCCCTCGATGACGCCGACCGGAGCCGGTGGGCAGCTGATCACTTGAGTGTCGCGGCGCTTGGTTACCGCGCGCAGGTACTTTAGCACCACGAAGCTGCCTGGCCGCTGCGCCAGGCGGTAGCTGACCTTCTCGCCGATCACCTCGAACTGGTCTTCCGCCAACCCGGCGGTGGCGGCATCGGGCACGCGGATGGTCTGCACCGGGACCCGTGACTCGTCGAAAAACGGTACCGCCTCGCTATCGGCGGCCAGGTCGCGCTGGGCGATGCGCCGCGTGTGCGCGGGCACCGTGCGCGAGGGCTTCGCTGCTGTGGCCGGCAGCGGCAGCATCTCACCCAAATGCATCTGGGTGGGATCGGGCAGCGGTGCCAGGCGCTCGCTCTTTTGCCCGAACAGCTGGCGTTTGAACCAGTCGAGCTGGTGCTTGAGCACGTCGATCTGCTGCTGCAGCGTCTGGATCGTGGTGTCTCTGGACTGCACCAAGGCGATCATCTGTGGCACGCTCAACGACGCGATATCCGTCGTGTTTGCCGTGCTGGAGGTGGCCGTGTTTTGCACGGCCAATATGATACTAGAGTCATCGTCATTCATGGCCGTTTTTACGGCTATTTTCACCATTATTTTCACGGTTATTTTGATGATGATTGACCAAGCCGAAAACGCTTGCGCTGGCGTCCCGGCTCGATGCCTTCGAGCAGCAGCTTGAACGCGGTCCAATCCATCTCGCGCGAGCGCACCGTCCGCCAATCGCTGAGGAACCGACCGGCCTCCAGACGCTTGGCCCACACGCAGAAGCCGCTGCGATCGAAGTACAGCACCTTGATCTGCGTCGCTCGCCGATTGATGAACACGAACAACTGGCCACTCAGCGGATTTTGGCCCATCGCGTGCTCGGCCAATGCTGACAAGCCATCGAACGACTTGCGCATGTCCACCGGTGCGCCGTACAGCTGCACGCGGATCTGGCCTTCGGGAAAGAACATCAGTGGCGCACCAGATGCAGCATCAACCCGCCACCCATATCCAGGTGCACCTCGAAGGACGCTGATGACGACGGCTCGCTCAGCCGGCCCAGATCGACAAACCCGGTCGGTACCGGAGGTAATGCGCTGGCCACTGGAACCTGGCCTGCATCCGCTACCGTGCCCAGCAGCGATCGCCAGCGGTAGAAGCTCGCCGGACTGACCGACTCGTGCTGGCAGAACGCCGTAACCGTCTGGCCACTGCTCGCAAACCGCGTCAACAACGCACGCCATCCTTCCGCACTTCGCCGCTGCCGTCTGATACCTGACATCGCCTCTTCTCCGATCGTTGCACCGGAGAATCATTGTCCTGACGGTGGCGCGAAACGGAAGAACGCCGTTCAGTTACCGCTTAC
>SCRO01000081.1 GCA_004298505.1 Rhodanobacter sp.
GCTCCTAGGGCCGCGCGGACGCGGAGTGGGCGGAAAACCGGTACCCAGTGCCACGCACGGTCTGGATCAAAGTGTCCAGGCGCCACGCTTCGAGGATCTTGCGCAGGCGGCGGATATGCACATCGACGGTACGCTCTTCGACGTACACGCTGCCGCCCCAGACATGGTCGAGCAATTGCGCGCGCGAGTACACGCGCTCGGCGTGCGTCATGAAGAAATGCAGCAATCGGTATTCGGTCGGGCCGAGGTGCACTTGCTCGTCGGCGGCGAACACCCGTTGCGCGGGGCCGTCGAGGCGCAGGCCGCCCAGCTCGATCACGCCGGCGCTGTCTTCGCCCTGACTGCGACGCAGCACCGCCTTGATCCGCGCTACCAGCTCGCGCGTGGAGAACGGCTTGACCACATAATCGTCGACGCCGGCTTCCAGGCCGGCAATGCGGTCAGCCTCCTCGCCGCGCGCAGTGAGCATGATGATCGGCAGCTCGCGGGTCAGCTCGTCGCGGCGCAGACGCCGCGCCAGGTCCATGCCACTGATGCCGGGCAGCATCCAATCGAGCAGGATCAGGTCGGGGATCTCCTCGGCGATGGCCAGCTGCGCCTCGCCGGCGTCGCTGGCGCTGACCGGCAACATGTCCGCCCGGCGCAGCGCAAACGCCACCATGTCGCGGATCGGGGCCTCGTCTTCGATGATCAGAATGCGCTTCTGCATGGGTTGCCCGTCGGGTACACGCGTTATGTCAGCATGGCCATATTACGCGAGGATGACAGCGGCCGTGGAGCACGGTCTGAAAGCGTACCCGACATAATCCTGGCGCGGTGCCATGACGCGAGAACCCGCTGCTCGACTGGCACGCACTCGCCTATACTGCGAACTTCGTTCAGGCACAAGGGGTAGAGCCATGGGACAGATTCTTGCGTTGGTCGTCGTTTTCCTGGTGATAGTGGCGATCGTCAAGCTGGTGCGTATCGTGCCGCAGGGTTTCGAGTGGACGGTGGAGACGTTCGGCAAGTACACCAGCACGCTGAGCCCCGGGCTGCATTTTCTGATTCCGGTCTACCAGGCGGTCGGGCGCAAGGTGAACATGATGGAGCAGGTGCTCGACGTGCCCTCGCAGGACGTGATCACCAAGGACAACGCGGTGGTGCGCGTCGACGGGGTGGTGTTCTACCAGGTGCTGGATGCCTCCAAGGCTGCGTACGAGGTGGCGAACCTGGAGCAGGCATCGCTGGCGCTGGTGATGACGAACATCCGTACCGTGCTCGGCTCGATGGACCTGGACGAAAGCTTGAGCAAACGCGACGAGATCAATGCGCGGCTGCTGCGGGTGGTGGATGAGGCGACGCACCCGTGGGGCGTCAAGGTCAATCGCATCGAGATCAAGGACATCGCCCCGCCACGCGACCTGATCGACGCGATGGCGCGGCAGATGAAGGCCGAGCGCGAGAAACGCGCCAATATCCTCGATGCCGAGGGCTTTCGCCAGGCGGCGATCCTCAAGGCCGAGGGCGAAAAGCAGTCGGTAATCCTGTCTGCCGAGGGCGACAAGGAGGCCGCGTTCCGCGCCGCCGAGGCGCGCGAGCGCACGGCGGCGGCCGAGGCCAAGGCCACCACCATGGTGTCCGAGGCGATCGCCAGCGGCAATGTCAACGCGCTGAATTACTTTGTCGCGAACAACTACATCGAGGCGTTGAAGGAAATGGCGCATTCGCCCAACCAGAAAATGCTGCTGTTGCCGATCGAGGCGACTGGCGTGATCGGCGCGATGGCTGGTATCGCCGAGCTGGCGAAAGAATCGCTGGGCCAGCAACAGAAATCGCTGGCGCCGGCACAGCCGCCGCTGCGCTGATCGCGGAGATCCCTCGACCATGTGGCAACTTGCTGCGCATTATCTGTGGTGGATTCTGGCCGTGCTGCTGATTGCCGGCGAGCTGCTGGTGCCGGGTTATTTCCTGTTGTGGATCGGCCTGGCGGCGGCGGCAATAGGTGTGCTGTTGTGGCTGGTGCCTTCCATGGGCCTGCTGGCGCAGGCGATCGTGTTCGGCCTGCTCGCGTTCGCCGCCTGCTTTGCTTACGCGCGCTGGCTGCGACCGAAACTGGAGCGGCGCGCGCCCGGCAGCGAACGGCTCAACCGGCGCGCCGAGCAGATGATCGGTCAGCGCTACGAGTTGATCGAGGCCATCGTCAACGGGCGCGGCAAGGCGCGTGTGGGCGATGGGCAATGGTTGGTCAGCGGGCCGGATCTCACCGTCGGAAGTACGGTCGAGGTGATCGCCGTCGATGGCAGCACGCTGCGGGTACGCGCGGCCGCATGAACGCGTCGGTCGCAGGCGGCCAGCCCCTCGCTGCGGCCGTGTTCAACACGCGCGTCGCGTTTCTGCTGGAACTGGCGCGGCGGCTGCATCAGTACGGTACCGCGGCGCCGCGCTTGGAGGTGGCGGTCCGTCGTGCCGCCGAGCGGCTGGGTGTGCAGGCCGATGTGTGGTCCAGTCCCACCGCGATCATCATCTCGTTTGCCGAACTGGGGCAGAGCGACGAAGGTCTGGCGCAGACCACCCAGGTCATGCGACTGTCGCCTGGCGATGTGAACCTGGCGCGGTTGTGCGCCGCCGACGAGATCGCTGATCGGGTCATCGCAGGCAACCTGGACCTGCGTGAGGGTTTCCATTTGCTGCGCGCGCTGGGCGTGCCGGATACGCGTCGCGCGAAGATCACCACGGTGGTCAGCTACGGATTATCCGCTGCGAGCATCGCCGCGTTGTTCCTGCACAGTTCGTGGGTGGACCTGCTGGTGACCGCCTTCATCGGTCTGCTGATTGGCTGGATCACGCTTCTTTCTGCCACCCGGCCGCGACTGGCAGTGGCCAGTGACGCGATCAGCGCGATGGTGGCGACGACGGTAGCGATCCTGGTGAGCGCCTTCGTGGTGCCGCTGGCGATCAAGCCGGTGATACTGGCGGCGCTGATTGTGCTGATTCCAGGCATGTCGCTGACCACGGCAGTGCGCGAAGTTTCCAGCGGTCATCTGGTGTCCGGCATGGCACGCGTGGGCGGCGCAACAGCGACCCTGCTCAAACTCACGTTCGGCACGGTGGCAGCCACCCAGCTGTGCGCCGCCTTCGGCATCGTGGCGCGCGACTTCACGCTGCCGCCGCTGCCAGCGTGGACCGACTGGCCGGCGCTGCTGGTGGCGGCGGTGGCTTTCGCGCTGTTGTTCCGTGCCGCATGGCGCGACTGGCCGGCGGTGGTCGTGGCGGTGATCGCCGGCTATCTTGCCACGCGCTGGGGCGGTGAAATTCCCAGTCGCTTGCCGAGCGCACCGGTCGGGGTTTTCATCGGCGGCCTGCTGGTGGGGGCACTGGCCAACCTGTATGCGCGTGTTGCCAAGCGCCCGGGGGCCGTGATCCGCGAGCCGGGCATCCTGCTGCTGGTGCCGGGCAGCGTCGGCTTCCGCAGTGTGTCTTTCCTGCTGGAACGCGACACGTCGCTGGGCATGGACACGGCACTGCTGCTGCTGACCTTGCTGGTGTCGCTGGTCGCCGGCCTGCTGTTTGGTGAATTACTGGTCTCGCCGCGGCGGTCCCTGTAGAGCAGGGGCGGCTGGAGTGGCGAACCGCGCGTGATGGCGAGGCTTCGAAAACAAAAAACGCCGGCAACGCCGGCGTTTTCAGCAACGGCTAAAGAACGACGATCAGATCGTCAGATCCTTTTCTTTCTTGCCAGCCTTCAAAGCATCGTTGAACCAGTGTGGACGTTTGCCGCGACCGGACCAGGTCTGCGCCGGGTTCGCCGGATTGCGATACTTCGCGGCAACCTTGCCGACGCTGCGCTTCGCCTTGCGCGCCGTACCGAAAATATCCTCAAAGGTATAACCCTCGGCCTTGATCAAGGCATGGACTTTTTGGCGCAACTTGACGACTTTCTCCTTGCGCAGCTCGTCCTGGCGCAACTGCGCCTTGCTGATGAGGTCATTGAGCTGGTTGTGATTGAGGCTCTTGATATCGACGGCCATGTACGGACTCCGGGTGAAGGGACAGTAAATTGTATCGCGATTATAGGGGCGATACGGACGCATTGAATGCTCACTGGTGCGTTATTCTCGCCGATTCACCAAATAATTGTAAAGTCAAGCAAGCGTGCCGATACGAGGGGGTTCACATTCGGCGCGAATATAAAGGGATTGCACTTGCCAGAATATGCCGCCACCCAATCAAGCAAACCGGGTGAATCAGGCCAGTAGCGCAAACAACTCGTCCTGGCTGACCGTACGACTTTCGCTTTCTTCGCGGCCGCGGTATTCGAGTGTCCCCGCAGCCAGTCCGCGTTCGCTGACCACGACGCGGTGCGGAATGCCGATCAGTTCCATGTCGGCGAACATGTTGCCGGGGCGCAGCCCGCGGTCGTCCAGCACGGTTTCAATACCGCGCTGGCTTAGCGCCTGGTACAGCGCCTCGGCCGCGTCGTTGACGGCTGCCGAGGCATTTTTCGGATTGATCACACAAACCGCGACGCGCCATGGCGTCATCGCCTCGGGCCAGATGATGCCGGCGGCGTCGTGGCGCTGCTCGATCGCCGCGGCCACGATGCGACTGATCCCGATGCCGTAGCAGCCCATGGTCATCAGCTGGGCCTTGCCGCTCTCGTCGATCACGGTGGCATGCAGCGCTTCGGCATATTTCTGGCCGAGCTGGAATACGTGGCCTACCTCGATGCCTCGTGCAATATGCAGCGTGCCGTGGCCGTCCGGCGAGGCATCACCCTCGACCACGTTGCGCAGGTCGGTGATGCGGCTGATGCGCGTGTCGCGATCCCAGTTCGCGCCGGTGTAGTGGGTACCGTAGGTGTTGCCGCCGCAGACGAAATCGGCCATCAACGCCGCATCGCGGTCGACGATGACCGGAATCGAGTCGGGCAGGCCGAGCGGGCCGATGAAGCCCGGGCGGGTGCCGCAGGCGGCGAGGATTTCTTCCTCGCTGGCCAGCACCGGTGCGCCGGGCAGTTCGGCCAGCTTGCCGGCCTTGACCTCATTGAGTTCATGATCGCCGCGCAGACACAGTGCAACCACGCCGTTGACACCGCGCACCAGCAGCGTCTTCAAGCATTGCCGTGGCGAAATCCCGAGGAAGCTTGCGAGGCTGGCAATGGTTTTCTGGGTCGGGGTGTCCACCTTCTGCAGCGGAGCCGTGGCGGCTGGGCGGCTGGCCGTGGGTGCCCGAGCTTCGGCCTTTTCGAGATTGGCCGCGTAATCGGACCCGTCGGAGAACGCGATCGTGTCCTCGCCCGAATCGGCCAGCACCTGAAACTCGTGGCTGCCATGGCCGCCGATGGCGCCGGAATCGGCCTGCACGGCTCGGAAGGTCAGGCCGAGGCGAGTGAAAACGCGTACGTAAGCCTGGTACATCGCGGCATAGGTTTCGGCCAGTGACTCCTGCGACAGGTGGAACGAATAGGCGTCCTTCATCAGGAATTCGCGCGCGCGCATCACGCCGAAACGCGGGCGGATCTCGTCGCGGAATTTGGTCTGGATCTGGTAGAAATTGATTGGCAGCTGTTTGTAGCTTTTCAGCTCGTTGCGGGCGAAGTCGGTAATTACCTCTTCATGGGTGGGGCCGTAACAGAACTCCTGCTGCTTGCGGTCCTTGATCTTCAGCAACTGGCCGCCGAATTTCTCCCAGCGGCCGGTTTCCTCCCACAGCTCCTTCGGCTGGATCGATGGCATCAGCAACTCGATCGCGCCGGCGCGGTCCATTTCCTCGCGCACGATGCGCTCGACCTTGCGCAGCACACGCAGGCCGAGCGGGCTCCAGGTGTACAGGCCGGAGGCCAGCCGACGGATCATGCCGGCACGCAGCATCAGTCGGTGACTGGCGATCTCGGCGTCGGCGGGAACTTCCTTGACGGTGGCCAGGTGAAATTGGCTGAGGCGCATGCGTGCAATTCCGGTGTTGGGGTAAGCCGGCTATTGTAGCCGCGCGCCACCGCTGCCGGAGTGTCAGCGTTGCCGCTTAACTTAGCCCTGACAATACTGCTCGTACTGGGCCTGGGCGGTATCGGCCTGTTGTTTGCGTTGCGCCGCGTCGAGCGCACTGGGCTTGCCATTTTTCTCCATGACGACGGGGCCGCTGCCCTGCAGTGCGGCCAGGTTGGATTTCAGCGAAGCGCACAGCGATTTGCGATTCTCGGGGGTGTCGGCCACAGTCTTGGGCGCGACCGTCGACGCATGGCTGCCACCGCGGCCTTGCGCCGTGTTGGCCGGGCGGGTCGGTTGGGACAGGGGTGCTACCGTGCCGGTGGTGCGGACCCGGCTGAACTTGATGCCCTGCGCTGGCGCTGCTTCGGAGTAATGTACGGTGCCGGTGGCGTCGGTCCATTTGTAGACCTGGGCGGTGGCCAGAGGAGCCAACAACAGCAGTGCCGCGGCAATCAGCAGACGGTGCATGGGGTTCTCCAGATCAGGGGAAAAGTACACGTCTCTTGTTAACACTCCGGGGCCCAGGACTCAAGCAGGCAATGGTTTACACTGCGAGCACTCCGTCACGATCCTGGTTCATGAGCGAATCCATGCCCATCCGCCCGCCTCGACATCGAGGCATTTACTTGTTGCCGAACCTGTTTACCACGGGGGCGATGTTCGCGGGCTTCTACGCGATTATCTCCGGTATTGGCGGTCATTTCATCGAAGCGGCGGTAGCGGTGTTCCTCGCCGCGCTGCTGGATGGCATGGACGGCCGGGTGGCGCGCATGACCGGTACGCAGAGCGAGTTCGGCGTTCAATATGACTCGCTTTCCGACCTGGTCAGCTTTGGCCTGGCGCCCGCGCTGGTGATGTATACATGGTCGCTGTCGGCCATGCGTGATATTGGGCCGCTGTGGGGCAAGCTGGGCTGGGCCGGCGCCTTCATCTATGCGGCGTGTGCCGCGCTGCGGCTGGCCCGCTTCAACACCCAGGCCGGGGTCGCCGACAAGCGCTATTTCCAGGGTCTGGCCAGTCCGGCGGCGGCGGCGGTGAACATGTCGTTCGTGTGGGCCATGGAAAAATCCGGGTGGACCGGCAACGAGCTTTCGTTCGCCAGCGTCGCGATTGTGGTGGTTACCGGCTTGCTGATGGTCAGCCGCTTTCGCTATTTCAGCTTCAAGTCATTGCCGATGGGGGAGCGCGGCAGCGTACCGTTTGCCTGGATGGTAGTGGCGGTGCTGCTGCTGGCCCTGCTTTACCTTGCACCGGCCCGCGTGTTGCTGGTGAGCTTCACGCTGTATCTGCTGTCCGGGCCGATTTGGACGATCTGGGCCCGGTTTGCCCATCGGCGCCGGGGCCGGCGCCAGGCGTCATGAGCGCCCGTTCGCACCAGGCTGTGGATCCCGATCATCGCGTTCGCGTGCTGCGGGCGCTGGGGCTGACGCCGTGGGTGCGCCGTGCGCCAGCGGTCGCGCCGCTGCCCGAGTTGCAGATAGTGGACAGCGGGGCAGGCGTGGCTTGCGTGGTGGTCCTGCCCGAGCAGTGCAGCGCCCGCGAACTCGACTTGCTGGGACGCGCGCTGAGCACTGGCGGTGCCTGGCTGGCGCGTGCAGCACGCGTTCGCGTGAAAGATGGCCAGCTGACAGCCGAACTACCCATGGCGCGCGCCTATCTGGTGTTTGGCGAGGCACAGGCCCATGCACTGGGGCGCATCCTTCCGGCGGCGGTAATGAACCAGGCGCTCATCGTGCTGGCGGACGAGCCGAGCCTGGTGCTGGGCAGTGCCGCTGCCAAGCGTCGTTTGTGGAACGCGCTGCGCAGCTTGCGCCGTGCCCTCCTGGCCACGGCGGGGGAATGAGCCATGGTCGCGGCGGTCAAGCCGGTGATCCAGATACGAGGCATGCGGCTGGATGACCTGCCCGCGATAAGCGCGATTGAGAACCTCTCTTACGAGTTTCCCTGGTCACAGGGAATTTTCAGCGACTGCGTGAAAGCCGGCCATTCGTGCTGGGTGCTGTGCGTGGACGGGGTGATTGCCGGCCACGGCATCCTCTCGACCGGCGCGGACGAGGCGCACCTGCTGAACCTATGTGTCGGCCCGGCGCATCGCGGTCGCGGCCTCGGCCGGCACCTGCTGGGGCGATTGCTCGACATCGCGAAGTGGAATCGTGCCGAGCGGGTTTTCCTCGAGGTGCGACCGTCGAATCCGCTGGCGAGAGCGCTGTACGAGTCAGTGGGTTTCAAACAGGTTGGACTGCGCCCACGCTATTACCCCGCGCACGGTGGCCGCGAGGATGCGATCGTGATGGTGCTTGAGGGTGTCGCAGGCAATTCCGAGAAATAAAGGCGGCCGCCTGGCTGTTCGTTCGTACGGACGTAGGGCGGGCACTGCCCGCCGGCTCTCGCTTGTGGTGTGCATGAGTTGGCGGGCCGTGCCCGACCTACAGGAATACTTCTGTCGAGGTGGATTGTTGGCGTCGCTCCGGCTTACTTCTGCAGTTTGTCTGCCTGCTCGCGCAGGGCACCCAGGGTGGCGTTCCAGGCGGTGATGCGCTGGCGTTCCTGGGCGACCACTTCGGCGGGGGCGTTGGCGACGAAGTTGGCGTTTCCGAGCTTGCCTTCGCACTTCCTTATCTCGACCTCGATACGGCTCATTTCCTTGGCCAGACGGGCCTTCTCGGCTTCGACGTCGATTAGGCCAGCGAGCGGAATCAACACGCGCAACGTGCCGACCACGGCCGCGGCGGCAGCAGGTTCATCGGTGCCGGCTTCGATCCACTGCGGAGTTTCGGTGCGAGCAAGGAAGGAGAGCTGGTCGGTGAATTTCGCCACCCGGGCACGATCGGAGCTGTCGCCATCGGCGAACAACAGCGCGATCGTCTTGCCCGGCAAGATGTTCATTTCCGAGCGGATGCGGCGGATGCCTGAGAGCACGCTCTTGAACCACTCGATCTCCGCGGTCGCCGCGTCGTCGGCCACGATCTCGTCGGCACGCGGCCACGGGCGCTGGATCAGGCTGTCTTCGCTCAATGCCAGCTTCGGACCCACCCATCCCCAGATTTCCTCGGTAATGAACGGGATGATCGGATGCAGCGCACGCAGCACGCTCTCCAGCACGACCAGCAGGGTGTGGCGGGTCGACGCGGCGGCTGCGGCATCATCACCGTTGAGCGCCGGCTTGGACAGTTCCAGGAACCAGTCGCAGTACTCGTTCCACACGAACTCGTACAGCGCCTGCGCCAGGTGATCAAAGCGGTAGCTGGCGAAATGCTGCTCCACCTCGGTCAAGGTTTGCTTGAGCTGGGTAAGGATCCAGCGCTCCGCTTCAGTGACGGGCTCTTGTCGATTCCCGATTCCCGATTCCCGATTCCCGTCTTCAAGATGCATCAGCACGAAGCGCGCCGCGTTCCAGAGTTTGTTGCAGAACGCCTTGTAGCCTTCGGCGCGCTTGATGTCGAAGTTGATCGTGCGGCTGTAGCTGGCCAGCGCGGCGAAGGTGAAGCGCAGCGCATCGGTGCCGATCGCGGGAATGCCGGAGGGGTAGTCCTTGCGGATGCGCTTTTCGACCTTGGCGCGTACCTGCGGGATCAACAGCGACTTCGTGGATTTCTCCACCAGCGGTTCAAGTTCGATGCCGTCGATCAGGTCCAGCGGGTCCAGTGTGTTGCCCTTGGACTTGGACATTTTCTGGCCTTCCGCATCACGCACGATGGCATTGATGTAGACCTCGCGGAACGGGATCCGGCCAGTGAAGTATTTGGTCGCCATCACCATCCGCGCGACCCAGAAGAAGATGATGTCGAAGCCGGTGACCAGCACCGCGCTGGGCAGGAAGATCTGGTCCTGTGGCCAGTTCGCGACGATTTCGCCATGCTCGTTCTTCACCGGGCCGTCGCTCGGCCAGCCCAGGGTGGAGAACGGCCACAGCGCGGAGGAGAACCAGGTGTCGAGCACGTCCTCGTCCTGGCGTAGCGCACCCACCGGTGTGGTGACGGCGTTCGCGCGCGCGTCCGCCTCGTCCTCGCCTACGAAGATGTTGCCGGCCTCGTCGTACCAGGCCGGGATGCGGTGGCCCCACCACAACTGGCGACTGATGCACCAGTCCTGGATGTTATCCAGCCATTGCGTGTAAGTCGTCGCCCAGTTCTCCGGTACGAACTTGATCTCACCCGAGCGCACGGCATCGAGTGCCGGTTCGGTAATCGCCTTGCGGCCGCCGGGGCGGCCATCGGTCTGCATCTCGCAGGTGAGATCGACGAACCACTGGTCGGTCAGCATCGGTTCGATCACCGCATCCGAGCGCTGGCTGACCGGAACCTGCAGCTTGTGATCCCTGGTTTCGACCAGCAGGCCGGCGGCGTCGAGGTCGGCGAGTACGGCCTTGCGGGCATCGTAGCGGTCCAGGCCGCGGTATTTTTCCGGCGCTTCGCCGTTGACCTTCGCGTCCAGCGTGAAAATCGTGATCAGCGGCAGCTTGTGCCGCTGGCCGATCGCGTAGTCGTTGAAGTCGTGCGCCGGGGTGATCTTCACGCAGCCGGTACCGAATTCCCGGTCGACATAGTCGTCGGCAATCACCGGGATCTGGCGGTCGGACAGTGGCAAGGTCAGGGTCTTGCCGACCAGATGTGCGTAGCGCTCATCTTCCGGATGCACCGCCACCGCGACATCGCCGAGCATGGTTTCCGGGCGGGTGGTGACGACCACCAGGCTTTCGTCGCTGTCGGTGACCGGGTAGCGGATCGACCACATATGGCCGTCGCGCTCGACGCTGTTCACTTCCAGGTCGGACACTGCGGTGCCCAGCGCAGGATCCCAGTTCACCAGCCGGTTGCCGCGATAGATCAAGCCAGCGCGATACCAGTCGATGAACACTTTGCGCACGGCGACGGACAGGCCCGCGTCCATGGTGAAGCGCTCGCGCGACCAGTCCGCGGTGGCGCCGATGCGGCGCATCTGGTGGGTGATGGTGGAACCGGATTCCTCCTTCCACTGCCATACGCGCTCGACGAACGCGTCGCGACCGAGGTCGTGCCGGGTCATCCCCGCGGCTTCGAGCTGGTTCTCCACGATCTTCTGGGTGGCGATGCCGGCGTGGTCGGTGCCGACCTGCCACAGCGTGTTCATCCCGCGCATGCGCTGGTAGCGCACCAGCATGTCCATCACCGTCTGCTGGAACGCATGGCCCATGTGCAGCGTGCCGGTGACATTGGGTGGCGGCAACAGGATGCAGTATGGCTCGCCGTGGTCCGATGGCTTGAATGCACCGCTGGCTTCCCAGCGGGCGTACCACTTCGACTCGATCTGGGCTGGCTCGAAACTCTTTTCCATCAGGATGGCGCTCGCTGGCGCGCACGAAGTGCGTGCTTGGTCGGAGGTAAAGCGCAGATTGTACGTGGCAGCGGTCGGGCCGCCAAAAAAAGCGCTGGCGCACGATCACGCCGGGGCGCAGCCCGGAGCCACCCGTCGGACCTGGTGCCTGGCTGCGATGGCGGCCAACAGCGAAGTCAGGCTCACAGCGCCAACTTTGCCCCCAGGTCCAGCAGCGGCGCGGCAATCAGGATGCGCGCCAGGAACAGCACGATGATCGCCGCCATCGGTGCGAAGTCGATCTGGCCGAACACCAGCTTGCCGTCGAGCGGCCGCAGCAGCGGGGCAACGATGCTGCCGGCCAGACGCAGCACCGGCTGGCCACGATCTACGGAGAACATGCTCAGCAACGACCAAGCGAAGACCAGCACGACGTAGAACAGCAGGATGAAATCGAGCAGTTCGGCCAGCGACAGCAGCAGCAGACCCGGCCAGTTTGGCATCATCCCGATCAGGCCAAACAGCAGCAGGCGCTTGAGCAGCATCGCCAGCCAGGCCAGCAACAGGCCGGCCAGGTTGATCCGGCGCCAGTTCGGCACGACGCGTCGGATCGGCGCCAGCACCGGGTTGGTGGTGCGGTAGATGAACTGGCTCAGCGGGTTGTTGAAGTCGGCGCGGCAGGCCTCGGCCAGCACGCGCAACAGGAACAGGATGATGACGGCGTCGAAGGCCAGCCCGAGTAGCATGACCAGCGCGTTCAGCATGTAGCTCACGGCAGCTTGTCCAGTTCGGCGGCGAGTTCCGCACCGCGCCGGGTCGCCGCGGCGACGGCGCGGGCCACGATGCGTGGCAGCTCGTCGGCGCTGAAGCTTTCCAGTGCCGCCTGGGTGGTGCCGTGCGGCGAGGTGACGCGCTGGCGCAGCACGGCGGGATCCTCGCCACCTTCGGCCAGCATGCGGCCAGCACCGAAACAGGTCTGCGCGGCCAGCGCGCGGGCGGTGTCGCGCGGCAGGCCCTGGGCGACGGCCGCTTCCTCCAAGGCCTCGACCACGGCGAAGAAATAGGCCGGTGCCGAGCCCGAGATGGCGGTGACTGTATCCATCAGGGCTTCGTCATCGATCCAGCGAGTGAGGCCGGCGGCGTCGAGGATGTGCTGGGCCTGCGCCTTCTGTGCCGGGCTGACCCGGCTGTTGGCGCACAGGCCGGTGGCGCCGCTGCCGATCAGTGCCGGCGTGTTCGGCATGCAGCGCACGATCGGCAGGCTGGCACCGAACCAGCGTTCGAGCTGGTCCAGCCGGACTCCGGCGGCGATCGAGATCAGCAACGGCCGGTTGCGTTGCAGGGTGTCCTGCAGCTCGCCGTGGATGGACGGCATCACCTGCGGCTTGACCGCCAGCACGATGATCTCGGCCTCGGCCGCCGCCAGCCTGTTCTCGGCAAAGCAGGCCACACCAAAGTCGCGGCCGAGCGCCTGGCGGCCCTCGGCCTGGGGCTCGGCGACGCTGATGGTGGCCGCGGCGACACCGGTTTTCAGCAGGCCGCCGATCAGGCTGCGCGCCATGTTGCCGCCGCCGATGAAGGCTAGTCGTGTCATGCGGGACTCCTTGGGGTGGGTGCCAGTTGCCTACCTTACCGGAGCCGGCCCTGTCGCGCAGGCAAATTTGCATCGTTGCGGATGCCGCCCGCAGCGTCCAGCGGCAGCGGGCCGTTGCAAATGACCTGATTCTCGATCGGGCACACAAACCGGATCGACCGTTTCGGCATGATGGGCGGGAAAGACTGGCCGCACAGCTACTTGCCCGAGTAGTATCGACTCGGCTACAGGGGGATTCGGGTGGCTGCTCGGGGCAGTGCGCGGCGCGAGCGTGACGCGTCGGGCGCCATCAACCGACGCGATTGGTCCCGATCCCCGAATGTGGCATCGAAATTCATGCCATCCAGACGATCGGTTGAGGGGAACCACATTCATGGATATTGCCGAACTGCTTGCCTTCTCGGTAAAGAACAAGGCCTCGGACCTACATCTGTCGGCCGGGCTGCCGCCGATGATTCGCGTTGACGGCGATGTGCGCCGCATCAACGTCCCCGCGCTCGAGCACAAACAGGTGCACGCGCTGATCTACGACATCATGTCGGACAAGCAGCGACGCGATTACGAAGAGTTCTTCGAGACCGACTTCTCGTTCGAGATTCCCGGCCTGGCCCGCTTCCGCGTCAACGCGTTCACCCAGAATCGCGGTGCCGGCGCGGTGTTCCGTACGATTCCCTCCGAAGTGCTGACGCTGGAGGATCTCGGTGCGCCGCGCATCTTCAAAGAGCTGATCGAGCAGCCGCAGGGTCTGATCCTGGTCACCGGGCCGACCGGCTCGGGCAAGTCGACCACGCTGGCGGCGATGGTCGACCACATCAACAAGAACGAATACGGCCACATGCTGACGATCGAGGACCCGATCGAGTTCGTGCATACCTCGCAAAAATGCCTGGTCAACCAGCGTGAGGTGCACCGCGACACGCATGGCTTCAACGAGGCACTGCGCTCGGCGCTACGCGAGGATCCGGACTACATCCTGGTCGGCGAATTGCGCGACCTGGAGACGATCCGGCTGGCGCTGACCGCGGCGGAAACCGGCCACCTGGTGTTTGCCACGGTGCACACCAGCTCGGCGGCGAAGACCATCGACCGCATCATCGACGTGTTCCCCGCCGGCGAAAAGCCGATGGTGCGCTCGATGTTGTCCGAGTCGCTGCGCGCGGTGGTTTCGCAGTCATTGCTGAAAAAGGTCGGCGGCGGTCGCATCGCGGCGCACGAGATCATGATCGGCATCCCGGCCATCCGCAACCTGATCCGCGAGGACAAGGTGGCGCAGATGTACTCCTCGATCCAGACCGGCCAGCAGTTCGGCATGCAGACGCTGGACCAGTGCCTGCAGGACCTGGTCAAGCGCGGCGTGGTCACGCGTCAGCAGGCGTCTGGTTATGCCAAGAACAAGGACGGCTTCAAGTGAGGCGGGGAATCCCACCAGGGGACTTCCTTGCGGTCGTCGGGAATGGGGAATCGGGAATGGGGAACAGCCTGCTGCCCCGGTTTGCGTCCGCGATCCCCTGCAATCGTTTGACCTCTCGAGCCGCTGAGTCGGTGAGTGATGCGGAAAGCTGCTTTTACCCATTTCCGATTTCCCATTCCCGATCCCCGGGGGTAAAGCCATGAGCGACTTCGATTTCACCTCGTTCCTGAAACTGATGGTGCACAAGAAGGCATCCGATCTGTTCATCACCGCCGGCGTCGCGCCATCGATGAAGGTGCAGGGCCGGATCGTGCCGATCACGCAGAGCCCGCTTAGCGTGCAGCAGTCGCGCGACCTGGTACTCAACGTGATGACGCCGAGC
Organism: Rhodanobacter sp.; assembly: GCA_004298505.1. Classification (GTDB taxonomy): domain Bacteria; phylum Pseudomonadota; class Gammaproteobacteria; order Xanthomonadales; family Rhodanobacteraceae; genus Rhodanobacter. Next base: position 14,649 of record SCRO01000081.1, read on the forward strand.
CAGCGTGAGGAGTTCGAGAAGACCCACGAGTGCCAGTTCGCGATTTCGGCGCAGGGCGTGGGCCGCTTCCGTGTGTCGTGCTTCTACCAGCGCAACTGCGTCGGCATGGTGCTGCGCCGGATCGAATCGAAGATCCCCACCACCGAGGAGCTGAACCTGCCGCCGATAATCAAGCAACTGGCGATGACCAAGCGCGGCATCATCATCTTCGTCGGCGCCACCGGCTCGGGCAAGTCGACCTCGCTGGCGGCCATGGTGGGCTATCGCAACCTGAACTCGACCGGCCACATCATCACGATCGAGGATCCGATCGAATACGTGCACAAGCACGAGGGCTGCATCATCACCCAGCGTGAGGTCGGCATCGATACCGACAGCTGGGAAAATGCGCTGAAGAACACCCTGCGCCAGGCGCCGGACGTGATCATGATCGGCGAAGTGCGCACCCGCGAGGGCAT
>SCRO01000082.1 GCA_004298505.1 Rhodanobacter sp.
CGGTCCATATTTCCGCCGATTCTTGGCCCATGGAACCACCATGGGCCGGCGAACCGTCGAAAATCTGTCCTCGCACAGCCGAATTCTCGCCTCGACCAGCAAAGTCCGACAGGCTGCTAGACCCAGCGCTGCAACTGTTCCGGCGGGACAGGCATGCGCCGGCAGGCGCGGCTGGCGATGCCATCGCGCAATGCGGCGCGGAACACCGGCGCGATCGACCACAGTGCGTGGGCGGCGAAACGCGCCTGGCGTCGCTGCCGCGGCGTGTGCCCCAGCATGCTGGTGGCCCAGTCCGGCAGCAGGGCGTGGCCGGCGAGCAGGAACAGGTCGCGCGACAGGGTTGCCGCCGGCACCGGCAGGCACACCTGTGCCAGCAGGCCGAGCACCACCCGTGAGCGCTCGGTATACGCCAGCTTGGGCTGGGTGCGCCGGAAATAATCGAGAACTTCGCGCTCGGATGCAGGCACGTCGCGCGCGCCGAGCAACTCGGCAATCCGCCGCACTTCATCGTAATAACGGTCGGCAGCTCCAAGCGGCAGCGCGATATGGCTGTAGCGGCGGTAACCCTGCAAGAAGCAGTATGCCTCGCTGACGTGCACCCAGGTAAGCAGATCAGGATCGTTCGCGGAGTATGGTTGGCCATCCTCGCCATGGCCGGTGACGTGGTCGTGGATCTGCCGCACATGTGCGATCAGCGCCTGGGCCTGGGCGCGCGGCGCGTAGGTGGTGCCACCGACGAATGCGGTGGTACGGCGCAGTCGGCCCAGCAGGTCGCCGCGAAAGTTGGAATAGTCCCATACGCCGGCCAGAGCCAGCGGGTGCAGTGTCTGCAAGGTCAGCGCGGCCAGGCCACCGGCCAGCATGCCGGGGAAGTCCGAATGCACCCGCCAGGTGGCGCTGTGTGGGCCGAACAGACCCGGATCGCCCGGCGGATGGTCGTAATCGAGGCTGCCGGTATCGGCCCGCGGAAACGCACCGAGCACCCAGCGGCGGATCGGCTCGCGGGCAGGACGGGTCAACAGTTCAAGCGGTGAGGACATGCGTCGAGTTTATCGCGCCGGGCATGCACAGTTGGATTCGGACGTCCGTTGTGATATCAATAGACCCATGCATTCCGCCATCGCCTGCCTGTCGTTCTGGTTTTACGGCTACCCGAAGCCAACGGCGGCGGCGTGCACGCGATCGTTTTGAACTGATCGACACCATCACACCGAACCGCCAGCATCCCTGGCGGTTTTTTTTCGGCCGCCATCCGGAACCACCAGGAGAACCGCCATCATGCACCCCACCGACGACCTGCGCATCCGCGCCATCACCCCGCTCAGCACGCCAGCGGAGGTCATGCGCGACTGCGCTACCCCGGACGCCGCGATCGCCACCGTGGATGCCGCGCGCCGCGCGCTGCACGCCATCATCGCCGGACGCGACGATCGGCTGGTGGTGGTGATCGGGCCGTGCTCGATCCACGACACGCGTGCCGCGCTGGAATATGCCGGCCGGCTTGCGCCCTTGCGCCAGGAGCTGGGCGATGCGCTGGAGATCGTGATGCGCGTGTACTTCGAGAAACCGCGCACCACGGTCGGCTGGAAAGGCCTGATCAACGACCCCGATCTTGACGGCAGTTTCCAGATCGGCAAGGGCTTGCGCCTGGCGCGCAGCCTGTTGTGCGACATCAACGCGCTGGGTGTGCCGGCGGGATGCGAGTTCCTCGACATGATCACACCGCAGTACATTGCCGACCTGGTGGCATGGGGCGCGATCGGTGCGCGTACCACCGAGAGCCAGGTGCATCGCGAACTGGCCTCGGGCCTGTCGTGTCCGATCGGTTTCAAGAACGGCACCGACGGCAATGTGAAGATCGCGGTCGATGCAGTGCAGGCAGCGAGTCAGGAGCATCACTTCATGGCTGTCACCAAGGAAGGCCAGGCTGCGGTGGCCACTACCAGCGGCAACGGCGACTGCCATGTAATCCTGCGCGGTGGCAAGTTGCCCAATTACGACGCCGCGAGCGTCGATGGTGCCTGTGCGCTGATCGCCAGGGCCGGCCTGCCGGAGAAGGTGATGATCGATGTCAGTCACGCCAACAGCGGCAAACAGCCGGAGAACCAGCCGCAGGTGATCGAGGATCTTGCCGCACGGATCGCCGCGGGCGAGCGGCGCATCCTGGGCGTGATGGTGGAAAGCCACCTGTTGGGCGGACGTCAGGAGTTGCGACCCGGCCAGCCGCTACGCTATGGCCAGAGCATCACCGATGGCTGTCTCGACTGGGAAAGTTCGGTGCGGGTGCTGGAAAGGCTGGCGCAGTCGGTACGCCAGCGGCGTCGGCTCGAAGCGGCGATGCTGGCGACAGCGCGCACGGAGGTTGCTGCCTGAGACGTGGCGTCGTTCAGTTCTTCAAGTCGCGCGTCCAGCGTGATCGTAGCCTGGGAGTCTGTCGGACTTTACTCGGTCGGTCTGTGCGATGCGCACACCCGATGGCCCGCTCACCGTATCATTGCCGCTTGTCTATTCATCTGCGGGGGTCACCATGTCATTCGCCGTCCAGCACGATCGCGCCACCCATCGCTTCCATGTCGAGGTGGACGGTGTACCTTGCGTGCTCGATTACAGCTTGGCTGCGGGCGTCATGACGATCACCCACACCGGCGTGCCGACCGAAGTGGGCGGCCGCGGCATTGCCTCGGCGCTGGTGCAGGCTGCGCTGGAGGCTGCACGCGGCGAAGGCTGGAAAGTGCTACCTGCCTGCTCCTATGCTGCCGCCTGGATGCAGCGGCACCCGACCTACGCTGACCTGCTGGCCTGAATCTTTACCCTTGGAGTGATCCATGGCTCTGGCGATGGAACTGCCGCCAGCCGGCTCGGCATCAAGCATTCGCTGATCCAGGCCCCGCTGGCCGGCTCGACGCCGCCGGCGCTGGTCGCCGCGGTGTCAAACGCCGGCGCGTTGGGCGCGCCCGGCGCCGGCTATCTGGAGTCGTCGGCTGTTCGCTGGCGTATTGAGCGGTGTACGCCGACTCCGTCCGCCTTTGACCTGCGGCTGCGGCGGGGCAGCTATACTGCAGCTGCGCTATTTTGCGCTGCGATCCTGCATCGAGGCCCATCCTCTTGAGTACAGCCCGCACGAACAAGGCCGTCACCACGGCTACCCTGCGCAAGTCGGTCATCGACGCGCTCGAAGAACTGAAAGCCAAGGACGTCCGCGAAATCGACGTTCGCGGCAAGACCTCCATCGCCGACCTGCTGGTCATCGCCTCCGGCACCTCGGCCCGCCACGTGAAATCCCTCGCCGACGAAGTCGGCAAGTACGCCAAGAAAGCCGGCGTGATACCGCTGGGCGTGGAAGGCGAGAGCGAAGGCGAATGGGTGCTGGTGGACCTGGGCGATGTGATCGTTCACGTGATGCTGCCGCGGATTCGCGAGTTCTACGGCCTCGAGCGACTGTGGACAGTCGGTGACCACGGGCATGAAGTCGACGCCGCACAGGCTGGCTGACGTTGTTCCGTGGTGCCCTCGCAGAGGGGTTGTCTCTTGATCACATCTTGCCTTGATGCACAAGAGTCGGCGTGCAGTGCCCGCCCTGCAACCGTCGCGTAGGGCGGGCATTGCCCGCCGGCTTTCGCTTCAGTTGGAGCTTGCCCTCACCTCAATCCTCTCCTATAGGCGGGAGAGGAGGCGAACGCAAGAAGCGCGGAACTTTATTGGAGCAGTCACATGCGCGCGCGCCTGATTGCCGTCGGTGAACGCATGCCTGGCTGGGTGGCCGAGGGTTTTTCCGAATATCGCAAGCGGCTCTCGCACGAGCTGCCGCTGGAGTTGATCGAGCTCAAACCCGGCAATCGTGGCAAGGGCCACGACGATGCACGGGCAATCCGGGATGAAGGCGCGGCGATGCTCGCCGCACTGCCGCACGACAATCACGTGATTGCACTCGATGGCCGCGGCAAGGCGTGGTCCAGCGCCGACCTGGCTGCGCAGCTGGCGAGGTGGCGCATGACTGGCCGCGACGTGGCGTTCCTGATCGGTGGCCCGGACGGCCATGCGCCCGACGTGCTGGCGCGTGCCGACCAGCGCTGGTCGCTGGGGCCGCTGACCCTGCCGCACATGCTGGTGCGGCTGGTACTCGCAGAGCAACTTTATCGTGCTACCACGATCATCGCGGGGCACCCCTACCATCGGGCGTGAAGCGCGAGCGGCGAACAGTGCCGCCCGCTGCGGCACCACTCTCCATGATGCATCTTTCAGGAACAAACCATGCTCTATCTCGCCTCGCAGTCGCCGCGTCGTCGCGAGCTGCTCAAACAATTGGGTGCGGTATTTTCCGTATTGGATGTGAATGTCCCGGAGCAGCGCGCCGCTGCCGAGACGCCGCACACCTATGTGGAGCGCGTGGCGCGCGACAAGGCGCACGCGGGACTTGCGGCGCTGTCTCGTGCCGATCGAGATGTAGCCGTGGTGCTTGGCTCGGACACCGAGGTGGTGCTGGATGGCGAAGTGTTCGGCAAACCACGCGACGCCGACGATGCCGCGCAGATGCTGGGCCGGCTTGCCGGACGACGTCACGACGTGGTTTCGGCGGTGTGGTTGGTCGCAGGCGATCGTGAGCGGGGCGACGTCTGCGTGTCGCAGGTGCGCTTCACGGCGCTGGATGCGGCGACGATTGCCGTGTATGTCGCTACCGGCGAGCCGTTCGGCAAGGCGGGTGGCTATGCGATCCAGGGCCGCGGCGCGGCGCTGATCGAGCATCTGCAGGGCAGCTATTCGAGTGTGATGGGTCTGCCACTGTTCGAGACGGCGCGCTTGCTGCGCGAGTTCGGCGGTCCCGGCGCGTGACATCAACCGCCGGGATGGGCCACTACGAACCACGCCGCCACGGCGAGCAGGTTGTTGGCGCCGTGCGCGATCACGCTGGGCCAGATCGACTCCGAGCGCAGCCGCAACCAGGCCAGCGCCAGCGCCAGCAGCAGCAGATCGGGCAACGCGAAGACCTGCCAGTCCAGGCCTGGCAGGTGTGCCAGGCTGAAAGCCAGCGAGCTGAGCAGCACCGCGGCGGCGGTGCCCCAGCGCTGCAGCAGCGCCGACAGTAGCACCCCGCGGAACAATAGTTCCTCCACCAGCGGACCCAGGCTCAGCACCATCAATACCAGCGGGATGCGCCAGGCCAGCGGGGTGTTCTCGCCCAGTTGCTGGATGTTCTGGGTCACCGGGTGCCCTTGCGCCAGCCAGTTCGTCAACCACCCGCCGAGCAGCGGGGCAGCGAGTCCGATCGCCACGGCCAGCGGCAGGTAGCCGATCTTCGAGGGCCGGACGAAGCCGAAGCCGGGTGGCCGCGCCAGCGACCACAGTTGCGGCCACCGATGGCAGGTCAACAGCACGATCGCCGAAGTCGCCAACCCCAGCGTCAGCATGACCAGCAAGGCCTGCATGCCAGGTTGCTCCAGTGCCGTATGGACAAGGTGTTCGAAGTGCGCCAACCCCTGCCACGAGTCGACGGAGCCGGTGGCGATCGCCAGGACGATGCCGATCAGGCCGCCGCCGACTGCCTGCAGCACGAAATAGAGCGCAATCCACCCCAGTGCAATCCACAGGCCAGGTGCGCGTGGGGGCCGCGTCGGTGGCGGTGCCGCATTGGGTGTGGGCGTTGAGCGCCGTGGCTCCCGGAGTGCCGGGTTGGCCACGATCAGCCCAGCGCCAAGGCGCGCACGACGCCGATGCCGGCCATGATGAGCAGAGCGAACCAGCCAAGCGTGGCCACGCCGAAGCCGGGACCACGTTTGGCCGGATCCTTTAGATACGCCAGCGCATACCACACCCGGCCCACCAGCCAGACCAGGCCGGCGATACCGGCCCAGCCGCTGAAGCCATAGCTCGCGGCCAGCCATAACGTGGGCAAGAACAAGACGGTTTGCTCCAGCGTATTCATCTGCACCCGGTAGGCGCGTTCAAACGCAGGATGCCCGCTGGTCGCCGGGGCCTTGATTTGATACTTGCTGCGGGCGCTGCCCACGACCCAGCTGGTGCCGAACAGCAACAGCATGGTGAGCAGGGTAACCAGTGCGGGCAGGTGCGTCATGGGATGTCCTCGTTATTGATTTGTCTACTCTAAACCAACCCGGAAGTTCCCTCCGCTCCATCCTGTCTCTTGATCAGATCTTGCATTGATGCAGAATAGCCGGCGGGCCGTGCCCGCCCTACCATCGCCGCGCCGTAGGGCGGGCACTGCCCGCCGGCTGTTGCCGCGGTGTTCAATACCATTCACGCCGCAGGAGGCGGCTCTTGATCCGGCGTCCTGCGGTGCTTGCCCCGCATTCAATCTTCACACCGCATGCTTGCGGGCGACCGCGAGGGAAATCGGGTAATCGCGTGGGGCTCCGTTCTCGGGTGCCTTGCGCACGGTAAACGCCGTCGAAACGGGTGTGCTCCACAAGTGTTTGGGATACCTTAACGCCGGAACGCACCGACGGTGGTTGCACCCGATCAGGCCGGCGATGAAGTCCGCGCGGCTTTGGAGACGGCGCGTGAAGCGACCCGCCACCACCACGCGACACCCAACCCGATCAACGGATATTCAACGAGGCTGCCATGAACGAAAACACGATTCCCACCGGTCACATCCAGCGTCTTGACGACGGTAGCTTCGAGAGCAAACTCCACCGCACGTACGCCGGCCACGACTGTGCCGCCGTCTGGCACATGCTGACCGACGCCGCGAGCCTGGCGCAGTGGATCGCGCCCGGCAGCATCGAGCCACGCGAAGGCGGCAGGGCCCATATCGACTTCCAGGACAGCGGCATCGTCATCGACAGCCAGGTGCTCGCGTTCGATGCGCCACGCGTGCTGGCGTACTCGTGGAGCAGTGGCAACCAACCCCTGCGCCCGCTGCGCTGGGAACTGGACGACGCGCCAGGCGGAACCCACCTCACCCTCACGGTGACCACCCCTGCGGGCGAGGACCCGGCGAAGGCTTGTGCCGGCTTCGAGGGCCACCTCGAAATGTTGGCTGCGGCGCTCGAAGGCGTCCCGATCAAGTTCCCGTTTGATCTGTTCCTTGAGGCCCGGACGGCGTACAACAAGCAACTGGGCAATTGAGTGGATTGCCACTGCGCCTGTTTGCGCCAAGAAGTCACCATTCAAGCTGGCATGCGCTGCACTCAACGCATGGTTGAACGTCGCGCCGCACGCCGAGCCGGCCTACCGCTGGCGGTCTACACACACTTTATTTGAACCGTACGGATGAGCGACCTGATGCGTTCGATCGCGTTCATTTACGCGCCTGAATACGCAGGCCGCGTGGTGTCAACCAGCGCTCGATACCTTCGAACAGCCCCTGCACCAGCAGCGCCAGCAGCGCCGCTGGTACGGCACCTTGCAGGATCAGGCTGATGTTGTCGAGTCGAATGCCGGTGAGTATCGGCTGGCCATAGCCACCAGCACCGATCAAGGCCGCCAGCGTGGCGGTGCCGACGTTGATCACCGCGGCGGTCTTGATGCCGGCCAGGATCGAGCGCAGCGCCAGCGGCAGCTCGATTCGTCGCAGCCGTACGGCCTGCGGAAGCCCCAGCGCGGCCGCGGATTCGCGCAGTTCCGGGGCGATACCGACCAGGCCTGCATGGGTGTTGCGCACGATCGGCAACAGGCTGTACAGAAACAACGCGGCAATCGCCGGCCCCGCACCGATCCCGAACAATGGAATCATGAACACAAACATCGCCAGTGAGGGAATGGTTTGCAGGATCCCGGTGATGCCGATCACCAGTTGGCCAAGCCGTCGCAACCGGGCGGCCAGAATGCCCAGCGGGATCGCCAGCAGGATCGCCAGTCCGAGCGAGGCCGCGACCAGCTGCACATGCTCGATGCTGCGCTGAAGCAGGCGCGACCAGAGCCCGTGCTGGCCGGATCCGGCGTGAACGCCGAGAAATTTCGCGACGACAACATTTTCCGCGAGGCCGTCCAGTTTGACCTCGGCGTTCATCTGCTGCATGGCATGCTGGTCGATGCGCCCGGCCAGGTTGCGCAACGCGGCCACGAACGCCGGTGCGCGCTGCTGCAGCGACAGCCGATACAGATAGACCGCGTCGTAGCGCGGAAAGTAGTGACGGTCGTCGGTCAGTGTGCGCAGGTGGTAGTAGGGGATCTCGGCGTCGGTGCTGTAAAGATCGATGGCGTCCACCGCGCCGCTGGCCAGTGCCCGATAGGCCAGTGCGTGATCCATGCCGCGCACCTGCGTTTGCGGCAGTGCATAGCGCTGGCGCAGGCCGGGCCAGCCGTCCTTTCGATCCATGAATTCGTTGGAGAAGCCGAAACGCAGTCCAGGGTGTTTGGCCAGTTCGGAGAGGCGGCTGATGCCGAGACGGGCCGCTTCGTCGTTCCGCATGCCGATGGCGTAGGTATTGTTGAAACCCAGTGAATCGGTGATGCCAATGCCCAGCGGTTTCAGTTGCGCGCGCAAGGTGGCGATGCTCGCGTCGGCCGCGACGTGCTTCAGCAGATCATGGGTGAGCGTGCCGGTATATTCGGGATAGACATCGATATCGCCTTGCCGCAACGCGCGCCACAGAATCCGCGTGCCGCCGAGCTGGCGCTTGTGCACCGCGTCGACGCCGACCTGTTGCGCGGTGGCGCGCGCTAGCTCGCCGAGGATCACCGACTCGGTGAATTGCTTGGAGCCGATGCGCACGGGTTCGGCGTGCAAACATGCGGGGGCAAGCCACGCAACAGCGACAAGCCACCACGCGAAACGCCAGTTCATCGCATGATCTGCGGCAGTCGGCGCGGTGCCTGTACGAAGCGACGGACGAAGTCGTCCGCAGGGCGATCGCGCAGATCCTCGAAACGGCCGTCCTGCAGCACGGCGCCGCGGCGCATCAGCACCAGGCGCTCGGCAAACCAGGCCGCTTCGGCGAGGTCGTGGGTCACCAGGATCACCGTCTTGCCAAGCCGCTCGAAGATGCGTTGGAGGTCGTCCTGCAGTTCGTGCCGCACGACCGGATCGAGCGCCCCCAGCGGCTCGTCCAGCAGCAGCGCATCGGGATCGGCCATCAGGGCGCGCATCAACGCCACGCGTTGGCGCTGGCCACCGGAGAGTTCCGCCGGATAGCGCGCCAGTACGGCGTGCGGCAGATGGGTCAGCGTGGCAAGCTCCTGCGCGCGGTCGCGAATGCGCTCGAGGTGCCAACCCAGCTGCTGCGGGAGCAACGCCAGGTTGCCCAGCGCGGTGAGGTGCGGGAACAATCCGCCCTCCTGGATCACGTAGCCGACGCGTCGACGCAACGGAAGCGTGTGGGCCGGCTGCAGCACGCGGCCGTCGATCAGGACCTGTCCGCGATCCGGCCACTCCAACCCCAGCAACAGTCGCAGCACCGTGGACTTGCCCGAACCGCTACTGCCGATCAGCGCGGTGGTGGTGCCGGTAGCGAACTGCAGGCTCAGATCGTCCAGCGCAACCACCTCACCGTAACGCTTGCTCGCGTGGCGGATCGCAAAGGGGCTGCTGGTGACTGCGTCAGAGTCCGGCAAGACAGGCCTCGTCAAGATCGCGACGCTTGCGTCCCAGCACGGCGTAGTAATGCAATGGGCGCCCCTCGATCGACAGTCGATGACGATAACGTTCCAGATGATGCAGCCGGAGGTAGTCGTCGTGGATGAGCCGTTGGATCAACTGCGAAAAGCCGCTGGTATCGTCCCGGTCGAGAAACGTTTCCTTGATATTGAACGCGATCCAACCGCGATCCGCGACCAGGTTGTACGCGGTACGGAAGGCGGCAACGGGAATATCACCGAAACCGATCGCCGCCACGCAGGTCATGGCATCGAAGTTCCAGCCTTGTAGTTCCTGCAGCAGCGGGTCGCGGCCACGGGTCAGGTCGAGGACATAGTAGGCGTCGTAGACCCCGGGCCGGTCGCGCATTGCAGCCGCTTTGGCTTCGGCCAGAATATCCACCCCGACCACGCGCGCGGCGCCTTGTTCGAGCAGCAATTCACCGACCATACCGTTACCGGCACCGACATCAAGAATGCGCAGCCGGGAGGTATCTTCTCCCGCGTCTGAAACCACCTCGTCCAGCAGTTCGACCAATTTGCGCGGCGACGCGCATTTCAGGCGATCGTAGAACAATTGTTCATAAAGGCCCGGTCGAGCGTAGATAGCCGCGTAGTCGTGGAAACGTATACAGGCTTCATGACCATATTCGCCCGTCGTGAAGCTGGATTCACCCTGCTCGAGCAGCGTCTGGTCGGACGCCGGGAAACGGATCGGATAGCGCTGTGAATTTGGCCGAGTGGTCATGTTGCCTCACCGGTGGGTGGCGCGACTCTGCCGCCGCGCGTTGCGTCGAAACGAGCAATAACCATAACATCACCTGATTCCCCACCCGTCGCATCCCTAGCAGCCTGTCGGACTTTACTCGGTCGGTCTGCAAATCCATCT
>SCRO01000011.1 GCA_004298505.1 Rhodanobacter sp.
TTGAGCAGTAGCGGCACATGGCCGAACATGTCGTGAAACAGATCCGGTTCGCTGAGGTAATCGAGCTGGTCGGGCTTGCGAATCCACCAGCTGACCGGAAAGCGCCGGTGGGCCAGGTGATCGAAGAACACCTCGTCTGGCAACAGGCCTTCGACGGCCACGATCTCCCAGTGGGTGGCGACCCGGAGCACCTGGTTGAGCTGGTCGAACTTTGGAATGCCGCCGTCGCCCAGACCGAAACGCTCGACGCCTTGCATGAATTCGTTGCAGGCGCGCCCGGACAGCAATTCGCGCTGGCGCTTGAACAGCGTGTCCCAGACCTCGTGGTCGGTCCTGCTGTAGCTGGCCCAGGGCTGCTCGACCACGCCGGTGGCGTAAACCGGTACGTAACCGCGATCGGTCTGCTGGTGTTCGACCTTGCGGGGCGTCTTGTTTTCCATGGCCTACTCCAGTAACGAGGGAACCTGCACAGCTTAGGGCTTATCCAGCACACGAAGTTCGCTTTGTTGCACGGTATTGCCCACTAATTGCTTTATTGTTGCGTTTACCTGATAAATCGTTAAGGCTTATTGCGCATGCCGACCCCAGACCATACCGACCTGCGCATCCTCGCGGTATTGCAGGGCGAGGGTCGCAGCCGCCATAGCGAACGGCTGGAGCCTTGAACCCGCGTACGCCATTCAGCGCAGGCTTGGCCGCGCGGCGGCCGACTAACGTTAAACTAACCGACCGATGAGCATCGACACCACCACCGCTGCCGAACGCGATCTGCTGCGCGCGCTGCGCTACCTGTGGCGGGTGCCGTTGTTGCTGGTGCACGCGGTGCTGGCGATCTTGCTAGCCGGACTGGTGCTGAGCTGGAGCCGCGACCGCGTGATGCGTCATGGCCGCGAGCCGCTCCCGCACCGCCTGATCCGACTGTGGTCGCTCGGCCTGATGTGGATCTTCGGCCTGCGCGCGGTGCGTGTTGGCCAGCCCTTGCCCGATCCGGTGCTGTTCGTGGCCAACCACACCTCGTGGATCGACATCGAGTTGCTGCACAGTCAGCGCGCCGCCTGTTTCGTCGCCAAGGCCGAGATCGCCGACTGGCCGCTGGTTGGTTGGCTGGCCGCGAGTGGCGGCACCATCTTCCATCGCCGCGGCAGCAATTATTCGCTGGCCGCGGTGATGCAGGTGATGGTCGCGCGGCTGCGCGCGGGGCGTTCGGTGGCGGTGTTTCCCGAAGGCGGCAGTGGCTACAATGGCGCGCTCAGGGTGTTCCATGCGCGGATCTTCCAGGCCGCGCTGGATGCCGAGGTGCCGGTGCAACCGGTGGCGCTGCGCTTTGCGCGTGGCGGCAGGCGAATCGTCGACGCCGGTTTTCGCGAGGACGAGAGTTTCGGGGCCAATTTCCTGCGTCTGCTGGGTGGGCCGCCGATGGATGTCGAAGTCCATTTCTTGCCTGTGGTGCCGCCCAGCCACGAGGGACGTCGACGCATGGCCGAGCAGGCGCGCGAGCGGATCGCGGCGGCGCTGCTGGACCAGCCGGCATGAGCTGGCCCGACGGCAAGGATTTCCGCCCGCTGTGGCCGCTGCGCAGCGGGCACATCCAGACCATGCTCTCCTCCAGCGGTGTGCGTCGGCTACTGTTGCCGCGTGCGGCAAAAACCGTGTTGAACGGTGCCGAACCGGCGGTTGTCGATGGCGGCGCAGGAGTGCGCCTGACCGGTGCCTACACCGCGCAGAAAACCCGCGCGCAAGCGCGTGGCCTGGCCGTGCTGTTCCATGGCTGGGAAGGCAGCGTCGATTCCACCTACGTGCTGCAGACCGGCAGCCGCCTGCTCGCCGAGGGCTGGGACATCTTTCGCCTCAACTTCCGCGATCATGGCGACAGCCACGGCCTCAACGAGGCGCTGTTTCACTCCTGCCGCCTCGACGAGGTGGTGCACGCGCTGGGCGATATCGCCCAGCGCTGGCCGACGCGCCCGATGGCCGTGGCCGGCTTTTCGCTGGGGGGGAACTTCGCGCTGCGCGCTGCGATGCAGACCTCGCGGGTGGGCATTCCGCTCAGCTACGTATTGGCGGTGTGCCCGATCATCGACCCGGCGGTGGGCCTGTTTGCGCTGGAGGAAACCGCGCCGTGGATCTACCAGGCGTACTTCATGCGCAAATGGCGCCATTCGCTGCTGCTCAAGCAGAGGGCCTTTCCGCAGCACCAGTATTTCGAGATGTCGGAATTGAAGAAGCATCTGCGTGGCCTGACCGAAGCGCTGGTCCTGCGGCACACCGATTTCAAGTCGCTGCAGCAGTATCTGGACGGCTATTCGGTGGCCGGCGACGCGATGCAGGCGATGCAGATACCGGCCACTATCCTCACCTCGCGGGATGACCCGGTAATCCCGGTCGACAGCTTCGAGCAACTCGAACTGCCGCCCAACGTGGAACTGGACTTTGCCAACTTCGGTGGGCACTGCGGCTTCATCCGCGACTGGGGCATGGTCAGCTATACCGACGACTACATCGCTGCGCGTTTCAACGCGCTGGCCGATGGCGTCCTGCCGATCCAGCCGGCGCCGGCGGCCGGCAATCCCGCGGCACCCGTGGCCGATACGGCCCATGCCCTGCCAACCACGCCGCGCGAAGCGATCGATAATTCTCATCGGTAAACGCCCATGGGGCCGGCAAGGTCTACGCGCTCACCGACAGCAACGGCGACGGCGTGGCCGACAAGGTGCGGGTGATCGCCACCGGCATCCGCAATACGGTCGGCTTCGACTGGCAACCCGCCACCGGGCGGTTGTGGTTCACCGACAACGGTCGCGACATGCTGGGTGACGACATCCCCAGCGACGAGTTGAACGAGATCACCCGCACGGGGCAGAACTTCGGCTACCCGTTTTGCCATCAGGGCGACATCCTCGACCCGGAGTTCGGCCGGGGCCATGCGTGCAAGGACTACACGCCGCCGGTGCTGAAACTGGGCGCCCATGTGGCATCGCTGGGCATGCGTTTCTATGCGGGCAAGCAGTTTCCGCCGGGCTACCGCGGCGCGATCCTCCTCGCTGAGCACGGCTCGTGGAATCGCACGAAGAAGTCAGGCTACCGCGTGATGGCCGTTCGGCTGGAGGGCGGCAAGGTAGTGTCCCGCGAACCGCTGATCACCGGCTTCGAGCAGCACGAGAGCGCCGGGGGCCGTCCGGTCGACGTGCAACCGATGCCCGATGGCAGCGTGCTGGTCAGCGACGATCTGGCCGGTGCGGTCTACCAGGTAACGTATCGAGGTGGGAATGGGAAATAGGAACCGCGCTTGTTACGGTCCTTGGCTCCTCACCATTCTCATTCCCAACTCCCCCTTTCTCATCTCTGCAGGAGATACACATGCAACTACGCAGCGACAATTTCGAAAATGGCCAGCGGATTCCGGCCACCTTCGCCTTCGGCAAAATGGCCGACCCGTTCGCGCTGTCGGACAACCACAGCCCGCATCTGGCCTGGAAGGATGCGCCGCCGGGCACGCGTTCGTTCGTGCTCACCTGCATCGACACCGACGTGCCCAGCCGCGGCGATGACGTGAACAAGCCCGGCCGCACGGTACCGGCGGAACTGCCCCGGGTGGAATTCGTGCACTGGCTGATGGCGAACATCCCGGTCGAATGCGGCGAGCTGGCCGCAGGTGCGTGCAGCAACGAGGTCACCGCGCGCGGCAAGCGCGACCCGTTCGGTCCGCCCGGCAGCGTGCAGGGTGTGAACGACTTCACCGGCTGGTTCGCCGGCGATTCCGACATGCAGGGCGAGTATCTCGGTTATGACGGCCCATGCCCACCCTGGAACGACGCCTTGCGGCACCACTACCACTTCACCGTGTGCGCGCTTGATGTCGCGGCGCTGCCGCTGGTCAAGGGCTTTTCGCGCGAGCAGTTGCAGGTCGCGATGGCCGCCCATGTACTGGCGCAAGCCGAGCTGATCGGCACCTACAGCCTCAATCGTGCGGTCGCCGGTTGAACAAGCGTGGGCGTGGCGTGCAGGGCTGCGGGTTCGTCCTTCACGTCCGCGTGGCAACCGATGTGGGTGAATGACGCCACCTGATGTCCGCTAGAGCGGCGTCGTTCATCTAGAAGAGGATGTCCCCATGCTTCACTACGCCTTGGTTTTCCTCGTCATCGCGATCATCGCCGCCGTTCTCGGTTTTGGCGGCATTGCCGGCGCCGCTGCCGGCATCGCGAAGATCCTGTTCGTCATTTTCCTGATTCTGGCAGTCATCGCGTTTTTTCGTCGCGCCAGATAAACAGGCGTCTTCCCAGGTTTTGTCCAAGAAAGTCCCACCCCGGAGCAGGTAATGAACAAGCAAGTCGAGAACCCCGAACAGACCGCGGGCAGCCGCATCGACGAGCGTGCCGAGCGCGTCAAGCAAGCTACCTCCGATGCCGTCGCCAGCACCAAGGACAAGGTGGAGCATGCGGCCGACCGGGTCGAGGAAGGCCTGCACCACGCTACCGACAAGACCGCCGACGCCGCCCATCGCGCCGCAGACAAGGCCGCTGAAGTCAGCGAGCGCAGCCGCGCCGCATATGAGCAGACTCGCGAACGCACCGACGAATGGCTGGAGCAGGCGCGCAATTACGTGCGCGAGAAGCCGGTACAGTCGGTCGCCATCGCCTTGGGTGCCGGCTGGTTGCTTGGTCGTATCCTGCGGCGTTGAGCAGACAACCAAGGGACAGGTCATGCATAGCGAGGGTGAATCCACCCGCGAGGCGGCGCCGGATCCGGCGCCGTCGTCGTCTGGTCTGCTGCAGGAAATCGGCCAGCTGGGGCGCGCCGTCAAACGCCTGTTCGGTGCGCAGATGGAACTGCTGGCGGCCGAGCTGGGGCTGGCGCGCAGTGCCATCTCCTGGATGCTTCTGGCGGGGCTGACCGCTACCGTCGCCGGGGTTGGCTTCGGCCTCACCGTGCTGAGTCTGGTCGGCGTGCTGCTGGTGAAGTGGCTGGGTTCGTGGGTGTGGGCGCTGCTCGTGCTGGCCGTGTTGCAACTGCTGTTCCTGCTCGGTGCGATCGCGCTGTTCCGGCGCTGCATGCACTGGATGAGCCTGCCGGCGACGCGCGGTGAATGGAGTGCGATCATGCGCGATGCCGAACACAAGGCCGAAGCCGCCATGGCGGCGGAGTCCGTGCCGGCGCAGCGCCGTGAAGATCAGCACAACGAGGATCGGCGATGAGAGTCTTCAAGCAGGTTGCCAGAGTACGTATGGCACGATCGCGCATGGCAGCGGCGCGGGTCCAGCTAAGCCAGCCTGCGGGTGCGCTGCTGGGGCGCGGGCGTGAGTATCCGTTGACCACGGTCGGGCTCGCCGCCGGTACCGGCTTCGCACTGGGCAGCCTGAACGTGCAACCGTTGCGCGTGCCGGGCATGGCATCGCTGCTGGGCGGCGGGTTGGCCGAGGCGGTGACCCACGGCACACGCCTGCTGGCCGAGCTGGCCGCGCTGGGCGCAGCGGCGAAAGCCACCGGTGCCGACGCGGCCGCGCCGGCAGCATCGGACGCGCCGCCATGAGCGGACCGGAACCACAGCCCACGTCGGATGAAAGCATTCGCGACTTGACCGCGGCGGCCCTGCTGGCGCGGCATCCAGCCGATCCGCTGTTAGCCGAAAACCTGCCGCGGCCGCTGGCGCGACGGCTGCACAGTGCGCGCGGCACACGACGGCACCTGCGCGCGATCCGCATGCTCCTCAACGCGATGCTGCTACTCGCGCTGATGTACACCGTCACGCTGACCAAGGCTTTGCTGATACCGCTGGTGCTGGCCGCATTCATCGGGCTGGCGCTGAATCCGTTGGTTGCCACCGGCACGCGGTTCCACCTGCCGCGCTGGCTCACCGCCTGCGTGCTGATGATTGGCCTGGTGACGGGCATCGGCAGCGCTATCGGCCTGTTGGCGCAACCGGCGTTGGGCTGGTTCCATGGCGCACCCGCGGCGATTCGCAGCTTCGTGCCCAAGTTCCGCGACATGACCAAGCCGCTGGAAGCCGCCAATCGCGCCACCCAAACCCTGGTCAGCGGCACCTCGCGGGTCACCACGGCGCCGGCGTCGGCGGTGTCGATCAGCGCCTGGGACGTGGTTTCCACCGCGCCGAAGGTGCTGGCCGCGGTGCTCAGCGTGCTGTTGTTGGTGTTCTTCTTCCTGATTTACGGCGACACCATGCTGCGGCGCCTGGTCGAACTCACCCCCAGCTTCGCCTACAAGCGACACGCGGTCAGCATCGTGCGCAGCTTCCAGAGCGAGGTGTCGCGCTACCTGCTCACCGCCTTGCTGATCAACGCCAGCCTGGGCGCGATCACGGCCGGCATGCTGTGGTTGTACCACGTGCCCGATGCCTTGTTGTGGGGCGCGGTGGCGATGTTCGCCAACTTCATTCCCTACGTCGGGGCGATCTTCACCACCGCAGTGCTGGCGATCGTGTCGATGCTCTACGCGAAACACGCCGACCTCGACGTGTTCCTGCCAGCGCTCACTTTCGCCGGCATCACCATCGTGGAGGGCAACCTGATCACCCCGCTGATCCAGGGCCGCAGCATGCGCCTGAGCCCAATCGCGATCCTGCTGTGGTTGCTGGTGTGGGGCTGGTTATGGGGCATCCCGGGCGCACTGCTGGCGGTGCCGATGCTGACCTGCAGCAAGCTGATCTGTGAGCGCGTGCACGGCTGGGAGTGGTTCGCCCTGATCGTGTCGCGGTAGGAGGCCGCTGCTGGGCGATGCTTTTGCTCTTGCTTTGGCGATTCCCGATTTCCGATTCCCGGCCAAAAAGCATCGCCCGCGAGCGGGCTCGCTGACCCATATCAGGCGCCGGCAGGTACCAGCAACAACAGCGCCACGCCGAAGGCGATGCGGTAGATCGCGAACGGGGTGAAGGTGTGCGTGCGGATGTAACCGAGCAGCCACTTCACTGCGATGAAGGCGACGATCAGCGAGACCACGAAACCGACGATCAGCGCACTCCAGTCCTCGTGCGCGGCGCTTCCGTCCTTCAACACCTTGAGCAACTCGTAGCCGGTCGCTGCGTACATGGTTGGAATACCGACCAGGAAGGCAAACTCGGTGGCGGCGGCGCGGTTGCTGGTGCCGAACAACATCGCGGTGAAGATCGTTGCCGCCGAGCGCGAGGTACCGGGAAAGATGCCGGCCACCATCTGCGCGATGCCGACCAGGACCGCCACGCGCCAGGTCACTTCACTGCGCTCGGGCTGGCGCGCGGCCAGTAATTCGGCGCCGATCATCCAGAAGCCGCCGATCACCAGCGCCCACGCGATCGGGGTCACCGTCTCGGGCAGCTTGAAACCCAGCCTCACCGCGATGAAACCGAGCACGGCAGTGATGCCGAACGCCACGATCAGCTTCAGCAGGTAATCGCGGTTGGCCGGATCGCGCCACTGCGTCAGCAGCTGCCAGATCCGCTTCCAGTAGATCAGCGTGACCGCCAGGATCGCACCGGCCTGGATGCCGATGTTGAACAAGTCCGAGCGCGTGCCCAGCCAGAATTTTTCGGCGATGAGTAGATGGCCGGTACTGGAGATCGGCAGGAATTCGGTGATGCCCTCGATGATGCCGAGCAGGATGACGTGGATCAGATCGCTCACGGGTTGGCGAGTCCTGGGCAGGTGGCGCGAGGGTTACGGCAAAGCGCTGCAGTTTACAGCCTGCGCCTCAGGCCATGCTTGTTCCGTGGGCTATCTGCAGGCCGATGCGCCAGCTCCTTTTCCCGGTTGGTGGGTTTGGTGCAAACGGGCCAGTCCATTGCCCTTGAATGATGCGACGCAGCACGAAGCATCTACCTGATTCCACATAAAGTATTGTATCTAATTACTTTAATCGTATGGCACCGGTCTTGCTTTACACATCTTGCTACTCCTATCTCAACTGGAGCCAAGTCGATGAAGCGATGTACGACCCTTGTCTATTCCCCCGTTCACCAATGTCGATATGCCGGCGAGGGTTGCGGATGCGCCCGCTGTGTCTGTGTGCCGGTTAATCAGGGCAGCAGTCTTGCGCGCCATTCGCGCTATCGCAGCCACCGGATGTGCATCGGCCACACCTGCGCCAGGCAGCGCCCACTTTTTCAGCCTTCAAACCGAAGCGTATGCAGGAGTTCCGTGATGAACACCGTTTCTGTAATGTTTCGCGCGAAACACCTGATCGCCGCGCTGGCTATTGTCTTGCTACCGGCGAGCAGCGTGTTTGCGCAATCGACGACAAGCGACGCACCGGCGGCGCCCACCGCAATGAGCACTCCGGCCATGACCGGGCCGCTCACTGCCAATCCGAACCCGATGAGTGTCGATACCGGCGTGTTCGGCACGTGGTATGTCACCGGGGCCGTGACTGGCCTTGCGCTGTCGCAAGACAACCGCATCCCCGGCGATCGCAGCAACCAGACCGACCTCGGCAACGGCCAGGTCTTCATCCAGAAGACCTCGGGGCAGCTGCAGTTTTTCGTGCAGGCGGGCGGCTATTCGCTACCTGCGCTGGGCGCCGGCTATCTGTCCGCCAATGAGACCACCAGCGGGTTTTACGGGATGGTGCCACAGGCTTTTGTCAAGTACGTGCCGAACGACCACTTCAGCCTCATGGCCGGCAAAATGCCGACGCTGATCGGCGCCGAATACTCGTTCACGTTCGAGAACATGAACATCGAACGCGGCCTGCTGTGGAACCAGGAAAACGCGGTCAACCGCGGTGTCATGGCCACCTACGTGCAAGGACCGATCACCGCTTCGCTGTCGGTGAACGACGGGTTCTATTCACATCGCTACAACTGGGTGGTGGGCTCGCTCGCGTACACCATCGACAAGAACAATTCGCTCAGTTTCATTGCCGGTGGCAACACCAGCCAGACCACCCGCAGCAGCTTGGCCGTGCCGTTGCTGCAGAACAACAGCCAGATATTCAACGTAATCTATACCCACCTGGCCGGGCCGTGGACGATCACGCCGTATCTGCAATACACGCGCGTGCCGACCAACACCGATCTGGGCATCGTGCACGCGGCATCGACGACGGGCGTGGCCCTGCTCGCCAACTACGCCTTCAACGCAAGCTTCAGTCTGGCCAGTCGTGCGGAATACATCAGCTCGACCGGCAGCGTGGCCAACGGCGCACCGAGCCTGCTGTATGGGCCGGGCAGCAAGGCGTGGTCGCTTACCTTCACGCCCACCTACCAGAACAAGCTGCTGTTTGTGCGGGCGGAAATTTCCTACGTGAAGGCGAGCAGCACCACGCCGGGCTTCGTGTTCGGACAGAATTTCGATAGCACGTCGCAGTCGCGCGTGATGCTTGAAACCGGCATTCTGTTTTAAAGCGTTCTGAACGAGCATCCGCCGATTGCGGCGGATCGCCGCTGCAGCTTCACCCCGGGAGACGTGCATGAAACTGATCAGCAGCATCATTCGACCGTACAAGCTCGATGAAGTCCGCGAGGCGCTCATGCAAGTTGGCGTCAGCGGCCTCACGGTAAGCGAGGTGCGCGGCTTCGGTCGCCAGAAAGGTCATACCGAGCTGTATCGCGGTGCCGAATACACCGTCGATTTCCTGCCCAAGATCAAGATCGAGGCGGTCGTCACGGACGAGTTGCTCGATGCGGCGCTGGAGGCCATCCAGCAGGCCGCCAAGACCGGCAGCGTGGGTGACGGCAAGATGTTTGTCAGCACCGTGGAGCAGGTAATCCGCATTCGAACCGGCGATCTCGACGCCGATGCCCTCTGACCCCATTGCCCGAGGTTTCCATGAAAGACATGAAGCTGTTCCATACGATGCGCAGGTGGTTGCCGATGGTCGCAACCGTCGCGCTGATGACGCTGGCTGCGCCGTTGCTGCACGCCCAGACCGCGGCACCGGCACCACCACCGGTGGTCGACAAGGGCGACGTGGCATGGATGCTCACGTCCACCTTGCTGGTGCTGCTGATGACCGTGCCCGGGCTGGCGCTGTTCTACGGTGGCCTGGTGCGTTCGAAGAACGTGTTGTCGGTGCTGATGCAGGTGATGACGGTGTTTTCGATGATCCTGGTGCTGTGGGTGGTGTACGGCTACAGCCTGGCGTTCGACAGTGGCAACGCCGTCATTGGCAATTTCCACAAGCTGTTTCTGCACGGGGTGACCAAGGACACGCTGGCCGATACGTTCACCGCCGGCGTGAAACTGCCGGAGTATGTGTTCATCGCGTTCCAGTCGACCTTCGCCGGCATCACCGGGGCGTTGATCGTCGGCTCGTTCGCCGAGCGGATGCGCTTCCGTGCCGTGCTGTTGTTCACGGCGCTGTGGTTCACCTTCGCCTATCTGCCGATCGCGCACATGGTGTGGGGACCGGGCGGTTACCTGCTTGGGCTGGGGGCGCTGGATTTTGCCGGCGGCACGGTGGTGCATATCAATGCCGGTATCGCCGGTCTGGTGGGTGCGTATCTGCTCGGTCCGCGACTGGGCTTCGGCCGCGAGGCGATCAAGCCGCACAACGTGACCTTCACCATGATCGGTGCGGCGCTGCTGTGGGTCGGCTGGTTCGGTTTCAACGCCGGCTCCAATCTGGAGGCCAACGCCGGTGCGGCACTGGCCTTCATCAATACCTTGCTGGCGACGGCGGCGGCGGTGCTGGCCTGGCTGCTGCTCGAAGGCATGACCAAGGGCAAGCCCTCGATGCTGGGCGGTGCCTCGGGCGCCGTCGCCGGTCTGGTCGGCATAACGCCGGCTTGTGGCACGGTCGGGCCGATGGGTGCGCTGGTGATTGGTGCGCTGGCCAGCATCTGTTGCGTCTGGGGCGTGACCGGATTGAAGAAGATCCTGCGGGCCGACGACGCGCTGGATGTCTTCGGCGTGCACGGTATCGGTGGCATCGTCGGCGCCCTGCTCACCGGTGTGTTCACCGCGCCGGCACTGGGCGGTATCGGTGCCGCGGATTTCTCCATCGTCCATCAGCTCGGGATCCAGGCGCTGAGCGTGGTCATCACGCTGGCATGGAGCGGCCTGGTATCGTTGCTGGCCTACTTGCTGGTGAAGGCGGTGTTTGGCCTGCGGGTGAGTGCAGATGCGGAGCGTGAGGGGCTGGACATCACCTCGCACGGCGAGACGGCGTACGAGGTATGAGGTTCGCCGGAGCCGTGCCGCTGGCGCGGGTCCGGCTCTTTATTGATGCAATTTGGTGCAAATAACATGAAAGTTTGTGCGTGTTTGATGCAAGGTATCGTATCGCTGGCGCCGTCGTGGCACGCAAATGCCCGTCGCCGCGTGCTTTAATGCCATGGCATCGGTCTTGCAAACGGTTCGGGACGAATTCATTCAATTTGAGCGCCCCGCACCGCCCCTGCGCTGGCACAGAAGAGGAAAATCGCGGGGGTACGCAAGCTGTTTGCGATCCGAATCAACAAACACGTCCCACCACCCACCCTTCGAGGTTGTTCTATGTCTGTCCAGAAAGTGCTCGACCTGATCCAGGAACACGAGGTCGAATTCGTCGACCTGCGTTTTGCCGACATGCTCGGCGTGCATCATCACGTGACCTTCCCGGCGCACGCGATCGACGAGTCCACGTTCGAGGACGGCAAGATGTTCGACGGTTCCTCGATCACCGGCTGGAAGGGCATCAACGAGTCGGACATGGTCTTGCTGCCCGATCCGGACACCGCCTATCTGGACCCGTTCAGCACGCATGTGCAGCTGATCCTGCATTGCGACGTGCTGGAGCCGTCCACGATGCAGGCCTACGGCCGCGATCCGCGCTCGATCGCCAAGCGTGGCGAGGCGTACCTGAAGTCCACCGGCATCGCCGACACCGCGTTCTTCGGTCCGGAGCCGGAGTTCTTCATCTTCGACTCGGTGCGCTGGCAGAACGATCCGGGCCGCGTGTTCTACGAGATCGGTTCCGAAGAGGCGGCGTGGTCGTCGCGCTACAAGTACGACGGCAAAAACACCGGCCATCGCCCGGGCGTGAAGGGCGGCTATTTCCCGGTCAGTCCGGTCGATTCGCTGGGCGATCTGCGCGCGGACATGTGCAAGGTGCTCGAATCGCTGGGCCAGACGGTGGAAGTGCACCATCACGAAGTGGCCAATGCCGGCCAGTGCGAGATCGGCGTCAAGTTCAACACCCTGGTGAAGAAGGCTGACGAGCTGGTGACGATGAAATACGTCATCAAGAACGTGGCGCACCAGAACGACAAGACCGCCACCTTTATGCCCAAGCCGCTGGTCGGCGACAACGGCAGCGGCATGCACGTGCACCAGTCGCTGGCCAAGAACGGCGAGAACCTGTTCGCGGGCGATCTGTACGGCGGCCTGAGCCAGACGGCGCTGTGGTACATCGGCGGCATCTTCAAGCACGCCCGCGCGATCAACGCGTTCGCCAATTCCACCACCAACAGCTACAAGCGCCTGGTGCCCGGCTTCGAGGCGCCGGTGATGCTGGCGTACTCCGCGCGCAACCGCTCGGCCAGTTGCCGCATCCCGCACGTGGCCAGCCCGAAGGGGCGCCGCATCGAGGTGCGCTTCCCCGATCCGATGCAGTCCGGTTACCTCACGTTCACCGCACTGATGATGGCCGGCCTCGACGGCATCCTCAACAAGGTCGACCCAGGCGCGCCGGCCGACAAGGACCTGTACGACCTGCCGCCGGAAGAGGAGAAGAACATCCCGCAGGTATGTTCCAGCCTCGACACCGCCCTGGAAGCGCTGGACAAGGACCGCGAGTTCCTGAAAGCCGGCGGCGTGTTCACCGACGACTTCATCGACGCCTACATCGAGGTGAAGATGAAGGAAGTGACCAGGTACCGCGCCAGCACGCATCCGCTGGAATTCCAGATGTATTACTCGCTCTGATTAGGTCAGTCATGGCGTGATGACAACGGGTGCTGCGGCGCCCGTTGTCATAGGGAAGTGGTCATGAATCAACCGCATGGAGCGGTTGGGCGAAGGCCTTGCTGCGGACCGCGAAAGCGATGGCCGGTCGCCGGTGGGCCGTCTGTCGCCTTGATATCCAGTTTGGCCTGAGGCAGCCTGCGCGAGCTCATCGTGAAACAGCGCCGCCCGCTACGCCACTTGCACCAAACGAGCGCATTGTCCATCATGGTGCAATGGATAAGTTGACGTGGCGACAATGGGCGGAACAGGTGGCGACCGGGATGGCCTTGGTCGGCGCCGACATGCGCGTGCGCTGGATCAATCCCGCACTGGCCGAGCGTCTTGCGCTTGGCGCGCGCAGCGTGACTGGGCAACCGTTGAGCCTGCTGATGCCCGATG
>SCRO01000083.1 GCA_004298505.1 Rhodanobacter sp.
GGCGATGCTGTGGCTCTTGCTCTCCCTATTCCCTATTCCCGATCAAAAGCATCGCCCGCGAGCGGACTCCTACCCTCCCACCATGCAACCCATTGGAGAACCATCATGTCCCACGACCTCGACCAGCAATGCATCAATACCCTGCGCTTCCTGTCGGTGGACATGGTGCAGAAGGCGAACAGTGGCCATCCGGGCTTGCCGCTGGACGCGGCGCCGATGGCCTACGTGCTGTGGACGAAGCACATGAAATACCACCCGGCCGACCCGCACTGGGCCGACCGCGACCGCTTCGTGTTGTCCGCCGGGCACGGCTCCGCCCTGCTCTACAGCCTGCTGCACGTGACCGGTTATGACGTATCGCTCGACGACATCAAGCAGTTCCGCCAATGGGGCAGCAAGACCGCGGGTCACCCGGAATACGGCCACACGCCCGGCGTGGAAGTCACCACCGGCCCGCTGGGCCAGGGCATGGCCAACGCGGTCGGCATGGCGATCGGTGAGGCGCAACTGGCGGCCAGCTACAACCGCGACGGCCACCACGTCATCGATCACCGCACCTGGGCCATCGTCAGCGACGGCGACCTGATGGAAGGGGTGGCATCCGAGGCGGCGTCGCTGGCCGGTCATCTCCAGCTCGGCAAGCTGGTGTGCCTGTACGACGATAACTACGTGACGCTGTCGGCCGCCACCGATATCACGTTCTGCGAGGATCGGGCGAAGCGCTTCGAGGCTTACGGCTGGCAGACGATCAAGGTCGCCGACGGCAACGATGTCGCCGCGATCGACGCCGCGCTGAACGAAGCCGTGGCGGATACGACCCGGCCTACGCTGATCCTGGTGCGCACGCACATCGGCTTTGGCTCACCCAAGCAGGACAGCTTCAAGGCACACGGTTCGCCGCTGGGCGTGGTGGACGTCAAGGCCACCAAGCAGAAACTGAGCTGGCCGTTGGAGCCGGACTTCCTGGTGCCGGAGCCTGCATTGAAACATTTCCGCGAAGCGCTGCAGCGCGGTGCGCGGGCGCAGGCAGACTGGAATGAACGCCTGCGCGGCTACGCCAAGGCCTTCCCCGACCAGGCCAGAGAGCTGGAGCAGCGGCTGCGCGGGGAGTTGCCGCCAGGCTGGGACGCCGATATCCCCGCTTTCGAGGCCGACCCCAAAGGCATGGCCACGCGCGAGGCTAGCGGCAAGATCATGAACGCGATTGCGCCGAAACTCGCCGCGCTGTTGGGTGGTTCGGCCGATCTCGATTCCTCCACCTTTACCAATCTGAAGGGCTTTGGCGACTTCAACCCCGTCGCCACCAAGGGCGAGGACGAACAGGGCTCAGATAGCGCGGGCTGGAGCCGCGCCGGCCGCAACCTGCACTACGGCGTACGCGAACATGCGATGGGCGCCATCGTCAACGGCCTGGCCGTGCACGGCGGCTTCATTCCCTATGGTGCCACCTTCCTGATTTTCTCCGACTACATGCGCCCGGCGCTTCGCCTGGCCGCGCTGATGGGCGTGCACGTGGTGCAGGTGTTCACCCACGACAGCATCGCGCTGGGCGAGGATGGTCCCACCCACCAGCCGATCGAGCAGCTCGCCAGCCTGCGCGCGATTCCCAATCTCACCCTGATCCGTCCGGCCGATGCGAACGAGACCGCGGTGGCGTGGAAGGTGGCGGTGGAAACGCGCAAGCAGCCGGTGCTGCTGGCGCTGACCCGGCAGAAGTTGCCGACCCTCGATCGCCAGCAACATGCCAGCGCCGAGGGCTTGCGCCAGGGTGCGTACAACCTGCGTGAGGCCGAGGACGGCAAACCGAAACTGATCCTGATCGCCAGCGGTTCGGAAGTTGGCCTGATTCTGGCCGCGGCCGACATGCTGCAGGCAGACGGCGTGGAAGTGCGCTGCGTGTCGATGCCGAGTTGGGAGCTGTTCGACGCCCAACCGCAGAGCTATCGCGACGTCGTGCTGCCGCCGGATGTCAGCGCCAGGCTGGCGGTGGAAATGGGTGCCACCCAGGGCTGGCTGCGCTACGTCGGCGAGCACGGTGACGTACTCGGCATCGACCATTTCGGTGCGTCCGCCCCAGCGGAGGTCCTGCAGCGCGAGTTCGGTTTCACGGTCGAGAACGTGGTGAAGCGGGCCAAGGCGCTGCTGCAGAAGTGAGGCGTGACGGCTCGCAAATAGTTCGAGCGGCCTGCTGCTTCCAGCTCACCATTGTTCCTTGAACAAGGCAGCACTTCAGCACCTCAGAGAGGTTGCACGCGCTGCCTCTGCTTCTCGCTCACATCTTGCATTGATGCAGAAGAGCCGGCGGGCCGTGCCCGCCCTACGGCACGGCGATCGTAGGGCGGTACAAGCTGGCCGCCTCGCGTGCCAACAGCTCGATCCCAGCCCAGTCGCCTGCTGCCAGCTTGTCGGCAGGCGTAAGCCAGGAGCCGCCGACGCAGATCACGTTGGGCAGCGCGAGGAAATCCGCGGCATTGGTCAGGCTGATGCCGCCGGTCGGGCAGAAGCGGATTTGCGGCAGCGGGCTGGCCCAGGCGCCGAGCAACTTGTGGCCGCCCGCCGGCACCGCGGGGAAGAATTTCAGATGGCGATAACCCCGTTCGAGCAGGCTCATCGCCTCGCTGGCGGTGGCGACCCCGGGCAGCAGCGGCAGCGCGTTGTCATCGGCCGCATCGAGCAGACGCGGCGAAGTGCCCGGCGATACCGCGAAGCGGGCGCCGGCCTGCCGCGCCGCTTCGAGTTGGGTGGCGTCGAGCACGGTACCCACGCCTACCACCGCGCCTTCCACCTCGGCCGCGATGGCGCGGATCGCATCCAGCGCGGCGCTCGTGCGCAGCGTCACCTCGATGCTGCGGATGCCGCCGGCAACCAGTGCTCTGGCCATCGGCACGGCGTGGCGGGCATCTTCCACGATCACCACCGGTATCACCGCGGCGAGCGCGAGGATCTCGGCGAGTTGCTGCTGCTTGGTTTCCTGGGGCGTCATGACAAAGGCTCGTGATAAGGGGTATTAGGCGTCGGCTGCGTGATGGCGGTCGTGGGCGCCGAAGATGGTGACGCCGGCATCGGCCGCACCCACCGCGTTGCGCAGGCTGGCGAACAGTTCGCGCCCCATGCCGACGTGGTGCGCGGACAGGTCGGCGTGTACTTGCGTGCGTGCGGCCCACTCGATAGCGTCCACCTTCGCTTCCAGCGTACCGGCCACGGCGTCCAGGCGCACGATGTCACCATCGCGCAGCTTGCCGAGCGGGCCGGCGTCGATTGCCTCGGGGGTGACGTGGATCGCCGCCGGCACCTTGCCGGAGGCGCCGGACATGCGTCCGTCGGTGACCAGCGCCACGTGGTGCCCGCGTGCCTGCAGCACGCCCAGCGTCGGCGTGAGCTTGTGCAGCTCGGGCATGCCGATCGCCTTGGGGCCCTGGAAACGCACTACGGCCACGAAGTCGCGGTTCAGTTCGCCGCGCTCGAAGGCGGCGGTGACCTCGTCCTGATCGTGGAAGATGATCGCAGGCGCCTCGACCACCAGGCAGCCTTCGGGTATCGAGGACACTTTGATGACCGCGCGGCCCAAGTTGCCTTGGAGCACGCGCAGACCTCCGTCCGCGCGGAACGGTTCGGTCGCCGGGCGCAGCACGTCGGGATTGCTGCTGGCGGTGACTTCGTGCCAGACCAGCTTGCCGACTTCGTCCAGCGAGGGCATGCAGCGGTACGCGGCGAGGCCCTCGCCCCACACGGTGCGCACGTCGGCGTGCAACAGGCCCGCATCGAGCAGCGAGCCGATCAGGAACGGCATGCCGCCAGCGCGGTGGAAGTGGTTCACGTCGGCGCTGCCGTTCGGATACACGCGCGCCAGCAGCGGCACCACCGAGGAGAGTGCGTCGAAATCCTCCAGGGTGAGCACGATGCCGGCGGCACGCGCCGCGGCGACCAGATGCAGCAGGTGGTTGGTGGAGCCGCCGGTGGCGTGCAGCCCGATCACCCCGTTGACGATGGTGCGCTCGTCGACCAGGCGGCCGATCGGCGTGTATTCCTGGCCCAGTGCGGTGATCGCCACCGCACGGTACACCGCGGCGCGCGTCAGCGCTTCGCGCAGCGGCGTATTGGGGTTGACGAAGCTGGCGCCCGGCAAGTGCAGGCCCATGATCTCCATCAGCATCTGGTTGGAGTTGGCGGTGCCGTAGAAGGTGCAGGTGCCCGGCGCGTGGTAGGCGGCTGACTCGGCCTCCAGCAATTCGTCGCGGCTGGCCTTGCCCTCGGCGTAGCGCTGGCGCACCGCCGATTTCTCCTCGTTGGGCAGGCCGCTGGGCATCGGGCCGGCGGGCACGAAGATGGTGGGGAGGTGGCCGAAGCTCAGTGCCGCGATCAGCAGGCCGGGCACGATCTTGTCGCAGATGCCGAGCATCAGCGCGGCGTCGTACATGTCGTGCGACAGTGCCACGGCGGTCGCCATCGCGATCACCTCGCGCGAGAACAGCGACAGCTCCATGCCGGCGCGACCCTGGGTGATGCCGTCGCACATGGCCGGCACGCCACCGGCCACCTGGGCGGTGGCACCGATCAGGCGCGCGGCCTGGCGAATCTGCTCCGGATACGGCTCATAGGGTTGGTGCGCCGAGAGCATGTCGTTGTAGGCGGTGACGATGCCGATGTTCGGCTTGGTGGCGCCGCGCAGTGCGCTCTTGTCGTCGGTGCCGCTGGCAGCGAAGCCATGGGCGAGGTTGCTGCAGGACAACTGGTGGCGGTACACGCCTCTGCCGCGAGCCGCATCGATGCGTTCGAGATAGGCCGTGCGCGTGTCGCGGCTGCGCTCGCGCAGGCGTTCGGTAACTTCGGCGATGGCGGGGTGCAGCGTGGTCATGGTGTGGCTCCGGAATCGTTAGGAAAAGTGCAACAGCAAAAGCAACAAACAACACGCGTCTTGTCGACTCGATCCGTCCGTGGATAGTCTGGCCGGGCGTCGAAACGCCCGGCTACGGGCACCAGTAGACGGCGACCGGCACGCGTTGCTGGGTCAGTACCGCGCGTACCGGGTAATCGCGGGTGGCGTCGAGCCCGAGCTGGGCGTCGGCGAGCACGCCGCGCTTTTTCTCGCCGCAGACCAGCAGGTACAACGCGCGGGTCTCGAGCAGGGTAGGCAGGGTCAACGTGATGCGCGGCTCGCCAGCGTTGGGCGCATGCATCGGCAGCACATGCGCGCTGCCATCCGGATCCAGCGCTTGCGCAAGATGGTCGCCGCCGGGAAAGAACGAGGCCGTGTGGCCGTCGTCGCCCATGCCCAGCACCACCGCGTCGAACGGCAGCGGCAGTGCGGCGATACGCGCTTCGGCCGCGACCAGACCAGCTTCCGGGGTGGCGGCGCCGGTGTACAGGGGAATAAATCGCGCACTGCCGGCGGCATGTTGCAACAGGCGGGATTTCACCAGCCGTGCGTTCGAGCGCTCGTCACTGTCCGCTACCCAGCGCTCGTCGACCAGGGTCACTTGCACCTTCGACCAGTCCAGCTTCACGCGCGACAGGCGATCGAAGAAATCCTTCGGGGTGCTGCCGCCGGACACCGCCAGCAAGGCGTGGCCGCGCTGGCTGAGCGCATTGCGCAGGCACTCGGCTATGCGTTCGGCCAGCGCCTGGGCCTGCGCCCGGCCATCGGTGAAGCTGTGGGTGGTGACATTCAATGGCGTAGTCATGGCAGATCGGGTTACGCGATGCGCGGAATCACCAGCGTGCAGCAACAAATGCAGGCAGCGGGTGAACGGTGAACAAGGGCGGACGTCTATTCATTGTCGTCGTGCCAGGTGCGACCGTCGCGTTCGATCAGCGCCACCGAGGCGCTCGGTCCCCAGCTGCCCGCGGCATAAGAGCGCGGCGCCTCGCCGCTGGCCGCCCACGCTGCCAGGATCGGGCCGGCCCAGCGCCAGGCGGCCTCGACTTCATCGCGGCGCATGAACAGCGTGGGGTTGCCACGCACCACATCCAGCAGCAGGCGTTCGTACGCGTCGGGTTGCTGCACGCCGAAAGCCTCGGCGAAGCTCATGTCCAGCGGCACATGGCGCAGGCGCAAGCCGCCGGGGCCGGGGTGCTTGATGGTCAGCCACAGTTTCACGCCCTCGTCCGGCTGCAGGCGCAGCACCAGCCGGTTCTGTGCCAGCGTGCCGGAGCCAGCGTCGAAGATGGAATGCGGCACCGGCTTGAACGTCACCACGATTTCCGAGACACGATCGGGCATGCGTTTGCCGGTGCGCAGGTAGAACGGCACGCCGGCCCAGCGCCAGTTGGCGATTTCCGCCTTCAGCGCCACGAAGGTTTCGGTGCCGGTCTTGCTGCCGCCCAGCTCCTCCTGATAGCCCAACACATGATCGCCTTCGGCCACGCCCGCGCGATACTGGCCGCGCACGGTGAGCTGGGCCGCATTGCCGGCGTCGATGGCTTTGAGCGAATGCAGCACCTTCAGCTTCTCGTCGCGCACCGCATCGGGCGCCAGCGACGAGGGCGGTTCCATCGCCACCATGCACAACAGCTGCAGCATGTGGTTCTGCACCATGTCGCGCAGCGCACCGGCATGCTCGTAGTAGCCGGCGCGGTGACCCACACCGACGGTTTCGGCGACGCTGATCTGCACGTGGTCGATGTGCGCCGAGTTCCACAGCGGCTCGAACAAGGCATTGCCGAAGCGCAGCACCAGCAGGTTCTGCACGGTTTCCTTGCCGAGGTAGTGATCGATGCGGAAGGTCTGCGATTCGCTGAAGACCTTGCCGACCGCGTCATTGATCCGGTTGGCGCTCGCCAGGTCGTGGCCGATGGGTTTCTCAAGCACCACGCGCGACTGGCCCAGGTTCAACCCGTGCTGACCGAGGCGCCCGCACAGGTCGACGAAAAGCTCGGGCGAGGTGGAAAGGTAGAACACGCGCACGTGCTCGGGCTCGGCCTTGATCAGCGCGGCGAAGTCGTCCCAGCCAGCATCCTTGCGTGCATCAAGCGCGCGATAGAACACCTGCTGCAGGAATTCGTCGAGCTTGGCCGCATCGCAGATCTGCACCAGCGCCTCGCGCAGTTGCGCGCGATAACCGGTGTCGTCGAGCCCCTCGCGGGCGACTCCGACAATCCGGCTGTTGGGCGGAATCTGGCCGTCGAGAAAACGGTGGAACAAGGCTGGCAGCAGTTTGCGCACGGCGAGGTCGCCGGTACCGCCGAAAATTACCAGGTCGAACGGTTCGACCGATTGCTGGGAAGCCATCACGCAGATACCTCGACAGGTTGCCGGTGGCGGGCAGGGGCCGAATCGCGGCCTCTGCGCCGAGTAGGTACTGATCATACCAGTAACATACCAGCAAAACCACCCACATGCATACGAATTCATGGTGGCGGCCTCGGCAACAGAAGAGGCATGCGGTACACGGCTCTTTCAGAGCCGTTCCGTCCAGTACGACTTGCAGCATATGGATTGGTATTGGTATGGTTCAAACCATGGAAACCACGCTGACTACGGAATACCGCCGGATCTGCCATGACCCGGCCAGCCACCAACCGCTGGCCTATCTGCGACTGCGCCAGGCGATTCGCACCGTGGTGCAGCAGCGCGAGATCGAACCCGGCCACGCACTGCCCAGCGAGCGCGACTTGTCGCATGCCTTGAAGCTGTCGCGGGTGACCGTGCGCAAGGCGATCGCTGGCCTGGTCGAGGAAGGCGTGCTGACCCAGCGCCATGGCGCCGGTACCTTCATCGCCGAACGTATCGTCAAGCCGATGTCGCGGCTGACCAGCTTCACCGAGGATCTGCGCGAGCGTGGCCTGCGCCCGCGCTCCGAGTTCTTCGAGCGGGTGATCGGCGAGGTCACCCCGGAGGAGTCGATGGCGATGAACCTGTCGCCCGGCTCGCTGGTGGTGCGCCTGCATCGCCTGCGCTACGGCCAGGACGAACCGCTGGCGATCGAGCGCAGCGTGGTGCCGGCCAGCGTGTTGCCCGATCCGATGCTGGTGCACGACTCGCTGTACGAGGCGCTGGAAAAACTCGGCAGTCGCCCACGCCGCGCCTTGCAGCGGCTGCGCGCGATGTCGCTCAACGCGCAGCAGGCGCGCCTGCTGCATGTCGCCGTGGGCAGCGCCGGGTTGCACATCGAGCGGCGCAGCTTCCTCGACGACGGCCGTGTGGTCGAGTTCACCACCTCGTGGTATCGCGGCGACATCTACGATTTCGTCGCCGAAATGCACACCGACTGAAGGAAGCGCATGACCGCCAGCCAGACCCGGATGTTCCGCGAAGCGCGCGAAGCGGCCGCGCTGGCGCGCGAGTTCCGTGCTCGCGGTGCGCTGGTGTTCGTGGCCGCACCCGGAAGTCACGGCGCTGACTTGCCAGCGCTGTGCATGCCGCTGCTGAATTCACGATTCCCGATTCCCCGCCAAAGAGCATCGCCCGCGAGCGGGCTTCTACGGGCGCAACGGCGATGACGCACGCCCTGGTCAACGCGCGCGTGCTCACCGACAACGGCTGGCGTGACGACTGCGCCGTCGTGCTGGATGGCGAACAAATCGTCGCACTGATCCCGCTCTCCGATCCGCGCCCGCGCGAAATACCACGGCAAGACCTCGATGGCGCGATGCTGCTGCCGGGCTTCATCGACGTGCAGGTCAACGGCGGCGGCGGCGTGCTGTTCAACGAGGCGCCGACGGTGCCGACGATCCGCCGCATCGGTGCCGCGCATCGACGCTACGGCACTACCGGCTTCCTGCCGACCTTGATCAGCGACGACCTCGCCGTGATGCGGGCTGCGCTGGTTGCGGTGGAACAGGCCCTGAGCGAGGGCGTGCCAGGCCTGCTCGGCATCCATCTGGAAGGCCCGTACCTTGCGCCAGCACGCAAGGGCGTGCATGACGCGAAATATTTCCGCGTGCCGGACAGTGAGGAACTGGCGCTGTTGTGCGCCCCGCATCGGGGTGTACGACTGCTCACGCTGGCGCCGGATCAGGTACCACCTGAAAGCATTCGCGCGCTGGCCGCTGCCGGCGTGATCGTCTGTGCCGGCCATACCGCCGCCGATTACGCCACCACGCGCGTGGCGCTCGACGCCGGCGTGCGCGGCTTCACCCATCTGTTCAACGCGATGACCCCGTTCGGCAGCCGCGAGCCTGGCGTAGTCGGCGCCGCGCTGGAAGACCCCGCCAGCTGGTGCGGCATCATCGTCGACGGCCACCACGTGCACCCGGCCAGCCTGCGCGTGGCAATCGCTGCGAAAGCCCGCGGCAAGATGCTGTTGGTCACCGACGCGATGCCGCCGGTGGGCGCCGACTCGCCCGAGTACGTGCTCAACGGCGAAACCATCATGGCGCGCGACGGTATCTGCCAGACCGCGCAAGGCGTACTCGCCGGCTCGGCGCTGGACATGGCCGGGGCCGTGCGCAACACGGTCAAGCTGCTCGGCCTGCCGCTGGACGAGGCGGTGCGCATGGGCAGCACGTATCCGGCGCAGTTCCTTGGGCTTGGGGCCACCTATGGCCGCATCCATGCAGGTTGTCACGCCGACCTGGTGCTGATGGACGACGACTATCGGGTGCTGCAGAGCTGGATCGGCGGCGTGGCCATCCAGCAGCAGGTGTAGCCGCGACTTCAGTCGCGATGCTCTTCGATATCCGCAGCGCATGAAGCCTCGCGCCTGAAGTCGCCCCTATCAGCTATACAGCCAGGGAGCGCTTTTGCCCGTTCCTGTGTGCTGCTCATTGCCCAAACTGGCGGCGGTCGCTAAAGTAACCGCGTTCAGGTGTCCCGACGGCCTCGCGCCCAAGGGATGAAACGGGAAGCCGGTGCGCAGTGCTCATCACTGCAAGGCCGGCGCTGCCCCCGCAACGGTAAGCGAGAATCAAGAACGGCGAATGCCACTGTGCGATGCACGGGAAGGCGCGGTTCGAGGCGAGCGGATCACCGCCCGCCACTCGTGAGCCCGGAGACCGGCCTGGACGCAACTGGTGGCTCGCGGTGGGCGAGACCGAACCACGGTCTGTCCGCCCGTCGTTCCGTCTTCC
>SCRO01000084.1 GCA_004298505.1 Rhodanobacter sp.
GCAACATGGCATCGACCACATCGTGATCGGCCACACCGAGCGCGGTGCGCTGGCGCGCTGGCTGCTCGGCTCGGTGTCGAGCAACGTGCTGGCGCGCGCCCACGTGCCGGTTACCGTGGTGCGTTGAAGCCGGGCATCGAACGCCAGGTTGCGTAGCCGTCGAGCGGCAGGACTCAGCTGGAGCGGCCGGCGCCATGCCGCACGATCCCTCCTGCCCGCTTCACTTCTTGCCGGCCGGGCGCTTGCGAAGCTTGTCCAGGGGCTGCCACCTGGCTGGATCGAAGCCGGCCAGCTCGTAGACCAGGGTCTCGTCCTTCTTGCCATCGAGCCGGGTCACATCCAGATCCAGTTTGCTGGTTTTCTCGAGCAGCGCGATGAACACCTTGTCGTCGCGGATCATCAGCGCCGGCTCCCCGCCATCCGGTGTGAACGCCTTGATCCGCACCGGCTTGCCGTCGGCCTTGCCGGTAATGGTGCAGTTGCCGCGGCACAGGAAGCCGGGCTTGCTGCCGTAGAGGAACGCGCTCTGGCCCCAGCTGGTGTGCCGGCGCAGCACCAGCCGTACGGGCTCGTTGCCGCCGCGCCGGCTGCTGTAAATGCTGGCAGTCGACTGCGTGCCGCCAGCCATCGGTGCCACCTGGTAGGTCCACAACGCAGCCAGGCGGTTCTTCTCGCGGTTTGCAACGTAGCGCTTCTCGATCGCCGGCAGGGTCTGCTCCACCTCCTTCGCCGCGTCGCTGTGGGGAAAGCGGTTGACGATGTCCTTGCCCATCGTCACCACCATTTCGTCGTTGTGGAGTTTCAGCAACTGCCGATACGTGTCGAGATTGCGCGCAGCGGCGGCCGTGTCGGCCGGTACCTTCGGTTGCTTGTCCGTGGCTGCCGGGGAGCCGGACTGCGGCGAGCAGGCGGCCAGCAGCACGCCGGCACAGACGGCGCCAAGCAGGCCAAGACGAATTGCGTTATTCATCTCGTACCCTTTCTGTCGATTCGTGGCAGCCAGCTTGGAACGCCCGGCGCGGCAACGCAACCGGCTACCCGGCGCACGCCGCTCAGCTTTCGCTGGCCAGGCCCGAATCAAGATGTTCGATGCGCACGATCTGATCCAGCCAGATCCGCCGGTGCCAGGTTGGCACATCCGGGCGTTCCAGCTGCAGCTCGGCATTGATGCCCTCGCGCTCCTCATGGTCACGGAACACCTGCACGCTCGGCCGCACCGTGACCACGCCCTCGCAGGTGCTGCCATCGCGCAGGAACACCACAACATGGCTGTTGCCCTGCAGTTCGTGCACCAGCGACTCGAGCTTGCGAATGCTTTCATCGTCGGTGAGAACGTCTTGTGCTTTCCTGCTCATGCCGCATCCTCCCATGATCCTGACGGGGAAAATCTACACGCTGAAGCGGCAAGAGCGCGTCAAATGAGGCCCGCCGGTTGAACCGGCGTCGGGCCAACCCGGATAATGCCGCCCCCGGGGACCGCCGAGGCGATCACACGCGCCCATGGCAACCACACGCTCTGGCTGCCGTCGGCACAGAAGCAGGCGTTTGCCGCGTCGGCGAGATCTACGGAATCCGTACCCTCGGGTAGATACCGTCTCGACTCTTGTGATGCAACTGCGCAACTCGACGCTGCGTGCGCGGGATATACGGCTGGGCGACTGAACGGGAAGAATCGCCGTTTACGCTTCGGTCACGACCGCGCTGGCAGGCTGCTTGCCCATATGCCAAGGAGTTCCACCATGCGCAACCGTGAAATCGAACAACAGATCCGTGACACCGCCGGACGTGCCAGCGAGCGCGTGCGCGATTACGCCAATGGCGCCAGTGACAGCGCGCAAAGCATGTTCGAACGTGGACGCAAGCGAATCCGCGAGCGTTTTGGCAAGCGCGGCGACTATCAGCGGCAGCTGTCGCACGCCGCCGAGGATTTCGCCGACGAGGCAAATTACCAGTACCGCCGGCTGCGCCGTCAGGTGAACCGTCATCCCGCGGCCACGATGGCCATCGTGGCCGGCACGATCGGCGCGTTCTTGCTGCTGCGTCAGGCGTTTCGCAGCAAGGACGAGGATTGATCCGCTCCACTTCCGGCCACGCAAACAAGCAGCCCGCCAAATGGCGGGCTGCTTGTTTGCGTGGCCGGCGACCCTCACACGGTCAGCGGGTTCGGCTTGTCCGGGTCGAGCTTGTATTCCTTGATGGCCCGGCTGACATCCTTGGCATTGACCTTGCCTTCCTTTGCCAGCGCCGCCAGCGCGGCATGCGCGATCCAGTAACGGTCGACCTCGAAGAACCCGCGCAGGTGTTCACGGGTGTCCGAGCGACCGTAACCATCGGCGCCCAACGCGGTGAAACCGCGCTCTCCGGGCATCAGGAAACGCACCTGGTCGGCGACCGCGCGGACATACTCCGTCGTCGCCACGGCCGGGCCGGCGTGCTCGGCAAGGCAGGCGGCCACATGCGACACGCGCGGCTTCTTCGCCTCCGGATGCAGGCGGTTCCAGCGCTCGCAGTCATAACCGTCGCGCGCGAGTTCGCTGAAGCTCGGACACGACCACACGTCGGCCTTGACACCGAAATCGGCGTCAAGCAGGTCGGCGGCGGCCAGCGCCTCGCGCACGGAACCACCGGCAGCCATCAGCTGCACGCGCGGCGCCTTCTTGTCCTTGCCCGCTTCGCGCAGGAGATACATGCCTTTGACGATGCCCTCGTAGCAGCCATCGGGCATGTCCGGATGGGTGTAGTTCTCGTTCGTGGTGGTGATGTAGTAGAAGAGGTCCTGCTGATCCTCGAACATCTCCTTGACGCCGTGGTGCAGCAGCACGGCCACCTCGTAGGAGAACGTCGGATCGTAGCTGCGGCAGTTCGGCACCGTGCCGGCGACCAGTTGCGAGGAGCAGTCGGAATGCTGCAGGCCCTCACCGGGGAAGCTGCAGCCGGCGGTTGCGCCGATCAGGAAGCCGCGCGTGCGCTGGTCGCCGGCAGCCCAGATCAGGTCGCCGATACGGCGGAAGCCGAAGTACGAGTAGTAGATGAAGAACGGCAGCATCGCCTTGTTGGACACCGAATAGCTGGTGCCCGCGGCAATCCACGACGACGCGGCACCGGCCTCGGAGATGCCTTGCTGCAGCACCTGGCCATCCTTCGCTTCGCGGTAGTAGAGCAGCTGGTCGGCATCCTGCGGGCGGTACTTCTGGCCGAACGGCGCGTAGATGCCGATCTGGCGGAACATGCCCTCCATGCCGAACGTACGCGCCTCGTCGGCCACGATCGGCACCACCCGCGGGCCGATTTGCTTGTCGCGCAGCAGGAGATTCATGCCGCGTACCAGCGCCATGGTGTTGGAGATCTCGCGCTCGCCGGTACCCTTGGTGATCTGCGCAAACGCCGACAGCTCGGGCGTGTGGTGGGTCTCGTCGCTACGCCGGCGGCGTTGTGGCAGGAAGCCGCCCAGCACGCGGCGGTGCTCGAGCATGTACTGCACTTCCGGTGAATCCTTGCCCGGGTGGTAATACGGTACCTCGTGCAGCTTGTCGTCCGGGATCGGGATATGGAAACGGTCGCGGAACACGCGCACCGACTCGTCGTCCATCTTCTTCTGCTGGTGGGTCGGGTTTTCCGACTCGCCCGAGCCCAGGCCCATGCCGTAACCCTTCACCGTCTTGGCCAGGATCACGCTCGGCATGCCTTCAGTGTGCACCGCGGCATGATAGGCGGCATAGACCTTGTGCGGGTCGTGGCCACCACGGTTCAAACGCCAGACATCGTCGTCGCTGAGGTTGGCCACCATCGCGCGCGTCTCTGGATACTTGCCGAAGAAATGCTCGCGCGTGTAGGCGCCGCCAAACGCCTTGCAGGCCTGGTATTCGCCGTCCACGGTTTCCATCATCAGCTTGCGCAGCACGCCGTGGCTGTCGCGAGCGAGGAGCGGGTCCCAGTAGCTGCCCCAGATCAGCTTGATCGTGTTCCAGCCGCCACCACGGAACACGCCTTCCAGCTCCTGGATGATCTTGCCGTTGCCGCGCACCGGTCCATCGAGGCGCTGCAGGTTGCAATTGATCACGAAGATCAGGTTGTCCAGACCTTCGCGCCCGGCCAGCGAAATCGCGCCGAGCGACTCGGGCTCGTCCACCTCGCCATCACCGAGGAAACACCACACCTTGCGGTCGGACTTCGGCACCAGGCCACGAT
Organism: Rhodanobacter sp.; assembly: GCA_004298505.1. Taxonomy (GTDB): domain Bacteria; phylum Pseudomonadota; class Gammaproteobacteria; order Xanthomonadales; family Rhodanobacteraceae; genus Rhodanobacter. Next base: position 4,189 of record SCRO01000084.1, read on the forward strand.
GTTCCAGGTACTTGAAGAACTGCGCCTGGTAGATCGCCTGGATTGGCCCCAGGCCCATCGACACCGTCGGCACCTGCCAGTAGTCCGGCATCAGCCACGGATGCGGATAGGATGGAATCGAGCGTTCGGGATTGAGCACTTCCATGCGGAACAGGTCGAGCTGGTCTTCCTTGATTCGCCCCTCGAGGAAGGAGCGGGCGTAGATGCCGGGGCTGGAATGGCCCTGGTGCAGGATCAGGTCGCCGGGATGCTCGGCGCTGGGTGCGCGCCAGAAATGGTTGAAGCCGACGTCATACAGCGTGGCGCTGGAGGCGAAGCTGGCGATGTGGCCACCGAGCGAGCCGGGCTTGCGGTTGGCGCGCACCACCATCGCCAGCGCGTTCCAACGGAGCAGCGAGCGGATGCGCCACTCCATCGCGGCATCACCCGGGCTCTTGGCCTCGTTTGCCGGCGCGATCGTGTTGACGTATTCGGTGGTCGGGCTGAACGGCAGGTAGCCACCGGAGCGACGGGTGGTGTCGACCATCCGCTCGAGCAAGAAGTGCGCGCGTTCGGTGCCGTCGTGCTGGATCACCGCATCCAACGATTCGACCCACTCGCGCGTTTCGGTGGGGTCAAGATCCTGGTCGAGGATGTCGTCGAGTTGATCCATGAGGTTCTCCACGGCACGGTGGGACGTGCCTGCAAGGGGTTCGCGCCGTCAGGACTGTGGCGCAGCAACGGATGAGTTTAGCCGCTAAACCAGCACACTCGTCAATGGCCGATCCATGCGCTGGCGCATGGATCCGGGAATCAGCCGCGCCGGCCGCGCTGCGCGGCGCGGATCTGCGCATCGACCGCGGCCACGGCGGTCATGTTGACGATGCGGCGCACGCTCGAGGCCGGCGTGAGAATGTGCGCGGACTTGTCCACGCCCATCAGGATCGGCCCGATCGCCACACCGTCGGTCATCACCCGCACGATGTTGTAGGCGATGTTGGCGGCATCCATGTTGGGCATCACGAACAGGTTGGCGCGTCCGCTCAGCGTGGTGTGCGGGAACATGCGCCGGCGCAGCACCTCGTCCCAGGCGGTGTCCGCCTGCATCTCGCCGTCCATCTCCAGCTTCGGCGCGCGCGCCTTGAGGATCTGCCAGGCCTTGCGCATCTTCGCGGCGCTGGGGTTGTCGTGGCTGCCGTAGTTGGAATGCGACAGCAAGGCCACCTTCGGCTCGATGCCGAAACTCCTGAGCCGAAAGCTGGCCTGCATGGCGGCCTCGGCGATCTGCTCGGCGGTGGGGTCGACCTGGACGTGGGTGTCGAGGAAGAACCACGCACCCTTGTCGTTGATCACGCCGCTCATCGCCGAGGTACACGACACGCCCGGATCGAGCCCGAACACGCTGCGCAGGTAGCCGAGCTTCTTGTGGTAACGCCCGACCAGGCCGCAGAGCAGCGCATCCGCCTCACCGCGTTCGACCATCATCGCGGCGATCAGGGTGGGCCGCGAGCGCAACAGGTTCTTCGCCGCGTCCGGGCTGACGCCGCGTCGCTCGGTTATCGCATGATACTGCTGCCAGTAATCGTTGAAGCGCGGGTCGTTGTGGATGTTGGTCAGTTCGAAATCCACGCCCGCGCGTAGGCGCAGGCCCAGCCGCTTGATGCGGTTCTCGATCACGTCCGGGCGGCCGATCAGGATCGGCCATGCCATGCGCTCGTCGACCACGGTCTGCACCGCGCGCAGCACGATCTCTTCCTCGCCTTCGGCGTAGGCGACGCGTTTGCAGTCGGCGCGGGCGCGCTCGTACACCGGCTTCATCAGCAAGCCGGTGCGATAGATGAACTGGCCGAGCTTCTCGCGGTACGCCTCCATGTCGGCGATCGGCCGGGTGGCCACGCCCGAATCCATCGCCGCTTGCGCTACCGCTGGCGCCAGCATCACCAGCAGGCGCCCATCGAACGGGCGCGGGATCAGGTAGTCCGGGCCGAAACTTGGCACCTCGTCGCCGTAGGCACTGCCCAGGTCGGAGGCTTCCATACGTGCCAGTTCGGCGATCGCGCGCACGCAGGCCAGTTTCATCGCCTCGTTGATGCCGGTGGCGCCGACATCCAGCGCACCACGAAAGATGTACGGGAAACACACGGCGTTGTTGACCTGGTTCGGATAGTCCGAGCGACCGGTGGCGATGATGCAATCCGGACGCACGGCCTTGGCGTCCTCCGGGGTGATTTCCGCATTCGGATTGGCCAGCGCCAGGATCACCGGCCGTTCGGCCATCGTGGCGACCATCTCGGGCTTGAGGATGCCGCCGGCCGACAGGCCGAGGAACACGTCCGCGCCGTCCACGATCTCGGCCAGGCTGCGCTTGGGCGTGTCGCGTGCGTAGCGCGCCTTGTCCGGGTCGAGGTTTGCCCGCCCGCTGTGGATCACGCCCTCGCGGTCGAAGGCGAGAATGTTCTCGGGCTTCACGCCCAGCGCCACCAACATGTCGAGACAGGCAATGCCCGCCGCACCGGCACCGGTGGTGGCGACTTTCACCTCATCGAATTTCTTGCCGACCACTTCAAGCGCATTGAGTACCGCCGCGCCGACGATGATCGCGGTGCCGTGCTGGTCGTCGTGGAACACCGGGATCTTCATGCGCTCGCGCAGCTTGCGCTCGACGATAAAGCACTCCGGTGCCTTGATGTCCTCCAGGTTGATGCCGCCGAAGGTCGGCTCCAGGCTGGCGATGATCTCCACCAGCTTGTCCGGATCGTGCTCGTCGATCTCGATGTCGAACACGTCGATGCCGGCAAACTTCTGGAACAGGATCCCCTTGCCTTCCATCACCGGCTTGGCCGCCAGCGGCCCGATGTTGCCCAAGCCCAGCACCGCGGTGCCATTGGTGATCACCCCCACCAGGTTCGAGCGCACGGTGTATTCCGCAGCGCTGGTCGGGTCCTCGACAATCGCGTCGCAGGCCGCCGCCACCCCCGGCGAATACGCCAGCGACAGGTCGCGCTGGGTCAGCAAGGCGGTGGTCGGGGTGATCTTGATCTTGCCCGGCCGCGGATGACGGTGATACTCCAGCGCGGCAAGACGAAGTTCTTCGGGGAGGGCCATGGAAAACGCTTTCTTGGGGGGAGGGAACGTCATCCGCCGGAGCAGATGGCCAGTGCTGATCTTAGCATCCAGGCGGCCTGCGCGGCCGCCTGCAGCGGTTCGTCACAGGCTGCGATGCAACTCCTCGCCCTGCACCCGGTTCATGCGAATGCCGTTGATGAACAGCGAAAACGCCAGCTTGCCGGCCAGCCCGTGAACACGCTGCATCCACGGCGGCAGCCAGCGTGGCGGCAGGATCGCGCCGGAGTCGAAGTGCGGCTGCAGGCTGATCACGTCGTGCAGGGCCAGCTTGCCGGCGAACAGATGCCGCAGCAGATCCAGCCGCCGCTGCTGCAACGCCCAGCGAAAGAACGTGTGCACGGTCAGCAGGCCGGAGAGATACACGTTGTCCTTGGCGAACGCCGCGCCGCCGCCCGGTGGCACGCCACGGAAGACGCGCTGCGCCGAATGGAAGCTGTCGGCGACGCTCTGCCCGCAGTCGCTGAAGAATTTGTACACCTCGACGAAATCGGCACCGTTCAGCGCCATGTCGATCGCCAGAATGCGCAGGCTGATGCGCTTGAGCCGGGCAATGTCGATCGCGCCGGACATCAGCTCGGCAAACACCGCCAGCCCTTCCTGGGTTGCGGTGACGCGCGGCGAGGTACGCCCCAGCGAGGCCAGCAAGGGCTGCCGCCGACCGTTCAGCGCGGTCAGCGAGTGCACGAACGCCTCGTGCGCCAGCAACTGGTGATGATCGTATTCGTTGAAGCTGGCGCCGCCGCGCAGGCGTATGCGGGTGGCACCGGCCGCGGCCTTGGCGGTGAGCTCCGGGTCGATGTCCACGTGGATCGTGCCGGCGCCGAAGAATGCATCGAGGCTCGCGGCCAGTTCGCCGCGCAAGCTCTCCGCGCTGCGGCAGTGGCGGTCGTCGTCGGCGCGCAGACCAGCGCCGAGCTCGTCGGAGAGTTCGACGAAATAGCGCGCCGCGTCGAGGTTGCTGCACAAGCTGCCGGGAATCAGGTCGCCCGGCTTGCCATACAACGCAACCGACGGCGCGGTGACCGCGAGCGTACCCACGGCCTCGAGCATCTGCGCGGCAATCCGCCACGATTCGGCGCTGCGGCGCAGATAATCGCCAAGCGGGTCGATATCCCGCGCATCGCTGCCACCGGCGGCGGCCTCGATCGCCGCCAGCTCGGCCCGCGCCGCGCTCAGATCGGGCACGCGATAGGTCACCTCGGGAAGACTGAATCGACCCGCGCTGAAGGCCTCGATCATGCGGCTTTCCAGCGACGCCGGCCACGCCACGGTCGACAGGATATGGATGCCGCGCACCGCCGCCAGCAGGCGCTGGTCGAGTTCGGCGTAGCGCTGCAGCGCCGGATCAAAGGGTCGCGTCACGGCTTCGCCCCCCGTTTCGCACGGCGCGCCCACAGCGCAGCCAGAACCGGCATCATAGGGTTGTCGTTTCGTGCACGCATGGCTGACTTTCCTTCCGCCTACTCCCGTTCTCGCCTGGCGCGGTGTCCGCGTGGCGCTTCAATCGGCCGCCCGCCGCGCTGGCGGCGCAGGCGCGCTTCCAGCGTCGCCGCCTGCTCCTCGCGCTCATCGTGCAGCTTGAGAAAGCTGCGCCAGCGCCCAACACTCAACTCGCCGGTATCCAGCGCCCTTTGCACCGCGCAGCCGGGCTCGCTGCCGTGGCCGCAGTCGGCAAAGCGACACTGTTCGGCAAGCCGCTCGATGTCGGCGAACAGGTCGAGGTTCTCCGCGCCGGTAAGCTTGAGTTCGCGCATGCCGGGCGTATCGATCAGGCAGCCGCCGCTGGGCAACTGCAGCAAGGCGCGGTGGGTGGTGGTGTGGCGACCCCGGCTGTCATGGCTGCGCACCGCGGCAGTGGCCATGGTGGCACTGCCCAGCAAAGTGTTGGTCAGGGTCGACTTGCCGGCGCCGGACGAACCCACCAGCACCGCGCTGTCGCCCGCCTGCAGGTAGGGTGCAAGCCGTTGCACGCTGGCTGGGTCCTTGCAGTTGAGTGCGTGGATCGGGGCGCCGTCGGGCAGGCGCTGGCGCAGCGCCGCGATCTTCGCGTCGGCATCCTCGCATGTATCCAGTTTGCTCAGCAGCACCACCGGCTGCGCACCGGAATCCTCGATCAGCGACAGGTAGCGCTCGATTCGCGCCGGGTTGAAGTCGCCGTCGAGTCCGGTCAACACCAGCACGTAATCGATATTGGTCGCGATCAGCTGACGCTCGTAGCGCTCGCCGGCCGCGGCGCGCGACAGCACGCTGCGCCGCGGCGCGACCGTGAGGATATGCGGCGGCGTGCCGCTGGCCACTTCCACGAAGTCGCCCACCACGGGACGCCTCGCCGGGTCGATGCCCCGCTTGAGGAAGCACCCGTCCGGCTGCGCGCCGAAGAGGATACGGCCATCATGCAACTCATAGCCTGCGCGATGCTGCGCAACCACGCGGGCCAGGCGCAGCCCGTCGGCGGGCAGCGCGTCACCGCGCCAGCCGATACGGCGCAACCGCACAATCGTTTCGGCGTCACTCATGGCGAGACGTGGTTGGCATGGTTGGAGGGATTATGCCTTGCCCGCGCATGGCCTGACGATAGACTGAATTTTGCCCGAAAAGGGGCTCGCGCTGCACTGCATCACGCTGGTAGCATGAACCCGTCGCCGGTGACGCCGGCCATCCCTTCGAAGGAACCCTGCGTTGGCCCCGATCACCCCCAGTGCGCATCTTACCGACGTCCGCTATGAAATTCGCGGGGCGCTGACCCGGCGCGCACGCGAACTGGAAGCAGCCGGCCTCGACATCATCAAGCTGAACATCGGCAACCCGGGGCGCTACGGCTTCGAGGCACCGGCGCACCTGCGCGAGGCCATCGCCAGCCACCTGCACGACAGTGAGGCGTATGGCCACGAACAGGGGCTGGAAACGGCGCGCGAGGCCATCGCCGCGCAGCAGCGTGCGCGCGGCGCACGCCATGTCGAGGCCGAACGGATCTTCATCGGCAACGGCGTCAGCGAACTGATCGATCTGGCGCTGCGCGCCTTGCTGCAACCGGGCGACGAGGTGTTGCTGCCCAGTCCCGATTACCCGCTGTGGAGCGCGGCCACCATCCTCAATGGCGGCCAGCCGCGCTACTACCGCTGCCTGGCCAGCCACGGCCACCTGCCCGACCCGGACGAGGTCGAGGCCTTGATTACGCCGCGCACGCGCGCGCTGGTATTGATCAATCCGAACAACCCTACCGGCGCCGTGTATCCGCGCGAATTGCTGCAGCGGCTGGCAGATGTCGCCGCGCGGCACCGGCTGCTGCTGCTTGCCGACGAAATCTACGACGAGATCGTCTACGACGGCGCCCATTTCCAGCCGCTGGCGGAAGTGGCCGGCGAACTGCCCTGCCTGAGCTTCGGCGGGCTCAGCAAGGTGCACCGCGCCTGCGGTTACCGGATCGGCTGGATGAGCTTGTCCGGCGCGCCGGCTCACTCAGCCGCCTATCGCGACGCGCTGCAGCTGCTCGCCGCATTGCGTCTGTGCGCCAACGTGACCGCGCAGTGGGCGGTGCTGCCGGCCCTGCAGGACGCACCGACCATCGGCAGCCTGACCGCGCCAGGGGGGCGCCTGCACGAGGCGCGTCACGCGGTGCTGCACGGTGTCGCCACCAGCGAATATCTCGACCTGGTCACGCCGCAGGGCGCCCTGTACGCCTTCCCGCAAGTGCGCGCCGAGTACATCCCCCACTTCGACGACGAATCCTTCGCGCTGCGCCTGCTCGAAGAGGAGTCGGTGCTGGTAGTACCCGGCAGCAGTTTCAACGTGCCGCGCAGCCGCCATTTCCGGCTGACCCTGTTACCCCCGCCGGCGCAATTGCGTGAGGTCTTCGTGCGGATAGAGCGGGTACTGGCGCGCATGGCGCGCGAGCAACATCGCGTCGTGGCAGCGTAAGCCGCGCGGATCGCGCGCAGCTGTAGGAGCCCGCTTGCAGGCAATGCATCCGACGGGTGGCGACGGCCCTGCGGCGGCCAGGAAGGGTCTGATCACCTGGGCGTGACGGCGTCGAACACGCACGATGGGCTTCACCGTGCGCCCGCCGGGACGGCGGGCGGGGGGATTTCTTGCAACCTCTCAGAATTCGGCGTCGTGGTCCTCGGCGGCCAGACCCAACGCCACGGCACCCTCGCCCACGTTGACCATGCCGGTAATGCTCATCGGCGCCTCCATCAACTCGACGCCGCATTCCGCGCAGGCGGCGTGCAAGGCGGCGTAACCCGGCAGCTGGCCCAGCACGGCCAGATCCCCACCGTAGCTCACGCACACTACCGGCACCAGCAGGCCGTTCCGTACCCGCTTGGCGGCATAACCGAACAGCGCCTCGGCGCCTGGCTCGAAACCGCGCACCTTGCCTACCGGGCCGGTTTCACCCTGGAAGCAGCGCAGGATCGGCTTGATGTCCAGGGCCGAGCCAAGCATGGCGGTGAACAGGCTGACGCTGTGATCATTCTTCTTCTTGGCACGCGCCCGAAGGTAATAGAGATCGCGCGGCAGCATATAGCCGTAGCTGTGGTTGGCGACGTGCAGCAGCCGCTCGCGTATCGCCGCCGGCCCCTTGCCCGCGGCGATCATCCGGCTCGCCTCGTAGATGGCCGGTGCGGCACCGGCAAAGACGTTGCGGGTGTCGACCACGCGCATCATGAACGGACCGGGGATGGCGGCTTGCTCACGCACCTGGCGATAGTTCTTCAGGATCGCGAAGCTGGCCTTGTTGACGTTGTCATTGATCGGACTGCGGGTCGCGGTAATGGTCAGGCAGAACACGCAGTCCTGCTCCAGCACCAGCTTTTCCAGAAACAGCTTGCGCACCTCGGCCACCGGGCTGGGTTCAGTTTGCGCCGAATGACTGCGGCTGCCGAGCCGGCGATCGATGAATCGCTGCCATTCGGTGGGCTCGCGATCGTCCATGAAGGTTTCATCATCGACCTTTACGGTAATCGGCATCACCGCAATCCGATTCTGCTGCAGGAATGCCTGCGAAACGTCGCAGGCCGCATCGATTGCCAGGCCGATCCGCATGACGTCACCCCTGTGCTCCACAATGGTAAGGAAAACATAACACGCTTGGACGTCGCGGCAGGCAGAGATAACCTTGCGACAAATGACTTGCCAAAGCCGGTCCGGCCAACGACAAGCGTGTGGCCCGACAGTTCGTTGAGGTAGAAGGTTGGCGTGGTGAGGAACGAGCGAATCCGCTTCCGTGGAAAGTGCGGATTATCAGCGCGCGGCGCATCGAAGTCCTCCGTGTGTTGCGTGACCTGCACCTTGGTCTTGCGGGGATCGCGAGGCAAGAACGGGTGAGTCATACGAGGCGAGCCTCCGCGAGCACTGTGGCTCGGAAGCTGTCGGGCAAGGCGTTGGGCGTCAGTACGTCCACCGATACGCCAAGCAACTGGCCGAGCTTGTGGCGGATCGCGCCGATATCGAACAGGGTTGTCTCCGGCGTTGGGTCGATGAGGATGTCAAGGTCGCTGCTGTCGGTGTCCTGGCCATGCAGGACGGAGCCGAACACCCGAGCGTTGCGGGCGCGGTGCGACTCGACTACCTGCCGGATTGCGGCACGGTTCAAGGCCAACGCTTCCGAGGGCTTCATCTGTTCTTCTCCCACAATCCGATTTCACTATAAATCAACCCCAAGCAGAAAGTAGCATCAAAATCCGGTCTTACATCACGATGACGCAGGTAGCTTCAGAAGCCGGAAATACACTCAAATCCGGATACCCAATGGGTTCAAGTACCCGGATCACGTCGCCGTACGCGTGGAGGCAATGCGCGCCGTCGTACGCGAGGCGCTGGGCCGGGCCTCTTGAACCCGGCCAGACGCGCCGTCATCCAGAGCGGCGTATCATTACCTTTTTGCCGGAGTCAGCCCATGTCACTCGACAACACCACCCGCGAACGTATCGAAACCCTGCTCAAGGACCACCGCGTGGTGCTGTTCATGAAGGGTGACCGGCAGCAGCCGATGTGCGGCTTCTCCGCCTCGGCCACCAATACCCTGAACGAACTGCTGCCCGACTACCACACCGTGAACGTGCTGGAAGATGCCGAGATCCGCGACGGCATCAAGCTCTACGGCGAGTGGCCGACGATTCCGCAACTGTACGTGGGCGGCGAACTGGTCGGCGGCGCCGACATCATCAGCCAGATGTATGGCAGCGGCGAGCTGCACACGCTGTTCGGTCTGGCGGCGCCCGATCGCACACCACCGGAAATCACCATCACCGACGCCGCCGCCGAGGCGATTCGCCAGGGCACCTCGAACGCACAGGACGTGGCATTGCACCTGGAGATCGGCCCCGACCACAGTGCAGGGTTCCAGCTCGCACCGGCCGGCGCGCACGACATCGTGGCGCACGCCAATGGCCTGGCTGTGCATTTCGATCCGGCCAGCGCCCAGCGCGCCCGCGGCATCGTCATCGACTGGGTCTCGACCGTGCAGGGCGAGGGGCTGAGCCTGAGCTTTCCTGGCGCGAAGTAATCAGGTCGTTGCTGGCGCGCTTGCCGTACTTGCGCGCTTCCGGCCTCAGCCGTTCGGGGTGGGTAATTCGCACTCCCGATTGAACTCCCCCATTACATCTGCCAGGTCGGCTATGGCGCGTCGCTCAGCCTCGCTGAGATCGGGATTTCATGTGTCGACCTGATTCCCCACGTTACGCATCCAAGGTTGCGAGTCGGTAATAACCACCCTGCAGGCCGGCAGAGCACTGGCTACCCAACCTGACATGCAGGTACTCCGGTTCACGTCAAGCTGCAACAGCGGGTCGACGATGGAATGGAGATTTTCCTCGCGCTAGTTCGCGCCCACAGCGCGGAAGCCTAAAAAAAGCCCACCCCGTAGGGTGGGCTTGATTCCTGGCGTGAGCCTTCCTTGGCTGGATACCTCTCAATCGGACCTTGCCGACGCTGCGGATTTAGAAGTCGTAGGTCACGCCAAACTGAATGTAACGCGGCTGCTGCTGGCTGATCGGCACCCAGAAGTCCTTGGACAAGGTGCCCGGGCCAGACTCCGACGTGGCGAAATACTGCGTCACCCGCTGCTGGTTGAACAGGTTGTAGACCAGCGCGCTGAAAGCGAGCTTGTGATCGGCAAACGCCGGCCGGTATTCCACATTCAGACCAACGATCTCCTGCCACGGCGTACGCCCGGTGGAGCCGCGTGGTGCCGGTGTACCCTGCGCTCCGCAGAAGTGATACGCGGCGCGGTAGCCAAACGGATCGGTTTGCTGCGGTCCGAAGTAGCCCAGGCAACTGCGCGGCGTACCAGAGAGGATCAGCGCCGTGCCGCCCACCAGCCATTCCGGGGTGATCTGGTAATAACCCCGGAACTTGATCTCGTGCCGACGATCATTGGACTGGTCACCACCGGAGTACGTCATCACGCCGGAGTTGTCCCAGTCCTCGGTTTGTGCCACGTCGGCCTGGCCAATATCCGAACGTACCGAGCCCTCGGTGTTGCCGAAGCTGTGGCTGATCGTGTAATCAAGGCGCCCATACCACTTGCCGTCAAACGGGTGCTCCAGGTACATATTCAGGCCGAGATACTTGCGTAGCATGTTCGGCATGCCGAACGCCGACCACGGTACCGTCATCGTGCCGTAACCGCTGGTGGTGGATCCGGCTACCAACGGTACATTGAAGGTAGAGTTGCGGCCCGGGTTCATGATGTAGCAGCCTTGGCCCTCCGCAGCGACCGGGTCAAAGCCCTGGGCGGCACCCGTATTGGCGAATACATCGGTTGCGCACACGTCGTCGAGCATGGTGCGCAAGTGACGGTACGTGCCCTTGGCGCCGGCGGTCCAATGCATGTTGAACAGGTCGAATGCCTTGTCCAGGCCGGCAATGTATTCATCCTGGTATTCGGCCTTGGCATTCTTGCTGGTGACCTGGCGTGGATCCGGTGGCACGCCGAATTCATTGTTCGCGGATACGCCCGGGTAGTGGCCTTGCGGGATCTGCGTCAGGCCGGTGGGTTGGCCGGTGGCGGGGTCAATACCGGTGTAAGTGAAGTACTGGTCGGTAAAGGTACTGCCCGACGCGCCGCGAATGGCCACATTGGCCGGTTCATCCAGATAGTAACGGCCGGCGTTGGCATACACCTTGAGGCTGGAGTCGCCATACACGTCCCACGTCGCGCCCAACCGCGGCGACCAGTTTGGCTTGGTCAGACGCAAGTACGCCTGCGCATCCGGGTTGTAGTTGGTGAACTGGTCGTTGCGCACGCCAATCGTCACCAACACGTTGTCCGTGACCTGCCAGTTATCCTCGATGAACTGGGCACGCTGCTTGACGCGCACGCTTGCCGCACCCGTGGTGAATACATCCTTGAATGCGTAATAACCTTGCCCGCCCGGCGCACCGACTTCCTGGCCGGTCAGGGAACTGATCGGCAGGTTCGGATCACCCTTTCCATAAAACCATACGAAGCCGGGTCCGGAACGCGTCCGACCAATGTTCAAGGCCTGGGTATCCAGGTTGTCAATGCCGGCCGTGATGGAATGGTCGCCAATCTTGTAATTGATATCCAACCGCAGATTACGGGTCTTGTCCTCGGCACCGGGGTTGTCGACAGTGGCAATGGTCTGCGGGCCGACGATCGGCACCCCACCATTAAGGGCCGGATTCTGGAATTGCGCTCGGGCAATGAAAGGATCCTGGCTGCCACTCGCCTGGCTGTAGTTCGTCTGCTTCATTTTGCCGTACAACGCGTCCACCGTCAGGCTGTCGGTCAGGTAGCCGGTGTACCTGAGGCTATACATGTCCGCACCATTCTTGGTGTGCGTATCGGGGCCCTTGAACGCACCGTAGGTTCCGCGGTTTGAACCATCCGTCGCGTAATTGTAGGCATAAATATTGCCGGTATACGACGATTTATTGGAAGCCCCGGTAAGCTCCAGGATATTGTTGTCGTTGATATTCCAATCCAGTTTGCCATACCATTTGGGATTGTCGCGCGAAAAAGTGGTGGCCTGCTTGGTCTCCACGCTGCCAACATTCTGACCGCTTACCTCACGATTGGCTTCATAGGCACCGAAGAAGAACAACTTGTCCTGGATCAGCGGGCCGCCGACATAAAAATCCTCGGTGTGCTGCCAGGCCTTGTTGTCATTCCTGAAACGGTATGGCTGGCCTTGGGCACCGCCGTCCGCATTGCTCTTGTACTCCGGACCGACGGGATAGGACTGGTTATGCGGGCTGGCCATGGCAAAATCGGGCTGCCACAGTTCCGCAAAACCAAAGTGCCATTCGTTCGTGCCGCGCTTGCCCACCATGTTGATCACGCCACCATCGGAACGGCCAAACCTGGCGCTATAACCGCCAGTCAGCACTTGCTCCTGATCGATGGCACCTTAGGGCAGGGTCAGGCCGCCAAAGTTGTGCAATGGGTCGGTAGTATTGAAGCCGTTGATGTAGTAAGCGTTTTCAGCGATCGTCGAGCCGCCGAACGTGTTGAGAGTCTGCCCTTCGGGGCCTGTAAGCGCAGCAAACGCGCTGGTACCCGCGTTGACACCTGGCGCCAACTGCGCGATCGCCTCGGCATTGCGCAGCAGCGGCAACTTGGCAAGTTGCTGGGACGTGATGACCGTGCGCGAATCGACCTGGGTCACATCAATCGGCGGTATGGTGCCCGCGGTCACCGTGACTGTGCCCAGGGTCGTCACGGCGCCGGGAGCGTTGAAGTTGACGCGCGCGCCACCACCGACGGCGAACGTGACGTTGTTGCGGGTGTCGACGGTTGCGCCATTTTTCTGCAAGGTGACCGTATACGCGCCCAGCGGCAGCGACGATGCGCTGAAGTTACCCGCTGAGTTGACCGTCACGGTGCGGGTCACCCCGCTGGGGCCGAGCACGGTGACGGTATCGCCCGGAGGCGCACTACCGAAAATGCTGCCGGTGGCAGATTGTGCTTGCACCGGTGTGATACCGCTCAGCCCGTACAACCCGCACGCTGCCGCTATGGCCATGCTCAGTGCCGAGCAGGTGAGCCTGCCACCGTGGCGGCGGGCGACGTTTCCGAGTTTCTGATGATTGGTCATATCAGGGTCCCCTTGGGCTGGGTTTGAGTGGTCGCATTCTGGCTACCCGTATCCTGGGCGAAGGCCGTGCCTGAGGCGCCGACCGCGATGACAGCACCCAGCGAAAGCGCCAGGCGGACTGCCGAAGAAAGTTTTGAGACCCCAAGTTTCATAAAGACACCCTCCGATTGATTTTTGTCCTGGGCCAGAACCTGATTCTGCCCAGAGGTGCGACGCGGCCTGTTCTCAAGCCAATGGACCTCGGATCCCTGAACCCCCGATCCAGGCCGATACTAACGCGCCGATACTAACAAGTAAATAACGCTATGTGAACTCACTCCACACACTTGCCCAAGGCAAATGTTCTGCTCCCCTGCAGCGCCGGCGACGCCCGCTGTGTTCGCGGTCAGCTTCAGGTAACCGAGCACCCAGGAGTCTGCACAGTGTCGTTGTCTGTCCTCGCACCATCTGCTGCGCGCGACCGCGCTTGCACCGCAGCTGATGGGCTTGAGGATCAGTCCATCCGACGTCATCGGGCAGGTGGCGTGAGGGATCGCGTCCGGATCTCAGAACCCGTAGTTCAGAAACCCGCCATCCACCGCCAGCACCTGGCCGGTGATGTAACTGGCCGCCGGCAGGCACAGGAAGGCGATCGCTGCCGCCACCTCCTCGGGTTCGCCGATGCGCCGCAACGGCGTGCGATCGAGCACTTCGTCGAGGTAGTCGGCGTCGGTCAGCGCCGGCTCCGAACGCTGGGTGCGGATGTACCACGGCGCCACCGCATTGACGCGGATGCCGTCGATCGCCCATTCGGCGGCCAGGTTGCGGGTCAGCTGGTGCAGCGCGGCCTTGCTCATGCCATACGGCGAGCCGGTGCGCACATGGGTCATGGCCGACACCGAGCCGACGTTGACGATCGCCGCGCTGGCATGCTGCACCAGCTGCGGGTGCGCCAGGCGGCACATCTCGAAGGCGGAAAACAGGTTCTGCTCGAAGATCGCGCGATAGTCGCCCTCGCTGTAGTCCAGCGTGGCGCCGGGCTGGTTGCCGCCAGCGTTGTTGACCAGCAGCGACAGCGGCGCGCCGAGGTCGGCGATCCAGTCGAATACCGCCAGGCGTTCCTCCGCCTCGGTCAGGTCGGCGCCGAAAGCCAGGATGCCGACCTCGGGAAAGTCCTCGCCGAGCTCCGCGCGCACCTGTTCCAGGTAAACCTCGTCGCGCGCCACCAGCAGCAAGTCGGCGCCGAGGCCGGCCAGCTCCCGCGCCGTCGCGTAGCCGATGCCCTTGCTCGCACCCGTCACCAAGGCGGTGTGGCCGCGCAATTGCCAGGCTTCCGCGCGACTGTTCGGGAGATTGCTCATGGCGTCAGCTTAGCAAGCCCTTTCCGCTCGCGCGCGGCGCGCCGGGTGGCTTGCCTGCCAACCGACGTGGCAGGACACTCGAGATCCCCGTCACGCGCGAGAACGCCCATGAAACCGCTGCCGATCCTGCTCTGCGTCCTGGCGCTGGGGGCGTGCTCGAGCAAACCGCCGGCGCCAAAGGCCAAGGCCGCCGCCGTCGCCACGCCGTTCGATGCGCTGAAGGCGGACGAACAGCGCGCGAAGGACGTGCAGAAAATCGTGGACAAGCAGGCCAAGGAACAGCGCAAGCAGATCGAGGCGCAGCAGCATTAGGCCTGCCGATCGAGTCACCGCGGGCTGCACAGGCAGTCCGCGTAGATGTTCGGCGTGCCAGCCTTCGCATGGCGCAGCAGTTGCAGCTCCGGCGCCAGCGCCGGCAGCTGGGCCAACCAGCGCGGCAGGCGCACGCCCCAGGATTGCAGCCACTGCGTGCTGGCGGTGCGGTTCATGTCGATCAGGAAGCGCTCGAAACTACTCACCGGCGCCTCCTTGTAGCGCACCGGGTAACCCTGGCCCAGCCGGGCCAGACGCGCCGCCGCGGCGACGGCCTCGTCCAGGCCGCCAAGCTGGTCGACCAGGCCGCGCGCGAGCGCCTGCCGGCCGGTCCATACGCGCCCCTGCGCGATCGCGTCGATGGCCTGGTAACTCCTGCCGCGCGCCTTGGCGACGTTGCCGACGAAATCGCGATAACCCTTGTCGATCATCGCCTGGATCACCGCGCCGACCTTGGGGTCGAGCGGACGGGTGATGTCGAATGCGCCGGCCATCGGGCCGGTGGCGACGCCGTCGCTCTGGATGCCGAGCTTGGCCAGCGTGCCGGGTACCGAGTAGTACATCCCGAAGATGCCGATCGAGCCGGTGATCGTGTTCGGCTCGGCGAAGATGCGGTTGGCATTCATCGCGATCCAGTAGCCGCCGCTGGCCGCCACGTTGCCCATCGACACCACCACCGGGATGCCGGCTGCGCGGGTCAGCTCGACTTCGCGGCGGATCTGCTCGGCCGCATATACCTCGCCACCGGGCGAGTTGACCCGCAACACGAGGGCCTTGGTGCGCTTGTCCTCGCGCACGGCACGGATCAGCGCGGCGGTGGATTCGCCGCCGATCGAGCCGGGTGAGCGCTTGCCGCCGGCAATCTCGCCCTCGGCCACGACAATCGCCACGCCGGGCGCGACCGCACTGCCAGCCTGGGGCAGGCCGGCCACATAGTCCGACAGGTCGATGTTGCGAAAACCGTGGTGCTTCGGACCGGCGGGCACGCCCTGCTCGCGCAGCAGCGCCACCAGCTGGGCCCGGGTCGCCATGCCGTCGATGAGATGCTCGTTCAGCGCCAGCTGGGCCAGATCACCCTGGGTACTGGCCAGGTGCTGTGGCAGGTGGTCGATGTCGTCGCGCAAGGTGGCGGGGTCGATCTTGCGCAAGCCGCCCACCTCGTCCAGGTAGCCATTCCACAGCCCGCCCATCCAGTAGCTGTCGGCCTGCTTCGCCTCGGTCGAGGCATGATCGAGGATGTACGGCTCGGCCGCGCTCTTGAATTCGCCCACGCGGAACAGGTGCACGTCTACGCCGAGCTTGTCGAGCAGGTCCTTATAGTACAGGCGGTAGTTGGCCAGGCCGGTCAGCAGCACCCCGCCCTGCGGGTCCAGCAGCAGCCGATCGGCGTGCGCGGCGAGGTAATACTGGCCCTGCTCCAGGTTGACGCCCCAGGCGATCACCGGCTTGCCGGTGGCACGGAAGCGATCCAGCGCCGCGCCGACCTCGCGCAGCGCGGCGAAGCCGCCACCTTGCAGATCACCGGGCAACAGCAGGATGCGCGTGATCCGCTTGTCCTTCGCGGCGGCGTCGATCGCACCGACCAGGTCGCGTAGCTGCACCTGTTTGCTGTCGTCCCCGGACAGGCCGGACAACGCGCGCTGCAGGGGCGGGGCGCTGTATTGCTCGACCAGCTGGCCTTGCGGCTTGAGCACCAGCACGCTTTGCGGCTGCACCGCGTGACGACCGGCGAAGCTGGCGACAACCACCAGCAGCAAGAGCAGGCACAGGAACGCGAAAAACACCAGGTTGAGGATCACCAACCGGGTCACATTGAGGCCGTGCCCAAGACCGCGCAGGAAACTGCGGCGACGGAACGGTGGCGGCGGCAGCGCTGGCGTCATGCGTGAATTCCCGAGACAGGTGCCAAGCGTAACCGGTAACCGGTCATGCCGGCGCGGTCATGGGAACGGCGAGCCGGCGCGGTTGCCACGCGCGGCGCCAGAAGCGGGTGAACAACAGCGCGGCGGCCACCGACAAGCCCGCGATCAGGCCGATCCACATGCCGCGCGCGCCCATGCCGTGGTAGTTGCGCCGAAACAACACGTAGACGCCGAACGCCAGCATCTCCAGCCACAACACGATGGCCGTGGCCACCCCGCAGCCGTGGGCACCTTGCGGGGCAATACCCAGCTTGCCGAACATCAGCACGTAGTCCAGCGGCACCAGCAGCACCAGCCCGCCCAGACTGAAATACATCGACGGCCGGGTCAGCGACAGCCCTTCGGACAACCCGCGCAGGGCAAAATAGCAGGTCAGCGCCGGCGCACCCCAGCTGATCGCGAGCAGGAAGCGCTGCACGTCGTGGCGCAGGCTCGGCGTCACTCCAATCAGGTCGAGCAACGGCAGCGCCAGGCGCACGGTGGCGCGCACCTCCTGCAGCAGGCGCGCGCGCTCGGGTCGAAACGGGTTCATGGGCTCAGCAAACTCCAGGATCGGCCATTTTACCTGAGCCATCGGTCACGGCAACGACGCGCCAGACTCTTGCGGCGCCTGGCGGGATGAGATCGCGCGACTGGCGGGTGCCTCTGACCGGGCGGAAAAGTCCTTGCAGCGCCATACTTGAACGCAGGTTTTGCACAGCGTCAAGCGTCTGCCAGCCAAGCTGCATGCGATGCGCCAGTCGTCTGAACGTCAATTACTGCCTATTTTCAACATATTGAATAGCAAGGCTTTTTTTAGGTGCCCAAAACATGGTCAAGCCGTCGAAGAAGGCGCCACGGCGCGCTTCGCAGGCCACCCTCCCCGCTGCATCCACAGACTTATGCACCGCGATTGTGGATAAGCGTGAAAAGTCCGTGAGCATAGTGACTTAGCCGAGACTCCTCGATACCTGGGTAACAAGTACGCGCAACTTGGCAGCTGTCGGACGTGGCGGCCGGCGGCATGAACCGACATGGCGCTGGGTTACACTGAGCCGCCATCGAGGTCACCATGCCGGCCGTTCTTCGCGTCGCCCTGCCGCTGCCGTTACCCACCCTGTTCGACTACCTGCCGCCCGATGCGGGGGTGCCCGCGGTGGGCAGCCGGGTGCTGGTGCCGTTCGGCCGCGGCCAACTGGTCGGCGTGGTGGTGGAGTCCGCGGTCGAGACCCGGCTGGACAGCAAGCGACTCAAGCAAGCGCGGCGCCTGCTCGATGACGAGGCGCTGCTCGATGCCGAGCTGATGCAGACGCTGGCCTGGGCCGCCGAGTACTGGCTGGGCGCGCCGGGCGAGGCCTGTGCCAACGCGCTGCCGCTGGCGCTGCGGGAGGCCAGGCCGCTGCCGGCCATCGGCGAGGAATACTGGTCGATCACCCGCGCCGGCCAAAGCGCGCACGACGCGGGCCGCCGCCGTGGCGGCAGCAAGGCGTTGCTGGCCCTGCTGGCGACGGGCGCGCTGAGCGCCCCGGAGCTGGGCGAGCGCCAGCCCGGTTGGCGCGAGGCCGCGCGCCGACTGGCCGCTGCCGGCCTGCTCCAACGCGACGAACTGCCACTGCGGCAGCGCCAGGCACCAGCGTCGACCGCGCCGCCGCTCAGCGAAGAGCAGCACCAGGCGGTCGCCGCGATTGGGGCCGGCCTCGGACGGTTCCAGCCCTTCCTGCTCGACGGCGTCACCGGCAGCGGCAAGACCGAGGTCTATCTCGCGTTGATCGAACAGGTGCTGGCGCAAGGTCGACAGGCGTTGCTGCTGGTGCCGGAGATCGGCCTGGCGCCGCAGACCGTACGCCGCCTGCGCGAGCGACTCGGGGTGCCAGTAGAGGTGCTGCATTCGAGCCTGTCTGAAGGCGACCGCGCGCGTGCCTGGCTGCGCGCACGTGCCGGTAGCGCCCGCGTGATCCTGGGCACGCGCTCGGCGATCTTCACGCCGTTGCCGCAGGCCGGCCTGATCATCGTCGACGAGGAACATGACAGCTCCTACAAACAGCAAGACGGCTTTCGCTACCACGCCCGCGACCTGGCCGTGGTGCGCGCACGCGCGCTGGGCGTACCCGTGCTGCTGGGCTCGGGCACGCCTTCGCTGGAATCGCTGGCCAACGTCGAGGCCGGGCGCTACCGCAGCCTGCACTTGCGCGCGCGTCCCGGCGCGGTACGCGCGCCGCAGGTGCAGATCATCGACATGCGCGCGCAGCGGCTGGAACACGGCCTGTCGCCGGCGCTGCTGGCCGCCGTCGGCGAGACCGTGGCGCGCGGCGAACAGGCGCTGGTGTTTCGCAACCGCCGCGGCTATGCGCCGGTGCTGTTATGCCACGGTTGCGGTTGGCATGCGGAGTGCACGCGTTGCGAGCGCCCGCTGACCCTGCACGCGGGCCGCCGCCGGCTGATCTGCCACCACTGCGACCAGCAACAGCGAGTGCCGCCGACGTGCCCGCAGTGCGGCGCCGCCGCGCTGACCGCGCAGGGACATGGCACCGAACGTCTGGAGGAAGCCTTGGTCGCACGGTTCCCGCAGGTGCCGGTGTT
>SCRO01000085.1 GCA_004298505.1 Rhodanobacter sp.
ATCCCGACGGCGATCCCTTCTGAAACCGTCAAACCCCGCCGCCTGACAGCGGCGGCTTCACGCCCGGCGACCCTCAATCATGCTGATCAGAGGGTCATCAAAGAGCGTGCTCATGCTCAACCAGCTTTATTTGAAGTCGGAACTTAGGGACGACAGCTTGGTCTCCAAGCAGGACGACATGCTGTATGCCCTTACTGATGACGATGATCCGTGGACGAAGATTGTTCGAGAGTATCTCGGTCTAACAGCAGGACGAGTATTTGATGATGAGTGATTCCTGCCGCTTGAATATGCTTACCATGTAATGGTTTTAGGTGGTAAGCGCATTTATGCGTAGAAGAATGTTTCTTACGCCAGCAGCAGTCCAGCGACCACCACGCTGTGTACCCACACCGTGTGCCTCGAGAGATTTGGCAAGGCTTGAATAAGAAGTCGCGCCCTGTGCGTGGAGTGCTTGCATCACAGTCTTGATGCCTTTCGCAAAGGCATCTGCCTGTTCGCGCGTCTTATCAGATGCCATCTTTGATTGATTGGCAGCATTCGGGTTGCCGAGACGGACGCCGCGAGCTTTGGCGGCAGCAAGGGATGCCTTGGTACGCTGTGCAATGACTTCTCTTTCATATTCAGCTACTGCGGCAATGATATGGATGGTGAGCTTGTTTGCATGCGGCATGTCTGCTGCGACAAACTCGACGCCTGACCGTAGAAGTTCGGAGATGAAATGGACGCTACGAGCCAGACGGTCAAGCTTGGCAATGACAAGCATTGCCTTTTCAGAGCGACATTGCTTCAAGGCTGCTTTCAACTCGGCTCGCTCGTCGATAGCCCCCGACTCCACTTCCCTGCGTTCAGCGATGAGCGTGCCTCCTACGGATTGAACATAGGCTTGGACTGCGGCTCGCTGCGCATCTAGCCCCAAGCCGCTTTGTCCTTGGCTAGTCGTTGAAACCCTGTAGTACGCGATAAATGAAGACGTTGCCATCAGATCCTATAAAACCCAATTGAACATTTGGGTTTTATAATATGTGCTGCTGCCACAAAGGTAAACCCCCAATGAATGCCGATTTGGGCAATTTTGCGCCGTACAAGTTCCTGTTTTTGAATGCCTTTCAGACGACAAATCTGTGGATAAATTGTGGATAACTCGACGAGGTCAAACCTGCCAGATAAATACACCAGGACCGTGGAAGCTGCCACGGCGTCGCCTTTGTGGGCGTGTCAGTCCCTTCAGGGCAGGGTCCTCAGATCGCCGTAGCTGGCGGCTTATAAATGACTATTGCCTGAGAGGTGAGACATGAAAACTCGTGAATACCTCATGCACAAGTACGAGAGCTACGAAGCTCAAGGTCATTCGATCTTCGCAGTGACGCTGTCAACGTATGTCAAGGACGATGAACTTGCCTCAAGTGACGACATGAGAAAGTTCTGGGATTTTCATTTCATATACCGAGTGGATAAATGTCTGCCGTATAAGCTGAAGAAAAAGTTCGATCACGACTTCGTCGTCGAACGATCAAAGGCAGGGCATTACCATTACCACGGATTGTTGGCTTTCACAGATGAAGCCGGCAAAAAGATCTGGCGCGATGGAGAACTAAACACTCAGTTGCAGCGTGATCTAAATTCGTTTCGTTCAAAAGGCATCGATCGACCATTTCGGGTGAATACGTACTTCATCGAACAGAAGAGGTCATGCGGGATCGGTGCGTGGATTACATATATCACGAAAGCAAAGGAGATCCCTATGGCGAGTACATACGACAGGAGATCTTTCAACCAAGAGGAGTGGCGTAGTGACTACGCAAAAAGAAAATCAGCTACAGCGACAGGTTCAGGACCTTGCAAAACATTCGAAGGTTGCGAAGCGACTCATGCCGTTCGAGAAGCGCGTCGAACGAGTTGAAGATCTATTGACCGGTATCTTAGAAGTATTGCTCAAGACGTTGCTTGTCCCGCGTTGATCTTGCGATTGGTAAGAAGCTTCTTCATCCTTGGATCTTTCTTGAACCTCAAGGCGACATCCTGCCAGCCGTCGATGGCTTGAGTGTCGCTGTTCCGATATAGAATCTTAAGCATGAAAGAGTACTGTCTTAGATTCTTCTCGACCTGCTGCGCGGTTTGTAGATCAACGGGTCGGCGCTTGGGGTCGATTTCAAGTGCGTCGTCTTGGCGTATGTGAATTGGCTCGACAGTGATGCGCTCAATGAGACGGTGAAGTTCGCTTGCAAGCGAGCGGCGAATCCTTTCTGGTGATTCAGTCGCGTCTGATTCCTTGATCTTCTTGAGCAGGGAGCCGATGACTTCTTGCCTGACCTTGGGGCTGATAGTCATCAGGTCATTGATTTCAAGTTCGGCTGTCTCGATCTTGATGTTGAATTCGCCAAGCTCCTTTTCGAGTTTGGCGAGCGCATCGTTGAGAGACGTGCTCGTGTTTGATCCATCTTCGATTGTTTTTATGATGCGTGCAATTTTCGTGTTGATCCCGTCACGGTCAACATGAAGCATGCTTAGGTCGTGCTGCAAATCTGCGAGGCGCTGCTGGCGGGAGCTGCCGCCCAGGACCTTGCCTACATCGAGGGTTTCGATGGCGTGCAGAACCTTGCTCTCAACGATCTCATACCGAAACGGGCGCGCTTTGCAGCTTCCGCCTGCAAGAGCCACGGAACAGCGCAGATATTGTCCACCACCCTTCGGCGCTCGACCCTTGTCCAAGTAGCGCATACCTGCGGAGCATTTGCATCTGAGCAATCCAGTGAGCAGGTTGGCATAGGTTGCTCCCTTCCTGCCGCCCCCCCTCGTACGCCTGCTGGCTTTGGCTTGGGCTGCTTCGAGGAATTGTTGGGATGAGATGATCGCAGGGTAGTAGCCCTGTATCGGGTCGCCATCATCCACCAGCCTGCGTTTTTTGTCTTTATCAACTTGAACGGTGTGAGGCTGAAATTCGCCAAGCACCGTGCGGCTTGCAAGAATCTTCTTGATGTATGTGTCTCGCCATACTGCATTCTTCCGATTGCCCCAAGGTTTGATGCCACGCTTATTGAGATACTGGGCAACGGAGTAAGCGCCGTAGCCATTGCAGGTCATATCAAAAATTTCTTTGATGATCTCAACTCGCTCGGGAATTTCTACGATCTCGTTCTTGGCCCTGTCGGCACGAAGCCAAGCTGGCACCTTGCTTGTCAGGATGGTTCCAGATGTACGTAAACGCTCGCGCTTCCCGATCCATGTGTGCGACAAGAGGTCGGCTTTCCGTTTTGATTCCTCATGCGCACGCGCCATTGAGCCAAGCGCGATGTAAAGCTGGAAGCTCTGATTTTCGATGGTCTCTTCCGAATAAGTCTGCCCATCATCAAGCGTCACCAGAATGATGCCCTTGTTGATGATGTCGCTGAGACGAGCAAACGCCTTGGTGACCTTGTCTCTGCTTAGCCTGTCCATGGATTCCACGATCAGGTAGCTGCCGCGTTCAATGTCGCCGCTATCCACAAGATCCTTGAATCTGGCTAGTTCACCGAACTCGGCGTTACTTCCACGAAAGGCAGATATCCCAAGATCGTCGAAGCTCTCGATAAACTCCAGACCGTGTTTTTCGGTGTAGTCGCGCGTGCGCGACAACTGACGACGTTTCGAATCACCCTTCAACTGTTCGGGGGTGGACATACGGATGTAGGAGTAAGCCTTGGGCCTTGGCTTCTCTGCTGGAGCCGTGGACGGCTGATCCTTCTTCATGTGCATGCAAAATCCCCTTGAAGGGTCATGGACTTTATTTGGACATTATAGGTTGCTGGTCGGGCCGCCCGGCACCGGCAAGACCATGCTGGCCGAACGCCTGCCCGGCATCCTGCCGCCGTTGTCCGAATCCGAAGCACTGGAGACCTGCGCGGTGTTGTCGGTCTCCGGCCAGGTCACCGACCTGGCGCGCTGGCGGCGGCGGCCGTTCCGTGCGCCGCACCACACCGCCTCGGCGGTGGCCCTGGTTGGTGGCGGTTCCTACCCGCGCCCGGGCGAGATCTCGCTGGCGCATAACGGCGTGCTGTTTCTGGACGAGCTACCCGAGTTCAGCCGGCATGTGCTGGAGGTGCTGCGCGAGCCGATGGAATCGGGCCACATCATGATCTCGCGGGCGGCTCGGCAGTCGACGTTTCCCGCCCAGTTCCAGCTGGTGGCCGCGATGAATCCCTGCCCCTGCGGCTACGCCGGCGATCCGCGCTGCCAGTGCACGCCGGATCAGGTGCAGCGTTACCGTTCGCGTATTTCCGGGCCACTGCTGGATCGCATCGATCTCTGCGTGCAGGTGCCGCCGGTACCGCTGGCTGAACTGGGCACGCCGCGCAATGACCGTGACGAGGATTCCGCCACGGTGCGCACGCGCGTGCTCAAAGCGCGCAGGCAGTCGCTGATGCGTGCCGGGCGGCCAAACGCGGAAATCAGCACGCGCGAACTGGAACGCGACTGCGCGTTGGGTGCGCCGGAGCGGCGCTGGTTCGAGGGTGCACTGGAGCGGCTCGGCCTGTCCGCCCGCGCCTACCACCGGGTGCTGCGGGTGGCTCGCACCATCGCCGATCTGGATAGTGGCGCGGCCCTGCTGGAGCGCGAATACCTGGCCGAAGCGCTGCAGTATCGCCGCCTCTGAAGGCAGGAGTGAGTGCAGAGGAGTGAGAAGTGAGAGAAAGCACGCATCTGCTCTTGCTCACTCCCCACTCCTCTGCACTCACTCCTCGCTTTTCGGACGCTGGACGTGCACGCCGCCGCGTGTTTCGATGGCGGCCCGATGTGTCCAAGGATTGCCATGATTATCGAGCTTGGCCTGATGCTCGCCGGGATGCTGATGATCGGTTTCCTGGCGCAATGGCTGGCGTGGCGGGTGAAGTTGCCGGCGATTCTGTTTTTGCTGCTGGCCGGCATTGTGCTCGGTCCGGTGAGCGGCGTGCTGAACCCGGACAAGCTGCTGGGCGACCTGCTGTTTCCGATCGTGTCGCTGGCGGTGGCCGTGATCCTGTTCGAGGGCAGCCTGACCCTGCGTTTCCACGAGCTGCCTGGCATCGGGAAGGCCGTGCGCGGCTTGGTTACCTACGGCGCCATCGCCACCTTGCTGCTGCTGGCATGGGCCGCGCATGCCATGGCCGGGGTGAGCTGGCCGATCGCCTTGCTGTATGGCGCACTGGGTAGCGTAACCGGGCCGACGGTGATTGCGCCGATGCTGCGCACGCTGCGGCCAAACGCACGTATCGCCAACACGCTGCGCTGGGAAGGCATTGTGATCGACCCGCTGGGCGCGTTGTTCGCGGTGCTGATCTTCGAGGCGATCGTGTCGCGCGAGCAAGGCCATACGATCGGTGTGTTCATCGCCACTATCGGCAGTGGCGTGGTGATCGGTGCCGTGGCGGCGTGGCTGGTGGCATTTTTCCTGCGTCGGCAGATGATTCCCGAATACCTGCAGAACTACGCCGTGCTGGCTGCCGTGTTGCTGGCCTTCAGTCTTTCCAACGCGCTTACCCACGAATCGGGCCTGCTGGCGGTGACGATCATGGGGATCGCGCTGGGCAACATACGCGGCGTGCACATGGACGACATTCTGGACTTCAAGGAAAGCCTCACCACCGTGCTGGTGTCGGTATTGTTCATCCTGCTGGCGGCGCGATTGCCATGGCCATTGCCGCCGGGGATGCTGGTGGCCGGCATCGCCTTGTTTGCGGTCGCCCAATTGATTGTGCGGCCGCTGACTGTGTCGCTGGCCAGCGTAGGCAGCCAACTCAGCTGGCGCGAGCGTGCGCTGATTGGCTGGGTGGCGCCGCGCGGCATCGTGGCGGCGTCGGTGTCGGCGCTGTTCGCCTTACGCCTGGATGCGCTGGACGTGCCCGGTGCCGACGCGCTGGTGCCGCTGATCTTCACCCTGATCATCGGCACGGTGGTACTGCAGAGTGCGACTGCGCGGCCGCTGGCGATCTGGTTGAAAGTGGCCGAGCCGGAACCGCACGGCGTGTTGATCTTCGGCTCCGATGCGGTCGCCCGTGCGATCGGCAAGGCGCTCGGCGAGGCCGGTTTCCGCGTGGTGCTGGCCGACGACGAGTGGGAAGGCATCCGGCTGGCCCGCATGGAGGGCCTGACCACGTTCTTCGGCAACCCGGCCTCGCCGCATGCCGAGCTGCATCTGGATCTCACCGGTATCGGCCGGTTGCTGGCCTTGTCCACCCATCGCGAGCGCAACTCGCTGGCGTGCGTGCATTACCGCCAGGAGTTCGGTCGCGAGAAGGTTTACCGGCTGCGCAACCTAACCCCGCTGGAAAACACCGATCGCGCCGCCCTGGCGGGCAACCTGCTGGCGCCGCCGTTGTTCGACGAGACGATCACCCACGGCCGCTTCGCCGAGATGCTGGAGCAGGGTTGGCGGATCAAGCTGACCAAGCTCACCGACACCTTCGACTGGCCGCAGTTTATCGAGCAATACGGCTCGGCCAGCGTGCTGATGTTCGCTGTGGAAGAGAAAGGGACCCTGCGGGTCGCCTCGACCAAGCGCAAGCTGGAACCGAAATCGGGCTGGACCGTGATCGTGCTGGTACCGCCGCCCGATCCGGCCCCGAGTAACTGTGACCCTGACCGGTAGGAGCCCGCTTGCGGGCGATGCTGTTGCTCTGATGCCTGGAATCGATCAAGGCGAAAGCATCGCCCGCGAGCGGGCTCCTACCGGTGTGTCACGCAGCGGCGGTCTGCTTGAACTGCGCTTCCTCGGTGGAGCCGATCAGGGCGGTGGTCGAGGACTGGCCCTGCTGGATCGTCTGGGTGACGGCGTCGAAGTAGCCGGTGCCGACTTCGCGCTGGTGCTTCACCGCCGTGAAGCCACGATCGGCAGAGGCGAACTCCTTCTCCTGCAGCTCGACGAAGGCGCTCATCTGGCGGCGGGCATAGTTGTAGGCCAGGTCGAACATGCCGTAGTTGAGGCTGTGGAAGCCGGCCAGGGTGATGAACTGGAACTTGTAGCCCATCGCGCCGAGTTCCTTCTGGAAGCGGGCGATGGTCGCATCGTCCAGGTTCTTCTTCCAGTTGAAGCTGGGCGAGCAGTTGTAGGCCAGCATCTTGCTCGGGAACTTCGCGTGGATCGCCTCGGCGAAGCGGCGCGCAGCCTCCAGGTTCGGCTTGCTGGTCTCGCACCAGATCAAGTCGGCGTAGGGCGCGTACGCCAAGCCGCGGCTGATCGCCTGGTCCAGGCCGGGCTTGACCCGGAAGAAGCCCTCGACGGTGCGCTCGCCGGTGAGGAACGGCCGGTCATTCGCGTCGATGTCGGAGGTCAGCAGGTCGGCGGCATCGGCATCGGTGCGCGCCACCAGCAGGGTCGGCACGCCGGCGACGTCGGCGGCCAGGCGCGCGGCGTTCAACTTGTCGACCGCCTCGCGGGTGGGCACCAGCACCTTGCCGCCCATGTGGCCGCACTTCTTCACCGCGGCCAGCTGGTCCTCGAAGTGCACGCCGGCGGCGCCAGCTTCGATCATCGCCTTCATCAGCTCGAACGCGTTCAGCACGCCGCCGAAGCCGGCCTCGGCGTCGGCCACGATCGGCGCCAGCCAGTCGATCTCGTCGTTGCCTTCAGCGTGGTGCAACTGGTCGGCGCGCAGCAAGGTGTTGTTGATGCGCTTGACCACCAGCGGCACCGAGTTGGCCGGGTACAACGACTGGTCGGGATACATCTCGCCGGCCACGTTGGCGTCGGCGGCCACCTGCCAGCCGCTCAGGTAAATGGCCTGCAGGCCGGCCTTGACCTGCTGCATGGCCTGGTTGCCGGTGAGTGCGCCGAGCGCATTGACGAA
The DNA here is from genome assembly GCA_004298505.1 of Rhodanobacter sp. Lineage (GTDB taxonomy): Bacteria > Pseudomonadota > Gammaproteobacteria > Xanthomonadales > Rhodanobacteraceae > Rhodanobacter. Next base: position 7,803 of record SCRO01000085.1, read on the forward strand.
ATCTTCCTCGTGCAACGATTTCCAGAGGCGCTCAGCGCCGCGGCGGGCCAGTGAGTGTTCAACCTGCACCGTACCGCGCAGGCGCACGACGTCATCGGCGGAATAGTTGCGCTGGACGCCGACCCAGCGGGGATTGTTCTTCCATTCCAGGCTGATCTGTTCGGCGGTGGGCAGGTGGCTCTTCATGGCATGACTCCGTGGTGTCTTCAATCCCTCTCCGGGTGGGAGAGGGGAGGGTGAACTTTCAAAGTTGGTCGTAGGCGGGCAGGGTGAGGAAATCACCCAGTTCGTCCGCGTGGGTCATCGTGGAAATCAGTGCGGCGGCGGCATCGGCACGGCTGGCGCCGGGATGCTGACTCTCGCGCAGGTGGTGGGTATGCGCGGCGAGCGCCTGGTCGAACAGGGCGAAATCGATCGGCGCCTCGTCGGGGAACTCGACGCCATCGTGATGCAGCCATTGCCACAGCTGGGCGCGGGCGATCTCGGCGGTGGCGGCGTCTTCCATCAGGTGATGGATGGGCACGCAGCCCAGGCCATCGAGCCACGCGGCAGTATAGCGCAGGCAAACCTCGACGTTGTTGTCGAAACCGGCGCGGCTGATCGTGCCGCCGGGCGCGGCGAGCAACTGCTCGCGCGTTACCTGGACGTCCTCGCGCAGCTTGCCGAGCTGGTTTGGCGCGGGCATGTACTTGTCGAAGATCTCCTGCGCCACCGCCACCAGCGCCGGATGGGCGACCCAGGTGCCATCGTGGCCAGCCTGCACTTCGCGCAGCTTGTCCGCGCGTACCTTGTCCAGCGCGGCCTTGTTCGCCGCCTCGTCGCCCTTGATCGGGATCTGTGCGGCCATGCCGCCCATCGCAAAGGCGCCGCGGCGGTGGCAGGTCTTGATCAGCAGTTCGGAATAACCTTTCAGGAACGGCACCGTCATGCCGACCTGGCCGCGCTCCGGCAGCAGACGGTCGGGATGACCCCTCAGAGTTTTCAGATAGGAAAAGATGTAGTCCCAACGGCCGCAGTTGAGACCGACGATGCGCCGGCGCAGCGCATGCAGGATCTCGTCCATCTGGAACGCGGCCGGCAGCGTCTCGATCAGCACGGTGGCCTTCATGGTGCCCACTGGTAGCTGCAGCTCGTCTTCGGCGGCGCTCATCACCTCGTCCCACAGCGCGGCCTCTTCCATCGCCTCCAGCTTGGGCAGATAGAAGTACGGGCCGCGGTCGCGGCGCTGCAGGGCACGCGCGTTGTGAAACACGAACAGGCCGAAGTCGACCAGCGCGCCGGACATCGGAGCGCCGTCTACGCAGAAGAAGCGATCGTGCAGATGCCAGCCGCGTGGGCGCACCACCAGCACGGCGGGGTTGTCGTCGACGCGGTAGCTCTTGCCTTCAGGCGAGCGAAATTCGATGCTGCCAGCCACCGCGTCACGCAGGTTGATCTGGCCGTCGAGCTGGTTGGCGAAGGTCGGCGAGGAGGAGTCCTCGAAGTCGGCCATGAACACCTTGGCCCCGGAGTTCAGCGCGTTGATAATCATCTTACGCTCGACCGGGCCGGTGATCTCGACACGACGATCGCGCAGCGCGGCGGGAATCGGCGCCACGGTCCAGTCCGCGGCGCGCAGCTGCACGGTGTCGGCCCGGAAGTCAGGCAGGCCGCCGGCATCGTAGAGCGCCTGGCGCTCGCGCCGGGCCTGCAACAGACGCTGCCGCGAGGCCTCGAAGTGGCGATGCAACTGCGCCAGGAAGGCCAGTGCCGCCGGCGTCAGGATGCCCTCGTAAGCGGTGCCATCGGCGAGGACCTCGGCCATGCCTGCATCGAGTCGTTCCTGCGCTACTGCCATGATCTCGCTCCGTGTCGTGGATGACTCGAAATTAGGCCATGAGAGGGTGGTTTGACAAACTAAATGTTTCAATCATTAATATGAGTATTGTCAATACAGGCGGTAAGATGCTGAAATCACTCAATGAAAAATTCTGATGGCATACAAGACCGGTCGAAAAAATCGCGCGGCAGCGCAACAAAAAAGCGTGCCGCTCGCGAAGCGTCGGCCGAAAGCAGCGGTCGCTACTACTACAAAGGCAATCGCCACAAGCAGTTACGCGCCTTTGTCAGTGTGGTGAAGCTGGGTACGCTGACTCGTGCCGCGGAAGCGCTATTCGTGTCGCAGCCCACGATCAGCCTGCAATTGCAGGCGTTGGAGCGGGAGCTGGGAGTGATCCTGATGGACCGCCGCCGCCGCCGCATCAACCTCACCGACGCGGGCGAGGCCTTGTACGAGCTCGCGCGGCCGCTGGTCGAGGGCTGGGAAACGCTGGATCGGGACTTCCAGGCCAAGGTGAAGGGCTTGCAGGCCGGCCGGCTGGTGATCGCGGCGGGCACCTCGACCATCCAGTACCTGCTGCCGGAGCTGGTGCGTCGTTACCGCGCGCTCTTTCCCGCAGTGCGGCTGCAACTGGCCAATGTCACCGGCAAGGATGGTATGGCGTTGTTGCGTGCCGACGGTGCGGACTTCGCGGTCGGCTCCATGCTGGACGTGCCCAATGACATCGCCTGGGCGCCGGTGCACCACTACGATCCGATGCTGATCATGCCGCTGGACCATCCGTTGGCAGGGAAGGACAACATCACGCTGGAAGATCTCTCGCCCTATGGCCTGATCCTGCCGCCGCAGCGTCTGTCCACCTATCGCCTGGTCGACCTGGTGTTCCAGCAAAGCCAGGTGTCCTACCACGTGGCAATCGAGGTCGGCGGCTGGGACGTGATCAAGGAATACGTGGCGATGGGCATGGGCATCTCGATCGTCACCGGCATCTGCATCACCGCAGCCGACAGTACGCGGCTGGTCGCACGCAACATGAATCAGTTCTTCCCGCAGCGCAGTTACGGCGTGGTGATGCGCAAAGGCAAGTTCCTCAGCGCCGAGGCGCGGGCGTTCATCGACCTGATCCGGCCCGGGCTGCTCACGCGCGATTACGACGAGCCCGGTCATTCCGGACGGTAAACCCTGCGGCAACATGACATGGACCTTCCCTCCGCGGCGTCCCGTCATGCCGTCGCCAGGTTAATCCACGTTGCGATGGTGTCAGCAGGCGCCCGCTCATTCGAGCTCCGGCTTGCGCGAGCGATCCTGCTTGATCCTGCCGCGCTGCTGCTTGGTTACCCGCCGGCGTTCCTTCGAGGCGCGGGTTGGCCGGGTGGCAACGCGTTTCTTCGGTGGCTTCAACACGTCGTGGATGATCTCGATCAGGCGCTCCCTTGCATCCTCGCGGTTGCGGGACTGGTCGCGGAAGCGGCGCGCCTGGATCACCATCACGCCATCGCCGGTCAGTCGACGGTCGCGTCGCGCCAGCAGGCGTGCACGCACATCGTCGGGCAGGCATGCGGACTGGGCTACATCGAAGCGCAGTTCCACCGCGCTCTCGGTGCGATTCACGTGCTGCCCGCCCGGGCCGTCCGCGCGCAGGAAGCGCTCGACCAGTGCGGACTCGGGAATGCGAATGGTGTGGCTGACGATCAACATGCGATGAGTCTAATCGTCTCGATCAGCGGGGGCGCGAGCAGCCGAGTGCGAACGCGAGCAGGCCGGCGGCGCCGAGCAGCAGCGGTGGCCAGGTGCCGTGCTGTGGTGCCAGCGACCACAGCAGGGTGGCGCTGAGGATGAGGGTAGCGCCGAGCAGGCCGCCGCCGAGCATGCGCAGCACGCGGCCGGCGAGCCGGGCCTGGTGACTCAGCGCATCCACGTCGGTAAGCAGGCGCTGCTCGCCGCGACCGGCCTGGCGCAACGCGTCACGTACCAGGTCGGGAAATTCCGGTGCATGGTGCAGCCATTCGGGCAACCGCTTGCTCATGTCGCGCAAGGTACGCAGCGGGCTGTAACGCTGGCGCAGGATGCGCTTGAGTACCGGGTGCGCCACTGCCCAGATATCGATCTCGGGGTCGAGCATGCGCCCGACGCCCTCGATGTTGAGCAGGGTTTTCTGCAGCAGAATCAATTGCGGTTGCAGGGTCAGATCGAAGCGGCGCGCGGTCTGGAACAGTTTCACGACCAGCTCGGCCAGCGAGATCTGCGACAGCGGGCGGGTGAAGTATGGCTCGCACACCGTGCGTACGGCGGCTTCAAGTTCATCCAGCCGCACATTGGCAGGCATCCAGCCGGCCGCCACGTGCAGTTGCGCGATGCGCGCGTAATCGCGCTCGAACAACGCGATGAAGTTCTGCGCCAGCCAGTACTGGTCGGCTTCGGGCAGCGAGCCCATGATGCCGAAGTCCAGCGCGATGAAGCGCGGTTCGTCGATGCGCGAGGGGTCGACCCAGATGTTGCCGGGATGGGCATCGGCATGGAAGAAGTTGTCGCGAAACACCTGCTCGTAGAACACCCGCACGCCCTTGACGGCAAGCGCCTTGCGGTCCAGTCCGGCGGCGTCGATCGCCGCGATGTCGTCGCTGCTGATGCCGTACACACGTTCGAGCGTGAGTACGCGCGCGCCGGTCAGTTCCCAATGCACCGCCGGCACGTACAGATCCACGCCGCTGGCAAAGTTGCGCTTGAGCAGGCTGGCGCTGGCGCCCTCGCGCTGCAGGTCGAGCTCGTTCTCCAGCATCTTCTCGACTTCGGCCACCACGTCGAGCGGGCGGATCTTGTCCGCATGCGGATGCCAGCGCTGGGCCAGTTCGCCCAGCGAGCGCAGCAGCTTCACGTCGCGGGCGATCCGCGCGTCAATGCCCGGGCGCAGCACCTTCACCACCACTTCGCGCCCGTCGCGCAGGGTGGCGGCGTGTACCTGGGCAATCGAGGCCGAGGCCAGCGCCGTCTCGTCGAAACTCGCGTAGAGCTGATCGGTCGAGGCGTTCAACTGCTGCTCGACGATGGCGCGTGCCTCATTGCCGGGGAACGGCGCCACCTGATCCTGCAACAGCGAAAGCTCGTCGGCGATATCGAGCGGAATCAGGTCACGCCGGGTCGACAGCACCTGTCCGGCCTTGACGAAAATCGGCCCCAGCTCGGTCAGCGCCAGTCGCAGCCGCTCGCCGCGCGACATGGTGGCCACGTTGGCACGTGGTCTGGCCAACAGCGGGCGCAACAGCTTCAGGGGTCGAAACAGGTGCGCGGCGTCGACCAGTTCGTCCAGTCGCCAGGCCAGCAATACTGAAGCCACCCGCAGCAGGCGCGGCACCACGGTCAGCGGCGTCACGCGGCATCGCCCTGCATGCGCCGGGCCAGCCGCTGCACGCGCGCCTCCAGCCGTTCGCTGCGTTCGCGCAAGGTATCCACGTCATCCAGGAAGGTTTCGACCTCACCCGGCGCCAGCGCAACGCGCGCCTCGTCGCGCAACCAGTCGGCAGCGTCCTCAGTGAGATGTGCGGCCGATTCGCGGGCATGCACCAGGCCCTTGCGCACGGCCCTGGCCAGCGGCACGCCCAACACATCGCCGAAGGCGCGTGCGAACGCCTCTTCAAAATCCGGGGCGAACTTGCTGGATAGCTTCTGCAGTCGGCGTGCCAGCTCGGCGTCGCCGGCGATCTCCACCTTGCCTGGCGCGACACCGTCCTCGTCGCGGCGGAACATCATCGCGAGCAGGCTGCCTGGCGTGGCCGCCACTTTCAGCTGGCTGTCCTCGTCGGCCGGGCCGACGCACAGCTTGCCGTCCTCGACATTGATCGCGAGCGCGATTTCTGGGCCGCGCAGATGCAACTGCACGCGGCGGCCGTCCAGCGCCAGCAGCTTGTGCTGCGTCTCCGGATCCAGCGCCAGCGTGTGGTTGAGTGCGGTTTCCAGCGCGCGCCCGGCGAGCTTGCGCAGCGGGTGCGGGATCCAGGCATTGGGCGAGGCGGCGTTCATTTGCCGATTGTAGCGGTGCCGACCGTGATCTGTAGGCGCCCGCTGGCGGGCGGTGCTGGTTGCGCAATCCAAAAGCATCCCCCGCCAGCGGTATCTACCGTGTTGGTGCGGCACCGGTGAATCCGAGTTGGCGCCAGGCTTCGTACACTGCCACCGCGACCGTGTTCGACAGGTTCAGGCTGCGGCTGTCCGGTTGCATCGGCAGCCGCAGGTGCCGCGCCGCGGGAATGCCCTCGAGCACGTCGGTGGGCAGTCCGGCGGTTTCGCACCCGAACAGCAGGGCATCACCATCGGCAAAGCGGACGTCGACGTGGGCAACGCGGCCGCGGGTGGTGAAGGCGAACACGCGTGGTGCGCCGATCGCGTCGAGGCAACTGGCCAGCTCGTCATGCGCCGCGATACGGGCGAATTCGTGGTAATCCAGCCCCGCTCGACGCAGCCGCGCATCATCGAGCTCGAAGCCGAGCGGGCGGATCAGGTGCAATGCCGCGCCGGTGTTCGCGCACAGGCGAATCACGTTGCCGGTATTGGGCGGGATCTCGGGACGGAACAGGATGACATGGAGCATCCAGCCATTATCGCGCGTCCTGCGCTGAGCCGTGTCCGCGTTTCAACCCGGGATGCGCGCGCAGACCACGCCGCTTGGCCTGCCTTCGGCGCGGCCGCGCCCGATGCACCTGCCGCCAGCGCCGCACGAGTACTTCAAGCCGTTCGCGATCCCGGGCAGTACCTGAAAGAGTAGTTCAAGGACCTGCTGGCGGCCACGCCGGACAGCGTCAAGACGGCGGCGAACAAGTAGCTGTAGAACCGGCGGCGAACGCTGCTGCTGCGAGGCCCCGAAGCAAACCTGTACGCGCCAGCGGACCAGTTTCGCTGGCGCGCGTTTTGGAACCATTCGGGGACGCACTCGTTTCCCCGCGTTAGGATGGAGGCTGGGCCGGTAGCGGCCCGGCCTCTCTACCTCGCAAACCACTCTCGCGGAGCCACCCATGCGCAAGACCCTGCTGCTCGTCCCCGTCGTGCTGCTGAGTGCCTGCAGCTGGGGCATCACCCTGGACCCGGCGGCGAAGAACGTGCGCACCGCCTGGAACGACAATGTCTCGAGCTGCCGCGAACTGGGCAAGGTCACCGTGTCAGTGATGGACCGTGTCGGTCCGGTCGACCGCAACAACATCACCGTGCGCGACGAGCTCGAGGTACTGGCGCGCAACCAGGCCGCTGAAATGCATGCCGACACGATCAAGCCGCTGGCCGAACCCAGCAACGGCTCGCAGCCGTGGGGTGCATATCAGTGCGGCGTCGGTGGCCTGAAGCCCGCACAGCATGCCAGGCCGGCAGGCGCGTCTTCCGCCGGCGTGCAGACGTTTCCGATAAAGGGTGGTTGAGTCGAGCGTTTCCTTACGGCGTACGTTGACAACCGGCTTTTGGACCCATCCGGATTGATCCGTGGCATGAGAGCGGCACGGCGGTCCGCGCGGGGTCACCCGCACGGCCGGTAGGCGCGTGGGGGCAGGGTTTGCGATGATGGAGGGTATGATCGAACGCAAGACCTTGTTGACGACCCCGGCTCGCCTCGCCCGGCGCCTGCTGCCGTTCCCGCCGCGCGGTTCGCACGGCTTGCCCGACACGCTGCCGGCGTTCGCCGTGGCCGCGGACGCGATCACTTGCCTGCCCGATCCGGCCGCGTTCCGCCGGGCCCTGCTACGGATGATCGCGCAAGCCACCCGGCGCATCGTGATCGTGACCTTGTACCTACAGGACGACGATGCCGGTCGCGAAGTCCTCGAAGCCCTGCACGCAGCCAAGGCGCGCCGACCCGAGCTGCAGGTTGCTGTCTTTGTCGACTGGCATCGCGCCCAGCGCGGCCTGATCGGCAAGCACAAGAGTGAAGGCAACGCTGGTATGTATCGCGAGTTTGCCCGGCGCTTTGGTGACGGCGTGGCGATCCACGGCGTGCCGGTGCAGAACCGCGAACTGTTCGGCGTACTGCATCTGAAGGGTTTCATCATCGACGACGCGGTGCTCTACAGTGGCGCCAGCATCAACGATGTCTACCTGGCACGACACGAGCGCTATCGGCTCGATCGCTACCACCTGCTGCGCCACGCGGGCCTGGCCGATGCGATGGCCGGTTTCGTGCAGAGCTACCTGCTGGCAAGCGCGGCGGTGCGTCGGCTGGATAGCGGCGCGGTTCTGACCACGCGCAGCCTGCAGCCGGCCATTCGCATTCTGCGCCAGCAACTGCAACAAGCGCACTATGCGGCGCCGCTTGAATCGCCGGGTCCGCGCGAGGTGGCGGTGACGCCGCTGCTCGGCTTCGGTCGCACCGACAACACGCTGGACGCGATGCTGCTGGCGTTGCTGCGCGACACCCGCGAGCGGGTTATCCTGCTGACCCCCTATTTCAACCTGCCGCGACCGGTGCGGCAGGTGCTGGGCCAGTTGCTGCGACGCGGTTGCAGCATCGACATCATGGTCGGCGACAAGACCGCCAGCGATTTCTTCATTCCGCCCGACCAGCCGTTTACCACGATCGGGCTGTTGCCCTACCTGTACGAGAACAACCTGCGTCGCTTCGCCCGTGCGCACCGGCGGCATGTCGACGCCGGTCAGCTCAACCTCTACCTGTGGCGCGATGGTGACAACAGCTATCACCTGAAAGGCTTGTTCGTCGATGACGACGTGGCCATTCTCACTGGCCACAACCTCAACCCGCGGGCATGGTCGCTGGATCTTGAGAACGCCTTGCTGTTGCGCGATCCTGCGGGTCTGCTGCAGGCGCAGCACCGGGCCGAGTGGGTCGCGCTGCGGCGCCATGCCACGCGACTGTCCGACTACCGTGCGCTGGAAAGCCCGCGAAACTATCCGCCCGAGGTGCGCAAGCTGCTGAAACGACTCAAGCGCACCCAGCTTGACCGGTTGCTCAATCGCCTGCTGTAGGAGTCCGCTCTCGGGCGATGCTCTTGCTTTTGCGAATCCCCAATCCCAATTCCCGGGCACAGGGCATCGCCCGCGAGCGGTATCTACGGTTGGCGGGCGAGGCGATCCAGGCGCATGCCGAGCCAGTTCGCCACATGCGGCCATTCCTCGGCCAGGATGCTGAAGCACACCGTGTTGCGCAGGCTGCCGTCGGCGCGGCGTTTGTGCGCACGCAGGATGCCCTCGCGCTGCGCGCCGAGGCGTTCGATGGCGCGCTGCGAATCCTCGTTGCGTTCATCGGTGTGGAAGGCAACCGCCACGCAGCCCAGGGTGTCGAAGGCGTGTTCCAGCAGCAACAATTTGCAGGCGGTATTGATGTGGCTTTTCTGCCGGCGCTTGGCGTACCAGGTGTAGCCGATGGCGAGCCGCGGCAGATCGGGGTCGATCTCGTAGTAGCGCGTGCTGCCGACGATCTCGCCGCTGCCGGCTTTACGCACGGCGAAGGGCAGCATCAGCCCGTCGGCCTGGCCTTGCAGCGCCCTTTCGACGTAATCGCGCGTGCGCCCGGGAGCGGGCACGCTGGTGACGACAAGGTTCCACAGTTCGCCGTCGGCGGCGGCGGCTTCCAGTGCCGGGACGTGATCCAGGCATAACGGTTCCAGCACGACGTAGTCGTCCTGCAGCCGGGCCGGGGTAAGCGGATTCATGAGCATTCCAGAGGCGGGGTTCACGCGTCGAGGTCGGGGATCAACTTGCTCTCAAGCCGGGCAATATGATCTTTGAGCAGAAGTTTGCGTTTCTTCAGCCGGGTCAGTTGCAGCTCGTCACGGCCGATGGCGTGGGCCAGTTGCTCGATCGCCGCGTCGAGATCGCGATGCTCCAGCCTGAGCTCGGCAAGCAGGTGGGCGATTTCGGCGTGATCCTGGATCTGCATGGAGGTGGCGATGGTGCGACGGGTTTCCGATTTTAGCGCGTGCTCACCCCGCACGGGGGCGGCTGGTGATCACAGTTGTTCCGCGGCGCGTCACGCCCCGATATTTGCCTGCGAGCTGCGTCGGCAGGCGCTGGTCTTGGTATAATTCGAAATGTTGCTTGTCGTCGGCACACCCAGCGTGATCCGCGTGCCGTAGCTACCCGCCGCACGGCAAGGATGCGGCGCGCCGGTGCGATCGGCACCGCAGATTGTCATGCTTGTTCCCCCGCCCACCCTATCGAGTACTGAACGTGTCCTTCTTTGCCTCTGTTGAAATGGCTCCCAGCGATCCGATCCTGGGCCTGACCGAAACCTATCTGGCGGATACGCGGCCGCACAAGATCAATCTCGGCGTGGGTGTCTATGTCGACGAGCAGGGGCATATCCCGCTGCTGCGTACGGTGCATGAGGTGGAGCAGGCCCTGGCCGTCTCGGCGACGCCGCGCGGCTACCTGCCGATCGATGGCCTGCCGGCCTATGTCCAGCTCACCCGGCAGTTATTGTTTGGCGCCGATTCGCCGCTGCTGGAGGCGGGCCGGGTGGCCACGGCGCAGACCATCGGCGGCAGCGCCGCACTGCGCGTGGCGGCGGATTTGCTCAAGCAGGTGGCTGGCAGCGGCGCAAAGATCGCGATCAGCAACCCGAGCTGGGGCAACCATCACGTGGTGTTTCGCACCGCCGGCTTCGAGCTGCTGCAATACCGCTACTACGACGCGGTAACCCATGGCCTGGACTTCGCCGGCATGCTGGAGGATCTGGGTAAGCTGGAACCAGGTACCGTGGTGTTGCTGCATGCCTGCTGCCACAACCCCACCGGTGTCGATCTCACGAGCGCGCAATGGCAACAGACGATTGCTGTGCTGAAGGAACGCCGGTTGCTGCCCTTTGTCGACATGGCCTACCAGGGCTTCGACCAGGGTCTCGCCGCCGATGCCACGGCGATCCGCCTGCTGGCGGCGGCGGAAATCAAGGCGTTCGTGGTGGCCAATTCGTATTCCAAGTCGTTCTCGCTGTACGGCGAACGTGTCGGCGCACTGTCGATCGTCGGCGCCGATCGCGATGAGGCGGCGCGACTGCTGTCGAAGATCAAGCAGACCATCCGCGCCAACTACTCCAGCCCGGCAGCGCACGGCGCCAGCCTGATTGCCGGCGTGCTCGGCAGCAGCGAGCTGCGTGGCCGCTGGGAGCAGGAGCTGGGCGAGATGCGCACACGCATCCATGCAATGCGCGCCGGCCTGGTCGAACGTCTGGCAGCGCAAGGCGCATCAGGTTTCGGCTTCATCCAGAGCCAGGCCGGCATGTTTTCCTACTCGGGCCTGAGCAAGGCGCAGGTGCTGCGCCTGCGCGGGGAACATGCGATTTACGCGCTCGACAGCGGTCGCATCTGCGTGGCGGCGCTCAATCATTCGAACCTTGACGCCGTGGCCGCGGCAATTGCCGCGGTTACCCACTGAACCCCCACCTACGTCATTCCGGCGCAGGCCGGAATCCAGTGCCTGGCGATGGCCGCGGCGCCGCGTGTCGGCCTGCGCCGGAATGACGGCCGCCATGGACCTGCCTCACGGCAGCACCGATCCGGATACCTGAATGTTCTTTCGCAACCTCACGCTGTTCCGCTTTTCTCCCGCCGTCGCCACCGATCTGGATCGCCTCGATGAAGCGCTGGCCGAGCATCGCCTGCGCCCCTGCGGTTCGCTGGAGATGTTCACCCGCGGTTTTGTGCCGCCGGTCGGCCGCGGCGAGGGCGAGCCGCTCACGCACACCGTCAAGCAATCCACCCTGTTCACCGTGGGCGGCGAGGACAAGTTGTTGCCGGCCGCGGTGGTCAACGACGAGCTGCAGCGCAAGGTGCAGAAGATCGCCGAGGCGGAAGGGCGCAAGGTGGGTGGGCGTGAGCGCAAGCGGCTCAAGGAGGATCTGCTGACCGAACTGCTGCCGCGTGCGTTTGTACGACAGTCGCGCACGTCCGCCTACGTCGACAAGAAGCATGGCTGGCTGGTGCTCGATACATCCAGCTGCAAGTCGGCCGAAAACGCGCTGACCCAGGTGCGCGAGGCGCTGGGCAGTTTTCCCGCGGTGCCGCTGGCGCCGGAAGAGAGTCCGCGCGTGCTGATGACCGACTGGCTGGCCACCGGCAACCTGCCTGCCGGCTTGGCGCTGGGCGACGAGTGCGAGCTGCGCGACCCGGCCACTGCTGCCGGCGCGATTGCCCGCTGTCGCCGCCAGGAGCTGGAGGCGGAGGAGGTCAAGGAGCACCTGCGCAACGGCAAGCAGGTGTTCATGCTGGGCCTGACCTTCGACGACCGCATCAGCTTCGTGCTGGGCGAGGACCTGGTGATCCGCAAGCTGAAGTTCCTCGACGTGGTGATGGACGAGCTGGGCGACAGCCAGCAGGACGCGCACGCCGAAATGGACGCCAGTTTCGCCCTGCTGACGCTGGAACTGGCCCGATTGCTGGGCAAGCTGGAGGAATGGTTCGGTCTGCCGCGTCCCACGGACGGCTGAGACCCGCATCCGGCGGGCTCCGGGGAGCCTGTCGGACTTTACTCGGTGGGTCTGCGAATCCATCTGTGCGGTCCATATTTCCGCCGCTTTTTGACCCATAGAACCACTATGGGCCTGCAAAGCGTCGAAAATCTGTCCTCGCACAGCTGAATTCTCGCCTCAACCGGCAAAGTTCGACAGGCTCCTAGCGCTCGGCCTGACGCAAGCTCCTTGCGCCCGGGGGGCAGCTTCCGGCCATACTGTCCGTTCGGGCACGCCGCATTGCCAATGCGACGCCCGGACGGACGGCACGATCATGACGCAACAGCTCGAAGGCGACTGGCTGGAACTGGCGACGGCGGGCGGCAACACTATCCTGGTGTTGAAAGCTGCCCATCCGCGCGCACGACGCCTGCGCCTCACCGTCACCCCAAACGGCGCCCGCGTGTCGTATCCCCCCGGCACGCATCCGGCCCAGGTCAATGCCTTCCTGCGCAGCCACGCCGAATGGCTGGAGCACAAGCTCAACGAACTGAACCTGATCGTGAAGCCGCTGCCGCCGCTGCGGGTGGGTCATCCGTGCATCTTTCCGTTGCGCGGCGAGGCGGCGGAACTGGACTGGGCCGAGGGCGCCTATCCGAAGATCGAGGCGCATGCGGAGGGCCTGACGCTGGTGATCCCGCGCCCGCACAGCCGTGCCTTGCCGGTCGCGCGCGGCCTGCTGGCGTCGCACCTGGAGGCGTTGATCCGGCGCGACGTGTCGCGCTGGCTGGCCGGTTACGTGCCGCAGCTGGGCCTGGCGCCCACCTCGCTGCGGATTCGCCCGATGAAGAGCCTATGGGGCAGCCTGGACACGCGCGACCGCATCAACCTCGACCTGGCGCTGGCGCTGGCGCCGGCGCCGGCGCTGCGCTACGTGCTGGTGCACGAGCTGTGCCACCTCAAGGTGCGCAACCACTCGCCGCGCTTCTGGGCGCAGGTGGAAAACCTGTTCCCCGACTGGCGCGAACAGCGCGCCTGGTTGCGCCAGCATGGCGCGATCCTCAAGGCCGAACTCGACCGGTTGATCGCCGATGTGGCCGACTGATCACACCGCTTGCCTGACCTCTGGAACTGGCCGTCGGCGGACTGATACCACAAGCTCACTGTGGTCGCTGTCTCCGGCACTGGTGACGAACGGCCCTTGTCGCAGGGTTCGCCATCCCATCTACACCGGCATGCTGGCGGGTGTTGAAAGTCGCCGCGCTGATGCGGACGGCAGATGGTCCGCTGCAAATCACGCGCAGCAAGCACTCGATACACGCGTAGTCGAGTACGGACCCGAGTCGGAATCCGGTACGTTGCAGAGGACAGGAAGGCCCGCTACGGCAAACCGTCAGAGCTTGCGCATCTGGCGCACGTAGCGCGTGCCAAACACGATGTCCCACAGCAGCGTGGTGACGCCGAAATTGGTTTCCGGATGGTAATGATGCACGTGGTGGGCGCCGGCCCAGCGGCGCAGCAGCGGCTGCTTGAAGCGTACGTGGTGGATGATGAAATGGGACAGGCCGTAGGTGATGTAACCGAGCGTGATGGAGCCGGCCAGCAACAGCGCGAAGCCGAGTGGCATCAGCCACACGAGCAGCCCGGCCAGGGCGAGCAGCACGATCGGTGGCAGGAAGAACGGCAGCGAGTCGTACCCGAGCGGGTGCTCGTGATGCATCCGGTGGCCTTGTTCGAACAGCGGGATATGAGTGTGGAACAACCAGCGGTGGATCAAGTATTCGATGAAACTGAAAACAAACAGCCCGAGCACCAACGCGAGCGGAGCCCGCCACGCGCTGCCGTCGAGATGACGCCAGCCTGCGGCCAGCAACACGGCGCACAACGCCGCGTCCACAGCGAACTCCGCCCAATAGTTGGTGCGGGTGGTGGACATCCGCGCAATCGCATCCAGACCTGAATGAACGAGGCTTCTCTTCATCGCTGTGCTTTCTCGCTCGGTTCCGTACCAAATCGCGGGTTCATGCATCCATTCTCCCATGTCGGCCACAACTACTCACGATACTCTCATCCAGTCTGGCTGAGTCGCGCCTGAGCAGCTCGACCACGGTGTCGCAGGTCAGTGTGACAGGGCGAATCCGGTGAGGATCTGCGCGGTTTCCGCTGGTTTTTCGAGCATCGGCATGTGATTGCAGCCGTTCAGGGTACTGGTGCTGATCGCACTGGCTGCCGTCAGGCCATTACGCAAGCTGTTCAGCGCAGAAATATCGACGATCTTGTCGTCATGGCACCACAGGCCGAGTACCGGCATGGTCAGTTGGCCAAGCCGGTGCTGCACGGCAAGATACTGCGACGGTTGGCGCAGCGCATCGAAGGTGCGTTGAATGAAGGCATGGTTGTGCTGGTTTCGCTTGACCAGCACGTCGACAAAGCGGCCGGGGATCTGCGGCGGCTGCTCGAACGCCAGCGCGACGGCGCGGGCGAAACCCGCGCGATCATCGAAAACAAACGGGTCGTTGCCGGCCAGCGCTTGCCGGTCGAACGCGTTCGGTCTGGCTTTCAGGCCGAACGCGTCGACCAGCGCCAGTTCGCCCACATGCTGCGGATGCATGGTCGCGTAGACTCCGGCGATTGCCCCGCCCATCGAATGGCCGACCAGCACGAAGCGCCGCAGGCGTAGTGCTTGCACGAACGCGTCAAGGCGTGCGGCCTGCGCGTCGATGTCATAGCTGGCCTGCGCATTGCGCGAGGACTCGCCCCAGCCGGGCAGGTCGGGAATGATCAGGTGGAAATGCGGTGTCAACAACTTCGCCACCGGCAGCCAGACCTCCTTGCTGCTGGCGAAACCGTGCAGCAGCACGATGGTCGGGCCGGTGCCGCCTTCGTAGTAGACCCAGCGGGTATCACCGGCCTGCACCGACTGCTTGTCCAGCTTCGCGGCCATCAACTCGCGCATGAAGTTCGCGCGCATCAGCCATTGCGGTGCGAACAGGTAGCTGCCGCCGAGTACGATGACCAGCAGCGCCACCAGCCACGCCAGGAACTTCAGCCGGCGCCGCAGCATGCGTTTCCAGAGCGGGGCGGAGGCACGGGTTGACTGGGACATCAAGCTTCCTGGTGAGTTTGCGGCCGGTTGCGTGCTTCTCTGGGCAAAAGCCGGCGGTCGGTGCCCGCCCTACGGCGCGGTGATTGTAGGGCGGGCACCGCCCGCCGGCGCTTGCCGTGATATGCAATCGAGAGCAGAGCAAGGGACAGCACTGGACGGGGGAAGGGAAGCAATCATCATGCTCAGTGAGGCTTGTCTGCTTGCTCCGGCTGTTTTGCGTTGGCGATGATGCCTGCTACGGCCTGCTGGGTCAGCGGGTGGTAGCCAGCCTTCGCCTTGGCATAGACCTGCTCGGCGTAGGCCAGTCCGTCCGGCGTCTTCACCAAGGCCTTGTACAGCGGCGTGGTCAGGTAGAGCCGGCCGATCCGGGTCATGTGCTCGGCGGCGGCGGGCCACACCGCCTTGTCGCCAGCGGCGATGGCATGGCTGTACCAGCGCATGCCGATCTCGGCGTTTGGCGTGCCGGTGAGATGCCAGGCGGCGTCGAGTTGCTGCATCTGGTCGAGCTTCGGCGCGTCGGGCAGGCGATCGAGGAAGTACATCCATTCCTGCGTGTTCCAGCTCTTTGCGTCGAGCTTGTCGGCGGCCAGGGTACCGGCGAGGAAGTCGCCCCGCTCCTTGTCGATGGCGTCGAAGCGGGGTGAATCGGGCAGCGGCGCATCCTTCGGAATCCCGGTGCCGTAGACCCACTCGTGTACCTCGGCCCAACTCATCTTGCCGGGATACTTCTCGATGAGGTTGGGCTTTAAGTAGTCGAGCATCTGCTCGGTGCTGATGCTGTGCCAGGCGAAGTGGTCGAAGTAGCCCTTGAGGTAGGCGTCGAAGTCCTTGCGGCCGAAGCGTTGCTCCAGCGTGCGCAGGAACCACGAGCCCTTGTCGTAGGCTACGTCCGACAGCGAGTCGTCGGCGCCCACCCCACGCGGGGCGGGCGCCAGCTTCTGCGAATTCGCCGGCAGGTCGCCGATGGACTTCTGCAGCGCGCGCGCTGACAGCAGCGCCTCCTCGTTGACCTGGCGCTTGCCATACACGGCCTCGGTGATGCGGCCCTGCACGTAGGTGGTGAAACCCTCGTTGAGCCAGATATCGCGCCAGCTGGCGGCGGTGACCAGGTTGCCCGACCACGAATGCGCCAGCTCATGCGAAACCAGCGAGACCAGGCTCTTGTCGCCCACCAGCACGGTCGGCGTGGCGAACGTCATGTTCGGGTTTTCCATGCCGCCGAACGGGAACGAGGGCGGCAGCACCAGCAGGTCGTAGCGACCCCAACGATATGGGCCATACAGCTTCTCGGCCGTCACGATCATCTTCTCGGTGTCTTCGAACTCGTGCGCCGCCTTGCCCACCACCGATGGTTCCGCATATACCGCCGAGCGCGGGCCGGTCTCCTGTACCGCAATGTCGCCGGCGGCGATCGCCAGCAGGTAGGACGGAATCGGGTGCGGTTGGTCGAAGCGGAAATCGCCGTCCAGCGGATGCCTGGCGTCGTTGAGTGCACTCATCACCACGCGGATGTGCTTCGGCACGCTGACATGCGCGTGGTAGGTGAAGCGGATCGCCGGCGAATCCTGCAGCGGCGCCCACGAGCGTGCGTGGATCGACTCGGACTGCGAGAACATGAAGGGCGCCTGCTTGTCCGCGGTCTGCGCCGGGGTCAGCCATTGCAGGCCGCTGGCGTGCGGCGAAGTGGTGTAGACGATGCGCACCTGGGTGGGATGCTTCGGCACGGCGATAGTGAGCTTGCTGCCCAGCTCCTTGTCGCGTGGCGCGAGCGCGTACGTGAGTGCGCTGGCCTTGCCGTCGGCGCCAAGCGCGCTGATCGAGGTGATCTTCAGGTCGCGGGTATCCAGCACCAGTGCCGGCGCCGCGGGATTCTTCCAGTTCAGCTTCAGCGTGGCGACGCCGTCGAGTTGCTTGTGCGGGAAGTCGAGCTGCAGGTCGAGATCCAGATGCGTCACCACCACCTGGTCGGGTTGCGCATACGAGTGGGGATCGTTGGCATGGGCGGCCAGCGGCAGCAGCGTGCCGACGGCAAGGACAGGGAGCAGGCGCATGGAATGGAAAACTCCTGGACTCGGAAAACCCCGAGTATGCCATTGCCTCGCCGTTACCCGCCTGTGACACAAGGCGGGCGTAATCGAATGCCGCGCTTGATCGGCGTGCGGTCGGCGCATCTTCAACAGTAACGATCCGCCAGCTTGTCGGTGGCCTGCACCAACTGGTCGACAATCGCTGGATCGGCGGCGCTATGGCCGGCCAGCACGATGTGCAGACCGGCCTCGGGCCAGGCCTGGCTCAGCTCCCAGGCGCTGGTGACCGGGCAGATGATGTCGTAGCGGCCGTGCACGATGGTGGCTGGAATGTGCCGGATACGTCCGACATCGCGCAGCAGCTGGTCGGGTTCGAGAAACAGTGCATGGCGGAAATAGTGCGCTTCCACCAGCGCGAGGCTGACCGCGTGGTGGGGATCCCCGAAAATGCCGGGCGCGTCGGGGTCGTGGACCAGGGTGGTGCTGCCGCCCTCCCACGCGCTCCATGCCTGCGCAGCGGCGAGCCGCGTGGCTTCGTCGGTGCTGTTCAATCGTTGCCAGTAGGCGTCCAGCATCGAATCGCGTTCATCGGGTGGAATGAACTCCACGAAACGTGCCCAGCGCTCCGGAAAGATCTGACTGGCGCCGCCCTCGACCTCGTTGAACCAGCGCAACTCCTGCGGTCGCCCGAGGAAAATCCCGCGAAGCACGATACCCAAGGCGTGTTGCGGGTATGCCTGCGCGTAGGCCAATGCCAGGGTCGAGCCCCAGGAGCCACCGAACACTACCCAGCGTTCGATGTCCAGGTGTTTGCGGATCGCCTCGATATCGGCGACCAGATGCGGCGTGGTGTTGTCGGTGAGTTCGGCGAACGGCGTGGACTGCCCGCATCCACGCTGGTCGAACAGCACAATGCGATAGCGCGCCGGATCGAAGAAGCGGCGGTGGTACGCGGACAAGCCGGCGCCCGGGCCGCCATGTAAAAACACTACCGGCAGGCCGGCCGGATTGCCGCATTCCTCGATGTACAAGGTGTGCAGCGCATCGACGGCCAGCGCATGGGTCCGGTAAGGCTCGATCTCGGGATACAGCTCGCGCATGATTTCGGCTCCTTGCTGCGTGTCAGCTGGTCTCGAACTGTAGCGCGCCGGTGAGGTCGCCGGGTGCGGGGCCGCCGGCGGCGATCATCGCGGCATCGCGCAGCTTCAGGCCGGGCAGTTGTTTCAACCCGAAGCGGCGGGTGATGAAGCGCAGGATCGATCCAGTGTCGTAGATGGTGTGGTCGACAAAGCCTTTCTTCGCGTGCGGTGACACGATGATCGCCGGGATCCGCGAGCCCGGGCCCCAGCGGTCGCCCTTGGGCGGCGCCACGTGATCCCACCAGCCGCCGTTCTCGTCCACCGTGAGCACCACCAGCATGTGCGGCCATTGCGGACTCTTCTGCAAGGCTTCGAGCACCCGTGCCAGATGGGCGTCGCCCGCTTCCAGGCTGGCGTAGCCGGCGTGCATGTTGAGATCGCCCTGCGGTTTGTAGAACGTCACCGGCGGTAGCGTACCGGCCTCGCTGGCGGCGATGAAATGATTGCTGGCCGCGCTGCTGCCAACGCCGGCATCGCGCAGATGCTGCTCGCGCGCCGCAGTACCCGGGGCGAACTGGAGAAAGTAGTTGAACGGTTGGTGATGCGGCTGGAAGTCCGGTATTTCCGGAAATTCCTGGTGGTTGCCCTCGCCGCGTCCTTCACGCGCCAGCTGCCACGCCCCGGCGTACCACGCCCAGTCGACATGGGCTCGTGACAGCATGTCGCCAATGGTCAGGTGTGTTTGTGCCGGCAGCGTGTCCGCCCTGGCCGGATCGGCCAGTCGTGCATCGTGTGGGTCGGTGCTGTAGCCGGGGGCATAGGCTGGCCCCAGCGTGTTGACCGCCCAGAAATCGGGAGTCAGTGCATCGCTCGAAGCCCACTGCGGCCGCCCCTGCATCGCGCTGGCTGGCGAGTCGGCTGCGAACTTCGGACGGATACCGGTCGGATCGTTCCCTTCCATCATCGCGATCAGAAATTTTGCCGGGCTCTGGTCGGCGTCGGGATAGAACGGCGGCTGCGCTGCAGCCAGGTACTGGTGGTTGAGGAACGAACCACCGAATGCGCCCATGAAGAAGTTGTCGCACAACGTGTATTGCCGGGCAAGTTGCCACAGGTGTAACCGGTTCGACGTGTCTGCGTAGTGGCCCATTACCATCGCGCCGGTATTGCCCCAGGCGACGAAGCCGTCGTTGCGACCGTCGTTGATCTGCAGCTGGTTCTCGTAAAAACGATGGATCAGGTCGCGCGTGATCACGCCGTGCGGCAACAGCGTTCCCTGCGGCGTGCGCAGCGCGAAGGGCTGGTTGGGCAGCCCGGTGATGGCGTGCTCGTCGATGTGATAGTGCTGGCCGTCGACAGTCTGCGGGTGCGGTACCAGGCCGCTCCAGATCGGCGGCAGTGTGGTCAGTACGCTGCCATCGCGATCGCGCTGGCGGTATTCGGGAGAGTCGAGCGCCTTCAGCGGCTGGGCCAGCCCCGGGAAGCCAGCGAACAGATTGTTGAAGCTGCGATTCTCGGCATACAGCACCACGACGTGGTGGATGTGCTCGCGCAGGTTGGCGTCGAGCGCAGCATCGTTCTGCGTCGCCGCGGATGCCGGGCGCATGTTCTCACGGCGGCATCCGCCCAGGGTGATGGCGGCACCCGCCAGCACCATGCCGCCGAGGACGCGGCGGCGTTCCGGGTTGCGGGGGGCTTCATCTTCGGTGCCGGGCGGGGTTGCTGGCTTGTCGGTCATGGGTTGATGCGATGAATGGTATGGGTCGGGTCGTCAGGAGTGCGGTGCGGCTTCGGCGTAGAAACGTGCAGCCAGACGGCGGTTTCAGCGGCGTGAGCGGCGCCTGGCATGCAGGCCAGGGCTACAAGCACCGGCCAGTGGCAGCGAGACAAGGTGACGTATCGCCATCCTCTGGATAAACAGGCACGGCGTGCAAGTATGCGTCGCCCAGCCAGCTGGTGACCGTGACAAAAGTACTGGGTGTCGCGCGGCCACGGTGGCGGTGTCGGCGATCCGGGTGCGCGAGCGGCTGTCGGCGCGCACGCTGACGGGTGTGGGCGTGGCCCTGGTCGGCGTGCTGCTGGTGGTGCTGGCCAGCGGTCAGCAGGTGAAGTTTCAGCCGATCGCGGTGCTGATCGGCTGGTTGTGGCTGGGCGAGCATCCGGGCCCGCTGACCCTGGTCGGCGGCGTGATCACAGTAGCCGGCATGGCACTGGCCAATACGCGGCGGCGCACCTTGCCGGAGGTGCCGCCGATGTCGATACCGCGCGAATTGCGTTGATCAGTTGAGCCGGGTCAGCCTGACGACTTCGGGGTTGTCGGCATGTTCCACCAGCAAACACTTCACGCGGCCCTGCCAGGCTTGCCCGAAGGCCGCGCGTTGTTGCGGGCTGGCCTCCGGGTCGAGTGCGGCACCCAGCAGTGGACGCAGGTTGGCCGGTGCAGGCACGCCCGCGAGATCCAGTTCCACCGACACGGTTTCGGCGGTGTCACGCCGACGAACCTGCAGGGCCGCGTTATCATCTGGCGTCGAAAAGCTCAACAGCGATTGCCGCACGAACCGGCCAGCGATGCCGTGGAATCCGTTGTCAGCCGCGGCACCGGTGATCAGGGTGAAGATCTGCGCGATCACGCCGTTGACCCCCTCGCTTTCCGCGCCAGGTATCTGTACGTCGACGCCACCGCGTTCGGCCGGCCCGTCCGGATAAAGTGCGCGCAGCGCCGCGCGGGCCATCAAGTACGCGCCGGCCACGGTGGGGCAGGAATGGCCAGCCAGTCGTACCGCATCGAGATAGTGGTAGTCGATCAGGCCGTCGTCGGCGGCGCCGAGCAGCGCCGCTAACGGATCACGCATTGAAATCACCGGTGCCTGGTCGTAGAAGGCTGGATAACGCATCATTCGACCGGCAAACCCGTGATGCCGAAGTCGATCACCACGGCGTCGGCATCGCGCTGGCGATAGGTCACGGTGAGGTTGTCGCCGAGGCGATCGCGTAACTGGGCGATCAGCGGGATCGGGTCGTGGTCGTTGATGAAGCGCATCGTCTCGCCCGAGCGCAGGGCGCCGATCGCGCCGAAGATCGCCGAGTGACGAAACCGGCGGGCCACGCCGCGGGCGTCAAAAAGATGAGTGTTCTGGTCGGTGGCAAGATCGATGGACATGGTGCTGGGATCCGCGAGGAAAGGGAGTCCAACATACGCCGCGCACCGCGGCGAGCCACTGATCTGGATCAGTGCAGGCCCAGGAGCCTGTCGGACTTTACTCGGTCGGTCTGCGAATTCGGCTGTGCGGTCCATATTTCCGCCGCTTTTTGACCCATAGAACCACTATGGGCCTGCAAATCGTCGAAAATCTGTCCTCGCACAGCCGAATTCTCGCCTCGACCAGCAAAGTCCGACAGGCTCCTAGAATTTGTACGCGCGATGGATCGCCACGATGCCGTTGGTCAGGTTGCGCACCTCGACCTTGCCGAAGCCGGCGCGCTCGATCATGCCCTTGAGGGTTTCCTGATCCGGGTGCTTGCGGATCGATTCGGCCAAATACCGGTAGCTGTCGGCGTCGCCGGCGAACAACTGGCCGAGCTTCGGCAACACCTTGAACGAGTGGAAGTCATACAGCTTGCCGAACAGCTCGCTCTGCACGCGCGAGAACTCGAGCAGCAGCGCTCGGCCACCGGGCTTGAGCACGCGGTAGATGTCGGCCAGCGCCTGGTCCTTGTCGGTGACGTTGCGCAGGCCGAAGGCCATCGTCACTGCATCGAAACTGTTGTCCGGAAACGGCAATGCCTCGGCATTGAGCTGGGCCCAGCGCAGGCCGCCGACCAGGCCGCGATCGGTCAGGCGATCGCGGCCGATGTCAAGCATCGCCGCGTTGATGTCGCCGACCACCACCTCGCCCGTCTCGCCGACTACCGGCTTGAGCAAGGCGGCGATGTCACCGGTACCACCGGCCAGGTCCAGTACACGGTCGCCGCGACGCACGCCGCTGGTGGCCACGAAGTGGCGCTTCCACAACCGATGGGTGCCGAACGACATCAGGTCGTTCATCAGGTCGTACTTGCGCGCGACCGAGGTGAACACCTGGCCGACCAGCTTCTGCTTGTCGCCGACAGGCACGTCGCGAAAGCCGAAGTGGGTGGTGGATTCCGGCGTGGATTTCGATGGTTCGTTCATCTCGGCAATGCTACAGCAAGGCAGGAGGCTTCAATCAGATGACGCGCCTCTCGCCTTCGCCTTCTCCCCCCCGTTGGGGCCGTCTCTTGATCACGTCTTGCATTGATGCGGAAGAGCCGGCGGGCAGTGGAGAGGGAGCGAACGCAAGAAGCTTGATGCGACCGTCCTCGACCACCAGGGTGGTCTCGCCGAGCATCTTGCCGGCGGCGGGGTCGAGCAGGTGTGCGCTGACACCGTCCGGATCGTCAGGCGCCCGGCGGGCTCGCCCCGCGGCCGCTGCCGTCACGCCGTTCATGCTCGCATTGCTCGGTGTCGACATGGCGCTGGTGCAGGTCTGACGCCGAAGCGTCGTCGGGCAATGGCGCTGTTGGCATCGCTTGTACTTCCGGCGCGTTGGCCGGATCGCCCGCGGCCTGCGCCTTGTCGCCGCCGGGGGTGATCTTGAGGATCGAGTGGCGTACGTCGCGCGAGAGGATCACGCGTGCATCGCGCACCAAGTCTTCCAGTGCGCTGTCATAGTCGAGCTTGCCGTCTTCGTCGGTCCATACCACCTTGCGCTCGCGCAGTTTCTGGATGAAGCCGCGAAACAGGGCCTTGTCGAAGAATTCCGGGGCGGACAACTCGTTGAGCAGGCTCAGTCGCTGCGCGGTGAGCGTGCAGGCGTTTTCCAGTTGGGCGCCGGTGAGCGTGTGCGGGCCGTTCTTGGCCAGAGCTGCGATGGTGATGTAGTAACGCTCGAAGGCCTGGATCAGGCTGCGCGCGACCACCCGCAGCTGGAACGCGCTGTCTTCCTGGCCGGCACTGCGCTCCAGCGAGCGGCCGTCATTGTTGGACTCGAGCAGGCCGCGCCGCACCAGCAAGTCGATGGTTGCCTGCAACTGCTGCGTGAAACCCTCTTCATCCCACGGCAGGAACAGCTCGCCCTGGATGAAGGGATAGATGATGCCGCCCAGGCGCAGGATCGCGTCGCGCGACATGCGCCGGTTGTTGAGGAAGCAGCAGGCGATCCAGGCCGCGCTCGCCATCAGGTGCAGCACGTTGTTGCGAAAATAACTCAGCAGCACGGCTTGCTCGCCGCTGACGGTGAGTACGTCCCCCAGCGGATGCTTGACTCGTTCGATCCAGCCCATTTGTTCGCCATAGGCGATGATCGCGGCGGGGTTCATCGCGGTTAGAGTGACGCGGTCGGAGTAGGGGAGTTCCTCCAGCAGCGCCTTGCTCAGCTCCAGCTGGGTCAGCAGGTCGCGCTCGGACATCGCATGCTTGGGCGTGGCCAGCAGGGCCAGCGCCAGCAGGTTGATCGGATTGACGTCGGCAGCGCGGTTGATGTTGATGTGGATCTGCTCGGCAAGCTGGTCGACCACCCTGCGCAGCCATTCCGGTTTGGCATCCGGATCACCGCTGCCTTTGCGCCAGTCGGCGCTGGCGGCATCCAGCAGTGGAGTCAGCTCGATCGGCTCGCCGAAATTCAGCGCGACATGTCCGAAGTGCTGCTTGAGCAGGCTGCGCAGGCCGCGCAACAGGTTGAACAGCGATTCCTTTTCCTTCGGTTTGCCGCTGAGTTCGCCGGCGTAGGCGTTGCCCTCCATCAGCTTTTCGTAACCTATGTAGACCGGTTGAAACAATACCGGACGACGCGGTGCTCGCAAAAACGCGCGTACGGTCATCGACAGCAGGCCACTCTGTGGCGTCAGCAGGCGGCCGGTGCGTGAGCGGGTGCCTTCGATGAAATATTCGATCGGTGCGCCGCGGTCGATCAGCTGCGCCAGGTACTCTTTGAAAACCACGGAGTACAGCGCATTGCCGGAAAACTTGCGCCGCTGGAAGAACGCTCCCCCGCGCCGCAGGATTGGCCCGATCACCGGCAGATTCAGGTTGACTCCCGCCGAGATATGCGGCACCACCACGCCGGACACATGCAATTGGTAGCTCATCAGCAGATAGTCGGCATGGCTGCGATGGCTGGGCACATAGATCACCTCGTAACCAGGCGCGGCGGCGCGGGTCTGGTCGAAGTGGTGCATGGCGATGCCGTCGTACAACTTGTTCCAGAAATTGGACAGCACGAAGGAGGCCGAACGCACCACCGGATGCGAGTAGTCCGCAGCGATCTCCAGCATCATCTTGTGCGCCTTGCGCCAGGCCTTCGCGTGGCTGATCTTCTCCTTGGCTGCGCTAGCGGTGATCGCCGCGCGCACCGGCTCGGCGTTGAGCACGGCGTCGACCACAGTGCGCCGATGCGACAGATCCGGCCCGATCACCGCGGCGCGGATGCGGTGGAAGTGGGTACGCAGCACCCGCGCGATCTTGCGCGTGAAGCGCTCCGGGCTGATCTCGCCGGATTCCTCCAGCACGCTGCGCAACGACAACGGCGCGGAGAAATGCACCACGGTGTCGCGGCCGTTCAGCAGCAAGGCGAGCATGCGGCCAAAGCGGCCGACCATCACCCAGTTCTCCGAGAACAGCACCCGGAACCAGCCGCTGTCGCGACTGGGAGCACGACCGACATAGATCGCCACCGGGACGATCTGGATGTCGTGCCCGGGCGCGACATCCAACGAGTGCGCCAACTGGCGCAGCGCCTCATTGGCGGCGCGTTTGCGGTTGTGCCCGAAGACCCAGCCGTCGCGCCGGGTCAGCGCAAATACCGAGCGCCGCCGGCGCGTGCCGGCCAACGTCTGCATCGGGCTGGGCAGGCCGGCTTCGCGGCAGGCGCGCTGCAGGATCAGCGCGTCGGAGAAACCGTCGCGCTCGATCACGTAGCAGACCGGCACGCCGGGCTGCAGCAGCGTCGCCGGCTCGGCCGGGTCGCGGCGGATGCGCACCCACGGCTGCAGCAGCTGGCCGGCAAGGTTGAACCACCAGGGGGCGCGGCGGCGTGCGATGGAGTCCACGGCAGGGGTATTCGGCATCTGGCTATTCTACGCGGCCACGTGATTCAGTCGTTGTCGGTTACGCTGGCGGCCGCGACTGGCGCCTGAGATCCGCGCCAGCGTCGGCTGGCTCGACTGCTGGTACGACTCGCACACGTTGTCCAGCGTGTCCTCGGCGCGGGGCTCTTCGAGAGTACGACGGGTGCGTTCTCGCGGTGGATGAGGTCGGGGCTGGCAGTCGGCCCGGGCTGCTGACAGACTGGCGCTCCCGTAGCCCGGTTGACCCAGCATGGATCCATTCCAGCCTGCCTTGCGTGAGCCCTCCTTTGCGATTCGCTGCACGAGCTACGTGCTGGTCGCGCTGGGACTGTTGCTGGCCATCCTCGTGCACCTGTTGTCGGCCTTGCTGGCTGGTTTGCTGGTGTACGAACTGGTGCAGTCGATGGCTCCGTTACTGGGTCGGCGGCTATCCGGTGATCGCGCGCGGATGCTGGTGGTGGCCGCGTTCGGAATCATCGTGGTGGGCCTGCTGATCCTGCTTATTCTCGGCACGATCAGTTTTTTTCGCAGCGAGGTCGGCAACCCCGAGCTATTGTGGCAGCAGCAGTTGATGCCGCTGGTGGACAAGGCCCGGCAGCAGTTGCCGGCGGTGCTGGTCAACCATTTGCCCGACAGCGTGAATGACCTGCGCGTAAGCGCGCTCGAACTGGCGCGCCGTCACGCGGCCCAGCTGCAACTGGCCGGCAAGGGCGCAGTGCACGCCCTTACCCACATCATTATCGGTCTGGTGCTGGGCGCGATCATCGCGCTCAGCCATACCCGGCCCGCACATCAGATGGGCCCCCTGGCGGCGGCGCTGAGCCGGCGCTGCACCCACCTGGCCGAGGCGTTCCACAACATCGTGTTTGCGCAGGTCAAGATCTCGCTGATCAATACGGTGTTCACCACGGTGTTCCTGCTTGGCGTGCTGCCACTGCTGGGCATCCATGTTCCGTTGGCCAAGACCCTGGTGCTGGTGACTTTCATCGTCGGCCTGCTGCCTGTGATCGGCAACCTGATCTCGAATACCGCCGTGGTGATAGCCGGCTTGTCGGTATCGCTGGGCGTGGGCATTGCCGCGCTGGTGTTCCTGATCCTGATCCACAAGCTCGAGTACTTCCTCAACGCGCGCATCGTTGGCACCCAGATCCGTGCCCGCGCCTGGGAACTGCTGCTGTCCATGCTGCTGATGGAAGCTGCCTTCGGTCTGCCTGGCGTGGTCGCCGCGCCGATTTACTACGCCTATCTGAAGCATGAGCTTGAGGCGAGCGGGCTGATCTGAAGCGAATGCCTGTTTGGCGTCGTTGCGCCTCACCAAGCTGCAGTCCGGTGCGTAGCTTGCCTCAGTGCGGCGCGCCCGCCAGCATCGCCGCGATTTTCGCCATATGCGATTCGGCAGTTTCGCGGGTCACTTCCTTGTCGGCCTCTTGATCCTTGCCCTGCCAGTGCAGGTCGGCCGGCGGCAGTTCGTGCAGGAAGCGGCTGGGCTGGTTACGGTGCAGTTCGCCGTAGCGCCTGGTCTGTGCGCACCAGGACAGCGTCAGCAACTCTTTCGCGCGGGTGATGCCGACGTACATCAGCCGGCGCTCCTCGTCGAGGCGCCCTTCGTCGATGGCGCCTTCGTGCGGTAGCGTGCCGTCCTCGCAGCCGACGATGAAGACGAAGCGGAACTCCAGTCCCTTGGCGGCATGCAGGGTCATCATGCGCACGGCATTGCCCGGTTCATCGCGGTCGGCATGGCTGAGCAGCGCCAGTTGCGCGGCGAGGTCGCCGGCCGAGTTGCCGCCCTTGCGCATCGCGCGAAACCAGTCAACGAGCTCTTTCAAATTACCCAGTTTGCGCTCGCGCACGCTGGCATCGGGCGTGCCGGCAGCGATCTGCGCGGCGTAGCCGGTACGCGTCAGGATCCGCTCGACCAGCTCGGCGGCGCTTTCGTGCAGCGAGGCGCTGCGCAATTCATCCAGCAGGTTGGCAAACGAGGCCAGTGCCGCGGCCGGGCGTGGAGTGAGCTGGCGCAGCACGCCGTCACTGCGGCTCGCCTCGAGCAGGGAGCAGTGGCGCGACTGCGCGATCTGGCCCAGCTTCTGCAGCGTGGTGGCACCGATTTCCCGCTTCGGCACATTCACCACGCGCAGGAAGGCGGCGTCGTCGCTCGGGTTGGTCAGCAAACGCAGGTAGCACAGCAGGTCCTTCACCTCGGCGCGATCGAGAAACGAGAGCGCGCCGGTGAGGTGATACGGAATCCGCGCCAGGCGTAGCGCCTTCTCGAGCACCCGTGCCTGAAAGTTGCCGCGATACAGGATTGCCATGTCGTGCCAGCGCGCCTGGTGCCTGTCGGCCAGGGTGGTGGCGATCGCGGCGACGCGGTCGGCCTCCTGCTCCGCTTCCTTGCACTCCAGCACGCGGATCGGCAAGCCCTCGGGAAGCTCGCTCCACAACTTTTTTTCGTGCTGGTGCGGGTTGTTGGCGATCAGCGCGTTGGCCGCGCGCAGGATGCGTTTGCCGCAGCGGTAGTTCTGTTCGAGCTTGATCACGCGCAGGTTCGGCCAGTCGCGGCCGAATTGGTCGATGTTCTCCGGGTTGGCACCACGCCAGGCGTAAATAGACTGATCGTCATCACCCACGCAGGTAATGTTGCCGCGCGCGCCGGTCAGCGTCTTGAGCAGCCTGTATTGCGCGTCATTGGTGTCCTGGTATTCGTCCACCAGCAGGTAGCGCAAGCGCTCGCGCCAGATGCCGCGGCATGCGGCGTCGCCTTCCAGGACACGCAGCGGCAGCCGGATCAAGTCGTCGAAATCCACCGCGTTGAACGCCGCCAGGCGCTGCTGGTACAGGTCGTAGATGGTTGCCGCTTCCAGCTCGCGCGGGCTGCGTGCGGCAGCCAGTGCTTCCTCCGGCGAAAGCCCGCCGTTCTTGGCGCGGCTGAGCAAATTGCGCAGGCCGAACAGGGCCTCGGGCTTGGCCCCTTTCGGCGCGAGCTCCTTGACGATGCCGCTGCTGTCGTCGGCGTCGAGCACCGAGAAGCCGCGGCGCAGGCCGGCGCGGGCGTGTTCGATCTGCAGGAATTTCAGCCCCAGCGCATGGAAGGTGCTGACGGTGAGCGCGGCGGCATCTTCGCTGCTAACCAGCTTTGCCACGCGCTCGCGCATCTCGCGCGCGGCCTTGTTGGTGAAGGTGATCGCGGCAATCTTCGCGGCGCCGAGTTGGCGGCGCTGGATCAGGTAGGCGATCTTCTGCGTGATCACGCTGGTCTTGCCGGAACCGGCCCCGGCCAGTACCAGCAGGGGCCCCTCGCAGTATTCCACGGCGGCCAGTTGTTGTGGGTTGAGCATGGATCGGAACAGTGCGTGATGCGGAGACCGATGTTAACAGAGCGGCGCTGGCCGGCCGGCGGGTCTGCGCCATAAGTGGCCGTACCACGGCCTACGGGAAGCGGCGCGACCGCGCACCGTCCGTCGCATGCGTACCCGGTGTGGCAGCAAGACTTCGACCAGCTGCTTCCCGCGCGACTGGCGCCGCAGCCACGCCGGGCACCGCTACCGGCTGGCCCGCTCGCGGGCGATGCTCTGGCTCTGATGCACGAAGTTGGATCAAATCAACAGCATCGCCTGCAAGCGGGCTCCGGTTACTCAATGTCCGCGCTACCATGTGTAGTCACCGACCGAACGTGCGCCCATGGCCAAGCTCTACTTCTATTACTCGGCGATGAACGCCGGCAAGACCACCACGTTGCTGCAGAGCGCGTACAACTACCACGAGCGCGGTATGCGCACGCTGATCCTGAAGCCGGATATGGATACCCGCGAGCATGACGAACCCCGATCCGACCCTGGGGGCCACCTTCCCTCGCAAGCGGGAGAAGGGGAGAAAGTGCAGCCTGCGGCTGCGGACACCACGCTGGTGGCTTCGCGCATCGGCCTGAAGGCGAATGCGCGGCGCTTCAGCCGCGATGAGGATTTGTTAGCCCTGGTCGAGGCGGATATCGCATCGCGCGGCGCCTTGCACTGTGTGTTTGTCGACGAGGCGCAGTTCCTGAGCAAGGCGCAGGTGTGGCAGATCAGCGACGTGGTCGACCGGCTGCATATCCCGGTGCTCGCGTACGGCCTACGTACCGATTTCCGCGGCGAGCTGTTCGAGGGCAGCCATCATCTGCTGGCCTGGGCCGACAACCTGGTGGAGATCAAGACGATCTGCCATACCGGCCGCAAGGCCACCATGGTGGTGCGCGTGGATGAACAGGGCCGCGCGGTGACCGACGGCCCGCAGGTTGAGATCGGCGGCAACGAACGCTATGTCTCGGTGAGCCGCGCCGAGTTCAAGAAGATCAGCGCGGGCCAGGGCCGTATCGAGCTGCAGCAAACCGTGCTGCCGCTCGACTCCACCGGCGGCGTGTAGGAGCCCCTTTGATCTTCCATTGTGCATCAGAGCAACAGCATCGCCCGCGAGCGGGCTCCTACACGATTTTTTCGGCCTGGGCGTTGCCCGGTCGCCGCTTGATCAAGGAATGTGATGAGCCACCCGATCACCATCCCTGCCTGGCAGCGCCCGCACTGGCAGGCCAGCGACGAGAAGATCCTGCTGCAGTTCTATGTGTTCGGGAAGTTCGGCGCCGTGCGCGTGCCGTCGCAAGACTACGGCAGCCCTGGCCTGCCACCAGGCATTACCGCCACCAGCCATCGCCAGGCCGACCTGCGTAGCTGGGACGGCTATCCGCTGAAAGGCGCGATGGGACGCATGTACAAGGCCGATGCGCCGCAGGCTTGCCAGCGTGCCCTGGATGCACCCGAAGTGATGGTGGTGCGCGGCACGCTGCCGGACAGCCCGGCCACCGGCTACCTACGCGATACCCTGGGCGTACTGGCGGGGATGCTCGATATCGGTGGCGTGGCGGTTCTCGATCCGCAGATCCTCAGCCTGCTCGATGCCGATGCCTGGCGTCGGCACTACCTGATCCGCGATGGCGCGCCGATCCGCCACCATCTGCTGATCCTGTGCGAAGGCGAGCCCGAGCCGGGCCGCTCGTGGATCCACACCCGCGGCATGCGCAAGTTCGGCCGCCCCGACATCAGCATCCATCAGGTGCCTGATGCCGCGATCGACCGTGCCGGCGCGTTGTGCGAGCAGCTGGTCGAGCTGCAGGTGCTGGGTGCACATTTCACCGACGGTCAGCTGCTTGAGGGTGACGCTATGCCGACGGGTCTCGTGGCGAAGCTCGGCGGCGGCATCGACGATCCGCAGTTCAACAACAGCTGGGTCGGGTTCCGCTGGCAGTCGTAACGAATCAAGGCGGAAAGAGAGGCATAGGTGTGCTCCCTTTCCGCCGGTCCCGTGCGCATGACGCGCTCACCAGGCTCAGCCCTTGACGATGAAGCGCTGGCTGTCTTCCATGAAGGCCTTCTCGCCGAAACCACCTTCATGGGAACCGAACGGCATCTGCGCGCGCAGTTTCCATGAGGCGGGCACGTTCCATTCCTGGCGGGTCGCTTCGTCCGTCACCGGGTTGTAGTGCTGCAGGCTGGCGCCCACGCCGGCTTCGGTCAACGCCAGCCACACGGCGAATTGGGCCATGCCGCCGGATTGCTCGGACCATACCGGGAAGTTGTCCGCGTAAAGCGCGAACTGTTGCTGCATCCTGGTGACCGCAGCCTGGTCCTCGTAGAACAGGACGGTGCCGACGCCGGCGGCGAAGCTGTCCAGCTTGGCGGCGGTCGCGGCGAAGGCGTCTGCCGGCACGATCTTGCCGAGCTCCTGTTTGGCCAGTGACCAGAACTTCTCGCTCTGCTCGCCGAACAGGATTACGGCGCGCGAACTCTGCGCGTTGAACGGGGATGGCGCATGCCGCACGGCTTCCTTGATCAAGGCGGTGAGCGCGTCCTTGTCCAGCGACACGTTCTTGCCCAATGCGTACTGGGTGCGGCGTTTCTTCAGCGATTCGATCATGGTGCTGTTCATGGAGATTCCTCAAGCATGTAGGGAGTCGATGCGTTGGAATCGTGGTACGGAAATGTCTTGGCCAGGGAAACAGTCGCTAGGCGGCTGCTTCGCGAGCCGTTACCTGGATAGCGCGCCGGCTTGGCCGCGTCATGCAAGTCCCGATACGATTCACAGACGATGATATTAGTCGCGAAAATGGCTCTGGCTAGTTGGCAATTCGTACTTGGTCTGTTTCCAATTCGGATACAATCGGCACATGTTCGATACATCATCGCTGACAGTGCGGGCACCAGAACGTGGAGCGCTGGCCCAGCACCGCCTGTCGGATCGAGGTGCCGCAGATGCGGCAGGGTTGGCCGGCGCGGCCATACACGTACAACTCGCGCAAGAAATAGCCCGGGGCGCCATCGGGATTGAGAAAGTCACGCAAGGTGGTGCCACCGCACTCGATCGCCCAGGCCAGGATGCGCTTCACTTCCGTCGCCAGCCGCGCGTAGCGTGCGCGCGCGACGGCGCCAGCGGCGCGGCGCGGATCGATGCCGGCGGCGAACAGCACTTCGCTGGCGTAGATGTTGCCCACGCCCACCACCACCGCACTGTCCATCAGGAACAGTTTCACCGCGGCGGTGCGGCCACGCGAGCGCCGCCACAGCAGGTCGCCGTCGAACGCATCGGCAAGCGGTTCGGGGCCGAGATGCGCCAATAGTTCATGGGTTTCGCCCGGTGCCTGCCACAGCAGGCAGCCGAAGCGGCGCGGGTCGGTGAAACGCAGGATGCGCGGCGCCTGCGCGAGCGTGCGCTCCAGCGCGATGTCGACATGGTCGTGCTTGCCCACCGGTGCGTCCGGCGGCAGCACGCGCAGCACGCCGGACATGCCCAGGTGCAGCAGGGCACTGCCGGCGGCCGTGTGCAGCAGCAGATACTTCGCGCGCCGTTCCACCGCATCGATGCGCTGGCCGGGCAGCAGCGCACTGATCTCGGCGGGAATTGGCCAGCGCAGATCCGGGCGACGCAGGATGACGCCTGTCACGCGCCGGCCGATCAGGTACGGCGCGATGCCGCGGCGGGTGGTTTCGACTTCAGGCAATTCAGGCACGGCATGATTCCGCGATTCAATGCAACTCGGTGGTCTTGATTTCCGGCGAGCGCGGCATGTAACGCGCCGACACCAGTGCAACGCGCTGACCAACTTGCACGTACTGCTGCGGTCCGGTCACCGCGCTGACACCGAACGCCAGCGTTTGGCCATCCAGGTCGAGCACGGCACGCGGTGGCGCCAGGCCGATTTTCGCCCGATCGAAGTCGCCGAGCGGGCGCCAGCTCAGCACCGGCGCAGCAGCGATATCCGTCAGGTCGTTCAGCCGATCATCATCGGTCACCTGGCGCGCGGTGCCGTCGGTACGCCACCAATGGCCGTCGCTGCGCTTCTCGTAGTGCAGGGTGGCGGCACCGGGCAGGGTGAGGCTGATGTGGCTGATTGTCGTCGGGTCGAGTGCGGTCAGGCTGCCATTCCCGTGGCTGGTATCGCGCTGCCATTGCCAGCCGGCAAGTGCGAGCAACGCCAGCACGGCGCACAGCAGCAACAGACGTTGGCGCGTGGCGCGCTTCATCGTTCAGCGCCGGCGCCGACGCCACACGATCGCGCCACCGATCAGCAGCAGCAGCAGCGGCAGCACGATCAGAAAACCAAAGCTCAGCGCATTCAGTTCGCCCTGCGAGATTTCCAGCAGCCGGTCCGGTGCGCCGCGCGGCGGCAAGTTGACCAGCTTGTCGTCGCCCAGCAGCCAGTCGAACACGCGCTCGCCCAACGCGCGGTTGCCACCATTGCCCAGGAAAGTGTTGGAGAGGAAATCGCCGTCGCCGATCACCACGGCGCGCTGTTCACTCTTGTCCGGGCTGGGTGACAGCCGACTCAGCGCAAAGCCGAAATCCAGCGGGCCTTTCAGTTCGCCGGCGGTGGCGTCGAAGCGGATGTCCGAGGTCTTCGTGTTGTCGATCGGCTTGAACGCGGTCCAGCTCTGCGGGCTGGAACGCAGGAACGCCTGCACGGCCCACTTCGTGCGAGCGACCTGCGCCAGTGCCGACACCTGCGGGAACAGCGTGGTCAGCTGAAAGCCCTGGGTGATCGCCTGCGGCGGGTAACTGCCTAGCGCGATCATGCGTGGATCGTGCAGGCCCAGCGCGGTGCCGGAACCGTCGACCAGTACGCCGGGCAGCACGCGTACGCCAAGCGCCTCGGCCAGCGGCTTGAGGCCGAGGTCGTCGTTGCCCGGCTCGGTGAGCCACAGCAAGTTGCCACCGCTCTGCACGTAGTTCAGCAGCGCCTTCACTGCGCCCGGCGGTAGTGGCACGGTGGGACTGGCCAGCACCACCAGGTCGGTGTGCTCGGGCACCGCGTTGACCTGGGCAAAGTTCAGCGGCACCGCACGCATGCCGCGACTCTCCAGTTGCGCCATGAAGGTGCCCAGGTCGGCGTTCGCCTGGCCATTCGCACGCCGCTCGTCGTCGCCGGTGACGAAGGCGACAATGCGATCGTTGCCCCGTTGCAGCCGTTCCAGCGCGTTGGTGAGGTTGCGTTCGGAGAGCTCGTCCAGCCGCTGCTCACGGCCCTTGTAATGCAGGATCAACGCGCCATCGACGGTGACGCCGAGCTCGCGCATCTTCGCCGGGTCCAGCTGCGGGTCGACGAAGCGCAGGCTCAGGTCCGGTTTCACCGCCTGGTAGCGCTTGAGAAAACCGGCGATGGTCTGGCGCAGGTCGCCCTGCGGGTTGGCGTAGCTGACGACCTCCACCGGGCCATCCAGTTGCTTCAGTACGGCGCGGCTTTGCGCCGACAGGCTGATGCGACCATTCGCGGTCCAGTCGGCGCGGTAGTCGTAGCGGGTGCCGAGATACCCGATGGCCGCACAGGCGAGCACCAGCAGCAGCGCGAACAGCCAGCCGTCCAGACGTCTGAACACGTTGCGCATCAGCCACGCTCCTTGTCAGTGGCAAGCCGGCGCGTGGCGAGCGCCAGCGAAAGCGCGATCAGCAACACGAACCACAACACGTCGGCGCTGGAGACCAGGCCGCGCAACAGCGGCTGTACATGCGTGCTCATCGCCAGCCAGTTGATCGCGCCGCCGTTGATGCCCGTCATTTGCGCGCCCAGATTCACGCTCCACAATACCAACGCCAGGATCAGCGCAGCGGCGGCAGCGATTGCCGGATGTGAAGCAAAACTCGAGCAGGCCACGCCCAGCGCCGCCAGCGCCGCCAGCATCAGTGCGATGCCCAGCGTGGCGGCGGCCAGCTTGCCCCAGTCCAGGTGGGTGGCGTGGGCCAACGTCAGCGGCATCGCCAGAGTCAGCAGCAGCCACAGCAGCAGCCAGCCCAGGATTGCCAGGTACTTGCCCAGCACGATGCGCGATGCCGGCACGCCGGCAGCGAACAGCAGCGGCAGGGTACCGTTGCGCCGTTCGCCGGCGATCACCGACATGGTCAGCAGCGGCACCACCAGGAAGGCCAGCTGGGCCAACTGTCCCAGCAGGGGCACCGCCACCAGGTCGGTGAAGCCGGGGCCATCGGGCAGTGCGGCGCGCTGGATCTGGCCGGCCAGGAAACTGCCCAGCAGCAAGGTGAAATTCCAGCCAAGCCAGGCCAGGGTCAGCGCAGCCAATACCCAGGCCAACGGACGCACCAGCAGGCGACGCCATTCCAGTCGTGTCACTACCAGTGTGTTCATGCGGCCTGTACCGGGGGGTGGTTCATCGCAATCTCGAAGAAGGTCTTCTCCAGCGCGGCATGATCGTCGGCCGGCACGGCACCAGCATGGCGCAGCCTGCCCTCATGCAGGATCGCCACGCGATCGCAGACCGTGGTGACCTCGGCCAGCAGGTGCGTAGACAGGATCACCGCGGTGCCGGCCGCGGCCTGCTCGCGGATCAGCTTGCGCAGCGCGGCGACCTGCACCGGGTCGAGTGCGTTGGCCGGTTCGTCCAGCACCAGCAGGGCAGGCTGGTGCAATAGCGCGCAGGCCAACCCCAGTCGCTGGCGCTGGCCTTGCGAGAGAACGCCAGCCAGGCGTCGCGCCAGCGGCTGCAGTTCCAGTCGCTCGACGATGTTCGTGCGCGCCTCGCGCAGGGCGACGCCACGCAGCCCCCGCAGGCGGCCATGCGCATCCAGGTGTTCGGTGATAGTCAGTTCCGGCCACAGCGGAGCACGCTCGGGCAGCCAGCCAATCCATGTGCGCGCCAGTTCGGGCCGCTCCAGGAAATCCTCGCCGTTCAGCTTGATCTCGCCGCTGTCCGGGCGCAACGCGCCGGCGATTATCGACAACGTGGTCGATTTGCCCGCGCCGTTGACGCCGAGCAGACCCAGCACCTGGCCGCGCGGCAGCGCCAGACTCAGATCCCGCACGGCCGGACGCCCGGCCCGGCGCCGGTTGACGTGTTCCAGTTGCAGCGTTGGGATGGGTGATGCGGGAATGATCGTGGTCATTGCATGATTGTCACGGCGACCCCATGGTTAAACAACAGGTGATTGTCGTGTTTGCGAACCAACACCAGTTTGACGTTTGCCGCTTGACACGCTGGTATCATGAGTAGCCAGTCGCGCTGGCAGGTACGGAAACCCCTCGCCTAGACTCCGCCCATTTCCCGCTGTTCCCCATCTGGTTATTTCCATGCTTGACGCTGTACTCGATTTCCTCAATAACGGTCTCGTTCGCGCGAGTTGGGGCCAGATCGCGATCTATCTGTTGATAGTGACCCAGCTCACCATCTTGACGGTGACACTGTATCTGCATCGCAGCCAGACCCACCGAGGCGTGGATTTCCACCCGGCGCTGGCGCACTTCTTCCGCTTCTGGGGCTGGCTCACCACCGGCATGGTCACCCGCGAGTGGGTGGCAGTGCATCGCAAGCACCATGCCAAGGTCGAGACCAAGGAAGATCCGCACAGCCCGGTAATCTACGGTATCAACAAGGTGTTCTGGGACGGTGTCTCGCTGTACCGCGATGCCTGCGAGAACAAGCAGGATATGCAGCAGTACGGCCGCGGCACTCCCAACGACTGGGTCGAGCACCATGTGTATGGCGCGCATCCGTACTGGGGGCCGACCTTGATGTTGCTGATCAGCGTCGCGCTGTTCGGCGTGATCGGCGCCGCGATCTGGGCGGTGCAGATGATCTGGATCCCGTTCTGGGCCGCTGGCTTCGTCAACGGCATCGGGCACTGGGCCGGCTACCGCAATTTCGAGACCGCCGACACCTCGCGCAACCTGATTCCGTGGGGTTTCTGGATTGGTGGTGAGGAGTTGCACAACAACCACCACGCCTTCCCCAGCTCGGCCAAGTTCGCCCTGCGCAAGTGGGAATTCGACATCGGCTGGGCGACGATCTGCGGTCTGCGCGTGATCGGCCTGGCCAAGGTGTTGCGCGTGGCGCCGTCGCTGGACGTGCGACCAAACGTGCGCTTGCCCGATGCCGAAACCTTGAAGGCAGTGCTGACCCTGCGCTTCCAGGCGATGACTGACTACTACCGCAGCGTGATCATGCCGACCCTGCGCGACGAGGCGCAGCATGCCGGCGAGAGCATCAAGACGATCCCGCGTCGGTTGCGCCGGGCCATGGCCGACGGCGGCCGCTGGCTCGACAGCGAAGGTCGCGACCGCATGCAACTCGTGCTGGCCAGGCGTCCCTCGCTGAAAACCGTGGTCGAGTTCCGCGGCCGCCTGGCGGCGCTGATGGAGCAGCGCGGCGCGGAGCAGGCCCTGAAGGGTTTGCAGCAGTGGATCCGCGAGGCCGAGGAAAGCGGTATCCGCGTGCTGCAAGAGTTCGCGCAGCGGCTCAAGGGCTACACGGTCGCTGCGGCCTGAGTGCGATTCGGCCTGTCTTGGTCGCCGTGGT
Source organism: Rhodanobacter sp. (assembly GCA_004298505.1). Classification (GTDB taxonomy): domain Bacteria; phylum Pseudomonadota; class Gammaproteobacteria; order Xanthomonadales; family Rhodanobacteraceae; genus Rhodanobacter. The sequence continues at coordinate 45,114 of SCRO01000085.1, forward strand.
GGCGATCAAGGCGACTTGAAGATGAAAGTCCTTGACCCACCCGGCAACGGGAAGGGTGTAGCCGAACAGCAAGGGTGTCCGTCGCGAGGCGGAATCTGGTGGTAGCGTAGACCGCATGAAACCCGCCGTTCGTGAGTGGTCGAGCATGCGTGCGCGCTTGGTGATCGGTTGATCCCAGTCTCTTTTACTTCAACGCGATCCGCCTCGTGGGCGAAGACTGGTATCAGCTCCCGCAAGCAGACGCCGGACCCGTCCAATGGAATACTGTGTTTCGTCGGAAAGATCGCGTATGGACGAGCCAGCCTCATATTGCAGTTTCAGCTGTTCGCCTAACTGTTCCGCCTCGTCATACTTCAGCCGAGCGTGGGCTGGCAGGTCGGAAATAGCGATGGGACCACCACCATACCCCTTGTGTTGGCGCCCGCGGGGCGGAACGTCGCACGCCGCTTCAGCTCCCCAGCAGGTCCAGTTCGGTTGAGGGTATCTTGCGAACATCTCCAGGTACGGGCCAGGCGAGCAGCGTTCAATGAACCCGTATTGTTCGTCGGGCTTTCTCGAGTGTTCGCGCTTCCTGGTTTCGATCATGTTTACTTGACTGCGAGCTGGGGAAAGGGTTCGCATCGACCCCCGAACGCCAAACAAGATAAGTTCCGTCACGTTGCGAAAGTAGAACCCTACGCCGCGACCGTCCGGACCACCGTCCTTGCGCCGCTTGGCCCAGACTACGTTCGAAACATACCTGAACCCCCATGCTTTCATGACGGCCATGCCCTCCGGGAGCAACGCATTGGGAACCCACAAGTAGAGGTGAGCGTTGCGTGCGGCAACTGACGCGACCGGCAAACCCAGGATCGCTTCCAAGTCCATCGTGGCATAGCGGTCGAGACGACGATGTTCGGGAGCGACCTTGCCAGTGCGGTTGGTAAAGCGCCAGGGTGGATCAGCCAGAATGGTGCTCCATCCGCCGCTTGTTTCGGGAAGGCCAGCGTCATGTTGTTGTGCCTCAAGCGCGCGAGCCAAGACAGTCTCCCAATTCAGATCTTCAGAGTGGAGATCATAGTAGATCTTGGGGGAAAAGTCTCTTTCGTCTGGTCGAGTCAGGTGTTCGACCGACCCTCGCGTGCGTGCCTGAGTGTTGACGTTGAAACGCCGGTTCGCTGCACCGCGTATCCCACCTCTGAGCTCCGGAAGGAAATCGCAAGTTTGTTTCAGACGGTCGAGTAGGGCTCCCCGTTCCAAGTAGCCGGGGTGGCTGCTACAACAGGTAGTGGACATGTCCCGAGAGCGACGCGTCCCTTGAAATTATCGACCAAGTAACCCTCCTGCTCGACCGGAGGCAAGTGTTCAACAATCTTTCCTCCACGCGAAACCAAGACACCCTGGGTGGAAAGGTCCACGCGGATTTCTCGCCAATTGCGTTGAGAAAACATGTCATCGATCTGACGCGCGATATCCCCTCGATTTCCACCCTTCTTGAGCCAGTGGACGGGGTCAAGCGCAAAAGTGCGAAGAACATCCGTAATCTCCTTCCATTCTGCAGGGCAAACAGAACGCAGCACGGCCGAAGCGGAACTTGTTTCGAGGAAGGCCCAGCGCGCGCGGGTGGCGGGGTCGAGGACGACCGGGTCGTCGTAGGTATTTGTTTCAAACATTCAGCGAGTATATCCGGCAGATGTGTGTAGGCGATCCGTCAAAACTGTCAGATAGGAAAAACCCGCCACGAGGGCGGGTTTTGAGTACTTCACTAGATTCCAGCGTTCGCTGGGATGACGTTCCGGCAGAGCCGTTCGCGCGTGGCGTGAACGGGCCCTCACGTCATTTGATCTTGCCTTCCTTGTACATCACATGCTTGCGCACGACCGGATCGTACTTCTTGAACTCGAACTTTTCCGGGGTGTTTTTCTTGTTCTTCTGCGTGGTGTAGAAGTGGCCAGTGCCGGCCGAGGAGATCATGCGGATCTTGTCTTGTGATTTGTTGGCCATGATTTGTTCCTTTAGACCTTTTCGCCGCGGGCGCGCATGTCGGCAAGCACGGCTTCGATGCCATTCTTGTCGATGGTGCGCAGGGCGTTGTTGGACACACGCAGCTTGATCCAGCGGTTTTCGCTGGCAACCCAGAAGCGACGCTCATGCAGGTTCGGCAACCAGCGACGACGGGTACGGTTGTTGGCGTGCGAGACGTTGTTGCCGCTCATCACACCCTTGCCGGTGACTTGACATACACGGGCCATGAAGACCTCCACAAGAATGGCTGAAAAAGCCGTGATTACCACCCGTTAGCCAGGGTGACATCGGCCCAGCGGCGCTGGTGCGCCACGCAATGCTGGAGAGCGCTGCAACGCCCGGTCGCTTGGGTTCGTATTGCGTGACGAACTGCCCGGAGAACCGGGCCGACATGGGGCGAGCCGTGTATTGTTGCAGAGATCCGCGCTCGTGCGCAATCATCCACTATCCTCGCGTGGCCGTTCAGGGATGCGCAAGACGGGGATGTATGGAACAATCAATCTCTTTGCGCGACCGCCCAAGACTTGAGAGGAACACCCGATGGCACAAGAGATCACCAATGACCAGGCCAATGGCCAGGCCAGTCAGCCGCAGCTGGTGATGCAGAAGATCTATGTGAAGGATGTTTCCTTCGAGGCGCCGAATGCGCCGCAGATCTTCCAGGAAATCGATGAAACCAGCCAGCCGCAGGTGCAACTCAACCTGGGCCAGAAGGCGACCGATCTGGGCAACGACCTGTACGAAGTGGTGCTCAGCCTCACCCTGACCTGCACGGTCGGCGAGCGCACCGCTTATCTGGCGGAGGTCGAGCAGGCCGGCGTGTTCGGCATTGCCGGTTTCAACGAGGCCGACCAGGCAGGCATCATCGGCAGCTACTGCCCGAACCTGCTGTTCCCGTATGCGCGCCAGGTGATCTCCTCGATGGTGCTGGAGGGTGGCTTCCCGCCGTTCCTGTTGCAGCCGATCAATTTCGACGCGCTGTATGCCGAACAGCAGCGCCGTGCCGCGGGTGGCGACCAGGCTCCGGCCACGCTCAACAGCTGAGTCCAGCGCATGCCTGACCAGCCGAAGCTGACCATCCTCGGCGCCGGCTCCTGGGGCACGGCGCTGGCGGCGCTCACGGCGCGCAATGGCGTGTCGACCCGGTTGTGGGGTCGCGACGCCGACGCGCTGGCGGTCGTGGCCGCGCGGCGCTCCAACGAGCGCTATCTGCCGGGCATCAGGCTGCCCGAGACTCTGCGCTACGAAGCCGACTTGGGCGTCGCCGTGCGCGGCGCCGACATCGTGTTGATCGTGGTGCCCAGCCATGCCTTCGCCGCCATGCTGGATACGCTGGCGCCCGTCCTCGATGCAGGCACCTCGATCGCCTGGGCCACCAAGGGTTTCGAACCCGGCACCGGGCGCTTCCTGCATGAGCTGGTGGCCGAAAAGTTGCCGGGTCGGCCCGCGGCGGTGGTTACCGGGCCGTCGTTTGCCAGGGAGGTGGCGACTGGTTTGCCCAGTGCGGTCACCGTGCATTCGGATGACGATGCCTTTGCGCAGCAATTGGCGAGCCTGCTGCACGCGCCGAACCTGCGCGCCTATTCCGGCGGCGACATGCTCGGCGCCGAGCTCGGCGGGGCGATGAAGAACGTGTTGGCCGTGGCCACCGGCATCGGCGATGGCATGCAGCTGGGTCTCAACGCCCGCGCCGGCCTGATCACCCGCGGCATGAACGAGATGCTGCGCCTGGGCGTGGCGCTGGGCGCGCGGCCGGAAACCCTGATCGGTCTGTCCGGTTTGGGCGACCTGGTGCTGACCTGCACCGGCGACCTGTCGCGCAATCGTCGGCTCGGCCTGGCGCTCGGGCAGGGCGTGGCGATCGACGAAGCGGTGCGCCGGATCGGCCAGGTGGTCGAGAGCATTCTCAGCGCCGACGAGGTCGCCCGACTCGCTGCCAAGCACGGCCTGGATCTGCCGATCAGCGCCAGCGTGCGCGCCGTGCTGCATGGCGAGGTCACGCCGGTGGATGCTCTCAAGGCGCTGATGGCACGCGAGCAGAAACCGGAATACCCGCAAGGCCTGTTCGACCATCACTGACGCTATGTGGCCGCGCGCTTGAGCAGTGGCGTACAACAACAACCGCATCCAATCCCGGCGCTGCTAAGCTCAACTATTTGGTCGCCGCCACGGAACGCATGCGGATGCAGCAACCGGACGAGAAGCAACGCGCCGCCAGCGCACCCGCTGGCGACGACGAGGCCTTGCCCCAGGTTTGGCGGCGGCTGCTGGCCGCGCCAAAGCCGGCCGTGGCCGATGAGCATGGCGTGTTGGGTTTCTTCGTGGAGGTGATACCCGAAGAGAGTGCGCCGTTTGCTCATGTCGACGTAGCGCCGGTGCTGCTGACCGTGGCCGAGCACGGCCGCTACAGCCGGCCGGTGCCGCTGGACAGCCGCCGCCTGGCGCATGCACCCCTGCAACCCCACGAGCAGCGCCTGGCCGCCAGCGTGCTCGGCTTGCCGCTGAACGTGCGCAAGAGTCGCAGTTACGCGCGCCTGGGTGGTCACGTCGGCGACAGCCTGCTGGCAGAGGTGCTGGATACCGCGCCGTGCTTCCTCGGCGGCCTGGGCGGCTTGCGGCTGTCGCGCGGCAAGTCGCACCAGCTCAACTGGCACTGGCACATGGAACCCGATGGCAGCCAGCGCCTGCTGCCGCTGCTGCCTGACAACCGCCGTCTGCTGCGCGTCGACGCGCTGTGGTATCTGGACGCCGAGCGCGCCACCGTGGGTCTGTTTGACGCGGCAGCCGAGGAAACCCAGTGGCTGGACCTGCCGCCACTGAAGCACGAGCACGGACGGCGCCTGCGCAACCGCCTGCCGAACAGCCGGCTGGCCACGCGGGTGCCGCTGCCGCAGGTGTTCGGCGAACTCAAGCGTTCGCAGCTGGCACCCAGGCCGGTGCTGACTCTGTACGCACTGACCCGGCATGCGCGACTGGCCGCCGGCACGCCGCCGCTGGGTTATGCGCAGCTGGCCTTCGACTACGCGGGCGAACGCCTGCCCGGCCGCGGCGGTGAGCCGCTGGTACGCCGCGTGCGCAACGGTCAGCTGGTCGAGATCACCCGTCGCCGCGCCGAAGAGCTCACTGCGATGGAACAGCTCGAGCGCGTCGGCCTGACCCCGGGCGTGGACACCGAAGGCCTGCCCTGGGATGTGGCCGAGACCCTGCCCGAAGAGGCCTGGCTGTTCCCCGGCACCGGTTATGCCGGCGCGCTGGAGGTCAACACGCCGGCGCGCTGGCTGGCGCTGCGGCCGAAGCTGGAGGAGGAGAACTTCCTGGTCGAGTACGCGCCCAGCTTCCCGTTCGAGGTCCTGGACGGTCCGGTGCGCTGGTATGGCTACGCGGTCGAGGACGCCGACGACCACGCCTTCGATCTGGAGATCGGCATCGAACTGGAGGGTCAGCGACACAACCTGTTGCTGGCGGTGGCGCAGGCCTTGACCGAGAACCAGCTGAGCCTCAGCCCGGCCGCGAACGAACCGGATGATGCCGTGTGGTACGCGCCGGTCGATGCACGCCGACGCGTGCCGGTGCGTTTGAAGGAGCTGCGCGGCCTGCTGGCACCGCTGGCCGAATACCTGGAAAAGCCGCGCAAGGCACTGCACCTGCCGCGGGTACAGGCGGGCCGGTTGGAGGAGCTGGTCGCCGCGATGCCCGCGGGCGGCACCCTGCAGGCGGCCGAACCGCTACTGGGTTTTGCCGCACGCCTGCGCGACGCCGCCGCACGCGCCAGCGATGCGGTACCCGAGGGGCTCACGGTCGAGCTGCGCCCGTATCAGCGCGAGGGCCTGCGTTGGTTGAACGCGCTGGCGGAGGCTGGTGTCGGCGGCGTGCTGGCCGACGACATGGGCCTGGGCAAGACCCTGCAACTGATCACCCACCTGCTGTCGCTCAAGCAGGGCGGCGCGCTGACCCAGCCGGCCCTGATCGTGGTGCCGACCAGCCTGATCCCGAACTGGCAGTCCGAGATCGCCCGCTTCGCGCCAGCACTCAAGGTGCTGACCCTGCACGGACCGCAGCGTGCGGAAGAATTCGAGCAGCTCGGCGCGCAGGATATCGTACTGACCAGCTACGCCCTGCTGCCGCGCGACGTGGCGCCGCTGCGCCAGCAGCCATTCGCGCTGATCGTGCTGGACGAGGCGCAGCAGGTGAAGAACCCGCGCACGCAGGCGCGCCGCGCCTTGCTCAGCCTGCGCACGCCGCGTTACGTCTGCCTCACCGGCACGCCGCTGGAAAATCACCTGGGCGAGCTATGGTCGCAGATCGACCTGGCCGTGCCCGGCCTGCTCGGCGACGAAGGTGCCTTCCGCCGCCACTACCGCGTGCCGATCGAGAAGCAGCAAGACGAGGAATGCCAGCAGCGCCTGAACCTGCGGTTGGCACCGTTCATCCTGCGCCGGACGAAGGCGCAGGTGGCGAAAGAACTGCCGCCGAAGACCGAGATCACCCGCCGTATCGTGCTGGAAGGACGCCAGCGTGAACTGTACGAGGGCTTGCGCCTGTCGCTAACCGAGGAACTGCGCGAGGTGATCGCCGAGCGCGGCATCGCCCACTCGGGCATCGTGGTGCTCGACGCGCTGCTCAAGCTGCGCCAGGTCTGCTGCGATCCACGCTTGGTGAAACTGGAGGTGGCGCGCGGCGTGCGCGAGTCGGCCAAGTTCGAACTGCTGATGGAGATGCTGCCCGCGCTGCTCGACGAGGGGCGCAAGGTGCTGCTGTTCTCGCAGTTCACCAGCATGCTGAAACTGATCGCCGCCGAACTCGATCGCCGCCGCATCCGCTATGTCACCCTCACCGGCGACACCCGCGACCGCGCCGAGCCGGTGCAGCGCTTCCAGAACGGCGAAGTGCCGTTGTTCCTGTTGTCGTTGAAGGCGGGCGGAGTGGGTCTCAACCTCACCGCCGCCGACACCGTGATCCACTACGACCCGTGGTGGAACCCCGCCGCCGAGGCGCAGGCCAGCGACCGCGCCCACCGCATCGGCCAGGACAAGCCGGTATTCGTGTTCCGCCTGATCACATCCGACACGGTGGAAGAGCGCATCGAGGAACTGAAGCTGCGCAAGGCCGAACTCGCCGACGCGGTGCTCGAAGGCGGCGGCAGCCGCCAGAAGCTGCGCTTCGATGAGGGTGACCTGGACGCGTTGCTGGCGCCGGGCTGAGCCGGATCAATCGCGCGCCGCCACTTCGTCGACGTGCCGTAGCAGGTCGGCCGGATCGTCGTACACGCGGAATGCGCCGGAGTGTTGCAGCTCGTCCTGACCATAGCCGCCGGAGAGTAAACCCACACCCAGGGCGCGGGCACGCTGGGCCGCGAGCATGTCCCACACGCTGTCGCCGATTACCAGCGACTCCCGGATATCCACGCCCAGGCGTTCGGCGGCGGCGATGAACAGATCCGGGTCGGGCTTCGCGTGACGCACCTGGTCGCGCGTGACCACCGGCACCCTCGCTGGATCCACGCCGAGCGCCGCCAGGTTGTGCCTGGCGGTTTCCATCCGCCCGCTGGTGGCGATCGCCCAGGGAATGTCCTGCGCCGTGAGGTGTGCGAGCAGCTCGCGCGAACCCGGCAACGGGCGCACCGACCCGAGCGCATGTTGTCGGTTGAACGCCTGCGCATGTCGGTCGCGCAGGCGCTCCAGCCGTTCCTCAGTGATTTCCAGCCCGGTCTCGCGTAACAACATGTTGGCGAACAGGCCGCCGCTCATGCCGATCTTGCGGTGGATGCGCCACACCGAGACATCGAGCCCTTCGCTGTCCAGCGCCTCCTTCCATGCCAGCACGTGCTGGTACACGCTGTCGATCAAGGTACCGTCGAGGTCGAACAGGAAAGCTGCGTTGCGGCGGGGCATCTGGTTCTCCGGAGGTTGGCGCGTCGGCGGAATGCTTCTGGCTAGCGGCTGGGCAGCAAGGGCTGACCGGATTCCATCACCGCCAGTGCGGCGGCGCCGAGCAGGCCCGGCTCCGGGTTCATGATCGCCTGGGTTGGCACCTTTTCCATGATGTCGCGGAAGCGTCCCTTGGCCTCGAAGCGCTCACGGAAGCGACCGCGCTCGAGCCATGGCAGCAGGACCGGGATCAGCCCGCCGGTGAGGTAGACGCCATCCCATGCGCCGAGGGTGAGCACCAGGTCGCCGGTGACGCTACCGAAGATGCCGGCGAAGGTTTCCACTGTGCGCGTACACAGCGGGCAACTGCCGTCCTTTGCACGTTTGGTGATGTCTTCCGGCCTCAGGTCGGCAGCCTTCGCGCCCACTATGTGGCAGATCGCGTCGTACAGATTCACCAGACCCTGGCCGCAGATCAGCCGCTCGTTGGAGACGCGGCCGTATTTGTGGTTGAGGTAGTCGAGGATCGCGATGTCTTCCGGGGTATGCGCAGCGAAGCCGGCATGGCCGCCCTCGGTCTGCAGCACGCTGCAGTGCCGCTGACGCACCAGCAGGCCACCCACGCCAAGCCCGGTACCGGGGCCGACGATGGCGAAGGTCTGCTTGTCCTCGCTCCCGATCACCGGCCGCGCCACCGTGCCCACGTCGACCAGGTCATCGCCCTGCAACAGGGTCACCGCCATGCTTTGCGCGGCGAAGTCGTTGACCAGGTGGACCTGTGTCAGGTTCAGGGCGCTGGCGGTCTGGCGTGCGGAGATCGCCCACGGGTTATTGGTGACCTTGACCGTCTCGCCATCGACGATGCGACCGGCCGCCGCGATGATGGCGCGCTTCACTTCCAGCCCGGTGTCTGCCAGGTAGTGCTTGGCGGTCGATACCAGCGAATCGTGCTCGGCCACCCGGTAGCGCCGGATGCTGTCGGCCAGCAGTGGACGGGGACGCGAGGTGTCGGCCACGCCGAAGCGGACATTGGTGCCACCCAGATCGACGAGCAGGGTGGGTACGCTGCGGGACGGGCTCATCAAGCTTCCTGGCGACAAAGAAGCCCAAGCGTGCCGTCGTCGTCGTGCTTAGTCCAGCATTTTCCGACCGTACGTCACGGAATGGCCGCCCGCAGGGGCGGCTTGCAGGGTTTGGCGAGGGCTCCTGCCGGCCGCGGCAACGGCGCTTGCGCGCGAGGGCGTAAAATGTCTGGATCCCGACTTGCGAGCATTCACCATGAGTTTTCCCGCCACCCGCATGCGCCGCATGCGCCGCGACGCCTTCTCCCGCGCCCTGATGCGCGAACACACCTTGCTCACCAGCGACCTGATCATGGTCGCGTTCGTGATCGAGGGCGAGGGCCAACGCGAGGCCGTGCCATCGATGCCAGGCGTGGATCGGCTGTCGATCGACCAGCTGCTCAAGCTCGCCGCGGAATGCGTGCAGCTGGGCATTCCGGCGCTGGCGCTGTTTCCCTCGCCGGGTTCGGCGGTGAAAAGCGAGGACGCCGCCGAGGCGTGGAACCCCGAGGGCCTGATGCAGCGTGCCACGCGCGCGCTGAAAACGGCGTATCCCGAGCTGGGCCTGATCGGCGACGTGGCGCTGGACCCGTACACCACGCACGGCCAGGACGGCCTGATCGACGAGAGCGGCTACGTGATGAACGAGCCCACGGTCAAAGCACTGATCAAGATGTCACTGGCGCAGGCCGAGGCCGGCATGGATTTCGTGGCGCCGTCGGACATGATGGACGGGCGCATCGGCGCGATCCGCGAGGCGCTGGAAGCGGCCGGCCACATCCACACCCGCATCCTCGCCTACTCGGCGAAGTACGCTTCCGCGTTCTACGGCCCGTTCCGCGATGCAGTCGGTTCCTCGGGCAACCTCGGCAAGGGCAACAAGCACACCTACCAGATGGACATGGGCAACAGTGACGAGGCGTTGCATGAGATCGAGCTCGACCTGGCCGAAGGCGCGGATGTGGTGATGGTCAAGCCCGGCCTGCCGTATCTGGACATCGTGCGCCGGGTGAAGGACACGTTCGGCGTGCCGACTTTCGTGTATCAGGTCAGCGGCGAATACGCGATGCTCAAGGCCGCCTCGCAGAATGGCTGGCTGGATGAGAAGGCCGTGGTGCTGGAGGCGCTGACCGCGATGAAGCGGGCGGGGGCGGATGCGATCTTGACTTATTATGCGGTGGATGCGGCGCGGTGGTTGCGCGGGGAGTAGGCGGGCAGGATATCTGCCAGATATCGGGGCAGGTACAGTTCCTTCCTTGGGCCAACGAGCGTCATAGAGGCAAGAGCTTTCGTGCGCCTGCGGCGCCCGAGTTACTTTTCTGGCTCCTCCGCGAAATTAGTGGGTAAGTATGGGCGGCTAGACGGCCGTTGGCGGTGACACGCAGTCTGTAGGCGGAGCGAACAACGGAGCATTCCGGCCCCACGTCTGAGAAGATGAAGTCTGCGACAACCCATCGCTCAGGGCGGAGGCCGGAATGCAGCTCAAGTCTATCCTCAACCGCGTGCAGAAGTTCCGGTCGTTTGTCTACGACAAGGTGTCGTGGGTAGGCGATGATCAGGCGCCAGAGTTGGAGGTC
>SCRO01000086.1 GCA_004298505.1 Rhodanobacter sp.
AACCTCGCGTGGGACGCGGTATACCGCTATCGCGACAAGCCGCACGACTACTATGTCGAACCGGCAGCGCACTGTTCCGCAGCCCGGGCCTTCAGCGCGGTGACCGCGGGCAGCTCCTTGCCTTCGAGGAATTCGAGGAAGGCGCCGCCGCCGGTGGAGATGTAGGAGACCTTGTCGGCGACGCCGTACTTGTAGACTGCCGCCAGGGTATCGCCGCCGCCGGCGATCGAGAACGCGTGCGATGCCGCGATCGCTCGGGCCAGGGTCTCGGTGCCCTTGCCGAACGCATCGAATTCGAACACGCCGACCGGGCCGTTCCACAGCACGGTACCCGCCTTGGCGATCATTTCGGCATAGATCTGTGCGGTCGCCGGCCCGATGTCGAGGATCATTTCGTCATCGTCAACCTGATCCACCGCCTTCACGGTGGCCGGAGCCTGCGCCGAGAACGATGGCGCCACCACCACGTCGACCGGCATCGGCAGCGTGACGCCGCGGCGTTTCGCGTCCGCGATCACGCGGCGGGCAACGTCGAGCAGGTCGGCTTCGGCCAGCGAGTTGCCGATCGAATGGCCCATTGCGGCGATGAAGGTATTGGCGATACCGCCGCCGAGGATCAGCTGGTCGACGCGGCCGAGCAGGTTGTCCAGCAACGACAGTTTGGTCGATACCTTGGAGCCGGCGACGATTGCCAGCAGCGGATGCACCGGATGCTCCAGCGCCTTGCCCAACGCATCCAGTTCGGCGCACAGCAGCGGGCCGGCGGCGGCCACCGCGGCGAACCGGATCACGCCGTGGGTGGACGCCTGGGCGCGATGGGCCGTGCCGAAGGCGTCCATGACGAAGATGTTGCACAGCGCGGCATATTTTCGTGCCAGCGCCGCGTCGTCCTTGCCTTCGCCGACGTTCATCCGGCAGTTTTCCAGCAGCACCACCTCGCCCGGGGCGACCTCGACACCGTCGACCAGATAGTCGGCAACCAGCCGCACCGACTGGTCCAGCTTGCTGCTCAGCCACAGCGCCACCGGTGCCAGCGACGACCCGGCGTCGAACTGACCTTCCTTCGGTCGGCCCAGATGCGACATCACCAGCACGCGGGCCCCGGCGTCGCGCGCCGCGACGATCGTGGGCAGGGCGGCATCGAGGCGCTGGGTCGAGGTGATCTGGCCGTGATCGTCGAAGGGTACGTTCAGATCCTCGCGGATCAGCACGCGCTTGCCGCGCAGATCAAGGTCACTCATGCGGATGACGGACACGGCAGAACTCCGGTGGAAATTGAGGAAGAGGGCCCCACGGGGCGATAACCGCCTATTGTCGGGTGCGTGCGGTATCGATGCAACGCTGCCGCGGGCGGTCGGATGCCGCAGGCGGCTATCGCCGCAGGCGGTGTGCGCCGTACGTAAACATGGCTAAACTGTGAGTTACTGTGAGTTATTCGCGCAGGGGGGCAGGCTATGGCAACCGGTTTGGTGCTCTACAGCTACTGGCGTTCAAGCGCCGCATATCGGGTGCGCATCGCGCTGAATCTCAAGGGTTTGAGTTACACGATGCGTGCGGTGCATCTGCTGCGCGATGGCGGCGACCAACACACGCCGGATTATCGCCGGCTCAACCCGCAGGAACAGGTGCCAAGCCTGCTCGACGGTGACCGCGTGATCACCCAGTCGCTGGCGATCATGGAATATCTCGACGAGGTGTATCCGGTAGGGGAGGTCGCCTTGTTGCCCATGGATGCACGTGGACGCGCCCAGATCCGCGCGCTGGCCATGGCGATGGCCTGCGACATCCATCCGCTGGGGAATCTGCGTGTGCTGCAGCAACTTGAAGCGCAGTTCGGCGCCAGCGAAGAGCAGCGCGCAGCTTGGTCGCGGCACTGGATCGGTGTCGGGTTCAAGGCGATAGAGGCCATGCTGTGTGACAGCGCGGCGACCGGCCGCTATTGTCACGGCGAGCAACCGGGCATGGCCGACGCCTGTCTGGTACCGCAGGTCTACAGCGCCAGGCGCTGGAAACTTCCGCTGGACGACTACCCGACGATTGTCCGGATCCACGCCGCCTGCACCAAGTTGGACGCGTTTCAGCGTGCGGCGCCGGAGGCGCAGCCGGACGCGCCTTGAGCCGGGCATCGGGAATCGCAGGAGCCGGGAGCATCGCCCGCGAGCGGGCTCCTTGTACGTTGGCAATGTGTTCCCGAATGGGTTTATACCAATCACGTTTCTGGGGAAGCCGTGGGTGGTGGTAGGAGCCCGCTGGCGGGCGATGCTTTTTGAGGCGGGATGCGGACGTGGTGCAGGCGACCGGCAAGCCGTCGCTAATGCCGATTTCCGACAACCCGTTCCCCGCCCTAAAACCCCATCCCATACGGATCGTTGCCAGCCAGGACCTCGTTGCCGTTGCCGCCTCCGGCCAAGCGGATCTTCAGCGCCAGACCATCACGTGAATCGGACTTGCTGAGCGCCTCGTCGAGCTCCACGCGCCCTTGCTTGTACAGCTTGTAGAGAGACTGGTCGAAGGTTTGCATGCCCTCCTGCAGGCTGCGATCCATCGCCTCCTTGAGCTCGAGGATCTGGCCGCGGCGGATCATGTCGCGGATCAGCGGGGTATTCAGCAGCACCTCGGTCGCGGGGATGCGCCGGCCGTCCTTGCCGATCACCAGGCGCTGACTGATTACCGCGCGCAGGTTCAGCGCCAGGTTCATCAGCACGTTCTTGTGCGCCGATTCGGGGAAGAAGTTGAGGATGCGCTCCAGCGTCTGGTCGGAGTTGTTGGAGTGCAGGGTGGCCAGGCACAGATGGCCGGTTTCGGAGAACGCGATCGCCGCTTCCATGGTATGGGTGTCGCGGATTTCGCCGATCATGATCACGTCCGGCGCCTCGCGCATCGCGTTCTTCAGCGCCTCGTGATAGCTGTGCGTGTCCAGCCCGACTTCGCGCTGGTTGACGATGGATTTCTTGTGCCGGTGCAGGTATTCGATCGGATCCTCGATGGTGAGAATGTGGCCGGGCGAGTTGGCGTTGCGCTGGTCGATCATCGCCGCCAGCGTGGTCGACTTGCCCGAGCCGGTGGTGCCGACCACCAGGATCAGGCCACGTGGCTCCATGATCAGGTCACGGAAGATCGGCGGCAGCTGCAACTGCTCGATGCTGGGGATCTCGCTCTTGATCGCGCGGATCACCATGCCCACTTCACCGCGTTGCTTGAACACGTTGATGCGGAAGCGGCCGACATCCTTCACCGACAGTGCCATGTTCAGTTCGAGATGGCGTTCGAACTGGGATACCTGGCCCTCGTCCATCAGCGAGTAGGCGATTTTTTTGACCATGCCGCTGGGCAGCCCGGTGTTGCCCAGGGGATACAGCTTACCCTCGACCTTGATGTTCACCGGGGCGCCGGTGGACAGGAACATGTCCGACGCGCCCTTGTCTACCATAAGCTTGAGGAAGTAGCCGATGTCCACGTTTTACCCCTGGGTTCCCGATTTGCATTGCAATGGCGGATTATGCCTGCCCACAATACGCTGCGACACTCCATGAGGACTGTGATGTACTTCTTTTCCCTATTGGCCGGATCCCCGGGCCATTTGCGCGTGGCGACGACTGCGCTGGCACTGACCCTGGCGCTGACCGGCTGCGCCACCGTACCGCCGCCGAACAATGCAATGAACCTGGCGCAAAACCAGCTGCAGGCCGCGCGCGAAGCTGGCGCGGCGGATTATGCGCCGGTCGACCTGGGCTTTGCGCAGGACAAGTTCCAGCAGGCGCAGGCGGCGATGTCGGAGCACAAGTTTGCCCAGGCGGCTGACCTGGCCGAGGAATCCGGCGCCGATGCCGAGTTGGCCGCGACCAAGGCAAAGCTGGGTGCCGCCCGTGCCAAGATACAGAGCAAGCTGCATGAGAACACCCGCTTGCGCCGGGAAGGCGAGCGGCTGGCGGCGCGCCAGCAGAAGATGGAGCAGGCAGCGCCGGCACCGGCATCCGGGGCATCGACGGTGGCGCCCGTGCAAGACATGCCGGCGCCTTCG
>SCRO01000087.1 GCA_004298505.1 Rhodanobacter sp.
TGTGCGAGGACAGATTTTCGACGATTTGCAGGCCCATAGTGGTTCTATGGGTCAAAAAGCGGCGGAAATATGGACCGCCCAGATGGATTCGCAGACCGACCGGGTAAAGTCCGACAGGCTGCTAGGGCCGTACGAGTCATGCTATCGGCCCGTCCGCCCGGAACCCCGGATGACGGGTACGCAAAAAACCCCGCACAGGAGGCAGGGTCTCATGATTGCAGAAGTGCTGTTGCCCGAGTAATCAGGCCGTGGTTTCAGCGGGCTCCACCGCCGAGGCCTGCGCGCCCTTCGGGCCCTGCGTCACTTCGAACTTCACCCGCTGGCCTTCCTGCAGACTGCGAAAGCCCTTGCTGGTGATCGCCGAAAAATGGACGAACACGTCCGCCCCCCCATCCTCAGGCGCGATGAAACCGAAGCCCTTGGCGTCGTTGAACCATTTGACCGTACCAAAACTCATTGCGTGAACCTCTGGATCCATGGATTGGTGCGCCAGATTCGGTGCGGTGGTTACCCCCGGCCGCCGCGCTGGCCTGAGGAAAAATAGCAAGAGGTGAAGGGGCAGCGCAATACGAAAGTTTTCCCCGACGCAAAGTAGCGGGTGTCGCGATCAACTTTGCGGCATCGCGGCAAGGATGCGTGGCACCTCGGCGGTGACGGCGGCCAGATGCGCAAAAATTTCCTCGATGCTGATTTCAGTCTCATCACCGCAACCGGCAGCGTAATTCGCGACCAGAGCAAGACAGGCGTATTCAAGCCCCAGCTCGCGCGCGAGCGCGGCCTCGGGCATGCCGGTCATGCCGACCAGGTCGCAGCCATCGCGTTTCATGCGGGCGATTTCGGCGCGCGTCTCCAGCCGCGGTCCCTGCATAACACCGTAGCAACCACCGTCGATCACCTCGACGCCCGCCGTGCACGCCGCAGCCAGCAATTGCCGGCGCAGGGATTCGGTATACGGCTCGCTGAAATCGATGTGCCTGACCTCGGCACCCTCCACGTCGCAGTAGCTGGTGTAACGGCCATGGGTATAGTCGATCAACTGGTCGGGCACCACGATTACCCGCGGCCCCAGGTCGCCGCGGATACCGCCCACCGCGTTCACGCCGACCACCCGATGCGCGCCAAGACTGTGCAGTGCCCACAGATTGGCGCGGTAATTGACCCGGTGCGGCGGCAAGCTGTGGCTTTCGCCATGACGGGCCAGGAAGGCTATGCGCAAGCCGGCGAAGTCGCCCTGCACCACATCACCGGAAGCCTCGCCATAGGGCGTATCCACACGCTGGCGCGAGGCGTCTTCCAGGCCGGGGAAGTTGTACAGGCCGCTGCCACCGATGACGGCCAGATCGATGGATGCACAGGATGAGGTCATGGGAAGTACCAGGAAACGGGAAACGGGAAACGCATAAGAGGCAGGAGCCAAGACGCAAGCCACGGCGCGATCCTCTGTCAAACCCATTGAAGCAGGAAGCTCTCGGTTATGCGAAGCAAGATACGGCGGGCAGTGCCCGCCCTACGAAGCCAGGGCGTTGCGCGCAGGGTGCGCGCCTACAACGTATTCTTTTCTTTCAAGGCATAAATCCCCGCCAGGTTGCGCCCCTGCTCGTAGTAGTCCATGCCGTAGCCAAACACGAAACGATCAGGCAATTCGACGCCGTTGAAATCGGAAGTGATGCCGTCGATCAGGCGGTCATGTTTCTTGGTGCACAGGCTGGCGATGTAGACCTTTTTCGCGCCGCGGTGATAGCAGTCGTCGCGTACTTCCTTGAGGGTGTGGCCTTCGTCGAGGATGTCGTCGACCAGCAGCACCACGCGGCCCTTCAGCGACACCATCGGCTCGCGCAACCACTGCAATGCCTTGCCGGAGATGGCGCCGCGATAACGGGTGGCGTGCACGTAGTCGAATTCCAGGTCGGTGCGGATGGCCAGCGCCAGTTGCCCGGCAAAGATCAGCGCACCATTCATCACGGTCAGGAACACGGCACGTTCGCCATCGAGCGCGGCATCGATGCGCTGGCCCATCGCCCGGATGACGACCTCCAGATCGGCGCGTCCGTGCAGCAGGTCCGACTGCGCCAACGCGTCGGACAATGCAGGGGTTGGGCTATTCATGCGGTTCCTTGTTCGGCGTTCAGCGCCACGATACGCGCGACGAAACGGTCGCGTTGCGGATTGTGGACAAGACCGTCCCAACTGGCACCCACGGCGCCGCGCAGGGGAGCCAGCGATTCTTCGAGCATGGGCTCCGCCATATCGCGCATAGAGGCCAGTGCATCGTCCACCACCTCCGGGAAACAGGCCAGTACCAGATCGCAACCGGCGTTGAGGTGTGCCTGCACCCGCTCGCCGACACTGCCGGCAGCACCGGCAGCGGCCATGCTGATGTCGTCGCTGATCACCGTGCCGGCAAAACCGAGCTCGCCGCGCAGGATCTCCTCGATCCAGACTCTGGAGTAGCCCGCGGGCTGGCTGTCCACCGCCGGATAGGCAACGTGGGCCATCATCACGGCCTCGACATGCGCCTCGATGCACTGCGCGAACGGCAGCAGGTCCGTGCGCCGGATCTCGTCCAGGCGGCGCGGATCGGTGGCCGCGACCTCGTGCGTGTCGCCCGTGACCGAGCCATGCCCCGGGAAGTGCTTGAGCACCGCCGCCATGCCGCCCAGGTGCATGCCGCGCACATAGGCCTGCGCCAGTTCGGCGGTGATCGCCGGATCGGCGTGAAACGCGCGCAGCCCGATCGCCGCATTGCCGCGAGCTAGGTCCGCCACCGGCGCAAAACTGAAATCGACGCCGCTGGCGCGCAACTCGCTGGCCATCACCCAGGCGTGTTCCTCGGCCAGCCGGATCGCCTCGTCGGCGTCGCGCTCGTAGACGACGCCGATGGCGGCCAGTGGCGGCAGGTGGGTAAAACCCTTGCGGAAGCGCTGCACCGGACCACCTTCCTGGTCGACCGCGATCAGCAGCTGGTCGCCGCCGACGTCGCGGATCGCCGCGCATAGCGCGCTCAACTGCTCGCGCGATTCGTAGTTGCGCGAAAACAGCAATACCCCGGCGACGGCGGGTGATCCCAGCCAGATTTTTTCGCGCTCGGCCAGGCTCGGCCCGGCCACTCCGATCATCAACATGCAGCATCCTCGGCAGCGCGCTCGACCGGCGTCCACTGCCGGTACGGGTGCTCGATCAGATTGACGTTGTAGTAGCGCGTCAGCGCGCTCACCTCACGGCCAAGCCACGGCGGATGCGGAAACGCTGCATCGATCGCGGGCAACTCGACCTCGGCGACGAGCAATCCCTCGTTGTCGCCATGGAATTCGTCGATCTCGAACAATACGCCATCGACTTGCACATGGTGGCGCACCTTTTCCACGACGCCATCGCACAGCGTGGCCAGCAGCGTGCTGGCGTCATCCACGGGAATCGGATAGTCAAATTCGGTACGTGCAATGCCCGGCGTGGCGGCCTTGATGTTCAACCACGCCTGCTCCCCCGCGAGTCGTGCGCGGACCGAGGCGCGTGCGCTGCCGTTGCGCAAGGCCTGCGCACCAACCAGGTAGCCCTGCGCGAGTGACTCGCTGCGCTCGACGTCGTGGCGCCAGCTTTCGTCGAGCAACAGGAACTTGCGTTCGATCTCTATGCTCATCTCAAGCCTCGAACAACGCGATCGACTCGACGTGCGCGGTGTGCGGAAACATGTCCATCACGCCGGCCGAGCGCAACCTGAAACCATGCTGGTTGACCAGGACGCCGGCGTCGCGTGCCAGCGAGGCGGGATGGCAGGAGACATAGACGATACGCCGGGTCTGTTTGTGCGGCAGGTATTCCAGCAGTTTGTCGGCGCCGGCGCGCGGCGGGTCGAGCAGCAGCTGGTCGCACGGCTGGCGTGCCCAGGCGGCGTGGCGCTGGTCCTCGAACAGGTTGGCCACGTGGAAGCTTGCATGGGTGATGCCGTTGCGCGCGGCGTTGTGTACGGCACGCTCGACCAGGCCGTGCTCGCCTTCCACGCCCACCACTTCGGCCACCCGGCGTGCGATCGGCAAGGTGAAGTTGCCGAGGCCGCAGAACAGGTCGAGCACGCGGTCGGTCGGCTGCGGATCGAGCAGTTCCAGCGCACGCGCCACCATCAACTGGTTCATGCCGGCGTTGACCTGCACGAAATCGAGCGGCTGGAACTCCAGTTCGACATCGGCAAAGCGCGCATCATCGCTGCCGATGCGGAACGCCAGACGAGGATTTTCCGGCCACAACGGATGCACGCTGCTGCTGCCGCCGGGCTGCAGGTAGATCGCGAAACGATGCTGCTGGCCAAACGCCGTGAGTGCTATGAGGTCGCGCTCGCTCAAGGGCTGCATGTGGCGAAATACCAGCGCCATCAACTCGTCGCCGGCGGCAAATTCAATCTGCGGGATGGTGTCCTTCGCGTCCATCGTGCCGAGCAGTTCGGCGAGCAGGCCAACCTTGGAGCCGAGCGAGGGATGCATCACCTCGCAGCGCTGGATCTCGGTGACGAAGCGCGGGTTCTGCTCTTCGCGGAAGCCGACCAACACGCGGTCTTTCTTGGCTACGTTGCGCACCGACAACCGCCCCTTGCGCCGATAACCCCACGGCTCGGCCGTGAGCGGCGGCAACCAGGACTGCGGGGTGACCTTACCGATGCGCTCGAAATTCTCTGCCAGCACGCGCTGCTTGGCAGCGATCTGCGAGGCCGCGTCCAGGTGTTGCAGCGAGCATCCGCTGCACTGCGAATAGTGCTGGCACAGCGGCTCGACCCGATGCGGCGAGGCGGTGATGACCTCGACTACCTCGGCCTCGTCGAAGTGGCGATGACGCTTGCGCAGCCGGGCCGTCACCTGTTCACCAAGCAACGCGCCGCTGACGAACACCGTCTTGCCGTCGATCCGGGCCACGCCACGACCGTCGTGGCCGAGGTCGGTGATGAGGGCTTCGAACGGAGTCGGCGAAACGGAGTTGGATCGGGACATGGGCACGCAAGGCGAAGGCTGGCCGCCGATTATCTCAGATCGGCCAGATTCACGCCCCGTGATACCTCGCGTCGGCGCTATTTCTGCTGCCAGGCGCCGGCAGCATTCTGGTAGTACCAGCCAGCGTGCGCCCTCTCGATCCAGCCCTTGGCGAACGTGGTGCGAATCTGCGACTCCCACTCGGGATGGTTGTTGGCGACGGCGATTTCACGATACAGCGCCGCGCGATCGCGATTCTCGTCGGCTACCGCGGCGTTGGCTTGTGCGCGCTGGCTCAGCGGCACCTTGGCCGCATCGCGCATCGCGACCATGCCATCATGGGTGAAGCCAACCGCACCGCTGTTCAGCAGGCTGCCCAGGATGCCGCTGAAGCGCTGGTGCATGCGGCTGCGTATCGCCTCGGTCGCGCTGGTCTGGATGCGGATGTCCGGGGCGCCTGCCGCTTGCGCGGCGGGAATCAGCAGGTCGAGCAGCATCGCCGCGGGATGGCCGCCGTTGCCCTTCGGTACCGACGCGGGTTCCTTCGGTGCCGGCTTGGCAGCGGGATTGGCCTGATCGAGCACGTTGCCGATGAACTGGTCGGCTGCCTTCTGCGCCGCCGCCGCGGGGAAGTAGACATTGATGGTGACGCAGCCGACCAACGCCACGGTCATGGTGGTCAGGATGACGTAGACGAGTTTGCGCATGACTTGACTCCGGTGCTGGAAAGAGAGGCTCAATGAATCTCGGGTGCCGCGCCGTGGATGGCGTCCTGCAGCCGCTTGACGAGGATCGGCCAGTCGACCTCGGACTGGTGGCCGATCACCTGCAACCGCGGCAATCCGCTGCCCTCGACGATAGTGTAGCCATCCGCGGTCGGCTCCAGGCCGCTCATCTTGCACACGGTGCCCTGCAGCGTGCATTTGAGACCGATTTGCTTGTAGCCGAAGGTCTTGAACAGTTTCAGCATGGCGCCCTGCAACCCTGCTGCAATACCGCCGCCACCGACCGAGGTGAGGTTGTTTACCGCGCGCTGGCTGATCCGGCCGCCACTCCCTGCAAGCAGGCTGGCCTTGAACGCCACCGGGCTCCAGTCGACCAGGCGAAGATCATTGATCGAGCCATCCAGTCGCCCGGTGATGCTGCCAAAGTCGAAGACGCCGGTGATCGCGCCAAGATCCAGCTGCTTCAGGGCGATATCGGCGTTCAGCACGGGGCTGGGACCAAATGGCTGCTGCCAGGACAGCCGGGTGATGTTGACGAAGCCGTCAAACACGTTGGCGCTGAGACCGCCGTCCAGTTCCAGTCGATCGTCGACCCAGCGCAGCGACGGCACCGCGCCAGCCAGGGTACCGGGAAATGCCGGCCAGCCCATCGCGCGGCTGAAGGCCGCCATGTCGACCCCGGTCAGTGCCAGCGAGGTGGCCAGCCGCTGCCCCTTGACAGCCGCTGGCCGCCAATCCAGCTGGCCGATGCGCAACTGACCATGCAGTACCGGCACTTCCAGCGGCTGCTGCAGGCTCAGCATGCCATCGCGGCTTTGCCAATGTGACTGCGCCGCACCGTTGTCAATCCGGTAGAACTTCAGGCTGCGCCAGGCCAGCGTGGTGGCTGGCCGCTCGCCCTGCACGGCCCAGTCCAGTCCGCCACGCAAACCATCGACGGCCAGGCGGCCATTGCTATCGGCCAGGTCCAGGCCATCGGTGCTGAAGGCGAAACTTCGCGGCGCGTCAGCGCGCAGGTCGACGCTGGCGTCCAGGCTGCCCTTGATCTGCAAGGCGTGCAGGCCCAGGGTATCCAGCCAGGCCGCGCCATAGCGGGTATAGGCCGCCGGGAAACTGGCATGCAGGCGATCCAGCTGCAGCGATTTCAATGCACCCTTCGCGTCGAATGCCAACGCGCCATCGACTTGCAACGCATCGGGGTCGTTGACGCGCAGGCGGGTGACATCGACCGCGCCGGCCTCGGCGTTGGCGTGCACACTCAACTGCACGGGCTGATCGGGAAGTTTGGCGTAAATCGGCCCGAGCAGCAGTTCGCCACCACGCAGGCTGGTGTCGACGTCGATCTGGGTCGGGCCGCCGCTCGAATCGAGGCTGAAGTAACCTGTGCCGCCGACACCTTGACCCGCGAGGCTGCCACTGGGCGTATCGAAGCCCACGCCGCTGAGGCTGAACTGGCCGGACGAACGCAGCCCTGGATCGCGCAAATCGAGCGCCAGCTCCGCACCCATGCGGCCCGCGGTGAGGTGCCCCGACCAGATCGTTCCGAGCAGCCCCTGCAGCCAACCGGCCGGCAGGTTGTCCAGGTGGATCTGGGCGTGGCTGGGTTGATCCAGCGGCAGCGCACCGCTGATGGTGGCCTTGCCCTGCGACAGGTCGATCAACAAGCTGTTGGCGGCCGGACTGATCTGGATCTTCACCTGCGCATCGCTGAGCGCGCCGCCCGGTGCACTAGCCAGTTTCAGATTGCCGGCCAGCGTCCAGGCGAGCTGATTGTCGCGACGCAGGTCACCGGCGAGATTCATGGACAACCGCCGCCAGCCCATCGAAGGCACGTCGGCGCGCTCAGCGTGCAAGCTCACGCTGAGCGCGCCGGCGCCGTCCTCGCCCAGCCGGAGCGTCACGCCCTGCAGGTTCACGCCCGGCACGCTGAGCGACTTCGCCGAAAGCACGACGTCGGCCCGTGCCGGGGCCAGCCAGCACAGACTCAGCAGGAAGCCGCAGCGCAGCAGCAGATGGCGTGATGTCGGGCGCATATGGGACCATTCTGCCAAATCAAGATGAACGACAAGGATTTCGTCATGAGCGAGCGCCCGCAGACCAGTCTTTCCCAGTCGCCCAAGCCGCGCGTGCTGCTCGCCGACGACGACCCGGGCAGTTGCCGTTTTCTCGGCGATGGTTTGCGCTCGCTGGGTGCTATGGTGGATACCTGTGGCAGCGGCAAAACGGCGCTGGCACGGGCTCGCAGCGAGGCCTTCGACCTGTTGCTGCTGGATTGCCGCATGCCCGCTGGCGGTGCCCTGCATATCCTGGCGCAACTGCGCGACGATGCGCAGGCGGGGTCGGCAGACAGCGTGGCGGTGGCTACCAGCGCCGCACTGGAGGGCGCCGCTCGGCGCCGACTGCTCACGGCCGGCTTCAGCGAAGTCCTGCTCAAGCCCTGCACCCTGATCGACCTGCAGCGTGTGCTGGCACTGGTCAAGCCGCACGGCCCAACCTGGGTGCTGGATGATGGCGTCGCGTTATACAGCAGCGGCGACGCCACCACCATGCGCGCGCTGCGCCAGCTACTGCGCGGGGAACTGGCGTTGTTGCAGCGCGAACTCGATAGCCTGAGCCAGGATCTCGTCGCCTTTGGCGACCGCCTGCACCGGCTGCGCTCGTCGTGCGGATTCTGCGGCGCCGCCGCGCTGGCGCATGAGACCACCCTGATGCAGCGGCAGTTATCGCGCAATGGTGTCACACCCACCGCGCTGGCAAGGTTTCGCGTCGCACTAAGCACGACCCTGCAGGCCCTGGATCCCTAGCAGCCTGTCGGACTCTACTCGGCCGGGCTGCGAATCCGTCTGTGCGGTCCATATTTCCGCCGATTCTTGGCCCATGGAACCACCATGGGCCGGCGAACCGTCGAAAATCTGTCCTCGCACAGCCGAATTCTCGCC
>SCRO01000088.1 GCA_004298505.1 Rhodanobacter sp.
GGTCCATATTTCCGCCGATTCTTGGCCCATGGAACCACCATGGGCCGGCGAACCGTCGAAAATCTGTCCTCGCACAGCCGAATTCTCGCCTCGACCACCAAAGTCCGACAGACTCCTAGAGGAGCTGTCGCTTGATCAGAGCTCGATTGAATGCCGAGGCAAAATACTCCACCACGATGCGATGGTAGGCAAAGTCCAACAGCCTCCCAGGGCCAGACAGCCCGGGCGGTGAGCGTGCCGGTTCCCGCGATGAACGCGGGAGCGGTGGGGGACGGCAGGGCAGCGGGAGAGAGGGCTGCGGACATTATCCGCAAGGAACACGCATAAAAGACGATAGCCGCGACCCCGGCGCTTCTACACTGGCGTCGGGGGAAGGGAGGCGAATGCGAGGAACCGCAACGTTGAAACCGCGGCGGTCCGGGTTTCGTGCGGCGCATGCCGGGGTCGCGCTCAGTGGAACGGTACTGGCTTGTCGCTTTCCGGGGTCGGGTGCATGAAGAAGTCATGCATGTATTTTTCGCCCTCGTCGTCGAGGATGGTGACGACCGTCTTGAGTTCCGGGAACTGCTCGCGCAACCGCCGCGCAGCAATCATGTGCGCGCCGGAACTGGGGCCGCAGAACAGGCCGCGGCTGCTTGCCAGCTTGCGCATCTCGGCGACCGCCTCGGTGCTGGATACGCTCAGCATGTCGTTGATCAGTTTGTGGTGGCGCGCGAAGATCCCTGGTATGAAACCGTCTGAAATGCCCTCGATCTGGTGCAGCGCCACTTCGCCGCACAGCAGGGTGCACGATTCGGAGGGCTCCATCGCGAACAACCGCACGTTCGGGTTGACATTGCGGAATGCCTGGCCGACGCCGATCAGGGTGCCGCCGGTGCCCACGCCGTGCACGAACGCATCCGGCACGCAGCCCGCTGGCAACTGCGCCAGGATCTCCTGGCCGAGGATTTCGCGGTTCTCGTCGATGTTCCATTCCGATTCGAACTGGCCAGGAAAGAAGAACCCCGGTTGCTGGCCAAGTTCACGCGCGCGATTGAGTGCATCGTTGACGTGGAAGGTACCGCAGAACAGGACTTCGGCGCCGAAGGCGCGCGAAATCGCCACGCGCTCGCTGGATAGTCCCTCGGGCATCACCACGATCATCCGATAACCCTTGACCGCGGCCACCATCGAAAACGCGTTGCCGGTATTGCCGCTGGTGGCCTCGACGATGGTATCGCCGGGCTTGAGCTCGCCGCTCTGTTCGGCGCGTTCGACGATATATTTGGCGATACGCGCCTTGATCGAGCCAGACGGATTCAGATATTCGCATTTGGCGAACACCCCGTCGACGTCCAGCAGCGGCGTATCGCCGACGGCATCGAGAATGTTGGTTGAGACTTGCGTGTAACGGGTTGTCATGTGGGTGCTCCGACTAATTAGAACTCATAGAACGCGCTCAAACTTACCTGGTTGCCGCTGGCGTTGGCGCGATCCGCGCCGTCGGTGGTGTAGTGGAGTTTGTCGTGCATCAGCTCCAGCGCGAAAGCATACGGTCCCGCCGCGTATTGCAGGCTCAAGGCGTCTTGCCGGTTTCTGATCAAGCCGGACGAGCCGTAGCCGAGCCAGTCGATCACGTCCTGCTTATTTAAGCTGATGGCGGCGTAGGTCGCGTAAGCCGTCCAGTGCGGTGTGAAGCTGTAACCTACCTGCAGGTAACCGCCGGTCTCGCCGATGTCGCCGAACTGGCCCAGGCTGCCGGACAATTCCCCGAGGCCGTTGCCCGTGTATGCCGCGCCGCCGAGCACCCATGGACCGGGCTTCCACTGGCCACCGATCTCGTAGGCCACGCTTTTCAAGCCGGGCTTGACCGGCGTCGGTGCGTTGCCGCCCACTCCGCGCAGATCGACCTCGCTGTAGTGCGTCGCGAAAAACGCCACCCAGTCACTACCCTTCGCGCGCAGGCGCGCCTCGAGCTGTGGACGGAAACCGACGTTGCCGCCCGTGAGAAAGTCGACGTTGTTGCCGGGCCCGTCCCACTGTCCCTCAAACACGCCAGCGGCCAGTTGCCACTGGATGCCGCTGGCGCCATGGTTGAGATCCTGATACACCACCGCACCGGGAAAGCGCCAGCCGATCAGGCCAGCGGAGAGGCCCAACGGGTCGCCGATGTGAGTCAGCGAGGCAGGATCGGGAACCAGCAGGTCCATCAGCTCCCACTGCTGGCCGAGCCGCACCGTGGTGCCGGTCTCGGGGTTGATCAGATCCATGTAGGCCTGGCGCAGGCGTGGCGTAAGTTGCTG
This sequence comes from Rhodanobacter sp., assembly GCA_004298505.1. Lineage (GTDB taxonomy): Bacteria > Pseudomonadota > Gammaproteobacteria > Xanthomonadales > Rhodanobacteraceae > Rhodanobacter. The sequence goes on from SCRO01000088.1 coordinate 2,283, forward strand.
CTGGCTGAACGGACCGCTGCCATTGTACCCGCCGAAGAAGTCCATTTCGATGCGGCCGCCGCCAATCCAATTGCCGCCAAACTTGGCGCCGGTCATGTCGAACCAGAAGCGCGAGCTACGCGCGTCAAAGCCACTCAGTGAGCCATTGGATCCGGGCACTGGCCATAAGGCAGCTTGTCCGTTGCCGAATTCGAAAGGCCTGTTCTGACCGAATGCCGTAGCGCTTATCCAGCCATGCATGGCCACCGCGATGCCCGGGGCGCTGCTGAATACGGGTTTCTCGGGCGGTTGTACTGTGGCCGCAGCCGGTGCCGTCGCAACCGGTGATTGGGGTGCGGGTGCAGCTTGTTGTTGCTGAATCAGCTGTTTCAGCTGTTGGACTTCCTGTTCCAGCTGCGACACCTGCGCCGCAAGCCGCTGGTTGCTCGGCGTGTCTTGCGCCTGCGCGGCAAGCGGCGACAAAAGTGCACACGCAACAGCGACGGCAAGCGCGCAGTAGCGATGAATGCGTTGAGCGGCCGTTGAGGCCGCCCAAAGATTTCCGGTATTTCCGGACGGATTGAGTTTGAAACTTGACACGCGGCCTGTACCCCCTCAGTAAACGACGACATGAATCCCCCGTGCTGTCGATAGTTGCCGGAAATAGCCCGCATGACTTGTACGTTCACGACACTGTGCAGGTACCCAAGCGCCCCATTTTCATCCGGGTCGGGCGTTCATGGCGCGGCGTTCTGCGCCGGGCGGGATGCCGAACTGTTCCCGATAGCGGCGTGTGAAGTGCGCCACCGATGCAAAACCGCAGGCCGCGGCGATATTGATGATCGCTTCCCCGGTGCCAAGCATCAATTGACGCGCGCGTGCGAGGCGCAGTTCGAGACAGTAGGCACCGGGCGTGCATTGCAGATATTCATTGAAGAGCCTTTCGAGCTGGCGCGCGGAAAGGTTCACGTGGCGGGCGAGTTCGTCGACGCTCAAGGGCTCTTCGAGATTGCTTTCGATCAAGGCGGCGGCCTCGATCAGCTTGGGTTGGCCCGTGCCGATGCGCTGGCGCAACGGCACACGCTGGGTGTCGCCGGTTGAGCGGATGCGTTCGCACACCATCAACTCGGCGGCCATCGCGGCCAGCTCATCGCCGTCCGCTTGCCGGCGGATCAAGTTGAGCATCATGTCGACCGGGGCAATGCCGCCGCTGCAGGTGTAGCGGTCCCGGTCGATTTCGTAGAGCCGTGTCGACACCGCTATTTTCGGGAAGTCGGCCAGGAATCGGCTCGCGTCCTCCCAGTGCAGAGTGCATCGATAGCCGTCGAGCAGGCCAGCCTTGGCCAACCAGAAGCTGCCTGTACATATGCCACCCAGCGCCGTTCCGCGGTGCGCCATGTCGCGCAGCCAGTGCAGATGTGCGCGCTCGATTCGGGGCGGGATGGGGTTCGACCCACACACAAAGAGTGCGTCGAGCTGCGGGGTGTCGGCCATCGAAAAGTCGGGTTGCACGGCGACCCCGTTGCTCGAGCGAGTCAGTTGGCCATCGACCGAAATCGTGTGCCAGTGGTAGCGCACCCCGTGGTCACACCGGTTGACCATGCGTAGTGGCTCAGTTGCGGAGGCAAAGCCGATCAGCGTGAAACCCGGAACCAGCAAGAACCCGTAGCGTAGCGGACTATCCGGGCGACCGCCCCTGGTCGTGGCTGGCGTGTCCTGACCATTTATTCGAGATTGTTTCATGACTTCGTTTTCAGGCTAGTTAACGTCGCGCTGGGATAACTTTGACGGCGAATGCTTACGATACTCTTGATCAGCCTCAGCGCTACCGCAAAAGTCGCGCGCCGGGAATCAAAACCGATTATGGGCGGGGAAGCAATACGTCTCACATGTGCTTGCGATAGTCGCTAGCGCATCGCCGTCGGATGAACGTCCGCAGTCGAAGCCATATCTGGCGTCACCGCGCGCATGCCCCTGCGTCTCGACGCGTTCAGGAAGCCGCACCTATCCCGCTACCCGGCCATCAGCAACCCAGGCAATGCCAGAAGTCTCACATGTCCGATCACGCAGCATCGAGGACTACGCGGGTTTCCCGTTCACGTATTTCAACAGGTTTTACACCATGGCCGTCACGGCCGTGACACGGTCGCGGTTAGCACCAATATCGATGCCGATATGCCGTGGCAGCGCGGCTGCGGCGAAAACACGAAGCAAATTGCGAGACGGCGTTAGATGCAACGCAAGGCTCAACAATGAGTGGTGAGCACGTGAGCAACGCGATGCCAGCACTTGGCAAATCGGTGTGGATGCTGTGCATTGCGCTGTTCCTGGTTGCGTATGCCGCGCAGACCGTGTCACCGGTGATGCTGTTCTATACGATCGACCTGCAGTTGTCGACGACGGACCTGACCTTGTTCTTTACCGTCTATGCGGTCGGCCTGATGATCGCGTTCCTTGTCGGCGGCCCCCAGTCGGACAGGCGCGGCCGCAAGTCCATCGTCCTGCCGTCCACCGTGCTGCTGGTGCTCGCGCTGCTGGCGCTGCTGGGTGCCGCGCTCTGGGGTGAACGCATGATCTTCATTGCACGGTTCATCCAGGGGGTCACCAGCGGTGCGGTCTTCTCCGTGGGCACCGTCTGGTTGCGCGAGCTGGCTGGGACAAGGAACGCGGCACGTGCGTCAATGCTGGCCGGTGGCGTCATGGCAGCCGGGTTTGCCGTGGGTCCGTTCGTTTCAGGCGCCCTGGTGGAATGGGCCCCGTGGCCCAGAACCCTCTCCTTCATCATCGCGCTGATCATGGTGCTGGTCGCGATCATGATCCTGCGCGCGCTGCCCGAGACCATGACCGGCTATCGTTCAACCCGGGTTCGAATCGGGCTGCCAAAAGGCACGGCAACCGGATTCGCCTGGTATCTCGTTCCCTGCGGACTGCTGGTCTATACGTTCACGATGCTGTCGCTGATCGCATTTCCGCTCCAGCTTGGCAAGGCAGGCTTCGTACAGATCTACTTCATCCTCGGGGTCAGTGCGCTGCTCGTGCAGGGGTTTGCGGCGCTGGCCACCCTCTGGGCCATGCGGCTCGGTCCCGGCCATGCCGGCTGGATGGCCGGCCTGTGCGGCGCGCTGGGCTGCGCGCTCGGCTACCTGGCGGTGCAACCCGGCAACTGGTTGTGGGTGATCCCCGCATCCGCAGTGATCGGCCTGGCCAACGGCCTGTCGATAGCGGCCGGTGTCACGGTCTCGGACATGCTGGCCCCTGCGGATCAACGGGGCGCGCTGATCTCGCTGTTCTACGTCGTGGTGTATGCCGGCTACTCCAGCCCCACCGTGCTGTCGCTCATCTGGGGCAGCCGGACGATGGAGAAGGGCAGCACGATCGTCGCGCTCGGCATGGTTGCCGTTGTGATCATGGCGATCCTGGCCAGTGCCGGCCGCAGGGTGATATTCCGCCAAAATACCGGGAGCAGCCAAGTTCCGCCGTTCGCGCCGAGAATTTCCGGAGGTACAGCCAACAAATTCAATGAAGTCAACGAGTTACGATGACCGTCGAGCCTATTTCGGTAGCGTCGTGTGGTGTCACGCGTTAACGTTATTTTGTATTCCGGATGATTGACACAAGCCCCGATGAGCACACACGATACAAGAATAACCTGGAAGTATAAATGGCCAGACGCTCAAGCTGGCATGCGCGGGATGCGGGAATGTCACGTTCATCCGCCGGGTGATCCCTACAGCCGCGTGGAACCAGGCGCCGTATGGATCTGGCCGAACCAGCTCGCGGAAATCAGCATCATGTCAACCGAAGCGATGCCGCCGTTGCAGGCGTAGCGGTCTCGGTCGGTCTCGTACAGCCGTGTCGACGCCGTAACTTTTGGGAAGTCGACCAGGAATCGCTTCGCGTTCTCCCAGTACAGAGTGCGCCGACAGCCATCGAGCAGGCCAGCCTTGGGCAACCAGAAGCTGCCTGCACATGTTCCACCCGGTGCCGTTCCGAGATACGCCATGTGCGCAGTCATTGGAGATGTGTGCGTTCGATTCAGCGCGCGATGGGGGTCGGTCCGCGCACAGAGAGTGCTTCGAACGGCGGGGTATCGGCCATCGAGTAGTCGAGCTGCACGGTGACTCCGTTGCTCGAACGCGTCGGTTTGCCATTGGCTGACATCGTATACCACCGGTACTACTCGCCACGGCCGCACTTGTTGACCATGCGCAGTGATTCCGCCGCGGCCGCCAAGCCGCTCAGGGCGAACCCGGGAACCAGCAGGAATATAGTGCAGTGCATCATCCGCGCGGCTGCTTGCCTGCAACGTGGATGGAGTACCCCGACCATTGTCGGCAGTTGATTCACGACTTCGTTTTTAGGCTAGTTAACGTCGTATTTGGACGAAATCGAAGTCGGATTTTTACGATAGTCTCAATTGGTCCCAGCGCAGCCACAAAAGTTGCGCGTCGGGGAACAGAAGCGATCTTGGGCGGGGAAGCCATTAAATCTCACATGTGCTTGCGATAATCGCTGGCGCATTCTCTCCCGATGACGGTTTTCGGTTGAAGCCCTATCTGGCGACATCGGGCGTCCGTACCAGCGAATCGTAACGTGTTCAGGAAGCCGCACTCAACTTGTTATACCCAATCATCAGAGGCCGAGACTAACGTCAGGAGTCGCACACCGCCGATTATGCAACGGCAATACCAGCAACCTCCATCGCCGAGCTCGAACGCCAGCTGTTTGCACAAAGCCAGGAAAGCCGCTTGGCTGCGTGATCGCCACGCTCAGGAGGGCTAGCCTCGCCTCTGAGTGTTCTTTAATGCAGAGCGTTTTTAGCTTGAAGGTCCGTTATACGCAAGTATCAATAATCTCCAGGCTTTTGTGGCCCCACTAATCAAGGGACAAATCACATGCATCACAAGCTCGTCATGACCGTAATGATCGCCTCCTTGGCCTGCGCCGCCATACCTGCACTGGCCGAAAGCCCGGACTATGTGCATACCACGCTCACTGGAGACTGGGACGGTGCGCGCACACGGATGTCCGACCTGGGTATCGATCTGAATCTGTACTACACCGGTGACTTTGCCTACAACCTCACTGGCGGCGACAGGCATTCAGGCGCCTATGCTTCCGAGTTCGACTTCGACGGCGCATTTGACCTGGAGAAATTGGTGGGTTGGAAAGGCGGCTCGTTTCATACTGAAGTAGCCAATTTCCACGGCCAATTGCTGGATGCGAAGGTCAATCTTGGATCTCTGATGGACACTCAGGAGATCTATGACGGTCATGGCACCTATCTGTCGAATTTCTATCTCGAACAATCCCTATGGAATGGCCTGGTCGACATCAAGTACGGCCGCATGGACTTCAACGCCAGCTTCTATCCAACGTTCGCCAACCTCAATTTCCAGGGCCTGAGTTTCTACGGGCCTCAGCCGGGTTTGATGGTTCCTGATTTGGTAGACTGGCCAACAAGCGCTATCGGAGAGGTGATCACGATCAAGCCGTCAGAGGCGTGGGACTTCAAAGTCGGCAACTTCGCGGTGCAGCCTAACAACTTTGTCCCTAATGATCTCAAAGTGCAAAATCGGGGTCATCGTGTAGGAAACATGACGGTGGGCGAGCTCGACTTCTTCACTACCTTGGCTGGCGGATCGAAGGATGCACCGCTGTCAGGAACCTGGGCGCTGGGTGGATGGCACAACACTGCACCCAAGCCGGACCTGTTCCTTGACATCAATGGCCTGCCGCAGGCGCTCACTGGCGCAACTCCGCTGATGCGCGGCAGTACGAGTGGCGTCTATGTGACCGGTCAACAACAGGTCACCCGTAATGCAGCAGGTGGTGGCCTTACCCTGTTCATGAATTTGGTCCAAGCCGATTCTGAAGTGGACTTCATCGACCAAATGTCTTCCGTAGGGATGCTTTACGCAGCGCCTTTTGCGTCACGACCGAACGATATCGTTGGTGTTGTGCTCGGACGCAATCATGTCAGCAGTCGCGTCGCTGACGCCAATCGCATTATCAACGCCAGTAGCTTCGTGGCAGTGCCGGTGCCAAGCTCAGAGTACCTCTTGGAGCTCAACTACACAGCGAGCTTGTACCGCGGGATCACGCTGATGCCAAACCTGCAATATGTTCGTCATCCTGGCGGCACGAAAGCAAATCGTGATTATACCGTACTCGGTGCGCAGCTAATCGTGTCATTCTAGACAGTGGGACGTGAATGACCCGGTGTTGCGCTAGAACGAACATCGAAGCGCAGTATTTGTAATAGTGACGATGAAGCTCTGATTTGCCCCGTTGTGTCCATGATTGAACAAGTTCATCGTGAAGATCCCGCATCGTTTTTCCATATGGGCCGGAGCACAACTTTATCAAGAAGTAGAGATGCGGGGAGTTACGTGCATACTCGACGCCAGCTCGAGCACGCAGTTCAACAGGATCCCCGAAGCGACGCCATCGAGCTGATAGTGCGCGAACGCAGATACCCAATTTTCGTAGGGCCTTGACGGAGACACGATAATGCCACAGAGCGCAACTACACAACACGACACAGATGAGTACGGGACCGACCAGGTTCCCCACGACAAGCGTGAGTACAACTTTTTTCATCAGTTTTCGACCTGGTTCGGCTCGGGCGTCAACACCGGGTCATGGTATTTCGGCGGCATGGCTGCGGCCCTCGGGATGGTGTTCGTATTCCAATACAGCTTGATTTATCTGCCCCTGATGATGATCCCGTGGGCAATGCTCGGGTGGATCGCCTACAAGCACGGCGCGACTACCGTGGTCAGCTCCACCGCCGCGTTCGGAGTTTCGGGGCGGCGCCTCGTCGGTTGGGGTGAGTTTTTCGGCATGATCGGGTGGCCCAGTGTCAATACCTACATCGCCGCAATATCGCTGACCTACGTATTTCATGCCATGTTTGGATGGGCTGCGTTCGGGTCTCCCGGATCGACATGGCCGCTAGTCGCTGGCATTGTAACTACCTCAGTCGCGCAAGGCGTCGCGGTGGTGATCGGCCAGCGCGCCATCAAGTACCTCGAGATGGTGTCAATGGTTCTTTTGGTGGCGCTTGGTATATGGGAGTCAATCGTCGTTTTGCAGCATTGGGATTTCAACAAGGTGATGTCGGTGAGGATGCCGACGCACTCACACTCCGTGGCTTTTTACATTGACCTCGCCTTCGGTTTCGCCTGGGGTTGGGCCATGATCGGAGACTTTGCCCGGCTCGCGAAGAGCGGCGCGGGTGCAACGCTTGGTAGCTGGCTTGGCATCAACATCGGCCAAGGCTGGTTCATGATAATTGGTGGCCTGGGTGTGGTCGGCGTGATGCTGCGAACGGGTACTTATGATCCCAACAATTCGGACCCGAGTTCGATCGTCGCTTCGCTCGGGCTGGGAACGATCGCCTTTCTGGTGGTCTTTTTCGCAACTCTAAGTACCAACATTACGGTACTGTATGGCTCCGGAATAGGATTGGTGGGTGCCACCAAGTCTAAATCACCCAAGAAGTACCTGATATTCATTGCGATCCTGCAGTTCTTCATGTGCTTTCTCCCCCTGATGTTTGCCAGTTTCGTTGACTATTTCGAGTTTTTTCTTGGAATCTTGGGCGGTATTTTCATTCCCATGTGGACCTTGATCTTCGTCGATTACTTTATCGTACGCAAACGCGACCTCAAGGACGAAGATCTGTTTGCCGGAGCGAACCGCGACGGTTCCACGAAGAGTCGCCTGGGTGACTGGAACGTCGCCGGATGGATATCCGCGATCCTCGGTTTGAGCGTGTTCTATCTTCTGAACTATGGTCTGACCGGCATTGCTGCAGTTACGACTGCGTCGTTCCCGGCGATTGCGGTGACCGCAGGTTGTTATCTGGTTTTGACATTAATGTTTGGCATGGGCAAACATGCGCGTGCCAAGGTGCTTCCGGTCGCAGCGAAGTAGGTCGCGATGCGTGGATCTAGGCGTTTTAGGCAGTTAATCGAGGTGCAAGATGGATAGCGTGGATATCGCGGACCTGGCGTGGCCAGTGTATGACGACCGCGTCAAGAAAGGTGCCGTTGTGCTGATCCCCGTCGGGGCGTTGGAACAACATGGCCCGCACATGAGCATGAATCCGGACGTCCTGCTGCCGACGGCGATCGCCAGGAAGGTGGCCCAAAATATCGGCGGTCTGGTCGCACCGGCCATTGCCTATGGCTACAAGTCACAGCAAAAGAGCGGGGGCGGAAACCATATGCCCGGTACCACCAGCTTGGACGGCTGGACGCTGACTTGTGTTGTCCGCGACGTCCTGAGGGAGTTGGCCAGGCACGGGGTCCGCAGAACCGTTATGGTAAACGGTCATTTTGAAAATTCGGCATTCCTTGCCGAGGGTATCGATTTGGCATTGAGGGATCTGGGCTCGCACAATATCAAGGACTTCCGCTGCATCGTGCTGTCGTATTGGGACTTTATCGACCAGAAGACGATTGACACGATCTACCAGGGGACCTTTCCGGGTTGGGCAGTCGAACATGGCGGTGTCTTGGAGACGTCTTTGATGCTCCACCTGTATCCGAATCTGGTGAACATGGACTTGGTGATAGATCACCCCCCCGCAACGTTTCCACCGTACGATTTCTTCCCGATCAAACCTGAGTGGACTCCGTCATCGGGTTGTCTGTCGTCGGCCAAAAGCGCCGCAGCAACTCACGGTAAATTGATCTTCTCGGTTTGCGTCGAGGGAATATCCGGCGCGCTGCGGACAGCGTTCGACTGACCGGTTTTGGTTCGTACCAACCTGTTGAGCGTTGTTGACAAGGAGCTGACAGGCCCGCGTCCTAGCCGCAGCTACAGGGACTTTGTAGTACGTGAGCCTTTTGCACATGGAGGGTACGAATGCTGTGTACAAGTGGGTGCGAGCGCCTTGAGGCTGAATCGCCATGATCCGCGGCTCCTTGGGGGTTACCAGGCCAGTTGTCGCTACCCCCCGCCACTGGCTGCGCTGGCTAACCCACCATGTCGAAGGTTTGCAATGTATTCGAGATAGCAAGGTGGCTCGTCGGACCGCTGAAGTTACGGCCCGCCGGCGCCGACCTCGTCTCGCGATGACACTTGCTGCAATCATATTGTTCTGCGTTGGCACCACACCAGCGGTGGGGGCCACGACCACGCAACTGGTCGGAGCAAACATGTCTTTGCTGTGGGTACTGCCATTCGGAGGCCTTCTAATTTCGATTGCAACCGGCCCGGTGCTCTATCCGCGTTTGTGGGAGCACCATTATGGGAAATTTGCGTTCGGGTGGAGTGCGCTCGTCGTGGTTCCACTTTTAGTCTGGGCTGGCCCATCGCTGGCGGTTGCCGCGCTTGTGCATACGCTCTTGCTCGAATACGTACCTTTTATCATCCTGCTATTGGCACTCTATACTGTCGCTGGCGGTGTGCTGGTTGAGGGCAATATGCGTGGGACGCCGTTGACGAACGTCGGAATCCTCGTGGTCGGGGCGTTACTTGCCTCTCTGGTTGGGACTACCGGCGCCGCGATGATCATGATCAGGCCACTGATCCGTGCGAACCGCAATCGACCGTTCAACGCGCATGTCGTCATCTTTTTCATCTTCGTCGTTTGCAACATTGGCGGTGCGCTGACGCCACTTGGTGACCCGCCCCTTTTTGTCGGATTTCTGCGTGGCGTTGGATTCTTCTGGCCATTACCGCATTTGCTGGCGGAGACTGCGACGGTCACGGCGCTGATACTCATTGTTTTCGTCGTAATCGACGGCTATTTATGCGCCCGAGAGAGGCGTCAAATGGCGACCGAGAGGCCGCTAGCGAAATCACGTGCCCGCCTCTTGGGTTGGGTGAACCTGCCGCTATTCGGTGGCATTATCGCGGCCATATTGTTATCAGCAATATGGAACCCCGGTATTTCATTCATGGTGCACGGCTCCGAGGTCAAACTTCAGAACGTGACGAGGGACGCCATCATGATTGCGATGGCCATTCTGTCGTTGGTGCTCAGTCCCAAGGAATGTCATCGCGTCAACGATTTCAGGTGGGGTCCGATCATCGAAGTTGCGGCGCTGTTTGCCGCCATTTTCATCTGTCTCGTCCCGGTGGGTGCGATGCTGCACGCCGGTCAGCAGGGCTCGCTGTCATCGCTGTTTGCATTGGTGACGCGTGCTGATGGGTCGGCCGATCCACTGGCCTATTTCTGGCTCTCTGGCGCGCTGTCATCGTTCCTTGATAACACGCCCACGTATCTCGTGTTTTTCGACCTGGCCGGGGGCAACCCACAGTACCTCATGAGTACTGGCGCGGCGGTTCTGGCGGCGATCTCGACAGGTGCGGTTTTCATGGGTGCCAACACATACATCGGCAACGCGCCAAACTTCATGGTCTATGCGATCGCGCGGGATGCTGGCGTGCGGATGCCCCATTTTTTTGGATACGTGTTGTGGTCCGTAGGTATCCTCATCCCCATCTACCTGTTTACGGGATGGCTGTTCTTCACGTGAGCATAATCACCGTGAGTCGTCGCTGAATCTGGTGCGTAGGGTGAGTCGTGGAAGACGACGTGCTGGATTGGAATGGGCTTGCCGAAGCACTCAACCACGGAGTACACCAGTAGCTCGAACGATACCGTTTTGCTCTTCCAGCCAGGCTGTTCCAAAACGTGCTGACGGTACCTATGCGTAAGAAACACGCCAGCTGCTGCCACACGCCATTGAGGTCAAAGGTGCGGCGTTTCTGCGCGAGCGTTAGCGATCACTTGCCTGCATAGCGACAGGCGTGTACCGATCTTTTATCCGTGACTGATTCATGACTTCGCTTTCAGGCTAGTTTACGTCGCGTCAAGACGAATTTGACGGGCTACGCTTACGGTACGCTCATCTCGGTGCTGCCACGAATGTCGCGCTCCGGGAACCAGGACGAATCATTCGCGGGTCGGAATATGTCTCACATGTGCTTGCGATAGTCGCCAGCGTATCCCCGTCTGATGAAAGTCAGTAGTCGAAGCCATATCTGGCGTCGCCATGCACATGCACCGGCGCCGCTACTTGTTCAGGTAGCCACGCTCACCCACTCACCCACTTATCAACCGCCAAGACCAACGTCAGGAGTCTCACATGTCCAATCACGCAGCAGCAACACCAGCAACCTCTATCGCGGAGCTTGAACGCCTGAAGGTTTTGCACAATGGCGAGAAAGTCCCGCTGACATTCTCCGATACCGAGCTCAAACGCCGCATTACCGGCTTGCGCTCGATCATGGCCGCGAAGCAACTCGATGCGGTGGTGCTGACCAGCTGGCACTCGATCAAGTATTACTCGGATTTCCTGTTCACATACTTCGGCCGGTTCTACGCCATGGTCGTCACGGCTGATGACACGGTCACGATCAGCGCGAATATCGACGCGGGTATGCCGTGGCGGCGTGGTTACGGCGAGAACATCGTCTATACCGACTGGCGCCGTGACAACTACATTCACGCCATTCAGGAAGCGCTGCGCCAGCGCAAGGTTAAGGTCCGCCGGCTCGGTGTCGAAGAAGACACGCTGCCAGTGGACAACCACAACAAGATTCAGGCCGCCTTTTCGGATGCAACGTTGGTCGATGTGGCGCAGGACGCGATGCGTCAGCGCATGATCAAGTCGCCCGAGGAGATCGAAGTAATCAAGCATGGTGCCCGCATCGGCGACCTCGGCGGCGAGGCGATCAAGGCCGCGATCCGCGAGGACATCAGCGAGTACGAGGTGGCGCTGATCGGTACCGAGGCGATGGTGCACGAGATCGCTCGTACTTTTCCCAACTCCGAAATCCGCGACACCTGGGTCTGGTTCCAGTCCGGGATCAATACCGATGGCGCGCACAACTGGCCCACCACCCGCAAGCTGCAGCGCGGGGACATCCTCTCGTTGAACTGCTTTCCGATGATCTCGGGCTACTACACGGCGCTGGAACGTACCCTGTTCCTGGGCGCGCCAGACCAGCGCTCGCTGGAGTTGTGGAAGATCAATGTCGAGGTGCACAACCGCGGCATGGAGTTGATCAAACCCGGCGCGGTGTGCAAGGACATCGCTGCGGAACTGAACAAGATCTACGTCAAGCACGGCCTGCTGGCGAACCGGACCTTCGGCTACGGGCACTCGTTCGGCGTGCTGTCACACTACTACGGTCGCGAGGCGGGCCTGGAACTGCGCGAAGACATCGATACCGTGCTGCAACCGGGCATGGTCGTGTCGATGGAGCCGATGATTGCCGTGATGGAAGGCCAGCCCGGGGCCGGCGGCTATCGCGAGCACGACATCCTGGTGATTGGCGAAAACAGTGTCGAGGACATCACCAAGTTCCCGTATGGCCCGGAGCACAACATCATCTCCTGCTAGTGATCTGCGGGATCCGGCTGGCCGACACGGCTGGCTGTGCAAGGACCGAGCAGTGCCGGTTTGCGGGGCCGGGACGGCCCCATGAACTCGCGAATCGGCGGGTCGTAAAGCGTACCCGCGGACGCGCAGAGCGGCCAGGCAAAGCCTGCCTGGCCGCTCTGGGATGAATCGCATTGGCTTCATGGCGCGTGATGCACGCCCACGCGCCGCGCGCTTCGGATGGAGGGGTTCATTCCGGAGGCGGCATTTCGAATCAGGCGATCGCTGGCGCAGGATCAGCACAACCAGACGGGGAGACAACATGACCGACGTATCCGTAAAATACGGTAGCCCACCTGTTCAGGCGGACGCTGCCACTCTCAAGAAGGTAGCCTTGGCAAGTTTCATCGGCAACTTCATCGAATGGTTCGACTATGCATCCTATGCCTATCTTGCCACCATCCTCGCCACAGTTTTTTTCCCGGAGATTTCGCCTTCGGCAGGTCTGCTGGCGACGTTTGCGGTATTTGCCCTGTCGTTTATCATTCGGCCGATAGGCGGGATTGTCTGGGGGCACTATGGCGACATCATCGGGCGCAAGCTCGCCTTGTCCCTGTCGATCATCATCATGGCATCGGCCACGTTCCTGATCGCGTTCCTGCCAGGCTACGACCGGATTGGTGTCTGGGCAGCGGTGCTGTTGCTGCTATTGCGTCTGATCCAGGGCTTTTCTGCCTCGGGTGAATATGCGGGCGCGGCCGCTTTTCTGGTGGAATATGCTCCCCATCGCAAACGCGGATTGTTTGCCAGTATCGTGCCGGCCAGTACGGCTGCCGGATTATTGTTCGGGTCACTGCTGGTCACCGGCATGCACCAGTTCCTGAGCGCGGAGCAGATGCACTCGTATGGCTGGCGCCTGCCATTTTTGCTGGCGCTGCCGTTGGGTTATATCGGTCGTTACATCCGTATCCATCTCGAGGATTCACCCAAGTTCCGTGCGCTGGAGAAATTGGAGAAGGTGGCGCATGCGCCGATCTCGCTGCTGCTGTCCAAGCACAAGCGGTCGCTGATCATCGCGATCGGGGTAACGATGTTGAACGCGGTGGGGTTCTATACCATCCTGACCTATATGCCGACCTATATGTCGGTGCAACTGCATGTGAGCGAAGCAGAATCCTTCCTGTCCACGACCATTGCGCTGGTGGCCTACATCTTTTTCATTTTCCTGATGGGCACGCTGTCCGACCGTTTCGGTCGCAAGACCATGCTGATAGCGGCCTCCGTGGTGTTCGTGGTGGTCTCCGTGCCGTTGTTCAGCCTGCTCGGGACTGCCGGGTTCATCGGTATTATCTTGATCCAGATTGCATTCGGGTTCATGTTGACCATGAACGACGGTACGCTGCCGTGTTTTCTCGCCGAGATATTCCCCACCAACGTACGCTATAGCGGCTTTGCGCTCAGCTTCAATCTGGCCAATGCCATTTTCGGTGGCACGGCGCCGTTCGTCGCCACCTGGCTGATCCAGGTCAGCGGCAACAAACTGGCGCCGGCGTGGTACCTGGTGGCGGCAGCGATTATTGCCTTGGTCGCCATGGTGGCGAGCAAGGAGACCTCGCACGAGCCTTTACCGGATTGATCTTGCCATGGAGGTGGGGGCCGGTGTGCACGCGAGCGCACCGGCCCCTGCCTGGCGCGGTCGCCTTACAACACAATCGTGCGCTGGCCGTTGATGAACACCCGACGCTCGATATAGTTCTTGACGGCGCGCGCCAGGGCCTGGCATTCCAGGTTGCGCCCGGTGGCCAGCAAGCGCTCCGGATCCTGGGTGTGATCGACGCGCTCGACAACCTGCTCGATGATCGGACCCTCGTCCAGGTCGTCAGTGACGAAATGGGCGGTGGCACCAATCACCTTCACGCCGCGCTGGTAAGCCTGACGGTAGGGATGAGCACCCTTGAAGCCAGGCAGGAACGAATGGTGGATATTGATCGCACGACCGGCCAGCGCGCGGCTGGTGTCCGCGCCCAGGATCTGCATGTAACGGGCGAGGATGACCAGTTCGGCGCCGCTCGAGCACATCAGTTCGAGGATGCCCGCTTCCTGTTCGCTGCGGTTGCTTTTGTTGACCGGCATATAATGGAACGGGATGCCGGCCGCTTGAGCGTGGCCACGCAAGGTGTCGTGGTTCGAGGCGATCGCGGCGATATCCATGTCCAGTTCGTGCATGCGGGTACGGAACAGCAGGTCGGCCAGGCAATGCTCCAGACGCGACACCAGAATCAGAACTCGAGGACGCATCGACATGTCATGGATGTCCCAATCCATGTCGAAGGATTGCGCCAGCCCGGCAAAGTCCTGGCGCAATGCGCCGCGCGCGAGAGCGGTCGGGCCTTCGGTGTGAAACACGCAGCGCACGAAAAACCGGCTGGTGCGCTTGTCGTCGAACACCGACAGCTCATCGATATAGCCTTGGCGCTGATCCAGGAAGGCGGCGATGGCGGCCACCTGACCTGCCCGGCTCGGGCACGACACAGTCAGGCAGAACGGCCGAATCGCCGAATCGGAGGCAGGGTATTCAGCACGGGTGTTCATGGGGTCTGCTCGGTGGAGGGCGAAATCCGGGAGCCTGTCGGGCGTTGGTAGTCGAGGCGAGAATTCGGCTATGCAAGGACAGATTTTTGACAATTCGCTGGCCCATAGTGGCGATGGGCCAAGAAGCGGCAGGAATATGGACCGCACAGGTGGATTCGCAAACCGACCGCGTAAAGTCCGACAGGCTCCTGGGTGAAGCGGTGGCACAGGTGTGGCGACTACACCACGGTTGGCGATTCATGCATAGAATCGAAGCGTCACCGAGCATGAACGAAGTTGAGGTCGGTAATCATGGACAAGGGTCCAGTACGTTTTGGTTTTATCCTGCTGCCGTATTTCACGCTGACTGCGTTCTCGGGTCTGCTGGATGTGTTGCGCCTGGCCGGTGACGAGGGCGACAACAGTCGCCCGGTGCGTTGCACCTGGCAGGTCATCGATGAGACCCTGGTGCCGGTGCGCTCCAGCAGTGGCATCCAGGTCGTGCCGTCCGAGCACCTGGGCGATCCTTCGCGCTTCGATTATGTCGTTGTCGTGGGCGGGTTGCTGCATACCGGGACGCCGGTCAGCAACGGGCTGCTCGAGTTCATCCGCAACGCGGCACGACAGAATGTTGCGCTGGTGGCCGTATGCACGGGGGCATTTACGCTGATGCGGGCCGGCGTACTCGATCAGCACCGGGTGTGCGTGAGCTGGTTTCACTACTGGGATTTCCTCGAACAGTTTCCCGCGACCGATCCGCACAATATCGTGGCCGACCGCCTGTACGTGTTCGATCGACAGCGGATCACCTGCTCGGGCGGACGCGCCTCGATCGATGTGGCAGCCGAGATCCTCAGGCGGCATATGGATGCGTCCATCGTCGACAAGGCATTGCGTATCCTGCAGGTAGACGGTTCGAATCGGTCCGAGACAGTACAGCCCCTGCCGCCGGGTATCGAGCCTACTGCACATCCGGTCGTGCGCCGCGCGGTGTTGTTGATGGAGCAACACATGGGGCAGGCGCTGAGTCTGGATCAGCTGGCGGCCCAGCTGAATATCTCGGTGCGTCAGCTTGAGCGACTGTTCAAGGAATGCACTGGCCAGAGCCCGCAGGCGTACGGACGCGGCATGCGGCTGCGACTGGCCGCCTGGCTGCTGACCCACTCCAAGAAGACCATTTCGGTGATCGCGGCGACCTGCGGATTCTCCGATGCGTCGCACCTGGGTCGGGAGTTCCGTTCGACGTTCGGCATACCGCCCAGTGTCTGGCGCGCGCGCGCGCAGTTGCCCGCTTCGCTGTTGCCCGAGCAGGTACCGCCCCCCGATGGCATAAACGAGGTTTTTCCGAACCGCCGGGAATTCTACTGAAACAGCGCATTTGCCGATGGCCTGCGCAACCCCGGACGGGATTGTTCCATGGATACGGCACAACGGTTCTAGCACGGGTCCCTTCGCTCTGGTCTAGTAGCTGCAACCGGCAGCGGGAGTGCCTGCGCAAGTCCAGGGTCAAGGGTGAGGCGACCATGAGTAACCGTTATTCAATTTTCAGCCTGATCAAGAACGGGCTCAGTCACAACGAGAAGTGGGGCCAGGCGTGGCGCAGCCCGGAGCCCAGGCGCGAGTACGACGTGGTCATCGTCGGTGCCGGCGGCCATGGCCTGGCCACGGCCTATTACCTGGCCAAGGTGCACGGTGTGCGCAACATCGCCGTGCTGGAAAAGGGCTGGCTGGGCGGTGGCAACGTGGCGCGCAACACCACCATCGTGCGCTCCAACTATCTGTGGGACGAATCCGCCCGGCTGTACGAAAAATCCATGCAGTTGTGGGAGGGACTCTCGCAGGATCTGAACTACAACGTGATGTTCAGCCAGCGCGGCGTGCTGAATCTTGCGCATACCCTGCAGGAAGTTCGCGACACGCAGCGCCGCATCAACGCCAACCGCTACAACGGCGTGGATGGCGAGTGGGTCACGCCCGAGCAGGTCCGCGACATCGTACCCATCATCAATCTGAACACGCGCTACCCGGTGCTGGGCGGCTCGTTGCAGCGGCGTGGCGGCGTGGCGCGGCACGATGCGGTGGCGTGGGGCTTCGCGCGCGCCGCCGACGCGCTGGGCGTGGACCTCATCCAGAATTGTCCGGTGACCAACATCCGCACGAAGGGCGGTGCGGTCGAAGGCGTGGACACCGGCAAGGGCTTCATCAAGGCGAAGAAGGTTGCCGTGGTGGTGGCAGGGCACTCCAGCGTGCTGGCCGAGATGGCGGGCATCCGCCTGCCGATCGAGAGCCATCCCTTGCAGGCACTGGTTTCCGAGCCGGTCAAACCGGTCATCCACACCGTCATCATGTCCAATGCCGTGCATGCCTACATCAGCCAGTCCGACAAGGGCGACCTGGTCATCGGCGCCGGGGTCGATCAGTACACCGGTTATGGCCAGCGCGGCAGTTTCCAGAGTATCGAACACACGGTGCAGGCAATCGTCGAGATGTTCCCCACGCTCAGCCGCGTGCGCATGAACCGGCAGTGGGGCGGCATCGTGGATGTCACGCCCGATGCGTGCCCGATCGTCTCCAAGACCGACATCAAGGGCCTGTACTTCAATTGCGGTTGGGGCACCGGCGGCTTCAAGGCAACCCCCGGCTCGGGTTGGGTATTTGCCCACACGATTGCCCACAACGAGCCCCATCCACTCAATGCGGCATTCTCGATCGATCGGTTCTATAACGGACACTTGATCGACGAGCATGGCGCGGCTGCCGTCGCACACTGAGGAAGTCAGCATGCTAGTGATTCGATGCCCATGGTGCGGCGAGCGCGCCGAGACCGAATTCAATTACGGCGGCGAAGCCGACATTGTCAGGCCGACCGACGCCGAGCACCTGTCCGATCGCGAGTGGGGCGACTACGTGTTCATGCGCAAGAACACGCTGGGCCTGCATCGCGAGCAATGGGTGCATAGCCACGGTTGCCGACGTTGGTTCGTCGCCGAGCGCGATACCCGGACCTACCAGTTCAAGAGCTACGAAAAGCTCGGCGCACACGCGATGGAGAAGTCATGAGCCAGTCTTGCCGCCTGCCCCACGGGGGCCGCGTGCAGCGCAGTGCGCCGGTACGCTTTTTCTTCAACGACAAGCCGTATGACGGCTTGGCGGGCGATACCCTGGCCTCGGCCCTGATCGCCAATGGCGTGCACTTCGTCGCGCGCAGCTGGAAGTACCATCGTCCGCGCGGCATCGTCGCCGCCGGTGTCGAGGAGCCCAACGCGTTGGTGCAGCTGGAAACGGGTGCTTACACCATCCCCAACGCGCGGGCGACCGAGATCGAGCTGTACGAGGGCCTGCGCGCGACCAGCGTGAATGCCAGGCCCGATATCGAACACGACCGCATGGCTGTTGCGCGGTACTTTTCGCGATTCATCGCGGCGGGCTTCTATTACAAGACCTTCATGTGGCCGCGCGCCTGGTGGCCGAAGTACGAAGAGCGCATTCGCGATGCGGCGGGCCTGGGCACGGTGCCGGACACACTCGATCCAGACCGCTACGAGAAAACCCATGCGCATTGCGACGTGCTGATCGTCGGCGCCGGGCCGGCCGGCCTAGCGGCTGCGGTCGCTGCCGGGCGCACCGGCGCGCGCGTAATCCTGGTCGACAACCAGCCCGAACCGGGCGGCAGCCTCCTGTGGTCGACCGATACGCTCGGTGGAGAGCCGGCCGGGCAATGGATCAGGCGCGTCACCGACGAGCTGGCGACCATGCCCGAGGTATGCGTGTTGCCGCGCACGACGGCGTTCGGCTACCAGGACCACAACCTGGTCACTGCCTGCGAACGCCTGACCGATCACCTGCCGTTGCAGCAGCGGGCAGGCGTGCGTGAGCGGCTCTGGAAAATTCGTGCACGGCGCGTGGTACTGGCTACGGGCGCGCATGAACGCCCGCTGGTTTTCGGCAACAACGACTTGCCCGGCGTGATGCTGGCCTCGGCCGTGTGCACCTACATCAACCATTATGGTGCGCTGCCGGGCCGCCAGGCGGTGGTATTCACCAACAACGACAGCGGCTACCAGGCAGCGCTGGACCTCAAGCGCAATGGCGCACAGGTGGTGGTGGTTGACCCGCGCACGCGCAGTGGAAGCGGCCTGTCCATGCGCGCCGAGCAAGCGGGTATAAGGATCATCCAGCAGGCCGTGATCGAGCATGCCGTCGGCGGCACGCGCGTCAGCGGCGTGCGCCTGCAGGGCCATGGCGCGCGCCTGCCCGCCGGCACCGAGTCGCTGAGCTGCGACCTGCTGGTCATGGCAGGCGGCTGGAACCCGGTGATCCACTTGTATGCCCAGTCCGGGGGCAAGCCACGCTGGTGCGACCAGCGTGCCTGCTTCGTCCCGGACGTGCAGGTGCAGCCCCAGATCAGCGTGGGCGCCGCCAACGGCGACTTCAGCCTGGCCCAGGCCTTGAGCGGCGGTGTACGAGCGGGAATCGAAGCGTCCGCGCAGTGCGACTTTGCCGACGTCTCTGGCAAGGCGCCGGCGGCATGGGCTACGCATGCTTCCACCGAATCACCGATTCTGCCGATCTGGTCGATCGGAAGCGGCAAGGCTGCCACGCGCGGGCCGAAACAGTTCATCGACTACCAGAACGACGTTTCGGTCTCGGATATCCACCTGGCGGTGCGCGAAGGCTATCGCTCGATCGAGCACGTCAAGCGCTATACCGCCATGGGCTTCGGCACCGACCAGGGCAAGCTGGGCAACATCAACGGCATGGCAGTGCTCGCCGGCGTGCTGGGCCAGAGCATTTCGGAGACCGGCACCACCACCTTCCGCCCCAACTACACGCCGGTCAGCTTTGGCACCATCGCCGGTCGTGAACTGGGCGACATGTTCGATCCGATCCGCAAGACTTATCTGTACGAGTGGCATGTAGCCCACGGTGCGGTGTTCGAAGATGTCGGTAACTGGAAACGGGCGCGCCATTACCCGCGCCCTGGCGAGGACATGGATGCCGCCGTCGCGCGCGAATGTCTGGCGGTGCGCCACAGCGTCGGCCTGCTCGACTACAGCACCCTGGGCAAGATCGATGTGCGCGGCCCGGACTCGGTCACCTTCCTCAACCGCATCTACCCCAACCTGTGGGACAAGCTCAAGCCGGGGCGCTGCCGCTACGGCCTCATGCTCGATGAGAACGGCATGATCCTAGACGATGGCGTGAACCTGCGCCTGGCCGAGCAGCACTTCCTGGTGAGCACCACCACCGGCGGGGCCGCGCGCGTCATGAGCTGGATGGAGCGCTGGCTGCAAACCGAGTGGCCGGATCTGAAGGTCTACCTGACCTCGATCACCGACCAGTACGCCACCGCTACCGTCGCCGGCCCCAACGCGCGCAAGGTATTGCAGAAAGTCTGTCAGGACATCAACTTCGACAAGGAAGCGTTTCCCTTCATGGGCTTCAAGGAGGGCACCATCGACGGCGTCTTCGTACGCATCCTGCGGGTGAGTTTCTCGGGTGAACTGTCCTACGAAGTCTACATGCCGGCCAACCTCGGCCAGCACGTCTGGAACCTGCTGATGGCGGCGGGCGAGGAGTTCGGCATCACCCCCTACGGGACCGAGGCGATGCACGTCCTGCGCGCGGAGAAGGGCTTCATCATCGTCGGTCAGGACACCGATGGGTCGATGACCCCGCTCGACCTGGGCATGGGCGGCATGGTGTCCAAGGCCAAGGACTGCCTGGGCAAGCGTTCGCTGTCGCGCAGCGACACCGCCAGCCCCCACCGCAAGCAATTGGTGGGACTGCTGCCGAGCGATCCGACCTGCGTGTTACCCGAAGGCGGGCAGATCCTCAACGCGCCCTCCACCGCCGCCATTGCCGCGATGCAGGGCCATGTGACCTCCAGCTACATGAGTCCGATCCTGCAGCGTTCGATCGCGCTGGCCGTCATCAAGGATGGCCTGAACCGGATGGAGCAGGAGGTCACCATCCCGCTGCCGGACGGACGTTTCGCCCAGGCCCGCATCTGTAGTCCGGTCTTCTACGACCCGGAAGGAGCTCGTCAAAATGTGGACTGAACTCGATCAGGAAACCCCTTTGGTGGGCTTGGGCCATCCACCCGGCGGCTTCACGCACGGCCAACTGGGCAGCGTGCTGCTGGCCGAACTGCCCTTCGTCGAGCTGACCAACCTGCGCGGCGAGCCTGGGTCCCCGGGCTTCCTGGCGGCGGTGCTGGATAGCATCGGAAGCGAGCTTCCCACCACGCCCAACACCGTGGCCACCAGCGCCGACTGTTGTGCGATGTGGCTGGCGCCAAATGAATGGTTGCTGCGTAGCACCGGCGCGCAGCCGACCGACCTGGCACGGCGGCTGGATGCCGCGCTGGGCAGGCAGTTCTTCGCCGCCACCGATCAGAGCAGTGGCTACTCGGTCATCCGCCTGTCCGGACCCCACGCCCGCGCAGTCCTGGCCAAGGGCTCGCCACTGGATTTGCATCCGCGCGCGTTCGGCGTCGGCCAGTGTGCGCAGACGCTTCATTTCAAGACCAGTGTGTTGCTGCGGCGGCTGGATCTGGCCGGACAGGAAGCGTGGGAAGTGATCGTGCGACGAAGTTTCGCCGATTACGCGGTGCGCATCATGCTGGATGCCATGGAGGAATACCTCGGACCCGGCGTGGCACCAGGATCTTCTTCCCATTGATCCACTTGGCGCGATCAGAAATTCGAAGAGCCTTTTCCCGGGGCGCGCTCCACCAGCAGCCAGCGGTCCGCCTGAAGAGGCCGGTCCAGCGGTCTCGATCACTCAATATTTTGCGTGAGGTTTGCAATGTACAACCATGAAATGCGTATCGCCGGCTACGACGACGAACTGGCCGAGGCGATCAGGAAGGAGCGCCAGCGCCAGGAAGACCACGTCGAGCTGATCGCGTCCGAGAATTACGCTAGCCCGTGCGTCATGGAGGCACAGGGCAGCGTGTTGACCAACAAGTACGCGGAAGGTTACCCGGGCCACCGCTATTACGGCGGTTGTCAGCATGTCGACGTGGCCGAGAAGCTGGCGATCGAACGGCTGAAGCAGTTGTTCGATTGCGACTACGCCAACGTGCAACCGCACTCCGGTTCGCAGGCCAACCAGGCGGTGTATTTCGCGCTGCTCAAGCCCGGTGACACCATCCTTGGCATGAGCCTGGCGCACGGCGGGCACCTCACCCATGGCGCCAAGCCGAACATCTCCGGCAAGGTCTTCCACGCCGTGCAGTACGGGGTCGACGACAACGGACTGATGGATTACGACGCGATCGAGAAACTTGCGACCGAGCACAAGCCGAAGATGCTGGTGGGCGGGTTCAGCGCCTACTCGCAAGTGGTCGACTGGGCCCGCATGCGTCAGATTGCCGACAAGGTGGGCGCCTATTTCTTCGTGGACATGGCCCATCCGGCGGGTCTGATCGCGGCGGGCGTGTATCCCTCGCCGTTGCCATATGCCCACGTGGTGACCTCGACTACCCACAAGACCCTGCGCGGCCCGCGCGGTGGCCTGATCGTGGCGCAGTCGTCGGCGATGGGCGAGCACGCCGAGGAGATCCAGAAGAAACTGCAAGCGATTGTGTTCCCCGGCCTGCAGGGTGGTCCGCTGATGCACGTGATCGCGGCCAAGGCGGTCGCCTTCAAGGAAGCGCTCGAACCCGGGTTCAAGACCTACCAGCAGCAGGTCGTCAAGAATGCCAAGGCGATGGCCAGGACGCTGATGGATCGCGGTTTCAAGGTCGTGTCGGGGGGTACCGAGGATCATCTGTTCCTGGTCGACCTGGTTGGCAAGAAGCTGACCGGCAAGGATGCCGAGGCAGCCCTCGGCAAGGCCCACATCACGGTCAACAAGAACGCGGTGCCGAACGATCCGCAGAAGCCGTTTGTGACCTCGGGTTTGCGCATAGGCGCGCCGGCGGTGACCACGCGCGGTTACCAGGAAGCCGATTGCACGGAGCTGGCCGGCTGGATTGCCGACGTGCTGGATGCCATGGGTGACGACACAGTCATCGAGCGCGTGCGCGAGCTCGTCAGCGCGCAATGCGCGCGTTATCCCGTGTATGGATGACGAACCGTAACGGGCGAGGATCGAAGGGCAGGATCAGGGGTTCGACGCTGACCAGGACCCCTTTCCCCAAGGCTGGCTCTTGATCACATCTTGCATGGATGCAGAACAGCCGCGCCGTAGGGCGGGCACTGCCCACCGGCCCTTGCCTCGGCATTCAATCGAGATCTGATCAAGAGACAGCTCCCCCAAGGAGAGGGCTTCAGACAAAACACCGAATCACCCGTGCTCCAACCCCGTCACATGTCGCTCATCGTCATACTCCACCACCGTGTCGGCCAGCGCGGGCAAGGTGGCCAGGGCGTGGCGGCTGAGGCGTTCGAAGTGCATCAGGAAACGCTCCATGCTGGTGGCGTCCATCGCCAGCGGGGCGTGGCGTGCCACCAATTCCTGCTCCTGCTCGCCGCGCCAGCGGCGCACGATGTCCCAGCTGGGTGCCTGCAGCACGATCAGGGCATCGAACTTGCGCCATAACGGCTGATAGCCACGCAGTTGCTTGTTGACCCAGCGTCGCCAGTCGCCCGCGGGATCCTCCTCGCGTTCCAGCCGGTTGATCGGCTTGGCCAGCGCGGCCGGCGACTGCGGCCGGATGCCCAGCGCCCAGCCCTCCACGATCACCAGGGCGGGTCGTTGCATGATGCGGGGCCAGCGCGACGGCGGCAGGCGGGTGTCGCGACCCTTGTCGAAGCGCGGGTAGATGACCGCCAACCGCTCCGATGCCTGCGGCACGGCCGCCAGCACGGACAGCAGCAGCTCGATCTCGTGCGTTCCCGGCACGCCGCGCGTGCGCAACAACGGGTGCACGTCGCGCGCCAGCGCCTCGCGTTCACTGCGGGCGTAGTAGAAATTATCCAGCGAAAGCACCTCGGTGGCCCAGCCACGGGCCTTGGCCTGGGCCTTCATCACCCGGGCCAGGGTGCTCTTGCCGCTGCCCTGCAGCCCGGACAGGCCCAGGATGTACGGGCGGCGCGAGCGGGCGATGCGCCCCGCGTACTGGTCAAGCAGGTGCCCGGCCAAGGCCTCGTTCTGCCGCTCGGCATGCGACATCATCGACCGTAAAGCCCAAGGTCAGGCCAGCTATCGACGCCCGGCAGGCAGTGTCGGGGCCGGATCGGGCATGCACCCGCGTTGCCGCAGTCTTCACCCGGCATGCGGAAGCATCGCAGCGGTTCCAGTGCGGATCTGATGCAGGCAGCAGCGGTCATTGGCATTATCATGGGTCAGGTTCGTTCGCGCCATGATGGCGCGAGATGGCCTCAATGCAAAAGGGAAGTTTCACACATCATGCTCAAACCCGAAATCCTGAATACCTTTCTGCACCTGCTGGAGGAGGCCAAGGCCAGCGGCGATCGCGAGCCGACAGCA
Organism: Rhodanobacter sp.; assembly: GCA_004298505.1. Classification (GTDB taxonomy): domain Bacteria; phylum Pseudomonadota; class Gammaproteobacteria; order Xanthomonadales; family Rhodanobacteraceae; genus Rhodanobacter. Next base: position 26,621 of record SCRO01000088.1, read on the forward strand.
ATGAACCTCGCCACCGTCGACAGCGGCGGGCGGGTCGCTTCGCGCATCGTGCTGCTGAAGGGCGCCGACGAACGCGGCTTCCGCTTCTACGCCAATTACCAGAGCGACAAGGGCAGCCAGCTCGAGGCACACCCGCAGGTGGCGCTGTGCTTCCACTGGAAGCGGCTGCGCAATGGCGTGCAGGTGCGCGTGGAGGGGGTCGCGCGCAAATTGCAGGAAGAGGAGTCCGATGCGTATTTCGCCAGTCGCGCGCGCGGCAGCCAGATCGGCGCGTGGGCCTCGCTGCAATCGCAGACACTGCCCGATCGCGACACCTTCGAGCAGCGCGTGGCGCGCTACGAGCACGAGTTTGAGGGGAGCGAGGTGGCGCGGCCACCGCACTGGGGCGGCTATCTGGTGGAGCCGGACGTGCTGGAGTTCTGGTACGGCGCCGAATTCCGCCTGCACGAACGCGTGCGCTGGAGCCGCCACGGCCAGACCTGGACCAGCCGGTTGCTGTACCCGTGAGTGGGGCGCTGCCCGCGCTGCGCGTCGCGCAGGCCGGTTTCTCCGTGCCATGAGCGATCCGTTCCCGCAACGTATCGTCTGTCTCACCGAGGAGCCCACCGAGGTACTCTACGCGCTGGGTGAGGATCGGCGCATCGTGGGCATCTCCGGCTTCACCGTGCGCCCGGCGCAGGCGCGCAAGGAGAAGCCGAAGGTATCGGCGTTCACCAGCGCAAAGATCGGCCAGATCATGAAACTGGAGCCGGACCTGGCGATCGGTTTCTCCGACATCCAGGCCGATATCGCGCGCGAACTGATCAAGTGCGGTGTCGAGGTGTGGATCAGCAACCATCGCAGCGTCGACGGCATCGTCGCCTACATCCGCCGACTTGGTGCGATGGTCGGCACGTATGAAAAGGCCGAAACCTACGCGCAGTGCGCCGAGCAGCATATCGCCGACATTCGCGCCGCCGCCGCGCAGCTGCCGCGGCGGCCAAAGGTCTATTTCGAGGAATGGGACGAGCCGATCATCACCGGCATCCGCTGGGTGACCGAGCTGATCGACATCGCCGGTGGTGACGATTGCTTCCCTGAACTCGCCCGCGAGCCGCTGGCGAAACAACGCATCCTGGCCAACGGCGACGAGGTCGTGCGCCGCGCTCCTGACATCATTCTCGGCTCCTGGTGCGGCAAGCGCTTTCATCCCGGGAAGGTGGCGGTGCGGCCGGGTTGGGCGACGATTCCGGCAGTGCGCGACGGGCAGTTGTTCGAGATCAAGTCGCCGATCATCCTGCAGCCCGGGCCGGCGGCGCTGTTCGACGGGTTGGATGCGATCCATCGAATCATCGTGGCGTGGGCGCGGCGCTGAGCGTGCGAGTTGCTGTGTGCTGCGTTGAATCGGGAGTGCGGCATGCGCATAGATGCGTACGGGTCACAGCTGGTCAGAGGATGCCGGCCGCTTCGTGGGCCTGGCGTGTTCCACTTACACGGTGCCGGCCGACCGGCATTCAGGGGAGAGCGGCATGTTCCGTCGATGGTGTGCTTTGCTGGTGAGCACGCTGCCACAGTCGCCGTCCGCAGCAGCGGAGCCGTCGCATGAGGCCTGATGTTCGCAGCGCGCTCACCGCGGCGACGCAGCGGCTCGGTGAGCGGGCGGATGCCGAGCTGTTGTTGCTGCACGTGTTGCAACAGTCGCGCAGCTGGCTGTTCATGCATGCGAACGACACGCTGGATGCGCACGTCCAGATGACTTACGAAGCACTGCTGGCGCGCCGGGAGGCCGGCGAGCCAGTGGCCTACATCACCGGTCGTCGTGGCTTCTGGACGCTAGAGCTGGAGGTGACCCCGGCGACGCTGATACCGCGCCCGGAAACCGAACTGCTGGTGGAACTGGCCCTGCAGCGCTTGCCGCCCGACTTCAGCGGCAGCGTGGCTGACCTCGGTACAGGCAGTGGTGCGATTGCGCTGGCCATTGCGCGCGAGCGGCCGCGCGCGCAGATCGTTGCCACCGACGCCAGTGCCGCCGCGCTCGCCGTCGCCCGGCGCAATGCGCGGCGTCACGCGATCGGCAACGTCGGCTTTGCGCATGGCGACTGGTTGGCGCCATTGGTGGGCCGACGTTTCGACCTGATCGTTGCCAACCCGCCTTACATCGAAGCCGCCGATCCGCATCTGGCTCAGGGCGACCTGCGTTTCGAACCCGCCACGGCGCTGGCCTCGGGCAATGACGGCCTGGACGATATCCGTCGTATCGTCGATGGCGCACTCGGCCACCTCGACACGGCCGGTTGGCTGCTGTTCGAGCATGGTTGGAAGCAGGGCGATGCGGCGCAAGGTTTGCTGCTCGATGCCGGTTACGTCGACGTGTTCACCGCGCCCGATCTGGAGCAGCGCGATCGCGTGAGTGGTGGGCGACGCTGATCTTCAGTCATCGCGGCTTCGTGCGCGCTGATGTCAATCGGCATGCCTGAAGTCGTCGTTGACATTGACAAGTGCCTACGCCAAGTCCGGGTCGATCGACTCCAGTTGCACGCGTGTCTCCAAGCCGCGATGATGCGCTACGCATTTTGCATTGCGTGCCCGAAGCATCGCCATCGTCTTTTATCTGTCAGGCTCTCGCGCATGCGGGGAGAACAGGATGGTCCCGGGAGGTGATGCGCTTTCCAGGGTTACACGGGGTGTTGATGTTCAGCTGGTTCGATTGCGCCGAAGAATTCATGGAATCTGCCTTGCTCCTGCAGCCGCAGGTGGAGATTGGCGAACGCTACCTCGCGGGGCGCCGCAGCTGGCGCGGCTACTGCGCTTGTTGCCGCGCGGTGGTGCGTATGCGGGTGAAGACGGGTGCGTACTCCGACAGCGCGCCCAACCTGCGCGAAGGCATGGTCTGTCGCCGCTGCAAGTTGACCAACCGCAAGCGCCTGCTGTGGCAGGCGATTACCGAATCCGTCGGTGTATTGCCGGACGCGCGGGCCGCCTTGCTGGAGGCGCGCTCGCCGCTGGGCGGACAGTTGGCGCTGCGTTATCCGCACTTGATCGAATCGGAATATCTCGGCGAGGATCATGTCGCCGGTCAAACCTACAGCCATCGTGGGCGAGCGGTGCGGCACGAGTCGCTGCTGGGGTTGTCCTGGACGGACGCCTCACTGGACCTGATCGCGCACACCGACGTGCTGGAACATGTCGAACACCATCGTGCCGCGCTCGCCGAATGCCATCGTGTACTTGTGCCGGGCGGGAAGCTGGTCTTCACGATGCCGTTCTTCATGTTCAGCGCGAACAACCTGCTGCGCGGTCGTACGCGCGCCGATGGCAGCATCGAACACTTGCAACCACCGGAGTACCACGGCGACGGGCTGCGTGCCGAGGGGATCTACACCTGGCACCACTTTGGCTGGCGACTGCTTGCGGATCTGCACGAAGCGGGTTTCGGCGAGGCGCAGATCGGGCTGAACTACGATCCGTTTGCCGGCTTCGTCTCCAACCACCATCCGCAGTACGAGGTGGGATTGATGCTGCCCGTAGTATTTCGCGCCACGCGCTGAGCGCGCGCTGCAGGCTTCAGAACGGGTACGGGGTCATCCTCAGTGCGACGAGTGGATGTCATGGGGATTGCGCATCAACCCGCTGCTGATTTCTTTTGACCTGCAAGACTCTCCCTGGGATCCCCGCGTTTGGCCGCCTCACAGATTCTGGTAATTCGGCCCGGAACCACCTTCGGGTGTGACCCAGGTGATGATCTCGTACGGATCCTTGATGTCGCAGGTCTTGCAGTGCACGCAGTTGGCGGCGTTGATCTGCAGGCGTTTGCCGTGCGGCATGCTCGCGTCGTCGACCATCTCATAGACCTGAGCCGGGCAGTAGCGGGTGCATGGGTTGCCGTATTCCTCGAAACACTGGGTCGCACAGATGTTGGTGTCGGCCACGTGCAGGTGGATGGGCTGGTCCTCGTCGTGCTCGGTGGCGGCGAAGTAGACGCCGGCCAGGCGGTCGCGTGGCGGCAAGGCGCGCTGCACGTAATCGCGGATCGGTTCCTCGCATTCACCCAGCTTGTGCAGGCTGGACCAGTCGGCCTTGTTTTTCAGCGTCCACGGCGACCGGCCGGCGGAGGCGGTTTCCCACGCGGCGTTGAACATGCCGAACCACAGCCCCTTCTTGAAACCGGGCTTTACGTTGCGCACTTTCTTCAGCTCGGCCATCACCTCCGAGCCGCGCAGCTTCGCGTCGAAGCCGGCACTGTCGAGCTTGCCGGCCAGGTGCTCGGCGGCCAGCATGCCGCTCTTGATCGCCTGGTGGGTGCCCTTGATCTTGGGTACGTTGAGCAGGCCGGCGGTGTCGCCGATCAGCAGCGCGCCGGGCATTTCCACTTTCGGCAGCGACTGGTAACCGCCGGTGACCATGGCGCGGGCGCCGGCGGAGAGGATGCTGCCGCCTTCCAGCAGCGGCTTGATCAGCGGGTGATGCTTCCATTGCTGGAAGGCCTCCCACGGCTTGTAGTTGGGGTCGCTGTAGTCGAGGCCGCTGACGTAGCCCAGCGCGATGCGGTCGCCATCCAGGTGATAGATGAAGCCGCCGCCATAGGTGCACGTGTCGGCGGGCCAGCCGAAGCTGTGCACGATCTTGCCCGGCGTCGCGCGCCCGGCCGGCACCTGCCACAGCTCCTTGATGCCGATGGAATAGCCTTGCGGATCGCTGTGTTCGTCCAGCTTGAAGCGCTTGACCAGCACCTTGGTCAGGCTGCCGCGGGCGCCTTCGGCCAGCACCGTGACTTTCGCCTTGATGTCGATACCTTGTGTGTAACTGGGTTTGTGCGAGCCGTCCTTCGCCACGCCCATATCGCCGATGCGCACGCCGGCGACCGAACCGTCGTCGTTGTATACGGTGTCGGCGGCGGCAAAGCCGGGGAACACATCCACCCCCAGCGCTTCGGCTTGCGGCGCCATCCACGCGCACATCGCGCCCAGCGAGACGATGAAGTTGCCGTGGTTGTGCATGCCTGGCGGCAACGGCAGCTTGCGCGCGCCGGTCTTGTTGAACAGGTAGAACTCGTCGGGGCCGGCCGGCACACAGATTGGCGGCGGATTGTCGCGCCAGCCTGGCAGCAGGGCGTCCAGCGGCTGTGGCTCGATCACCGCGCCGGACAGGATCTGCGCGCCGATGGTCGAGGATTTTTCGATCACGCATACGCTGACATCGGGCTGCAACTGCTTCAGGCGAATCGCAAAAGACAGCCCGGCGGGGCCGGCGCCGACCACGACGACGTCGTATTCCATGGTTTCGCGCTCGCTCATGGCGGACTCCTGCGGGTAGTACGGTGGGTGGCGTGGCAGTGACGTTGTTGACGTACGATACTCTGCAGCATTGTCCGGGTTCAGGTCGCGCGGGGCAACGTGTGCTGCGCTAGGAGTCTGTCGGACTTTGGTGGTCGAGGCGAGAATTCGGCTGTGCGAGGACAGATTTTCGACGGTTCGCCGGCCCATGGTGGTTCCATGGGCCAAGAATCGGCGGAAATATGGAC
>SCRO01000089.1 GCA_004298505.1 Rhodanobacter sp.
GCGACTCTGCCGCCGCGCGTTGCGTCGAAACGAGCAATAACCATAACATCACCTGATTCCCCACCCGTCGCATCCCTAGCAGCCTGTCGGACTTTACTCGGTCGGTCTGCAAATCCATCTGTGCGGTCCATATTTCCGCCGCTTTTTGACCCATAGAACCACCATGGGCCTGCAAATCGTCGAAAATCTGTCCTCGCACAGCTGAATTTTCGCCTCAACCGGCAAAGTCCGACAGGCTCCTGGCGACGCCATCGACCAAGGGATCAGGTATGGGATCGCCCGGGGTTGCCCGCCACGCGCAGCGACCGCTGGCGTTTGGCGGCGTACATCGCCCGATCGGCGTGCGTGAGCAGAGTGTCGGCGTCGGCTCCGTCAGCGGGAAAGCAGGCGATGCCGATGCTGGCCTCCAGTTGAAACAGGCCGTCGGACAATCTGAACGGTTTGGCGATGCGGGCGCTCAGTCCATCGGCCACCAATCGCGCGGCGTCGGCATCGCGACAAACCGGCAGCAACGCAACGAACTCGTCGCCGCCGACGCGAGCCAACACATCGCCTAGTCGAATGCCTTGCTGCAGGCGCACGGCAACCTCGCGCAACAGGTGGTCGCCTACATCGTGGCCGCCGCGGTCGTTGACGAGCTTGAAGCCGTCGAGATCCAGGTAGAGCAGCGCCACGTTGTGATCAGCCTGGGTGGCGCGGTCGATCGCCAATTGCAGTTCGACACGCAGGCGATCGCGGTTGGCCAGCCCGGTCAGCGAGTCGTGACTGGCGCGGTGTTCCAGCTCGCGCTCGAGACGGCGAAGCTCGGTCACTTCGCGGCCAACGCCGATACGCACGTGATGCGCAGGCAACCAGTGGGCGGACCATTGGACGTCCACGGTGTGACCATCCTTGTGGACGTAGCGATTGCGGAAGTGGAATTGCAGTTTGCCAGCCATCACCGCGCGGACCTGCTCGGCGGTGGCTGCGCGATCATCGGGGTGGACCAGTTCGAGGATCTGCTGGCCAAGTACCTCCTCGGGGGCGTAGCCGAAGATGCGCTGGAAACTCGCATTGACGAACAGGAAGTGTCCGTCGGCATCGACCACGCATACGGCGTCAGGCATCAGGTCGAGCACATCGGCAAGCGGTGGCAAGGAGGTCGGGGTCATCTCTGTGCAGTACTCCTGGTGTCTCGCGATGATGTCGTCATCACCGCCGTGCGTGTCGTCAAAAGTTACCAGAATTACTCCCATGCAGTCGGCACAGATCGGGGCGCGGTTCTCCGGGGCGCTCGCCCAATGCGGACTCTGAATGCAGACAGACAGCCTCGTCCAGGTTGCGCTGGCGTCACGGGTGCGGCTGCTCGCCACGAAACAGCGCCAGCGCCAGGCCGGCAGCCAGCACCGCGGTGACGCCAAAGATGGTGAGTGCCATCGCAAACCCCAGTGCCAGCGCCCACTGGAAGAGCAGGCTGCCCAGACCGAAGCCGATGAACAGCGTGAACGCCATCAGGGCGACGGCCTGCCCGCGGCTGCCACGCAGGTCGGTGACGATGCCGGCCAGCAAGGGTTGGGTCAGGTCGAAGCCCAGCGACAGCGCGATGATGGCCAGTTGCACTGCGAGCAGCGGCAGCGAAGCCGCCAACAGCAGCGCGCACACGCCGGTCAACGCCACGCCAGCGGGGATGATCCGGGCGCGGCCGTGGTGATCAGCCAGGCGGCCAATCAGCGGACCGAACAGCACGCCGGGCACCCCATAGCCCAGCAGCGCCAGGCCGATGCCGATTTCGCCGAGCCCGAAACGCTGGTGCAGATAGATGCCCAGCCAGGTGTAGACGCCCGATTGGACGACGGCATTGATCAACACATAGGCGTAGGTGCGCTGGGCCCGCGCCATCGACAGTAGCGCAGCATAGCCGCGCAAGATGACGGACCACGTGGGCGCGACCGGTCGTGCCAACCGCGGGAATGCACCGGTGCCCACGGCTACTATCAGCACCAGGGCACCGATCCCCCCGGCCAACGCGAACAGGCTGGCCCAGCCGAGTACCGGTTCCAGCAATGCACCCACGCTGGCACCGGTGGCCGTGCCGCCGGCAATCGAGCCGAACAGCCAGCCCAGCGCACGCCCGCGTCGCTGGAACGGCACCACGTCGCCGATCAAGGTGAGGCTGATCGGCACCACGCCGGCGGCGCTGATGCCGGCAGCAACGCGCCAGGCGAGGAAAGCACGGATACTGGTCGCCGACGCGGTGGCCAGGGTGAATATGGTGAACGCCAGCAGCGCGGCGAGGATCACCTCGCGCCGTCCCAGTCGGTCCGACAGCGGTCCGCTCACCAGTGTGGCCACGCCTTGCGATAGCAGGTAGGCGGGTACCGCCAGGCCGACCAGGCCGAGTGGGCTGTGCAAGGTTTCGACCAGGGCCGGAAACAGCGGTGCGACCATGAACGCCTGCGCGAACACTAGAAAAGCGGCGCTACAGATGACCGGCAGCATCCAGCGCGGAGCTACTGGCACGGCCAGTGGCGCAACGACGAGCGGCTTCGGCATTACGAATCGGTCCGCTGCCGCTGGTAGTGGCGGGCCACCCGCGCCCGGTTGCCGCAAACGGCAGCCGAGCACCAGCGCCGACGCGGGTTGCGCGCCACGAATTGCAACACGCAATCGGGATGTGCGCATACGCGCAGCTGCGCGGCGGACGGCCCGGTAAGTACGCTCACCGCGTCCGCCGCCAGCGCGTGCAACAGTACCTCGCGCCTGGATGCCGCGGTTGGCTGCACCAGCTTTGGCCCCGCAGCGGTCCACATCAGGCGCGCTGTTGCGGCGGGCGCCGCCAACGCAGCATTCAGTTTGCGCAAGGCTGCCGTGGGTGGGCGCGTACCTTCACGTCGCGCGTCAAGCAAGGTGGCCAGCGCCGTGCGCAATCCCTGCACGGCTCGCAGGTCCGCATGGCTCACCGGGCCCGACCATGCCAGGCGTGCCGACTCGAGATGCAGCCACGCCGCCAGCGCCGCCGGCGAACCCAGCAGATCCACGTCCGCGTGGTCGCGCCGCACGCAGGTGTTCACCAGGTCAAGCGCGAGCGGCTCGCCAAGTAGCGGAAAGTTGTGTGCAACAGTCATGCCCTGAATGTCAAGAATTACGGACCCATTGAAATGATACTAATGGTGGCATACATTAGTCAAAGCATGACGCGACAATCTCGTGCGCAACACGAGTCGCAGGAGGCAAGCCACCGTGGCAACGTCAATGCATGCCACCACCAGTTCCACCTGCTGGCGCCGGACTACCTCGGGTTCGGCTACAGCAGCGCGCCAGCGTCCAACCATGCTGGCGGCCACTCGCGCGCAACATATCGAGGGCGCTGCCGATCCGCAGCACGTCAATCCCGACAGCTGGATTCTGGATCGACATTGGCTCGATCAACCCGGTTGCGCATAAATGGGATATCCGTTGCAACACCTGACTGAATCAAGGAGTTCTGTATGAAGCTGTACTACATGCCTGGTGCCTGTCCGCTCGCCACCCACATCGTACTGGAGTGGATCGGCGCACCTTACGAAATTGTCGAAGTCAAGCGCGACCAGCTGCGGTCACCCGAATATCTGAAGATCAACCCCGCCGGTCTGGTGCCGGCCCTGGTTGATGGTGACCTGACGCTGACCGAAAACGTCGCCATCCTGCACTACCTGGATGCTCTTCATCCCGACAAGCAGCTGGCCGGCGGTAGCACGCCGCGCGGGCGCGCCGAGGTCAATCGCTGGCTCGGTTTCATCAACTCCGACATGCATCAGTCGTTCAAGCCGGTGTTCTCGCCCGAGCGTTACGTGAGCGACAAGTCTCAGCATGCCGAGCTGGTCGCCAACGCCAGCAAGAAACTTCGCGGTCTGTTCGAGCTGATCAATGTCCCGCTGACCAGGCATGACTGGTTGGCTGGCACGACACGCTCCATCGCGGATGCGTATCTGTTCGTGCTGCTGCGCTGGGCCAAGGCCAAGGCCATCGACCTCAGCGCCCTCGACGGGCTGGATCGTTTCTTCCAGCGCATGCACGCCGATGCGGGCGTCAAGGCGGCCATGGAGGCCGAAGGTATTTGAGCTGGAATCCAGGACGGAGGAAGTCAAGCCGCTTCCATGTGGAATAGACGCCAGAGCGGGTTGTCCGGCCAACCCAGGAGCCTGTCGGACTTTGGCTGGCCAGTCTGCCAGTGGCTGCAAGGCGGCACTCCGGTCCCGTGAACTGCCCGGATCTCCTGTAGAATTGTCCGTGTGTCGCAGCACGTGTCGGGTGCGGCAGCTCGCAGTCACGCAACGGAGGCAAGACGGTCGGGATGAGAAGAAGCCCTGAAGTGCTCTTGCGCCGGCTTTCGGTGCGGCAACGGATGACGGCGATCATCGCGCTTTTGTTGTTGCCGCTGGCCGTGCTCAGTGCAGTGAGCATGACGGTACTGAACGAGCAGGAGATAGCCTTTCGCGATTCCGTCGAGGAGTCGGTGCACGGGCTGCTCCCGCTGAGCACGCTGGAGTATTACCTCCAGCAGGCGCTGGTGGATGAATTGCTGGCCGAGTCGCACGACTCGGTGCCGGACTTTGCCGCGCTGACCCAGAGTATCGACAGCAGCTTTTCCAGCATTCAGCTGGGCCCGGACAGCAAGGACGTGCCGAAAGGGGACCTGGACGATGCGCAAAAAACCTGGTTGCAGGCGCGTCCATCGGTTCGTCGCTTGATCGAACAGGTGCATGCCCAGCACTTGAGCGGGGCAGTGGCCAGTTTGAATACGCGCACGGAGCTGGAACGCGCCATACGGGATATAGCAAGTGCGCGCGTAAGTCTGTCCGGCGCGCTCAAGGCGCGCTATGAAGCCGCCGCCGCCCAGCGCACAAGCCAGTTGCACTGGCTGATGTGGAGTTGGTTGATCACCTTGACCGTGGCCGGGGTGTTGATCGTGATCTTCCTGCGCTCCCTGCTGCGACCGTTACAGGCGTTGACGCAGGCGGCCCGACGCATTGAGGAAGGTCACGCCGGCGTACGCGTGGACGTCGACGGGTGGGACGAACTGGCGGTATTGACCGCGTGCTTCAACCGGATGACGGCCAACTGGGAGATCACCCAGAGCCACCTGCAGACGGAAGCGATCAAAGACCCGCTAACCGGGGTGCTCAACCGTCGCGGCATTCTTTCCCAGCTGGACGCCGAGCTCGAGCTGCACCGGCTGCGGCAACAACCGCTGAGCGTGCTGGCGATGGATCTGGATCATTTCAAGTTCATCAACGATCACTATGGGCATAGCACGGGCGATCGCGCGCTGACCTGGGTTGCCAGCACCATGCGTGGCCTGTTGCGCGAGAACGACCACCTGGGACGGCACGGCGGTGATGAATTCATTGCGGTATTGCCGAACACGAACCATGCCAGTGCCCTGGAAATCGCCAGTCGCATCAGCGAACTCGTGCGTGAAGGCGCTGCCCGCGAGGCGGCCTACCCGGAGATAAGCATCGGCGTTGCCACCGCGCCGGAAGATGGTGGCCAGGCAGCATCCTTGCTGGAAGCGGCCGACGCCAGGCTCTACGCGCAGAAGAGGCACCGCCGCACGACCGGCGATGCGGACAGGCAGGAGGGGCACGATGGAGGCCGCTGAAAGGCCGCTGTTGTCTCAAGCCAGGCGCGAATACAACTTGTCCTCGGGCGACTCGCCTGGCTTGCGTCGCGCAGCTTTTCGTCGCTCACGCCACCAGTGCAGCAATTCGTTGGACAGGCGTACTTTCTCCTCGCGGACGAGGACGTCGGCGCGGGTAGTGATCCACGAGGACTTGGTTGCTGCGATCTGCTGTTCGGGATAGACGCTGCGGTGGCCGACGATGAGATAGACGGCAATGGTGGCGCCAGCGACGTACAGCGTGCTCTCACCGCCAAGCAATTCAACACCCATCAGGATCGCCGCGATCGGCGTGTTGGATGCGGCTGCCACTACAGATATCAGGCCCACGGCCGCACCCAGCGCCGGATACAGCCCGAACAGATGGGCAAAGGTTCCGCCAGCCACGGCGCCCATCACGAACTGCTCCGTGATAAGGCCACCGTAAAACCCCGAGCCCAGCGTGATGGTGACAGCAACGCCTTCCACAGGAACCCGAGATACGGCATTACGGCATTGGTTGTCCCTGCAGCGCGTGGTCCATCAGCGGCAGACTCAGGCCCATGTAATCGGTGGGGATCACCAGGAGCAGCAGCGCCAGCACCACGCCACCGATGCAGGGGTGCAGTGGCGGCCAGATCGTGAAGCGCAAACGCAAGCGGGTGAACTGTCGCCGCATCCCATGCAGCAACTCGACGAAGATCCATGCCACCACGCCGCAGAGGATGCCGATCATTACGGTTTTCAGGAACAACAGCTCGGTGTCCCTCCCAGCTGGGAACAGGCGCCTTCCTTGCCAGCTGAACCGCCGCAGCCCAGTGTGATCAGCGCGGCGAGCGGCCTCACCCAGAATGTCTTCCAAGGCATTCGGCCGTGCTGGTCGTTGACCGCAGCTGCAGCCAGTACCGACGACGGCACCGGTCAGGATCGACAGCACCAGCCATTGCAGGACGGTCGCTAGGAGCCTGTCGGACTTTGGTTGGCCGGGCTGCGAATCCGTCTGTGCGGTCCATATTTCCGCCGATTCTTGGCCCATGGAACCACCATGGGCCGGCGAACCGTCGAAAATCTGTCCT
>SCRO01000090.1 GCA_004298505.1 Rhodanobacter sp.
ATGCCCTTGAGTGATTCTTCCGCGCGGATCGCGCGCAGCAGGTCGATGCCGGTCATGTTGGGCATGTTCCAGTCGGTCACGACCAGGTCGAACGGCGTACTGCGCAACATCGCGATCGCGCTTTCGCCATCATCGGCTTCCAGGATCAGCGGACCGCTGAAACCCAGTTCGACCAACAGGTTGCGAACGATGCGCCGCATGGTGGAAAAATCGTCCACCACCAGGATTCTCATGTTCTCGTCCAACGTTCTCTCCACATGCGGGGCAGACCCGTCGGCTGCCCTTGAAATGGTCGACTGCCGCGGCCGGTCAGCCGCGCCAGCCGGTGAGCCGTGCGCGCAGCCGCAGTACGGCCTGCCCATGAATCTGGCACACGCGCGATTCACTCACGCCCAGCACCACGCCAACCTCCTTCAGGTTCAACTCCTGCTCGTAATACAGCGACATCACCAGTTGCTCGCGTTCGGGCAACCCGGCGATGGCGGCGGCCAGGGCATCACGCATGCCCTCGCGCTCGATGTTCTCCGGCGGGCCGAGGCTGCCCTCGTCGGCCACATCCATCACGCCGCCCTCGTCGCCCTCGTCCGCGGCGGTCAGGCTGAGCAGGCGCACGCTGGCGGCATCGGCCAGCACCTGGTGGTACTCCTGCGCGCCGATCCCGAGCCGCTTGATGACCTCCTGCTCGGCCGCCTCCGCGCCGGTCTCGGTCTCGATCTGGCGAATCATCTCGGCCACTTCGCGGGTCTTGCGATGCACCGAACGCGGCGCCCAGTCGGTGCGTCGCAACTCGTCCAGCATCGCGCCCCGTATGCGGATCCCGGCATACGTTTCGAAACTGGCCCCGCGATCCTGGGCAAAATTGCGCGATGCTTCAAGCAAACCGATCATTCCCGATTGAATCAGGTCGCCCACGTCGACACTGGCTGGCAATCGACCCATCAGGTGATAGGCGATCCGTCGCACCAATGGCGCATGCCGTCTTACCAGTTCATCGGCACTTTCGCGGGAAACTTGCAGATACTCCGAAGCCACACTCATTTCGGTACCCCGGCAGCGGGCATGTTCCGGCCGCCAAAGAAGGCGATCCGGTCGAGGGCTGCACGGTCCGGTTCTATCCACTTATCGACCAGGTCAGCCAGTTTCTTGAATGCCTGTGACGCATGGCTCGATGGCCATACGTCGACGACGGCACATTGCCTGCGGATGGCCTGACGCAGACGCTCGTCATGCGGCACCCATCCGGCGAAATCGATCACCACGTCGAGGAAGCGGTCACTGACCCGCGCCAGCTTCTGGTGCAGCGCCCGCGCCTCACTCGCGTTGCGCACCATATTGGCGACCATGCGCACGCGGCGCACGCCGTAGTCGCGGCTGAGCACCTTGGTCAGCCCGTAGGCGTCGGTCAGCGAGGCCGGCTCGTCGCACACCACCAGGATCACCTCGGCAGCGGCGGCAGCGAACATCGTCACGTTGTCGGCCAGCCCGGCGGCGGTATCCACCACCAGGTATTCGGGTGGACGGACCAGGTCATCGAAGGCACGGATGATCGCGGCGTGCTCGCCGTTGTTCAGTTGCGCCAGGCGGCGCGTGCCGGAACCGGCGGGCACTACCTGCAAACCGCGCGCCGCCGGCAGCAGCAGCTCCTCCAGCGTGCATTCGCCGTCGAGCAGGTGCCCGATATGGCGCGACGGCGTGAGGCCAAGCATCACGTCGACGTTGGCCAGGCCCATGTCGGCATCCAGCAGCACGACCTCGTGATCGGCGATCGACAGCGCCATGGCCAGGTTCACGGCAACGGTGCTCTTGCCCACGCCGCCCTTGCCACCGGCCACGGCAATCGCCCGACACGGGGTACGTGCGCCGGTGGCCAGCAGGCTGCTGGCCTGGTGGCTGACAGGTACGGGCGTCGAAGCCGCCCGTTGGGCAGCGGGTTGGGCAGCCGCCTTTGCCAGTATCTGTTGCAGCCCAGAGGCTTGGTCCATGGCAAGTGCTCCGTTCATGCGTGGGCGACCGCGAGACCGAACCGCTCGGCCATCAGGTGGTCGTCGGGGTTGCTGCTGTGCAGCGATTGCGCGGCGCGACACACCAGCACCCGTGCATCGGCCACGTGAATGTCCTCGGGCACGCGCTGGCCATCGGTGATGTAGTCCAGTGGCAAGCGGTGCCGGATCAGCACCGACAGCGCGCCGCCCAGGTTCGGCGCCTCGTCGAGCTTGGTCAGGATGCACGAGTGCAGATTCAGCGGCAGGTAGGCGCGCACCGCATCGTCCAGCGACTGCGCATGGGTATTCGCCGCCAGCACCAGGGTGGCGCGCAGCTCGTTGGCATCGGCGAGGATGTCCAGTTGCTGGTTCAGTCGCGGATCGTTGCCGGCCACACCGGCCGTGTCGATCAGCACGCTATGGCGACCACGCAGGATCTCCAGCACCTTGCGCAGGCTCTCGCCGTCGTAGGCCGGGTAGACACGCACACCCAGCAGGCGGCCGTAGTGTTCCAGTTGCGCGGTCGCACCGATGCGGTAGTGGTCGGTGCTGACCAGCGCCACCTCGTCGGCACCGCGTTGCAGCACCGCGCGCGCGGCGAGCTTGGCAATCGTGGTGGTCTTGCCCACGCCGGTCGGTCCGACCAGGGCAGTAACCCCGGGGGCATCGTCCACCAGCCCACGCCCGCTCACCGCAAGGCGACGGGTGAGCATGCCCAGCGGCAGATAGCGTGCCTGTTCGGCGTCGATCTGCTCGGGGAATTCGTCCACCAGGGTGCGGGCGACATCCGCATCGATGCCGATGCGGGTCATCTCGCGCAGGATCCGCGCCCGCCACGGCTGGCGTCGCTCCAGGTCGTTCCAGGCCAGGCTGGACAACTGCATTTCCAGCATCTCGCGCATGCTGCCCAGTTCACTGCGCAAGTGCGCGGTGTCCTGCGCGGCGCGCTCCATCAGCGGCGCCAGCACGGGACGCTCGACCACCGGCAGCGTGGGTGCCGGTACGCCGGCGGGAACCGGACGCGGCGCAGTTGCGGCAGCCGCGCTCGGCGCCGACGGCGGCGGGGTGGCTCTGGCGGCCACGGGCAGCAGCGGCGGCGCAGCCCGTGGCGCGAGCGACGGCGGTGTTGCCGCTGCGCGCGGCGGCGAAGCCGGGCTTTCCGCGCGAGACGGTGGCGCCGCTGCCGACGGTGCGCCCTGGCGCGAGGCCTCACGCATCAAGGCCTCGTCATAGTCGAGTGCGGCGATGATTTCGATGCCATCGGCAATGCGCCGGGTCGACAGGATCACGGCGTCCGGGCCCTGCTCGTCGCGTACTTCGCGCATGGCCTGGCGCATGTCGGCGGCCACGAATCGTTTGATCTTCATTGTTTGCTCCGCAAACGGGGATGGGGAATCGGGAATCGGTGAAAGCAAAGCCTCGGAAGGCCGCCGTGAACCCGGCTTTGCCGATTCCCTATTCGCCATTCCCGATTCCCGGCTTCTCATCTCATCTTCCCAACGCCTGCACCAATCGCACACGACGGTTGTCGGGCACCTCGTTGTAAGCGAGTACGTGCAGGTTTTGTGCCACATGCCGGGTAAACCGCGCCAGCCAAGGTCGCAGCTGCGGCGCGACCAGCAAAACTGCGGGCTCGCCACTCATTTCCTGGCGCCGTGCCGCCTCCGCCACGCTCTGCTGCAGGCGGTCGGCGAGGCCCGGCTCCACCGCGGCGCCGGCCACGCCGCCACCGCTGGCGAGCGAGCCGAGCAGGATCTGTTCGAGCTCCGGCGCCAGCGTGATCACCGGCACCTCGGTACCCAGGCCGGTGATCTCCTGCACGATCTGGCGACCCAGCGCGACGCGCACGGCGGCGCTCAAAACGCCGGGATCCTGACTCTGCCCGGCGTGCTCCGCCAAGGATTCGACGATGCTGCGCATGTTGCGGATCGGCACGCGCTCGGCCAGCAGGTTCTGCAGCACTTTGACCACCACGCCCAGCGACAGGCGCTTGGGCACCAGGTCCTCGACCAATTTCGGCGCGGTGGCGGCGAGGCGGTCGAGCAGCTGCTGCACATCCTGATGGCTGAGCAGCTCGTGCGCGTGGCCCTGCAGGATGTGCGACAGGTGGGTGGCGATCACCGTGGCCGGGTCGACCACGGTGTAGCCGTAGCTTTGCGCCAGCTCGCGCTGGCCGCTTTCGATCCACACCGCTTCCAGGCCGAACGCCGGGTCCTGCGTGGCAATGCCCTGCAAGGTGCCGTGCACCTGGCCCGGGTTGATCGCCATCAGACGGTCGTTGTGCACCTCGGCCTCGCCCATCGGCACGCCCATCAGGGTGATCCGGTAGGTGTTGGGGCTCAGGTCGAGGTTGTCGCGGATATGCACCGCCGGCACCAGGAAGCCGAACTCCTGCGACAACTTGCGACGTACCGACTTGATCCGACCCATCAGCTCGCCGCCCTGGTGCACATCCACCAGCGGAATCAGGCGGTAGCCCACTTCCAGGCCCAGCGGATCGACGCTGGCGACATCTTCCCAGCCCAGCTCCACCCGCTCGGCCGGCGTGCTGGCCGCCGGCGCCTCGGCCACCGCCGCGGTCAGCCGGGCGCGGGTCGCACGCTCGCGCTTGAACAACAGCCAGGCCACGCCGCCACAGGCGGCGCTCAGCAGCAGGAAGGCGACGTTCGGCATGCCGGGGATCACGCCCATCACGCCGAGCACGATCGCGGCCACGGCCAGCGCCCGCGGCTGGCCGAACACCTGACCCAGTACCTGTCGGCCCATGTCCTGCGACTTGGACACGCGCGTGACGATGATCGCGGCGGCCACCGACAGCATCAGCGCCGGCACCTGCGCGACCAGGCCGTCGCCGATGGTCAGCAAGGTATAGGTCCTGGCCGCCTCGCCGGCGGACAGCCCATGCTGCATCACGCCGACAAAGAAGCCGCCGATGATGTTGATGAACAGGATCAGGATGCCGGCGGTGGCGTCGCCGCGCACGAACTTCGAGGCACCGTCCATCGAGCCGTAGAAATCCGCCTCCTCGCGCACTTCCTGGCGCCGCTCGCGCGCCTGTTCCTGGGTCAGCAGGCCGGCATTGAGGTCGGCATCGATCGCCATCTGCTTGCCGGGCATCGCATCCAGGGTGAACCGCGCGGTCACCTCGGAGACGCGCGTGGCGCCCTTGGTGATCACCACGAAGTTGATCACCACGATGATCGAGAACACCACCAGGCCGACTGCGAAGTTGCCGCCGATGACGAACTCGCCGAACGCCTCGATCACCTTGCCGGCGGCGCCAGGGCCGTCGTGACCGTGCAGCAGCACCACGCGGGTCGAGGCGATGTTGAGCGCCAGCCGCAGCAAGGTGGCCATCAGCACCACGGTGGGAAACGCGGCGAACTCCAGCGGGCGCATCACGTAGACCACCGCCAGCAGGATCACCAGCGACAGCGCGATGTTGAAGCTGAACAGGATATCCAGGATGAACGGCGGCATCGGCAGCATCAGCATGCCCAGCATCGCCAGCATCATCACCGGCGCGCCAATACCTCGTCGCGCGAGGTATTTGAAGTTGCCCAGTACATCTGCACCCGTCATGGTTTTGACTCGTCATGCATCGCGATAAGGGCCCATCAGGTCAGGGTCGACCTCGGGGTTGGGTGCGGCCGGCGGGCTCTCGCCCTGCGCCGTGGCTTGCTTGAGCTGGTACACGTAGGCAAGCACCTGGGCCACCGCAACAAACAGCAACGCGGGGATTTCCCGCCCCAGCTCGGTGGTTGCATACAAGGCGCGTGCCAACGGCGGCGCCTCGACCAGCGCAATGTGATGGGATGCCGCCACCCGTCGGATTTGTTGCGCCAGCACGTCCACGCCCTTGGCGATCACCCGCGGCGCACCCATGCGCCCGTCGTCATAGCGCAGCGCCACGGCGAAGTGGGTGGGGTTGACCACCACCACGTCGGCCTTGGGCAGCTCTTCCATCATGCGTCGACGCGACTGCGCCTGCTGCACCTGGCGAATGCGCCCCTTCATCTCGGGGTTGCCATCGCTCTCCTTCATCTCGTCGCGGATTTCCTGCTTGGTCATGCGCAGGTTCTTGCCGTAGTCATACTTCTGGTACAGCGCATCGATGGCGCCGATCAGCGCCAGCATCGAACCGAACCACAGCGCTGCGCTGCCGAGCAGCCCGATCGACTGCGCAATGCCGGCGGTCACCGAGCCGCGCCCGGTCGCTTGCAACTGGCCCTGCCAGTGCTGCAGCAGCAGGCCGAGCACGGTACCGATGAACAGCAACTTGAGCAGCGCCTTGCCCAGCTCGACCAGGCCGCGCAGCGCGAAGATCTTGCCCAGGCCCTTGATCGGATCGAGCCGTTCGAATTTCGGCTGCAGGGCTTGTACGCTGAAGTTCAGCCCGCCGAGCAGCAACGGCGCGACCAGCGTGCCCACCATCGTGGCAATCGCCACCGGCGCAAACAGCGCCAGCGCCTCATGCATAGCCACATGCAGCGAGCGCCCCGACAACGCATCGGAAAACAGCGAATCGCGCGTATAGCCCAGGCCCAGCTGGAAGATCCGCCGGGCATGACGCAGGCCACTCTCGCCACTGTTCATCAGCGCGGCGACCCCGGCCAACACCACGATCGCGCCGGACAGGTCACGCGAACGCGCAACCTCGCCCTTCTCGCGGGATTCGCGCAGCCGTTTTTCGGTAGGTTGTTCGGTTTTTTCCTGGTCGCTGCCCTCGGCCATGGCGTCAGCTCCCGACCAGGTTACGCATCAGCGACCAGGCATGCCCCTGCAGCGCCTCGAAGGCGCCCGGCAGGCTGCGCAGCGCCAGCCACAGCGCGATGAAGCCGAGCGAGACGGTGATCGGAAAGCCCACTGCGAACAGGTTCATCGACGGCGCCGCCCGGCTGATCGCGGCAAAGCCGATGTTCACCACCAGCAACGAAGTCATCGCCGGCAGCGCCACGCGCACCGCGCCGGCAAACAATTCGCTGCCAAAGGCCACCACCGCGTGCAGCGCGTTGGCGCTGATGGCCGGCGTGCCCGGCGGCAGGCTATGGAAGCTGTCGGCCAGCAGGGCGATCAGTTGCAGGTGGCCGTTCATGACCAGGAACAGCAACGTCACCAGCAACAGATAGAACTGGCTCAACACGGTGGAACTGCCGCCGGCCTGTGGGTTGACCACCTCGGCAAAGCCCAGGCTCATGCTCTGCGCCACCAGTTCGCCACCAAAGGACACCGCCTCGAACACCAGCTTCAACACGAACCCGACCACCGCCCCCACCAGCACCTGGCCGGCCAGCGTGGCCATGCCGGCGCCGCTCAACGGGTCGATCGTGATCGGCGCCAGCGGCGCCAGCACCAGGCTCACCACCACCACCAGGCCCACGCGGATACGCACGGAAATCACCGTGGCGCTGAACACCGGCGCGATCAGGAACAGCCCGCTCACCCGCCCCAGCGCCCAGAACAGGCTGCCCAACCAGGCCGGCAGTTGCGCCAGATCCAGCGCTGTCATCTGATCGCGCCCGGCAGGCTTTCGATCAACTGGGTGGTGAACTGCACCAGCAGCCGCAGCATCCACGGCCCGGCGATCAAGGCCACCAGGGCCATCGCAATCAGCTTGGGGATAAAGCTGAGCGTTTGTTCGTTGATCTGCGTCGCCGCCTGAATCACGCCGATCAGCAAACCCACTGCCAGCGCGGTGAGTAACAGCGGCGCGGCCACCATCATCGCCACGTACAGCGCGTGCTGGCCGATTTCCATCACCGATTCGGGGGTCATGCGAAGGCTCCCTCACGGTTAACGACGGAGAGATTCCGCCCCGTTGCGTTTGCAGGAGCGCACCTTGTCCACAAGGGACTTCCTTCGGTCGTGCGCGATGCTCTTGTCTCATTCAGAGTGAATGGCTCCAGAGCAAAGGGCTTTCGTCTGCCTTCGGCAGCCGAGTTACTTTCTCTTTGCGTGGCCAAAGAGAAAGATAACCAAAGAGAAAGGCCACCCCGCTTGGCGCTTGCCGCCCATCCCTGGGCGGCAAGTCCGTGAGCCGGGGCTGGGCTTTTCGACAGCACATCCCTGTGCTGGCGAAAAGGAATCGGCTTCCTGCCGATTCCCGCTGCGCGGCCTGTCGACCCCGACTCACCGCCGCACAGGGGCCCCGGGTAAAGCAGCGCGCCATCCTGGCCCGCACTCTTCAGCACAGCCAGATCAAAAGCGTCGCGCTTTGCGCCGCGTTGCTTCACCGCGCCCACGCCACCGCTTCTGCCCCCTCTCCCCCGGCTTCGCCGGGGGAGAGGGTTGGGGTGAGGGGGAAGCTCTTGACGTGGGTTTTGTGAGAAGTGTGGGCCAGGATGGCCCGCTGCTCTGCCGGGGCCCCTGTGCGGCGGTGAGGGGCGGACGACAGGCCCGCAGGGTGATTGGCAGGGATGCCAATCATTTTTCGCCAGGGCAGGATGCCCTGTCGAAAAACCCGGCCGGCCCTCACGGACTTGCCGGGCATGGATGCCCGGCAAGCGCCAAGCGGGGTGGCCTTCTCTTTGGGTTACTTTTCTCTTGGCCACGCAAGAGAAAAGTGACTCGGGCGCCGCAGGCGCACGAAAGCTCCTCGCTCTGAATGAGACAAGAGCATCGCGCACGACCAAAGGAAGTCCCTTGTGGACAGGGTGCGCTCCTGCAGATGCGAGCCGGCGAAAGCCTCTCGCGTTCAAATCCGCGAGGTGAGAACCGGGGGTGGCCAGCGAGAGCACGTTCACGTGTAGAAACTCCCCGCCAACGTCCCCAACAACAACGTCCACCCATCCACCAGCACGAACAACATGATCTTGAACGGCAGCGAGATGATCATCGGCGAGACCATCAGCATGCCCATCGACATCAGCACACTGGCCACCACCAGATCGATGATCAGAAACGGGATGAACAGCAGAAAACCCATCTGGAACGCCGTCTTCAGCTCGCTGGTGAGAAACGCCGGCATCGCCACCTTGAACGGCACATCCGCCTTGCTCGCATAAGGCTTCTCCTTGGCCAGCCGCGTGAACAGTTGCAAATCCGCTTCACGGGTCTGCTCCAGCATGAACCACTTGAACGGCGCCGCCGCGGCCGGCAGCGCCTGCTCGGCGGTGACCTGGCCGTCCATGTACGGCTTCACGCCATCCTGGTAGGAACGGGTCAGCACCGGCGACATCACGAACAGGGTCAGGAACAACGCCAGCCCCAGCAACACCTGGTTCGGCGGCGTCGATTGCGTACCCAACGCCTGGCGCAGGAAGCCGAGCACGATGATGATGCGCGTGAACGAGGTCATCATCAGCGCGATCGCCGGCAACAGCGTCAGCGCCGTCATCAGGGCCAGCATCTGCAGCGACAAGGTCCAGCTCTGGCCGCCACCCGCGGCCGGCTGCACGTTCACCAGCGGAATGCCCGGTATCGCGGCCAGCGTTGCCGCGGGCAGGATCAACAGCAAGCCGGCGAGTAGCCAGCGCCATGACTTCATGTGCGCGGCCTCAAGCGTGCCAGCATGTCCGCGAACACCGGTTTTGCCGGTCCGGAGACCTGCGAGCGGTCGTCGTCTTCGGGTGCCGCCCCCTCGTAGACATGCAGGGTGCGCATGCCAGCGGGACCCATCCCGATCAGCAGGCGCTTGCCATCGGCGTCGAGCAGCAACAGGCGGTCGCGCGTGCCCACCGCGAACGATTCCACGCAGCGGATCCGGCGCCCGCCCCCACCCGGCCGGCGTTGCATGCGCCGGGTCAGCCAGCCAACCACCAGGATCATCGCGATGATGCCCGCCAGGCTGAGGATCACGCGCACCAGCTCGCCAGCCGCGTTGAACCCGGGTGTCGCCGCGGGCGCGGCGGCAAGGATGAGGGCCATGCTGCCCATCAGCGCAGCTTGCGTACCCGCTCGGCGGGGCTGATCACGTCGGTCAGGCGGATGCCGAACTTCTCGTTGATCACCACCACCTCGCCATGCGCGACCAGGGTGCCGTTGACGAACACATCCAGCGGCTCGCCGGCAGCGCGGTCCAGTTCCACCACCGAGCCCTGGTTGAGCTGCAGCAGGTTGCGGATGCTGATGCGGGTGCGCCCGACTTCCATCGCCAGGGTCACCGGCACGTCGAGGATCATGTCGAGGTTGACGTCGCCGCCATCCGTCGCCGCGCCGTGCAAGGCATCGAATTGAACGCGCTCGCCGGCGTCAGCGACGGCACTGTCTGTGGACTGGTTCATGCTGGATTCTTCTCTCTGGATTGATCGCCGACCGCCGATCTTGCGCGGCGGCCGGCCGGGATATGGAAACGAACGGCGGTGCGGCCGTTGGACTGGCCATAGCGGCCGCGAAACACCGGCACATCCTCGGCGTACACGGTCGCCAGCTCGGGCAGTTGCACCGGAATCACGTCACCCGGGCGTAGGTGCAGAAACTCACCCAGGCTGAGCCGCGTCTCCAGCAACAACGAACTCAGGTCGACCTCCGCATCGAGCACTTCCTCGTTAAGCATTTCGGCGAAACGATCATCGCGATCCATGCGGTCGCTCTGCACGCCGGCATCGAGCAGCGTGCGGATGGGCTCGACCATCGCGTACGGCATGGTCAGGTTCACTTCACCACCGCCACCGTCGAGCTCGACATGAAAGCGCGACACCACCACGGTCTCGGTCGGACTGACGATGTTGGCGAACTGGGGGTTGATCTCCGAATTGAGGTATTCGAAATCCAGCCCCAGCACGGGCGTCCACGCTTCGGTCATCGCCGTGAACAATTCGGCCAGCATGATCTGGATCACGCGGTTCTCGGTCGCGGTGAAATCGCGACCCTCGATGCGCGCGTGGTAGCGGCCGTCGCCGCCGAAGAAGTTGTCGATCACGGTGAACACCAGGCGTGGCTCGAACACCACCAGCGCGGTACCCCGCAGCGGCTTGATGCGCACCAGATTGAGGTTGCTCGGCAGCGCCAGCCCATGCACGTACTCGGCGAACTTCACCATCTTCACGCCCAGCACGGAGACCTCGCAGGTCTTGCGAAGCACGTTGAACAGGCCGCTGCGGAAGAACCGGGCAAAGCGGTCGTTGACCATTTCCAGAGTAGGCAGGCGGCCACGGACGATGCGGTCCTGCTGGGTGAAATCGTAGGTAATCACCGCGCCCGCCGGCAACGGCTCGTCGTTGCCGGTGGCGACGGCGCCACCGGCAACGCCCTCCATCAGCGCATCGATTTCATCCTGGGAAAGCAGGTCGCTCATGCGCGTGGCTCCCGGTCACTGAATCACGAAACTGGTGAAGTACAAGGCGTCGATGCCGGGGCGACCGAGCCGCTGCTGCACAATCTTGCGCACGCTGGCAAGCGCATCGGCGCGCAGCTTCTCGCGGCCGGCCGCCTCGCTGACGACGTCGAACTTCTGGTTGCTGAACAGCGACACGAGACCGTCGCGCACCACCGGGTCGACCTCCCTGGCCGCACCGATGGCAGCCTGGTCGTGTGCCATCAAGGTGACGCCCACCTGCAGGTAGCGCAGCGCATCACCATCGTGCAACGTCACCACGAAGGCAGGCTCCAACGGCAGGTAGAGCTCCGGTTTGCCGGCGTCCGGCGCCGCGGCCTGCGTCGGCCCGGCGTGGCTGGCGTGACGCGACTGCCACAGATACCCGCCAGCGCCGAGGACCGCCAGCACGACCAGCAGGACCCCGCCGATCAGCAGCGGGGAACGGCGTCGTTTGGGCGGCGTGCCCGCGTCCACTTCGGGCTGTTCGTCGTTGACCATGGAAACCTCTTGTCGGGTGGGGTGAAATGGATACGCCAGCGCTGGCACCAGCGATGAAAGCAATCCGCGTGCCATCAAAATATATTTCGCTGATTCCGCAACTTACGCAATCGTCACAGGTCCTGACCCAGCCCGGCGGCGCTTTCTTGACGCGCGCCGGCGCGTCGCCGCGACGTCATTACTAGGAGCCTGTCGGACTTTGGTGGTCGAGGCGAGAATTCGGCGGTGTGAGGACAGATTTTCGACGGTTCGCCGGCCCATGGTGGTTCCATGGGCCAAGAATCGGCGGAAATATGGACCGCACAGACGGATTCGCAGCCCGGCCAACCAAAGTCCGACAGGCTCCTAG
>SCRO01000091.1 GCA_004298505.1 Rhodanobacter sp.
TCGATCCGGCGGAACAGCGCAGCGATGCGCGCGGCCAGCTGGTGCAGGCTGGTGTCCTTGCTCAGGTAGTCGTCGGCACCCAGGCGCAGGCCGGAGATCACGTCGAAATCCGAATCGCGCGCGGTGAGGAAGATCAGCGGCAGCGTGGCCGACTTGGCGCGCAGTTCGCGACACAGATCGAAGCCGCCTTCCGGCTCATCGCCCAGGCCGATGTCGATGATCACCAGCTCCGGCAGCCTCATCGCGAACGCACTGGAGGCCTGCTGGCGCGAGGCATAACCGCGGGCGTCATAGCCGAAGCGGTTGAGCGCCTCGACGTAGTTGGCGCGGATCAACGGTTCGTCTTCGACGATGGCAATACTGCGGCCCATGGCGCACTCCTGAGGAATGGTTGCAGCGTGCTATGCGCGCCGCGCCGGCGCAAGTCGCCGAGCGTCACTGTCAGCGTTTCGCCACATGCCAGCGGCAAATCGCCCGCGTTGCGCCGTCGCTTGCGCCGCGAACGGCGCTTTGATGGCACCCAAGTTTCCCCACCACGAGAGCAACCATGAAACCCGACTCCAGCCAGCATGATCCGAACGCCGAACTGCGCAGCTTCGAGCCGCTGCGCGTCAGCCTGGCGCTGGGCGCGCTGCTGCTGGGCCTGCTGCTCGGCATCCACTGAGGAGATCGTCACGTCCAGATACCTCCATGTTTCATCGAGTTTCAAGCCGTTTGCCGTGGAAGGCGCTCGCACGCCCGTCGCGAAAGGAATCGCGTCGGGCGCGGGCCAGGAGGAGCCCGATCCTGAGTGGCAACCGCTGTAACCCCGTCCCGTCCGACATGGTGGTTCATTTCCCCTCGCTTGCGAGGGGATTTTTTTGCCTGTCGCCCGTGCCGCCGGGACCGCCCGCGTTTCGTCATGAATCGGCTGCGTCTTGACGCCGGCGCGTCTGCGCTCGGGCCGCAGCGCGTGAGGCAATGCAGTCGTGCCATCGACAATCAAAGGAAGGACTCACCATGCAAGCATCACAACCACGTTCTCCGGGCAAACAGCAATGAACGGCCAACGATTCGGGCACTGGCTGACGTTCGCCACCCTGATGTTCGCCGCCGGGCTGGGACTCGATGGCGTCTGGATCCGCGCGTGGGCGGCGTTGGCGCAGCTGCGGCTCAGGTGGGCACGGGCCCGAACCGATCACCCCGCCCACGGCGGCAACCGCGGCGGCCAAGTCGTCTGCCGCCACGCTATCGACAGCATGGATGGATCGTGGATGGTTGCTTGCCACGCAATCGGTGCGCTCGCACCAGGCTGACCGTCGCGCTACCCGGTTCAGGCGCGCCGCACGAGTCTGAACATGATCGCCAGCGGGTCACCGGCAAACGCGGGAACCATTTTCGATTGGCCCGGTCAGACTTGGTGATTGGCGAACGTTCCCCCTAGCCGTGGAACGTGCCGATGCGGAGGTTTCCTCTCCCTCTGGATCGTTCGCATCGGCACGCGCCAATCCATAGTGTTTCCTCTCACGTCTCCGACGACGTTTACCCCGGCGCTGCGGTGAGCCGCGCCGGGGTTTTTTGTGCGTGGCGTTTCGATACGACGACGATCAGCGAATCGCCTCGCGTTTGGCGGCGGACATCCTCAACCGATCGCCTTGCGCATGGCGGTGATCTCGGCCCGGTAATCGCTGGCGTGGAAGATCGCCGAGCCGGCCACGAAGGTGTCGGCGCCGGCGGCCGCGATCGCGCCGATGTTCTGCGCGGTGACGCCGCCATCCACTTCCAGACGGATCGCGCGGCCGCTGGCCTCGATCCGCGCGCGCGCCTGGCGCAGCTTGTCCAGCGTCCCGGGAATGAACTGCTGCCCGCCGAAACCCGGATTCACCGACATGACCAGGATCAGGTCCAGCTTGTCCATGACATAGTCCAGATGATCCAGCGGCGTGGCGGGATTGAACACCAGTCCCGCCTGGCAACCGGATTCCCTGATCAGGCCTAGCGTGCGGTCGATGTGCTCGCTGGCCTCGGGATGGAAAGTGATCAGGCTGGCGCCGGCCTTGGCGAAGTCCGGCACGATGCGGTCGACCGGCTTGATCATCAGGTGCACGTCGATCGGCGCGCTGATACCGTAGCCGCGCAGCGATTTCAGCACCATCGGGCCGATCGTGAGGTTCGGCACGTAATGGTTGTCCATCACGTCGAAATGCACCCAGTCGGCACCGGCAGCCAGCGCCGCGGCGGTGTCATCGCCAAGGCGCGCGAAATCCGCGGCGAGGATGGACGGGGCGATGATGGGGATTTGCTTGGGCATGGTGGTTACCGGCCAGGTCGAAGATGGCTGGCGTCTATTGTAGGAGCCCGCTGGCGGGCGATGCAGTTGATTTTGGTCTTTTGTACGCGCATCACAGCAACAGCATCGCCCGCGAGCGGGCTCCTACGGTTTTTATTTGAAGCCGCGCGCTTCCTTGATGCGGTCGTAGGCGGCGTTGATCTCGCTGGCGCGCGATTCGGCGCGCTTGCGCATGTCGTCGGGCAGGTCGCCGAGGCGATCGGGGTGATGTTCGGAAATCAGCTTGCGATAGGCGCGCTTGATCACGCGCTCGTCGGCGTTGCGATCGATGCCCAGCACGGCGTAAGGGTCCGGCCCCTGCGGCGCGCGTTGCGGCGGCACATAACCACCACCGGTGTTCCAGGCGCGGCCATGGCTGCGCTGGCCGGCGCCGGTGTTCCAGCCATAACCCTTCATCGCCATCAGCGCCATCAGCTCCATGTCGCTGACCCGCAGCGCGAAGGCCAGCTGGTGCAGGATCGACATCTTCTCCGGGCCGGGGTTGCCTTCGGCCAGCACCGTCTCGATCACGACATCGATCACCGGAAAGGCATGGTCGCGGCGCATGCCGACCCAGTTGCGCAGCTCGGCGATCGTGCGCGTGACATCGAATTCCGGTTGCTTGCCGACGTTGAAGCTGGCCACGGCCTGCTTGCGTTGTTCGGCGCCAAGATTCATCCGCGTCATCAGGCGTTCGACCACCGCGATTTCCGCCTCCGACACGCGCCCGTCGGACTTCGCCACCGCGCCGAGCAGGGTGAACAGCGGCCCGACATAGCCGCCGGCTTCGGGCGTGGCCTGCTTGCGCTGGCTGTGGCGCAGGTTGTCGAAGATGAAGCCGATCACGCCACCGACCACGGCGCCCGGCCCGCGCCCGATCAGCAGGCCGAACAGCGCGAACCAGATCGTGTAGGTGAAGCTCATCGACGCACCTGCGCTTGCGGCACCTGCACGCTGTACCAGCGTGCCAGCGCATCGAGCTCGGCGTCATTGAGGGGGCCGATCGCGGTGCGCATCACCGCCACGTTGCGGCGACCGTCACGGTATTGCTGCAACGCGTTGCGCAGGTAATCCAGTTGCTGCCCGGCCAGGTTCGGTACGCCAGGCATGCTGGCGTGGCCGGTCTCGCCATGGCAGGCCGCGCACAGCCCCAACCGCCCCGGTTTGGCCGGGGCCTGGGCAAAACTGGGCAGGGCGGCGAGGGAGAGCGCCGCGATCAGGAGTATTCGCATCGGCAACACATGGGGCCAAAGGTCATCAATTCTAGCAGCGCACCGGGAATCCCTGGCACGGCAGCGGTTAGAATGGGCGCTTCGCCCACCACGTGGAACCCGCTGCCGTGCCCACCACCCTGCCGCAATCGAACCTTCCCGGACTCGAACTGGTCCACCGCGGCAAGGTGCGCGATGTCTATGCGTTGCCCGAGGACCGGTTGCTGATGGTGGCCACCGATCGCCTGTCGGCATTCGACGTGGTAATGCCGAACCCGATCCCCGGCAAGGGCGAGATGCTGACCCAGATCTCCAACTTCTGGTTCGGCAAGACGGCGCACCTGGTCCCCAACCATCTGCTTGACGTGCCGCTGGCCAAGGTGCTGCCGCCGGGCACCGACCTCAAGCTGTACGAAAAGCGCACGGTGGTGACGCGGCGACTGAAGCCGGTACCGGTGGAAGCGATCGTCCGCGGCTACCTGGTCGGTTCGGGCTGGAAGGATTACCAGGCCACCGGTTCGCTGTGCGGCATCGCCCTGCCCGCCGGGCTGCAACAGGCGCAGAAGTTGCCCGCGCCGATTTTCACCCCCTCGACCAAGGCCGCCGTCGGCGAGCATGACCAGAATGTCGGCTTCGACACCGTCATCGACGCGGTCGGCAGCGAGCTGGCCAACCAGGTACGCGATGCCACCCTGGCGATCTACCAGTGGGCAGCCGCCTATGCGACCGAACGCGGCATCATCATCGCCGACACCAAGCTCGAATTCGGCACCGATGCGGACGGCAAGCTGTACGTGATGGATGAGATGCTGACGCCGGATTCCTCGCGTTTCTGGCCGGCCGACGAGTACCGCACCGGCATCAGCCCGCCCAGCTACGACAAGCAGTTCGTGCGCGACTGGCTGGAGACGCAGGACTGGAACAAGACCGCGCCCGGCCCGGTGATTCCGGGCCAGGTGATCGCCCGCACCGCCGCCAAGTATGCCGAGGCGCTGCAGCGATTGGCCGGCATCCGGCTCGACTGAACCTCCGAAGGACAAGTGTCGATGCGCAGCATGCAGGACTGGATCGACGGCTACAACGCCGACCACCGCAATCCGACCAACCAGGTATTGCACTGGTTCTGCGTGCCGCCAATCCTGTGGTCGGTGATCGCGCTGCTGTGGACCATCCCGGTGCCGTTGTCGGTGCTGCGCCCCGGCGCGTGGGCGGTGCTGGTGATGGTGCTGGGGTTTTACTGGTACTGGCCGCGTTCGCACCGACTGGCGGTCGGCCTGCTGAGCGTGTTCGCTGCGCTCGGCCTGTTCACCAACTTCCTGTACGATCGACTCGGTGCCGCGCCACTGGGTTATTTCGCGGTCGGTGTGTTCGTGGTGGCATGGATTGGCCAGTTCATCGGGCACAAGGTCGAGGGGCGCAAGCCCAGCTTTCTCACCGATCTTTCCTATCTGCTGATCGGCCCGGCGTGGTTGCTGTCCAAGCTGCTGCGCAAACTGGGGTTCAAGCAAGTCATATGACCATCGTGCTTACCGTGATCAGCACCCTGCTGTGGTGGGTGTTGTACAGCAGCATGGCTGCGCTGGTGTTGGCCCTGATCGGCTGGTCGGTATTGCGCTGGATCGAACGCTGCCCGGTGGTGTTCAACCGCGTTTATCTGGCCAGCCTGCTGTGGGCGATGAGCGGCTTGCTGCTGATCGTCGGCACGGCCGCTTATGAAGGCCACCTGCATCCGCCCTACACCGCACTGCTGAGCTCGGGGTTGCTGCGCAGCATGCTGGTGCTGGACATGCTGATCGGCGTGTTGCTGCTGTGGCGACTGGTGCCACGCATCGACGCCCGCCGCATCCGTCCCGGCAGTGCCTGCCTGGCGGTGGCGGTGATCATGGCAATCGGCTTCGGCGTGGCCACCACGCTGGTGTGATTGTTCCAGAAAAATGGCGAGGGCAGCTTGCGCCACCCTCGCGATCTTGAGTTGCCGTCGTGACTTAAGTTTGCAAGCAGTGAAAGGAAACCGCTCGGTGGCAGCCCCATGCCAGCCGCTCTCCCCGGCGGTGGGCACAGCCTACCCGATTCCGGGCGCGGCGGCAGCGCTGCCACCGGTGCCAACGGAAGTCTCAATGAAAATCGCGCGAGCGGCTGTCCAGCGAGCCCAGCCAAGCGCTCATGTCGGTGAGGCGCCGGGCGATCAGGTGGCTCACGCCGTCGACGCATTCCCACTGCCCGTCCACACCGAGTAGGCTGGCTTCCAGATACGCGCGTCGCTGGCGTTCGGCGACATCCTTCCAGACCACCACGTTGATGAAGCCGTGCTCGTCTTCGATGGTGATGAAGGTGGTCCCGCTGGCGGTTTGCGGACGCTGGCGCTGGGTGACCAGGCCGGCGGCGCGCACCTGGCTCTGGTGCGGCTGGCCGCGCAGGCTGCGTGAGTCGGTGTAGCGCGCCGCGCGCAGCCGCGAGCGGATCAGCTTGAGCGGATGCGGACCCAGGCTGAGCCCGGTGCGGGCGTAGTCGGCTTGCAGGTTCTCCGCCACCGACGGCGCCGGCAGCACGATGGCTTCCTCCGCCGGACTGACTCGCCCGAACAACGGCAATTGCGGCTCGACTCCGGCCACCGCCCACTTCACCCGATGGCGATGGCCGGCCAGCCCGCGCAAGGCACCCGCCGCGGCCAGCAACTCCTGCTGGCGCCGATCGATGCCGGTGCGCGCGCACAGATCCACCACGTCGATGAAAGCGCGTGCGGCGCGCGCCGCCGAAAGCCGTTTGGCTACGTCCTGGCGCATGCCGCGCACCTGCCGCAAGCCCAGCCGGAGCGCCGGTTGCCCGCAACCACGCGCGTCATCCTCCAGCGTGCAATCCCAGTCGCTGTGCCGCACGTCGACCGGACGCACCGCAATGCCGTGGCGCTGCACATCCTGCACGATCTGGCTGGGCCCGTAGAAACCCATCGGCTGGGCATTCAGCAGGGCGCAGGCAAACGCCGCCGGCTCGTGGCATTTCAGCCAGCAGCTGGCGTAGACGATGCCTGCGAAACTCGCCGCGTGGCTTTCCGGAAAACCGTAGCTGCCGAAACCCTTGATCTGCTCGAACAGCCGCGCCGCGAACTCGGCGGTGTAACCGCGCTCGAGCATGCCGCGCATGATCCGCTCGCGGTGATGCTCCATGCCGCCGTGACGTTTCCACGCGGCCATCGCACGGCGCAACTGATCGGCTTCGCCCGCGCTGTAACCGGCCGCCACGATCGCCAGCTTCATCACCTGCTCCTGGAACAACGGCACGCCCAGCGTGCGTTCGAACACCGCTTTCAGGTCCTCGGACGGATAATCCACCGGCTCCTCGCCGCGGCGCCGGCGCAGATACGGATGCACCATGTCGCCCTGGATCGGGCCGGGCCGCACGATCGCCACCTGGATCACCAGGTCGTAGAAATTCGCTGGCCGGTGTCGCGGCAGCATCGCCATCTGCGCACGGCTTTCGATCTGGAACACGCCGAGGGTGTCGGCGCGCTGGATCATCTTGTAGGTTTCCGGATCTTCCGCGGGGAGGGTCGCCATGGAGTAATCCTGGCCGCGATGGGCGCGCAGCAGATCCAGACACCTGCGCACGCAGCTCAACATGCCCAGCGCCAGGCAATCGACCTTGAGCAACTGCATCGTGTCCAGGTCGTCCTTGTCCCACTGGATGATGGTGCGCTCGGGCATCGCCGCGTTCTCCACCGGCACCAGCTCACTCAGCGGCGCGTCGCTGATCACGAAACCGCCCACGTGCTGGGACAGATGGCGCGGCAGGTCGAGCAGTTCGGCGGTCAGCTTGATCACCCGGCGCAGCACCGCACTGTGCGGATCGAAGCCATGCTCGCGCAGGCGCTCATCCAGTGACGTTTCGCCATCCCACCAGGCAAAGATGGCGTTGAGTTGCTCCACCTGATCCGGCGGCAGGCCCAGCGCCTTGGCCACGTCGCGCACCGCGCTCTTGCCGCGATAGCAGATCACCGTGGCGGCCAGCGCTGCCCGCTCACGCCCGTACTTGCGGTAGATGTACTGGATCACCTCCTCGCGTCGCTCGTGCTCGAAATCCACGTCGATATCGGGCGGCTCGTTGCGCTCCTTGCTGATGAAGCGTTCCACCAGCAGGTTCATCCGCGCCGGATCCACCTCGGTGATGCCGAGCGCGAAACACACGGCCGAGTTGGCCGCCGAGCCGCGACCCTGGCAGAGGATCTGTCGGCTACGCGCGAAGCGCACGATGTCGTGCACGGTGAGGAAGTACGCCTCGTATTGCAGTTCCCCGATCAGCACCAGCTCGTGTTCGATCTGTGCGCGCACTTTTTCCGGCACGCCATCGGGCCAGCGCCAGCACAGGCCTTGTTCGGTAAGCTCACGCAACCAGCCGGTGGCATTGCATCCTGCCGGCACCAGTTCGGCGGGATAGCGGTAACGCAGCTCGTCCAGGCTGAACCGACAACGCGCGGCGATCGCCACGCTTTCGCGCAACAGTGCTGCGGGATAGATCGTCGCCAACACCTCGCGCCGGCGCAGATGACGCTCGCCGTTGCGAAAGATCAGCGCGCCCGCGTCGGCCAGTGGCATGCGATGGCAGATCGCGGTCAGCGTGTTCTGCAGGGCCAGCCGCCGACGCACATGCATGTGCACGTCGCCGGCGGCGACCAGATGCAAATCCAATTGTTGCGCCAGCATCTCCAGCTCACGCTGCCGCTGCGCATCGTCCGGTCCATGGTGCAGTTCCATCGCCAGCCATGCCCGCTCGCCGAAGGTGGTACGCAGCCAGCGGCCGTGCGCGAGATCGGGCACCCGCCCGGGCAGCCACAATGCCAGCGTGCCTGGCGCGCCTTGCGCAAGATCGGCACGGCTCAAGCGATAGGTGCCCTTGGCCGAAGCGCGGCGGCCACGGGTGATCAGCTCGCATAGCGCGGTATAGCCAGCCTTCGCCTCACACAACAGCACCAGCTTGGGCCCGTCGTCGAGCTGGAACTCGGCGCCCACGATCAGCTTCACACCGGTGGCGCGCGAAGCCTCCAGCGCGCGCACGATGCCGGCCAGCGAACATTCGTCGGTGATCGCCAACGCGCTGTAGCCACAAGACTTCGCCCGCTCGAACAACTCGCGCGCACTGGACGCACCGCGTCCGAACGAGAACGCCGACAGGCAGTGCAGCTCGGCATACGCGTTCATGCGAACCACCCATGCAGCATCCAGCCGTCCCGCTCGCCCGGCGCGCAGAACGCCCACGCGCGCTGACCCTGCGCAGTTTCCACCAGGTAGTAATCGCGACACACTTCGCCGCCATCCCACCAGCCGGTTTCCAGCCGTTCCGGACCGGCCAGGATGCGTGGCGCCAGGCCGCGCAGCGGAATCGGCCGCTGCAGCAGCCAGGTCGGCCGCGGATGCGGCTCGCACGCGCCATCGTCGCGGCTGGTGATGGCCTGGGCCCGCTCGGGACGTGGATCGCTGGTGCTGCCCAGCTGATACACCGCGCGATCGCCCAGTCGCGCACGCAGGCGTTCGCGCAGCTGCTCGATCGGCAGCGCGTTGGCGGGTCGCTCGTCGAACAGGTCGCGTCCGGCCGGCACGAAGGCAGGCAGGTCGCGCGCGATCAGGCGCAAAGCCAGTACCGGTTCGGGCAGTTGCACCTGTTCCAGCCGTCCACGCGCCACCTCGAACAGCATGCCGGCATCGCGTTCCGGCGCCAGCAAACCGACCGGCACATCAGTGTTTCCCTGGCGATGTTCCAGTCGCAGCGTGAAACGCTGCACGCCGCCATCGCGACCGGTCAGCCACGCGGCCAGATCCGCCGTCATGCGGCGCACCGGGAAGATCAGCGCGGGGAGATTTTCCACCTCCTGCAGCAACTCGATGCGCAGGTCGAAACGGTCCGGCGGACGAAAGCTGTCCAGTCCGGCCGGTGCCTCGCCGGTCAGGCGATCCAGCGCCAGCAGCAGCGGCGCGCCGAAGCGCCGGCGCAAGCCGTCGCGCGGCAGCTGCAGCAACTGGCCGAGCGTGCGGATGCCCATGCCGGGAAGCGCCTCGCTGGCGTCCGCGGGCAACCGGCTCTGCTGCAGCGGCACGCGCTGCAAGGCATGCCGCAACGTTTCGGGCGCCAGCACCGCCTGGCCATCGGCCACACCAGCCAGCACATAGGCGGCATGCGCGGTGGGCGCGGCGCTGATCCGATGGCGAAAACCCAGCGCGCCAAACTCCTCGCGCAGCAGGCTTTCCAGTCGCGGCCAGGGGCCGAACAAGCCCATGCTGCGACTGACTTCCAGCACGATGGCATGCGGCAGCAGGCAAACCTCGGAGCTGTAGCGATAAGCCACCGCGGCAAGGAACTGCTGCCAGCGCAGCACCGATTCGGGCTCGTACGGCAAGGCATCGAAGCGCGCCAGCAAGGCTTGCGCGGCGCTCAGCCGCTGGCCGATGTGCAGGCCGGCCTCACGCGCGGTGGCGTTCGCCGCCACGATGCTGCGCGCGTTGGCCGCGCCGGCCACCAGCACCAGCGGGCCGGCCGTGGGCCGGCGGCGGAGGACTCCGTCCAGCGCCAGTTGCGGCAGCAATACACAGGCCCAGAGCATGTCCGCCGGCCATCAATGCAACGCGGCATACGGCAGCGATACCGGCTGCGCCGGCACCACGCCACCCCGGCATTTGCGTACCCACACCCGCGCGCGCGGCACAGCTTCCAGCTCCAGCCGCAGCGCCGCCGGCGAGGCATTGCCCAGATGGCGCCGGTCGCGGAACGCGAACGCCAGCGCGCGACCGCTGTCAGCGGCCACCTGCAGTCGGCGCAGCGCACGGTCGTCGGCCTGCCGCGGCCACGCCAGCACCGCCGCGCAACTACCCGAACGCAGGCATTGCTCCATCGCCCACAGCACATCGCGTTCCGCCGCGGTGACGATCTCGACCCGGCGCATGTCCACGCCATGCTGGCGCCAGCCAGCCACGCACGGCGCGTACGGCGGCGTCACCAGCACCAGCGGCCGCGCACCATGGCTGAGCCGGGCCAGCGCGGGCAGCACCAATTGCAGCTCGCCCACGCCGTCCAGCGGCAACAGGATTTCCGACAACGCGGCGGCCGGCCAGCCGCCACTGGGCAGCACCGCATCCAGCGCCGCCCAACCGGTCGGCTGCTCGCCAGTGGGCACCGACGCGGCGCGGCCACGCCAGACCTGGCGCGCGTCCAGCCGCGACGACAAGGGCACCACCGCACTCATCAGCTGCCCCTCAACAGGCCCGCAAACAGGCCTTCGATGGCGAAATCCTCGCTGGGATCGGGGTCGATCGGCTGGTAGCCGGGACTGTTCGGCAGCAGCCGGATCACCTGGCCCTGCCAGTACAGCCGCTTGATCGTGAAGCGGTCGCCCTCGACCCGCGCCGCCACCACCTGGCCATGCCGCGCCACCGGCGTGGCATGTACGCCAACCAGATCCTGGTCGAGGATGCCCTCGTCGCGCATCGAGTCGCCGACCACTCGCACCAGGTAATCCGGGCGCAGGCGGAACAGCCAGCGCGATACCCGCAACGTGCGCTCGATCCGCGCTTCGGAGAACAGCGGCTCGCCGGCGGCGATCCGGCCCACCAGCGGCAACTCCATGGTGTCCACATCCAGCGCATCGGCTGAGTCCAGCAGGCGGATCCCGCGCGAACGGTTCGGCTCGATCGCCAGCCGCCCCTTGGCCTCCAGCGAACGCACGTGCTTGAGCACCGCGCTGACGTTGGGCAGTCCCATCGCCTGGCCGATCTCCTCCAGCGTGGGCGCGCGCCCCGCCTGCGCTACCCGCGCACGGATGAACTCGAGAATGTTGGACTGGCGGCTGGTCAGGTGCAGGCTCATGGTTGCTATATTTTCACCTTTTCAGGTAAAAATATAGCAACATAGTGAGATGGCCGGACCGTACCCTCGCCAATCCGCGTCACCACGCGCTTTCTACCCGGTCGGCAGTGCCGCGATGGCCTTGATCGGATGTCGGGATTTCCCACCGATGCTTGGTGTTCGCGTTACCTGCAGCGCCTGAGCTGCGCCCCGTATTCGCGCGCCCGATGATCCACGGCGGCCGCGACCTGCAGCAGGTGGCGGTCGTGGCGCCAGTGGCCGCGGCGATAACCGCCGATGCCCTCGTGGTAGGCAATGTAGAGATGTCTGGGATCCCATTTTGAAATACCCAGCTCGCGATGGATGCGGTCCGTGTACCAGCCGAGAAAATCGAGCGAATCATCCATATCCTTGCGACTCTTGAACCAGCCGCCGGTCGCTTTCCGATATTCCTTCCACACCGGATCCTGTGCCTGCGCGTAGCCATACGCACTGGACCGGCGCGGCAGCGGGATGAACAGGAACCGCGGCCGTTTGGGACGCGCCTTGTGCTTGAACCCGGACTCGTGTTGCACGAACGCCATCAGCACGTTCACCGGCGTGCCCCAGCGTTTCTGCGCTGCACGGGCATCGTGGTACCAGCTCGGGTACTGGTCGAAAACCTGGCAGATGTTCTGGGTTCTGCGCGGCGGCGCGGTGGCACAGCCCCCCAGCACCAGTAGGCCAGCACCCACAGCCAGCACGCATAAAAAGCGCCACGCCGAGACATTCGATGCATTGTTCATGCCCACAGGGTAATGGTCAGCGACTTCATGGCAACCCGTACCACGGTGGACGATCAGTCGATGCGCATGCGCCGATAGCGCGCCTTAGCGATTTGCGCCAGTCCGAAGGCGATCAGCCCCGTGGCTACGACGCCCAGCAACCACGGGCCATAGGCTTGATCGCGCAGCGACTGCAACGCCCCGGAGATACCCGCTGACTGGTTCGGCGCATGCCGCCAAGCGGCGTGAAGCAGGAACGCGCCGATGAGCCCGAACAGCGCGCCACGGGCTGCATAGCCAAGCACCAGCAGCCCCAGGATCGGAACGCGCAACGGCGTGTCGGAAAGGTCCATTCGCGTGTTCTTCTGGGGGCGAAAAGCCAGGATCCACTGCACCAGCGCGAACATGACAATCCCGGCGCCGACACTGCCCACCAGCCAGCGGCCGCCCGGCAGTTGCAGTGCCATCGCCGTCAGGTGTTTCTGTGCTTGCCCATTGTTACCACCGTGACCGAAACCCAGCAACTGCCAGCCGGCGATGCCCACCAGCACGCAGTGCAGTGCGGCGCTCCACAGATGGTGGATACGCAGGGCGATCCGTTGAATGCTCCACCGATCCTCCGTGCATTGCGGATCCAATACGCTCAGTACCAGCTGCCACAACACATAGGCGAGCAGGCCCAACGCCAGCAGTGCCAGCATCACGCGCCCCAGCGGGACGTGGGCAAGTTTTGACATGGCGTCGTTGGATCCACTGGGATGCTGCGCGGGGTCAAACGCGGCGGCCAGCGCCAGGCCGCCGATCAACAGGTAGATCATGCCTTCAGCCACGACGCCGACGCGGGCAATCCACCGCAACCAGGGAGCGGCGCGGTGACCTTCGTGTTCGCCTGTTGTGCTGGACATGACCAATCGAGGCCTGGTTGATGCGGGGAAGGATCCGGCTCCACGGGTAGCGATGGCGTGAGCGAACGGCTCGGCTGGTATTCACGGATGGCCACGCCCGCTTGCAGCAGTTGCCGGTAGTACGTCTTGCTGGCGCGCGACACCAGTTGCGGTCGATGTGCGGCCCGGGTACCAGCGGCGTGACCTTGAGGCCACGCCGTGCCGCGACCGCCAGTCCCTGGGGCTTGTGTAAATAAAGCCCGGGGTATGCAGGGAATTTGCATAAATAGGCGAAATCAAGCATTTCCGGACATGAAACAGATTGTGTGGCTCGGGAACAGCTAAGGATGATGTGCGAAACTTTCCCGTGGCGGCACGGCGCGAGGCGTGTTATCAGCTTGGCAAGTTACAGCAAGGCTTGGCGCCGGGCGACTGGAAGCCCATGCCAACTATCGGGCCCGGCGTGTGCGAAATCCGGATCCGGGATGAATCGGGTGCGTTCCGCGTGATCTACGCCCGTGATCTACGCCATGCAGGTTGCCGACGTTGTGCATGTGCTGCACGGCTTTCAGAAGAAAACACAGAAGACTCGGCTGCATGACATCCGTCTGGCGCAGGCCCGGCTGAACCTTGTGACGAGGTGAGCGGCAAGATCAGCAGTTTCAGCGTTGCCCTGCTGATCCGCTTGGCTGCGCGTGCAGGACTGCATCCGCAGCTACATCTAGCGGCTTGATTCAGGGCTTTTCAAACCTCAGCGGTAGAGTGAACTTTCCGCGGCCAACGAGCGAGCAAGCGGCTTGGGCGCCGCGCACAAGCGCTCCCGTGGCGTTCCCGTAAAACGTGCCACTGGAACCCGAGCACTACTGCGTGGCCGCGCTGTGGCGGCTGGCACCAGGATTCCTCGGCGTCCACGGATGCCTCCTTGGAGAGGCAGCGCGGCGCAATCTCGGACTGATTCGGCACCAGCCAGTTGTAGAGCACGCTGCACAGCGCGAGGACACCGATGGCGGCGAGTACGTACAGGTAGATCATGGCCATCGTTACTCCGGGCCGGATCAGCATGAACCGGCCGTCATCTCTTGGCGACTTTCCGCTGGCGACTTCCTGCAGACCGTCAAGAGGTCGCGCGATCGCCCCGGGACGCGTAATCTGTGACACGCAACGATCCCACGTGAATCACTCCATGCTTGTTTACGACGCCAAAAGCCCCGCACCGCGCTGTCTGCGCATGTTTTTGCTGGAGAAACATCT
Organism: Rhodanobacter sp.; assembly: GCA_004298505.1. GTDB lineage: Bacteria > Pseudomonadota > Gammaproteobacteria > Xanthomonadales > Rhodanobacteraceae > Rhodanobacter. The sequence goes on from SCRO01000091.1 coordinate 14,246, forward strand.
GCTGCTGCCGGCTGCGACCGTGGAGGTGTTTGCCGGCGAAAACCGGCAGCCGGCCTTTCTCGCGATCAACCCGGCCGGACAGACGCCGGCGTTGCGCTGCGACGATGGCACGACGCTGGGCGAGGCCGTCGCCATTGCCGAGTACCTGGAGGAACTGCATCCGTCGCCGGCACTGGTCGGCAGCAACCCCGCCGAACGTGCGCAGACCCGGCAATGGTGGCGCAGGGTTGAACTCAACATCACCGAATTCATCCACAATGCGTACCACTACGCCGAAGGCCTGCCGCGATTCGAGTCGCGAATTCCGGTGGTGCCCGGTGCGGCGGACGATCTGAAACGCGTGGCGCAGGATCGGCTGGCCTGGCTGGATACGATGTTCGGTACCGGTCCCTGGCTTTGCGGAGAGCGCTTCACCGCCGCCGACATCTGGCTGTACGTGTGGTTGGATTTCGCGCAATCGGTCAAGCAGCCGTTCGACCACACGCTGGCGCATATCGGCCCGTGGTTCGAGCGGGTGGCCGCGCGTCCCAGCGCTGCCGCCAGTCGGCGACTGATCAACGCGGATGGTTGACATCAAACGGGTTGAATGAGCGATGTGCTACTCGGCGCAGATCCAGACGGACTATCAAGTTCCAGCGCGAATGGGGCGCCGTCATCAGCCTCTAGCGCTTCACCGAACTGTTCTGGCGCAAGCGCAAGGACGGCCAGTGGGTGAAGATTCCCAAGGCGATGCGCAATCACCGACGCGCCGCCGCCCGAAGTCCGGGCAGCCGGTCACGACCGCTGCATCGTGCCGATCAAACCCGGCAACGTCGACGGCTGAACCCCGACCCGGCAAACCTGCGCGCGCCGTACGCGATCCTGGACGATCGCGAGCGGCCGTATTACGAGCACCGCATGGCGGCATGAAGCATGCCTCGCTGGCTTGAGCGGTCGCAGGCAAAGAGTCTCTGGATATACTGTCCTTCCAAGGCCCGCAGCCGCTATTTCCACGGAGTGGCTTCGGCGAGGTAAGCGCACAAGTCGGCATCGTCAAGCTGCGTGATCAGCTCTGTCGCTGCGCCGAGATTGGCCACCTCCGCGTCCAGCGCCCTGTGCAGCACCTGGTCGCCTCCGATCCGCCCGAAAATCAACTCCACGCTGCCATAGGAACCTTCCATCAACGCGACCTGCCAGTGACCACCTTGCGCGTCGTCAAAGGTACGCATGAGCAAGCATCCTCAAATGCGCCAATTTACACCCGCACGCGTGGGCACTGAGCACGTAACTACTGCGCGTGTATCAATCAGGGCAACTCTGAACGCCGAGGGTTCGCCGTGACGCTGAACGAAATGCTGCTGCGGCGAGCGGCGACAAGCCAGCGTGAAACCGGGTGAGGCGCACGAATCGAACACTGACGGGGCTGCCGATTAACGCTTGAGCTCAGCCACCAGCAAACCGTGTAGCGACTTGACGGTAGGCTACAATGAAGTGCCAGGCGGCAGAGTCAGGTTGCCAACCTGGGCATCAACGCGACAGCGTCCACGCCGACTCGATGTCGCGCTTCACCGCATCTTCCAGTCCAGCGGTGTCTGTGTCCTGCATGCCATGCACACAGCCATGTCGCATACCAGCGAAATCGCCATCATGGCGGAATGTCACCGACCAGTGGACGCGACCCGCATTCGGCAACTGGTACTCCCCCTCGTAGGCAAAGCCGTTGCTGGTCTCGCCGGAAATGTCAGTCATGGCAGAAGTCCTTGCGGATGATTGTCTGGCAGCATAGGCCCTTGCCGCCGACAAAAGCTGATGACGCCGAAAGCAACCGGTGCAGATACTACTCGCCCCCTACCAGCATGCTGCGTCCGATCCTGACGGCGCCATCGGCGCGACCTATGCCAGCGCGCGGTCAACGTCGGCGCCACCGGCCAGCGCGCTGGACGAGGTCAGGCAGCGGAAGCTGGAGCGACTCGCCTGCGGACGGCGCGCGATCTACGTCTGTCTGCTACGACGACGGTATGGCCGACTCGCGCCTGGTCATCCCGGCAGTCAAGGCTGGCAGCGCACGCAACATCAACACGATTACCAAACTGGTCCAGCTCTGCGCCGCTCGCTGAGTCAGCCAGATTTCATCCAGCTACAACTATCCCTCATCGAGCCGCCAGCCTGGCGCCGGATCCAGCTCCCCAGCGAAGCCACCTTCTGGGACCTGCACTGCGCCATCAGGCGCTGATATCGGTCGCTCCGATCAGCATCCACGGGTGGAGTGCAGATCCAGCGAGCCCGGGGTCGTGTTCACCAACGGTACGAAATTGTCGTCCGGCGTGACTTCGCGTTTGCGGTGAATGAAGCGATAAAACGCATAAGTGGCAAGCATTCCGTCGAGGACCGCGAACCAGACAAACAGCAGTTGCGGGCTCACCATGTTCATGAGGGCCCCAGCCGCCAGCGGTCCGACCGCCGAGCCGACACCGTTGACCAGCAGCACCGTGCTGGATGCCGACAAAAGCTCGTCGCTGTGCACGTAATCGACCAGGTGCGCCACGGCAATCGGATACAACGTAAAGCTCATGCCGCCGAACAGGAAGATCGCCACCATCGCCGCGGCCCCGCCGGCCGCCGGCAGCAACAGATTCGCCAGCGCCACCAGCGCTGCGATGACGCTGATCAGCGACAGCGCAAGACGGCGATCGATGCGGTCGGAAAAGCGGCCCAATGGCCATTGCAACACCACGCCACCTGCAATGGCGACGCTCATGTAGGTGCCGATTCCCTCGACGCCGAGGCCACGGGCCGCTGCATATAGCGGCAGCAGTCCCCAGAACGCGCCCAGCACCAGTCCGGAGGTGAACGCACTGACCAGTGCGGTAGGCGCCAGGCGAAACAGGCGTCTGATCTGCACCTGAGGCACCGAGCGAAGGTGTGGTTGCGGCTGACGCGTCGCGACCACCGGCAGGCTGGCGGCGCAAAACAGGATCGCGACGACACAGAACAGCACGAAACCCTCGCCGCGAATACGCAAGAACTGCTGCGCGACGGCACTGGCTCCGAGGTTCACCATCATGTAGACCGCAAATACCGAGCTGCGGTGTGCCGGGTTGGCCGCAGCGTTCAGCCAGCTTTCGATAACGGCGTACAACCCGACCAGCAGCAGTCCTTGAAGAACACGCAGAACGATCCACACGCGGTAGGCCGGATCAAGCGCCTGTACCAGGACCACGACGGCCAGCAGCGCCGTACAGAACGCAAACGTACGGATGTGGCCGATGCGATGGGTCAACCGCGGGATCGCGTAGGTGCCGACCAGAAACCCGGCGTAATAGGCCGAGGTCAGCACCCCGATCATGGCCACGGAAAAGCCGAGTGCCTGTCCCTGCAACGCGATATGCGTGTGCAGCAAACCGACCCCCATCAACAGGAATGCGGTGCTCAGCAGCAGCGGCGTCGAGGTGCGAATACTGGAGAGCATAGGTCGGCAGGCAACGAAAGCACATGCTGCGCAGTCGCTAGCAAGGCTTGCGCCGGCAACGTGAGCACGTGAGACAAGGTGACCGTACGATAGGTGTCCCTGCTACTTTACAAGCCCGAATGCAAGGGCGGACAGGGTAACGCACAGTCGGGACATTCGCCAAAACTGGCCCGAGATTAATGTCATCTGGGCCAACCCGGACTGAACACCTGAAACACCGGGGTCAAGGCCGACCTTCTGCACGTTTTGCTCAATTACAGTGCACTTGCACCCCTGTCTTCAGTCCGCTGCTGGTGCGCCACGAACCGCGTCAGCGCCCATTACGACAGCGGTAAAGGGGTCCTGACTCTGTTATCCAGCTCGACAGCAAAGGCTGCAGGGAGCCACCAGCCCGCCAGCATGGCCACCAGCAGCAGCCACAGCGAAGCGTCGCCGCCACTGAGCGAGGCCAGCACCGGGCCAGGGCAGTAACCGGCAATGCCCCAGCCGATACCGAACAATGCGGCGCCGCCGACCAATCGCATATCGAGGGCACGGACCGTCGGCAGCTCGAAGCTGGCGTCAAACAGCGGTTTCGACCGCCGCAGCACCCACCGATAACCGATCGCGGTGGTAAGCACCGCGCCGCCCATGACGAACACCAACTGCGCATTCCATTGACCGAAGACATCCAGGAAACCGAGCACCACGGCGGGATCAGTCATGCCACCCAAACTGAGACCCGCGCCGAACACCAGACCCGCCAGTAACGCCGCCAGGATTTTCACCACGACACACCCCCAGCCACATGGCGCAACACATAGGTCGTGGCAAAAGCCGAGACCATGAACGTGCCAGTGGCCAGTAGCGAGCGCGGTGAGAGCCGAGCAAGGCCACACACGCCGTGCCCGCTGGTGCAGCCGTTGCTCAGCCGCGTGCCCACACCCACCAGCAAGCCTGCGACAAGCATCCATGGCCAGGGAGCCACCGGCACCCGAATACCACTGTCGCCGCGTATCAGCAGCAACAACATAGGCGCCACCACCAGACCTGCGACGAAAGCAATCCGCCATGCGCGGTCGCGGTGTTGTCCAATCAGCAAATTGCCGGTGATGCCGCTGATACCAGCTATGCGCCCCAGCGCCGCCATCAGCCAGACCGTCGAGAGACCAATCATCACGCCGCCAAGCGCGGACAACAGGTAGAGATTCATCCGCAAGACATCCTTCGTTTAACGGTTCGAAAATACTCCGCGCCCTCCCGACAAGGCAAAACACTTTTCGTTATCTCGTTATTCCGTTATTTTGACCTTGCCACCAAACAACGGGGAAGGTGTCAGTGACGATTCGAACGATCGCTGGCCGTACGGAATTGTCCCGGACACCATTCTTCATATAACGCAAACGCATCAGTGACTTCCAAACAAGCCTTTGGGATTATCAAAAGCGGGCCTTATCATGGCGACGCACGTACCCTCCCTCACGACTTGTCCCGGAGAACATCGCCATGGCGACGCAGCAGTTCCACGCCCACGCCCGCTTGCAAGACGGCGTGAAAGTAGCCGTTCAGGCGCGCCAGTTTTCGATCACCATCGACGAGCCCGAGGGGCTGGGCGGCACGGATAAAGGCATGAATCCCGTGGAGCTTTTGCTGGGGTCGCTGGCGGCCTGCCAGTCGATCGTGGCGCGCGTCTACGCCGAGCAGTTCAAGGTGCAACTGGATGACTTCCAGGTGGAAGTGGTCGGCGACATCGATCTGGACGGCTTTTTCGGCAAGTCCGGTGTGCGGCCGGGTTATTCGGACATCCGCTACAACTTCCATATCCAGAGCCCTTCACCGCAGGAACGGATCAACCGGTTCATCGACCATCTGCAGAAGGTGTGCCCGGTGGGCGACACCCTCGCCAACACGGTCAAGCTGGCGCTCAATAACGTGGTGATGAACCGGCAGGCCGCATAACGGCGCGCGCCGCCCCTTGCGCGACCCGGGTCCGCGCCGGAAATTCACGCGTTTCTGACCTTCACGCACAGTTTTTACTCTACGGCGCAGCATGGCGAGTGGTAGTCGCACGTGGCGACACAGCTTTGCCGGCACAGCCTGGAAAGGCTCCAGGGCTAACTTGAATCTGTGTGGAGCTGACAATCATGATTGACCCATCTACCTTGTTGGACAACGCCTGCCAGCCCGAGCCGGGCCTGCTCACTGGCGGACAGCCCAGTCGCGCGTGCCTGGAAGCGGCGCGTAATGCAGGCTATCGCACCGTAGTCAACTTGCGTCCGACCGGTGAGTTCACCGGGTTCGACGAAGGCAGCGTAGTGCGCAAACTCGGGCTTGACTACGTAAACATCCCGGTCGCCGGTGCGGACGGCTTGAACGCAGCCGCGGTGGAGTCAATCGATGCGGTGCTCACCGACCAGCGGCGGCGCCCGGTGCTGATCCATTGCAGCACCGGCAACCGGGCAGGCGCGTTGATCGCGATGGATGCCTGCCGCAAATCGGACCACGCCCTCGCCATCGACCGAGTGGCCTAAGCCAGCGCCTGTTCCAGATCCGCGATCAAATCGTCTGCATCCTCCAGCCCGACCGACAACCGCAGCATGGCGTCCGAGATACCGCGACGGGTACGCTCTTCCGGCGTCAATCCATGGTGGGTGGTGGTGCACGGCTGGGTTACCAGGCTTTCCGCGCCCCCAAGGCTCGGTGCCAGGGCGAACAGCTTCAACCGGTCGGCGACGCGCGTGGCATCTTCGCCGTTGCCGGCTACCTCGATCGTCAGCATGCCCCCGAATCCGTGCATTTGGTCCTTGGCCAGCGCATGCCCAGCGAACTCGGGCAGGCCGGGAAAGTAGACCCGGCGGACCTTGGGGTGGCGCTCCATGGCTTCGGCGATGCGCTGGGCCGACTCGTTTTGCCGACGCACGCGCACGACTAGGGTACGTAGGCTGCGGGCGAGCAATGACGCGGTGGTCGGGGCGATCATCGAGCCGAGATTCTTGCGCCAGTTCCATACCGGCATCAGCAAGTCCTTCGACCCCATCAAGACGCCCGCGGTGAGGTCGCTGTGTCCGCCGAGATATTTGGTGGCGCTGTGCACGACAAAATCCGCACCCAGTTCCAGCGGGCGCTGATTGACCGGCGAGGCGAACGTGTTGTCGACCGCGACTCGCGCACCGCGGGCATGCGCCTTCGCGGCAATCGCCCGGATGTCGAACAATTCGAGGGTGGGATTGGTGGGCGTCTCGAAAAATACCAGCTTCGCGCCGGCGGCCAGCAAGGTGTCCAATTGATCCAGTTCGCGGCCAAGTATCAAATCGGTTTTGATCCCCAGCAACGGCAACTGGCTGCCCAGCAGCTCCAGGGTTCCGCCGTAAGCATCACCGATACAGACAACGCCCTCACGCCCATGCGTCAAAAACAAGGCCGCCTCGGCGGCCATCCCGGAGCAAAAAGTCCAGGCCATCTCCGCACCCTCAAGACCGGCGAGCGTTTCTTCGATGGCAAAGATCGACGGGTTCAGGCCGTAGCGCGTATACAGACTTCCCGCTTTGCGGCCATCGACGACATCGAGCAGAGCCGCCGTCGATGGAAACGCAAAGGTGGTAGTATCGTACACTGGAAGGTGCGGACTGCCATGCGCGTCCTTGAAACTGTGGCCGTGAATGGTGCGCGTGGACAAGCCGGGCTTGCTGCTCTGGGTCATTGGGGTCTCCTGGTCATTCTTGCTGCCGTCTGAGACGGTACGATGTTCAACTCGGGGTGTTCAGAACGAGATTACCTTGTCGTTACCGATGACCCATTCTGCCAGCACCGGCATAGTGACTTGACGGCGCGGATTGGTTGCAACCGGGCGGCCTGCGCGCTTGACGGTACCGCGCTTGGGCATGGCACCCGTCAGTTCCGGAAGCTCCATGTACTCGCTTGCCTTTGTCTTGCGCGAGTCCACGCGCTTGAGCTGAGACTTCAAGTTACGGACTGATACGGGCTTGTTCGCCTTCATTGGCCTTATCTCATGCCGAAGATGTGTCGGACTGCTGCTCTTGGCGTACAGCCAATCACCACGAGGCGACCGGCCAGGTGGCCGAAGCAGGTCAGGCGCGTCTCGCCGTAGTCCCGGCGGGTGTCCTCGACCTCGAAAATGAAGCCAGAGAAGACTGCTGGGGCATCCTCGAAGTCGAGGCCGCGCTCAGCCAGCGTCTTCTGGTGTCTGCCCAAGTCGTAGCTGATACGCACCTACTCATGCTGACTACAACAATAGGTCGATGCAAGAGCCAGGAATGGTGGCAGAAACCTTTTGAGCACATCGAAGCCGTGAGGAAAGGTGCCAAGAATAAGCAATTGCCCTGGACACGAATGGCAATCGCGCGTTACGTGCGTGGAAATGCTACGTTGCTAGACTTGACCCCGTGCTCGACCCCGTGCTCCGCTGACCCCGTGCTCCGGTCCGTTACCTCCGGTGCGGGGCTCCACAAGGAGGCCCTGATGAAATCCCTCGCAACGCCACTTCCTGCTGCTGCCGACGTTGCAGCCGCACCCACTTGCCGCGTGCACAAGTTCGGCGGTTCCAGCGTGGCCGATGCCACCTGCTTCCGGTGCGTGGCCTCCATCATCCGTACCGCCGAAGGAGGCCTGAAGGTGGCGGTGGTATCGGCCATGCACGGCACCACGGATGTCCTGGTCGACATGGCCGTGACGGCAGCCACACGCGGTGACTGGCAGACAGCCTGGGATGCGTTGCGCCAGCGTCACCTGGCCACGGCAACCGAGCTGACCGGAGTCGCCGAGAGCCCCACCCACGCACGTCTGCGTACTTCATTCGATGACCTGGCCGCACGGCTGCAGGCACTGACGGTACTCGGCCTGGCCAGCACCGAGGCAGTAGAACCGGTGCACGGCATGGGTGAGTTGTGGAGCGCCGGCCTGCTGCGCGACCTGCTGGCGCAAAGCGGCGAGGCCGACCTGCTGGACGCACGCGACGTGCTGGTAGTGCAGCGCGGCGAGCTCGGCATGATGGTCGACTGGGACACCAGCGCCGAACGCCTCGCCACGTGGCGCACCGGCCACCATGCACCGATGATCGTGGTCACCGGCTTCATCGCCAGCGACCGCCACGGACGCGCCACCACGCTGGGGCGCAACGGTAGCGATTACTCGGCAGCGATCATGGCGCGCCTGTTCGCGGCTGCCGAACTGACCTTGTGGGGTGACACCGATGGCGTGCTCTCGGCCGACCCGCGGCTGGTACCCGATGCCGTCTCGCTGCCTACGTTGAGCTACAACGAGGCCTGCGAGATGGCCTACTTCGGTGCGCGCGTGATTCACCCGCAGACGCTGGCGCCGGTGATCGCCGCCGGCACGCCGCTGCGTATCCGCAATGTGCTGGCGCCGCAGGCGCCGGGTACGCGTATCACCGCGCAGTCCGACGGTACGCCAGTCAAGGGCATCACCGCGGTGACCGGGCTGGCCCTGGTCACCATCGAGGGCGCCGGCATGATCGGTGTACCCGGCACCGCGGAGCGCGCGTTCGGCGCGCTACACACCGCCGGTGTGTCGGTGGTGATGATCTCGCAAGGCTCGTCCGAGCATTCGATCTGCTGCGTGGTGCGTGCCGGCGAGGCCCAACACGCACGCGATGCGCTGCAACACGCGTTCGCGCTGGAACTGGCCGATGCCAGCATCCACGCCATCGCCAGCGATGCCGGCGTCGGCGTGCTGGCCGTGGTTGGCGACGGCATGGTCGGCTCGCCGGGCACGGCCGCGCGCCTGTTTGGCGCACTGGCGCGCGCCGGTGTGAACGTGCGCGCCATCGCCCAGGGTGCGTCCGAGCGCAACATCTCAGTGGCCTTGGCCGAGCATGACGTGGCACGCGCCATCCGCGCCGCGCACGCGGCGTTCTGGTTGTCGCCGCAGACACTCAGTGTGGGTCTCATCGGTCCAGGACGCGTCGGCCGCGTGCTTCTGGAGCAGATCGCCGAAGCGCGCGAACGCCTGTGCCGCGACGTGCAATTGGACCTGCGCGTACGCGCGTTGGCGGACAGCCGGCACATGTGGCTGGGCCACGCCGGCGCCATACCCCTCAAGCTGGACGAGTCAGCGGCCGCCTGCGACCTGGACGCACTGACTGCGCACGTGCACGCCGAACACCTGCCGCACGCGGTCATCATCGATTGTTCAGCCAGCGATGCCGTGGCGGCACGCTATCCGGCGTGGTTGGCCGCCGGCATTCATGTGGTCACGCCCAACAAGCACGCGGGCGCCGGTGACCTGGCGCGCTGGCGGGCGATCCGCGCCGCCTGCGCGCACAGCGGCAGCCGTTTCCGCTACGAGGCCACCGTCGGCGCCGGACTGCCGGTGATCCAGACCCTGCGCGAACTGCTCGACACCGGCGATACGCTGGTAGCCATCGATGGCGTCCTCTCCGGCACGCTGGCGTGGCTGTTCAACAGTTACGACGGCAGCGTGCCGTTTTCCACCTTGGTGCGTCGTGCGCACGAACTGGGCTACACCGAACCCGACCCGCGCGAGGATCTGTCGGGCATGGACGTGGCACGCAAGCTGGTGATCATGGCGCGCGAAGCGGGCATGCACTTGAGCCTCGCCGACGTCGAGGTGGCAAGCCTGGTGCCGGCCGAGCTGGTCGAGGTGCCACGCGAACAGGTACTGGATGGACTGCACGTGATCGACGACGCCATGGCCGAACGTCTGCACCAAGCGCGCGAACAGGGGCAGGTGCTGCGTCACGTTGCGCACATGGACGCCGAGGGTAGGGCACGCGTTGGCGTGGCCGCGTTGCCGGCCGACCATGCATTCGCGCACCTGCGCCTGACCGACAACTGCGTGCAGTTCACCACCCGCCGCTATCACGACAATCCGTTGGTGGTGCAGGGACCGGGTGCCGGTCCCGAAGTCACCGCCGCCGGCGTGTTCGCCGATCTGCTGCGCATCGGCAGCTACTTGGGAGCGCGTCTGTGAGCCGCACTACGGCAACTGCTTTCGCGCCGGGCAAGATCGGTAATGCCGGCGTCGGCTTCGACCTCCTCGGCCACGTCATCGACAGGCCGCGCGCGGTGACCACGGTTCGCTATATCGGCCAGCCGACGGTGCGCATCGACGCCGTCCGCAACAGCGTGGTCTAGTTGTCCATGCAGGCCGCGCACAATACGGCTGGCGCAGTCTTGATTGCCCTGCACGAAGCAAAAAAGAGCAGAAAAGGGGACGGAGGTTGAGGTTTCCCCACGTTTTCATACTGCCACAGCCATCTGATCGAGCAGTGCCAGAGATGGCTTTCGTATCTGCTTCATGAGTTCTTCGAGCCTGGCATTTGACCATCGTCGCACCAGCGCCTCACGACCCAGTCGCATGATCGAGTACAGCCGTCGCTGGATCGATACGGCATTAGCCATTGATCGATGCCTGCGGTTTCGCAGGCCATGCCGACCAGCCAACTGGCGAAGGCTGCCATCGTGTGGAGCAACAGCAGCACCTCGATGCGCTTGCCCTTGCGGGTCAAGCTGTCCTCAAAGGCATGACCGTAGCGGCGGAATTTGAGATCCCGGAAGGACAGTTCGATCTGCATGCGTCGTGCATACAGTGCGACCATCTGTCGGGCGTTCAAGTGGCTCAGTGCCGGCGAGGCAACGAGCAACCATGGCTCCCGCTCGCGTGCCGCGTTTTGCTTGCTCTTCTTGGTGCGCGAGGGCACCCCCTGACGATTGCGTTGTTTGCGCCCCTCCGGGGGTTTGGCATGCACCACCATTCTGCTCGCCCCCACAGAAGGCATCCAAGCATCCGTGAATCCAATGGCCGCTACCGTCATATCATAGCCTACCCAAACTCAACGAGTTTCACCTTCAAATTTGAGCCAACTAGCACGTAGCTCAATCGCTAACGCGATTACCGGATGATAGACATGAGTTCATTCTTCTGCGCCGGGCTCAACGATTTGAGGCAGTCGTTGGCAAGAGTGAGCAGCAGATCGGTGCTGAGTTTATTGGCCACATCGAAGTCCATGTGCTTGGCCTGTGCCGCGCTCGGCGGCACATTCAGCCGGAAATAGCGACTTGGCCCCAACTTGGCCTGGCATTCCTGAACTGCCAGAATCTCTTGGGCATTCATTACTAACTCGATGACTGGCTTGGCCCACTGGAAACCGCGACCGGGGACTGCAGACGGATCTCGACCATGCAACGGGTTCGCTGTGCCTATGCTCAACATTTGGATCTCTGCATCGGGAAACATCTTCCCAGCGCATTGCAGCGCCTGGAGGTCAGGCGCATTGGCGGCCAATCCCCCGTCAACAAACAGATGGTGCTTGAATGCGTGCGCCGGGAAGTGCGCCGGTGCCGCTGAAGTCGCCAGCATGGCGTCCATCAGTGTTAGGCCGAGCATGTCCTTCTCTGGAGTGGATTGGCTGCCAAGCAGGTGAAGCTTGGATGTTGTCCAATTAACCGTGGTTAGCAAGAGTCCAGGTCGATGTTGGCCGATCAGAAGCTTGTCTGCATCATGGATGAGCACCTTAATCGCGGCTCGTAGGTGATCCGGCTTATATGGAGCGTTGCCTATGAGCTTGCGGAAGCGGCGCAAGCGCATTGCTGGAAAGATCTTTCCGCCCTGATCTTCCAGTATGGCAAGCAGATCGGATCCCTTGACCCCACAGGACAAGGCTGTAGCCAGGATGCCTCCGATGGAGGTTCCCGCGATGAGGTCAAAGTGCTGACCAAATGGTATTGGCTTCTTAGGATCTGCGCTGAGTGTCCCCTCCAGTGAGGCGATCACCGCCGCAGTGAACATGCCCCGATAGCCACCGCCTGACAAGCTTAAAACTTTGACCCGCTTCTTTACCCCCGGAGGCAAACCGGGCGGCAAGTTGAACTGATCCGGAAATGGATCATTCACAGAGCTTGGACCCTCACGGTCGTCGTGTTCTGCAGCTGATTGAGATAGACATCACCGTATTCTGTGTAGACGAGATCCATGACATCCGCGGTCGTGATCAACAGGCGAATGTCCTGAGCCACAGGGATGAGCCCCTCAGGTGTCGTGAAATCCAAGGGCTGGTGCAAGCGGTAGACATGGAATTTTTCCAAGATGGTCTCGTTCACGTCCACCAAGGTCGCCCCGCCGGCTTCCATGCGAGACACGGTCGCATTCAATGCTTGTTGCCAAGCCTGCCTATGAGCTTCCGAGGTCGCCCCGTTATTGATGACCGACCGAACAATGGCAATGGCTAAGCGGCTTAGGACGCAATCCGCTTCTTGGACTGACACCGCCCATTGGACCGCCTTATCCTCCTTACCTAAAAGACCGATCAGCAACTTCGGGCCTAGAAGAAAGCGTTCTGCTCCTGCCATTTCAAGAACTCAAATCCGTCAATGAATAGGGATCCTGCCTGGAGCCTGCAACCATCACCGATGCATCAAGGGGTTGGGACGGGGTCTGGATCGAGGCAAGCGTGTCAGCCAAAGAGTTTCGCCTGTTGCTCGATCGAACTATCGCAATCACTTGATCTTCTGTCAGCACCACATACCGCTCACTACCTCTCGATATCTGCTGTAAGCGGCCACTCATGGCACCCCTCAACAGGCTGCCGTAGTCCGATTTGAATTTCGAGATCGGCATAGGGGCATCTTTGACCATCAGCCCAAGCTTTTCGGCAAGAGAGTGCATCGCAGATAGGAATGTGTCGGATCGAGTCCTGGTCTGTTCGGCGAGGGACTTGATAACGATAGTCATAGCGAACCTCCTCATCTGACCAACCTGGTCAGACCCTTTGCTATTATTGCCCCAACCTGACCATGTTGCAAGTACTACTATTCACTTTTGTTCGGCCTATTTGCCGTCAGGAAGTGCCCCCAGTCTACTGTTTTATCAACGGTTTTCGTCGTGCGGGCGCTTCGGGCAACGAAGCGAGAAAACGACCTGAAAAGCAAAGAATGGTGTCAAGAATGGTGTCAGGGACAATTTGGGCACCTCGAAGTCGTGAAAAAAGGTGTCAAGAATGGCAGGAATTGTCCCTGACACCTTTTTAAATGACGGGAGATTCACACGATCCAGCTCTGCTCCATGGCATAGCGCACGAGACCGGCGGTCGACTCGATTCCGAGCTTGCGCCGTGTGCTAAGCCGATGCGTTTCGACCGTGCGGCAGCTGATGCCGCAGATCTGGGCGATGCGCTTGTTGCTGGCGCCGCCGGCGACCAGGATCAGGATCTCGCGTTCACGCTTGGTCAGGCCCGGCGCTGGCTGCGCCAGGCTGGCCAGGCCCTGGACCAAGGCCGCGCTGTAATAGTTGCCGCCGCTGGCGACGGCCTCGATCGCGGTCAGAATGTCGCCGGCCGGCGAGTCCTTGAGCACGTAGCCGCGCGATCCAGCACGCACGGACTGCCGCACGTACTCGGGCTTGTCGAACATGCTCAGAATGATGCATTCCGGCGCCGGCTCAAGGCGGCGAAGCCGGGACACCAGCTCGAGGCCATCGATATCGGGCATGCTGATGTCGACCAGGGCAATGTCCGGGCGTAGGGTCGCGGCCAGGTTGAGCGCCTCGCGGCCACTGCCACATTCGCCGACCACATGCAGACCGGGCACAGCCTCGAGGTGGACGCGCAGGCCATCGCGCACCAGAGGGTGGTCGTCGACCAGGATCAGGGTTCGCGGCTCGCCGCTCATGTCGGGCTCCTCGTGTCGGCATCCAGGGGCAGGACGACGGAGAGGGTCGTGCCGCTGGGACCAGTGTCGATGGTGACCACTCCGCGGAGGTAGTCGACGCGCCCGTGGATGTTGTTCAGGCCCATGCCATCGCGGACCGCGACGCTCCCGGGGGCAAAGCCATGGCCGTCGTCAGTGACACTCAGACGCGCGCGCGCGGCGACGACCTTGAGCCCGAGGGTGGCGTAAGTGGCCCCTGAGTGGCGTTCGATGTTGGTCAGCGACTCCTGTGCGATACGGAACAGGGTCAGGGCGAGCGGCCCGGGAAGCACGGGTATAGCCTCGGGGAGGGACGCCGTGACGCGGATGCCCGTGCGCTCGGAGAACTCGCGTGCGAGTTGTCCGAGGGCTTCGGCCAAGCCGAGGCGATCGAGCAACATCGGATGTAGATCGTGGGAGATTCGGCGCACCTCGCCGATGGCGTCGGAGACGACGGACAGGCCGCGGCCTATGGCCGATATCGGGTCGCCGTCGCCGGCATTGACGTGGTATTGGGCCAGCTCGAACTGGTACTTGGCCGAGGCCAGCAGCTGGTTGATGCCATCATGAAGGTCGCGGGCGATGCGCAAACGCTCCTCCTCCTGTAGGTTCACGATGCGCTGGGCCAAGACCTTCAGGTGGCGGTCAGCGAGGCGATGGACACTGACGTTCAGCGCCATTCCGATCAAGCCGACAAGGGTAACCGCGATCAGGCTGATTGCAGCAATCTGGCCCATGGTGACACGGATGTTGGCGGCAACGTGGCGCCGCAAGCCGTTCTCGATGCGCGAGACGTCGTCGAGATAGACCCCTGTGCCGAGCACCCAGCCCCAGCGTGGCAGCAGGACCACGTAGCCGAGCTTAGGTGTGATCTGGCCGGTCGACGGCTTGCTCCACAGGTAGCGCTGGAAGCCAGATCCATGGCGCGCGTCCGCGACTAAGCGCTGGATCACCGGCAGGCCTTTCGGGTCGCGTAGATCCCAGAGGTTGTGGCCAACGATATCGGGTTGGCGCGGGTGGACCAGATTGCGTCCCTGCAAGTCATAGACGAAGTAGTAGCCGTCGTCGCCGTAGTTCATCCGGGCCAAGATATCCTTGGCCGCGTCCTGCGTCGCAGCATCGCCGCGCCCTGAGGCGTAGAGCGGGCCGATGGCGCTGATGGCAAGTCCGACGTAGTGCTTGAGCTCGACCCGCTTGGCCTGCATCAAGTTGGCGTCGATGATCGTGGCCTGATCCGTCGCCAGACGCTGCCCCTGCAGGGCGATGACCCCGGCAATTGCCCCGGCGACCACCACCAAGGGAAGGACGGCTAGCAGGGCGATCTTCGACTTCAGTTGCATGGTGTGGATGCGGTCATTGGTGGTCCAGTCCGGGCGTTTTGCGCAGTACTACGTAGTCGAGGTCGGCAATCGTACGAATTTCGTATCTGTCACCGGCCGGAGACAATACTAGCTCGCACGATGATTTCAGATATCACCATAGTCCCTGATGATTCCAACGCTACGGCAATCAGCTGGCTATCGTTAGTTAATCCACCAAGGGGAAGCCACCATGAGACGAAATCCACTGTTCATCGCCATGGCCGTCTCCATGGGTCTGGCCGTGGCCAGCCCGATTCTCGCGGCCACCACGCACAAAAAGAGCGAAGTAAAAGCCCTGCACACACTGATCGACAAGCAGCAACAGCAGCTTGATCAGCAGCAGCAGCAGGAATTACAGGCGCTGCGCGATAGCCTGAAGCGGCTGGAAGGCGAGCAGGTACAACAGCACGCTGAGATCTCGACGGTTGCCGAGCCGCCGCCGGTCGAAGCCAAACCAGCCTTCGGCATGGCGCCAGGCGTGTCGGTGACGCTTAACGGTTTCGTCAGCGCCACCGCGTTCTCCCAGAGCAAATCCTTTACCTTCGGCAATGGCCAGAATGCCGAGTTCCCGGTCGCCGATTCGAAAGGCAGGCTCAGTGGCTTCGATGTGCGCAACACGCGTTTCTGGCTCGACTTCAAGGGCTCCAAGTTCACCGACAACTGGAGCGGTGGCGGCCGGATCGAGATGGATTTTTTTGGCGGCTTCAATGGCACGGGTGCCTACAGCCAGCAGCAACCGATTCCGCGCCTGCGCCAGGCCTACGTGGATTGGGACAATGTCGAGTCCGGCAGCACGGTGAGGATCGGCCAACAGTGGGATCTGATGTTTCCGCTGGACAACGTCACGACCTCGCTCACCCATGTCGCATTTCCGCTCGGCTATGGTGTCGGCATGATCGGTTGGCGCTTCCCCGGTGCGGTGTGGATGCAGGATTTCAACCACGGTTCATCCGGTCCGAAATGGCGGCTTGACCTGGGTGCCTTCGAGGGTTCGTGGAGTGGCCCGGGCGACAACGTCAACTTCCTGACCGCGGGCAATCCCAATTTTCGCCCAATGAAACAGGTGGCTATTTGCAGGCGGGCTACAAGTTTACGCCCAACTGGAGTGCCAATGCGTTCTACGCCTACAGCAAATCCGACCGGAACGATGTGGTTCGCTGGCTGGGACATGGCTCGGCCGGTCGGCTGAAGAACCGCCAGGGTGCCGTGAATCTGCTGTAGAACGCTGGTGCCTACGACTTCGGCCTCGAGTGGATGTACGACAAGATTGATACCACCGATGGCGTGACCACAAATTGACCAACGGCAACCAGGTCAGCCTCAGCGCGCTCTATCACTTCCAGCAGCCTGGCCGGCAAGCAACGCCCCCAGGCACGAACTCGCCGAGTAGCTGGGCGGGCCGATTGATTCCAAGGCGTTCAACATGGATGAGGCCAGGAAGCGCCGAGCCGAGTACGTCGAGGCGTCCATGCCGACTTGATGCGTTCGTAGCCCGGCTGAAGTCGGGCTGATGGAATTTTCGGCGGTTCCGGCCTCCAGCCTCTCACAAAACAATCTTGAGTTTAGGCTTAGATCCCAATTTACGAGGTTTCGAGGTTTTATGCGTTTCGCGAGGCGATTTCAGTTCTTGCGAGAGGCAGCTTTTGGAAATAAGAATTTCGGTCAATAACTTATTTGGACGATTATTTATTACCAAGATAGATAATAGTCGCATAGTTTCAACGCTTTACTATTGATAACCCGAACTCGTCACGAGTCTTGGCAGAATCGCAATTATTAGACCGGGGTAACGCCCGTGCATAACTGAGAGGGGGGACTTAAACGTGGATTCCATTCATACACTGCGCAAGCTTGGGTGGCTGCAGATCATTCTGCTGGCGATTCCCTGCATTGCCGTCCTGATCGTGCCTTGGTTCAACAGGCTGGAGCCAACCCTGTTTGGCATTCCGTTCTTCTACTGGTGGCAGCTGCTCTGGGTGCCGCTGTCGGGTGTATTCATCGGCATCGTCTACAAAATGATTGTGCCCAAAGGAAGTGGAGACTGATGCCGTGAACGTCGTAGCGAGTACTGTCTTCATCGGCCTGTTCGTGTTCATAACGATTATCGGCTTTGCTTCCGCCCACTGGCGCAAGGGCGACATGACCCACCTGCATGAGTGGGGCCTTGGTGGTCGCCGATTTGGTGCCTGGATTTCCTGGTTTCTGATTGGTGGCGATCTCTATACCGCCTATACCTTCATCGCTGTACCGGCGCTGGTATTCGGCGCCGGTGCAGTGGGATTTTTCGCATTGCCCTATACCGTGGTGGTCTACCCGATGGTGTTCGCCATCCTGCCGCGGTTGTGGGTAGTGGCACGCAAGCACAACTACGTCACTGCCTCAGACTTCGTCGCGGGGCGCTTCAATAGTCCGGCACTGGCGCTGGCCATTGCCGTGACCGGTATCGTCGCGACCATGCCGTATATTGCCCTGCAACTGGTCGGCATCCAGGTGGTCATCGGCGGTCTCGGTTTCCCGACCCATGGTTTCGTAGGCGAGCTGCCGCTGATCATCGCCTTCACGATACTTGCGGTGTTCACGTACACTAGTGGGTTGCGTGCTCCGGCATCCATTGCGGTGGTGAAGGACTTGCTGGTGTACATCACCATCATTGCGATGATCGTCATAATTCCGATCAAGATGGGCGGTTTCGGGAACATATTTGCGGCGATTCCGAAGGATCATCTGCTGCTTCCGCCGGTCAAGGATGGCAACACTGGCATGATCTCCTTCTATACTTCGCTGGCCTTCGGCTCGGCACTGGCTCTGATGTTCTACCCCCACGCTACCACCGCGGTACTGGCCGCGAAGGGGCCAAATACACTGCGCCGAAACTGGGTGTTCCTGCCGGCCTATTCGTTCCTGCTGGGTCTGATAGCGATGCTCGGCTACGTGGCCTATGCCTCCGGCATCGACAAGCTGCCTGAGCTGGCACCGTACTTCGCCGAATACAAGGCCCAGTTCGCGATGCCCGGCCTGCTGCTGCACTTCTTCCCGAGCTGGTTCGTCGGGGTGGGTTTTGCGGCGGTGGCGATCGGCGCACTGGTACCGGCGGCGATCATGTCGATTGCCGCGGCCAACCTGTTCACCCGGAACATCTACAAGGCCTACATCAAGCCCGATTGCACGATCCAGCAGGAAACCAGCATGGCCAAGACGTTCTCGCTGGTAGTCAAGTTCGGCGCCTTGATGTTCATCCTGTTCCTACCACTGGCCTACGCTATCCAGCTTCAATTGCTGGGCGGTATCCTGATTCTGCAAACCCTGCCCGCCATCGTCTCCGGCATCTATACCCGCTGGTTCGACTCCAAGGCTTTGCTTCTTGGCTGGGCTATCGGTCTGGGGTGGGGTATCTGGGCGGCGTCACTCACCGGCTTCCAGAAATCTGCCTACGCACTGCACATCGGCGGCATGGTGATCCCGGCCTACATCGGCTTGTACGCGCTGATCATCAACCTTGTGGTTGCCATCCTCGCCAACTTGGTC
>SCRO01000092.1 GCA_004298505.1 Rhodanobacter sp.
CACGATCGCCTCGCCATACCGCTCAAAGCGTGTTTCCAGACTCGTGCCCATGACCCACCTCCTTGCCTGTTGCTCGAAGATGGCGTGACTGTATCACATCTTATTAACACAGTAGAACTAAGCCAGCGAAAAACTCGGGCCAACGTGCACTTTAGCGACCGAAATAGGCAGTCACCGAAGCCATCGGGCCTCAGTGACTGCCACGCAATCTCACCCCTCCAAACAATCAAACCGCCGATCCGCCTCAACCTCCGCCTCGTAATCCACATCCCCCCGATCAAACCCGAACAACTGCAAAAACTCGTGCTTATACCCGGCGTAGTCGGTGATCTCGCGCAGGTTCTCGGTGGTGACGGTGGGCCACACGGTCTTGCACACGTCCTGCACCTCGTCGCGCAGTTCCCAGTCATCCAGCCGCAGGCGTCCTTCGTCGTCGGTCGCCGGCGCCGCACCGTCGGCGCGGTACAACCGATCGTGGAACAGGCGGTTGGCCTGCTCGATCGGGCCTTCGTGGATGCCCTTCGCCTTCATGATCTTGAAGGCGATGGAGACGTACAGCGGGATCACCGGAATCGCGGCGCTGGCCTGGGTGACGACGGACTTCATCACGCCGACGTAGGCTTCGAGGCCGGGGTGGCGACTGCGCAGCGCTTTCGCGGTGTTGTCCAGATGCTGCTTGGCCTGGCCCAGGGTGCCGTGCCAGTACATCGGCCAGGTGATCTCGGTGCCGATGTAGCTGTAGGCAATCGTCTTGGCGTGGTCGGCCAGCACACCGGCCTTGCTCAACGCGTCGATCCACAGCGCCCAGTCCTCGCCGCCCATGACGGTGACGGTGTCCTTGATTTCCTGCTCGGTGGCCGGCTCGACCCGGGCTTCGATCACGGTGTCCTTGTTGGTGTCGACCGAGGTGTTGTGGAACGGCTCGCCGATGGTCTTCAGCGCCGAGCGCACCACTTCGCCGGTGTCCGGCAGCTTGCGTACGGGCGAGGCCAGCGAATAGACAACCAGGTCGATCGGGCCGCCCAAATCGCTCTTGATGATCTCGATGGCCTTGGCGCGGGTTGCGTGGGCGAACGCGTCGGCGTTGATCGACTTGGCTATCAGACCGGCCGCCTTGGCCGCCTTGTCGAACGCGGCGGAGTTGTACCAACCGGCGGTGCCAGTCTTGGTGTCGCTGCTGGGCTTTTCGAAGAACACGCCGAGCGTGGCGGCGCCGTAGCCGAACGCGGCGGTGATGCGCGAGGCCAGACCGTAGCCGGTGGAGGCGCCGATTACCAACACGCGCTTGGGGCCCTTCGCCGGGTCGCGGCCCGCGGCCTGGGTGATCTTGATCTGGTCGAGCACGTTGAGCTCGCAGCCGACCGGGTGGGCGGTGATGCAGATGAATCCACGGACTTTGGGCTTGATGATCACTCGGGCGGCTCCTGCAGGTATTTGGCAATCCGTCATATTAACCAAGGCGATGACCATACGCTGGCCTAGCAGCCTGTCGGACTTTGCCGGTCGAGGCGAGAATTCAGCTGTGCGAGGACAGATTTTCGACGATTTGCAGGCCCATAGTGGTTCTATGGGTCAAAAAGCGGCGGAAATATGGACCGCCCAG